>JAKBLM010000017.1 GCA_021832085.1 Acidobacteriota bacterium | reverse complement strand
TGCTCTTGCCACGGTCGTAGAGTTCCAAAATGCGCTTGCGGATCGGAATCGGTATGGCTCGCATAGGCATACTTTGCCTCACGGGCCCCCGCTTTGTAAAGCTACATTATTTATGGAAATGCTCTAACTCCTTTGCGTCCTCTTCAGGCCATCCGCAGCTTCGCCCATGGCGAGGCGGAGTTTGCAGGGAACGACTCGCCTATTGCAATTTGGCGTATTCGGATTTGGCTTGCTGGAAGAGCGGGAGATTGGGATCGGCAGTTTTCCAGAGAGCGAGGAAATCTTGATAGGACGTAAGCGCAGCGGCTTTGTTGCCGGCAAGGGCCTCGGCGCGGGCAAGGTCGAGCTGGGCCACGGCGCCGAGGGGGAAATTCCCGACAAGGCCGCGATGGTTGAGAATCTCCCGAAAAGCGTCAGCGGCCTGTTTGCCATGCTTCTGCTGGAGAAGGGCCAAGCCTCGGAGGTAGGTGGGATACATGGGGCAAAAGTAGTTGAACGGAGCTGTTAGCGCGAAGTCGAAGTGTGACGCGGGTTGGAGGTCTTGAAGGGCCTGCGCGGCGCCGTGATGGTCGAGCGCAATGGCGGCCCGAATCGATGGAATCCAATAGGAATTGAGGATCGTGTCGCGCGGATAGTCTTTTGCCAAACGATCCGCGACGGGTTGGGCGCCGGCGGGGTCGCCAGCCCGCGCGAGCGCAAGAGCCGCGACGGCCGTGGTGTAGCGATCGAGTTTGGGAATCTTCAGGAGGTTGCCGGCCAGCTTACGCGCGCGGGCAGGATCGCCAAGCTCAGCCTCGTGGAGGGCGGCATCGAGATTCCAGGCCCAAGCGTCTTCTCCCATGCCGTCGCGCTTGGCTGCGGCCACCGCTTGCCGGGAAAGTGCGCGAGCTTCGGCGAGATGACCGCCATAAGCGGCGGTATCCGATTCGAGCGAAAGGAACGTGTCCTCGGCACTGACTTTGCCCACGGCCCAAGCGGCCTGCTGTTTCATTGCAGCCGCGTCGCTCTGGAGGAAGGCAAGCTCATATCGGTAGGCATGCATGTAGGAAGCGTCGAGGTGACGGCTACGGGCCCGCCGGAGAGCAGAAAGCGCCTCATCGAAGCGCCCTAGCCCCATGTAGGTCTGGGCAAGATTGCCGAACGCAACCACATCGTCGGGATTGACGTGGATGGCCTGCAGGCTCCAGTTGACAACCTGCTGCAAATGCCCCATGTCGGCCTCCACGCTACCGAGATCCACGTAGGGGATGAAATCCCGAGGGTAGGTTTGCTGCCATTGCTGGAGGGTTTGCCGGGCCCGGCCGAGGTCACCGAGAGCGGTCAAGTAGTACATGCTCAGGATGTGGAAGCGTTCGCGCTCGGAGACGCGATTGCTCAGGTCGTAGGCCTTGGTGAGGTCCTTTATCGCCAGGGCGTACTCACCCTCGTTCGAATAGGCGATGCCCATCGCCCCATAGGCCATGGCGAAATTCGGGTCGAGCTGAATGGCTTTTTGGAAGTAAGGGATCGCGGCGGCATCACCGCTCTCGAGCATGGTCTCTTCCGCGGCACTGAAGGCCTGGAGAGCGGGAAGCGACGAGGTGGTTGCGTCAAAGATCGGCGTGTTGAATTTTCGAATCGAGGCGAGCGATTCGCCGAGGCGGGCGCGCAGCATGGTAACCGCCGTGTCGAGAGCGGCGAGCACGTCTTCGGGGCGATTGGCGGTGACCTGTTCCCGGGCGATGGAATTGCCGCTCTGGCAATCGAGGGCCTTCAGCCCGATGACATACTGGCTGCCAAGCATCGAAATCGCACCGTCGATCGTGGCGGCACTCGAAGTGCGCACGCAAATTTGCCGCGCCACATCGCCGGTGAGCGCCGCACCCGGCTGGAGGCCCATCATCCTGAGCGTTTCCTCCACCTGGGCGTCGGGCAGCAGGTTGAGGTAGGGAGATTGGGAAAGCTGAATCTCCAGGGCCTGCTTGAGCGTATTGTCGAAAACCGATTGGCCGGTGGTGTTGGAGAAATCGGCAATGACGATGGTGTCTTTTCTGGTGAGGAGCGGCTTCGGGCGCCGGAAGAAGAAAAAGTAAGAAGACGCAGCGGCAGCGATGACGATGGCAGCGGCAGCGGGCCAGAGCCAGGGCCTTCGGCGCGAAGAGGCCGCGGGAACCGCCGCTGCGGATCCCGTCGCCGAGCGGGCCGCGGCGCCGGAGGGTGTGGGGGCGGTGCCCGCTGGCGCGGGCGTGGCAGTGGAAGGGTCGGAGAGCCCCGTTTCGGGCGGCGGCGCGGCCGGACCGGAAGAGACGGCAGCCGTGCGCGCGGCGGTGCGCCCGGAATCCAAATCGCGCTTGACCCGCTGGAGTTCGGCGCGCAGGTCGGCAGCCGTCTGGTAGCGAAGGGCGCAATCCTTTTCGAGAGCGCGAGCGATCACGCGGTCGAGCTCGGCGGGAAGCTTGGGATTCAGCGTGGATGGCGGAGCAGGTTCGCTGTGGAGGATGGCGTCGAAGGTCAGGCCGACGGTGGAAGCCGAGAAGGCGTGCTGGCCGGCGGCCATCTCGTAGAGCACCGCGCCGAAGCTGAAAAGGTCGGAGCGATTGTCGACAGTCTCACCGCGGATCTGCTCGGGCGACATGTAGGCGATGGTGCCGACCGTCGAGCCGGGGCTGGTGAGCATCGCGTCGCCGGCCGTGGCCAGCGTTGCGCCATTGACGGTTTCCGTGGCGTGGCGGCGCTCGGCGGCGACTTTCGCCAAACCGAAGTCGAGCAACTTGGCATGGCCGCGGTCGGTGATGAAGATATTCGCGGGTTTAATGTCCCTGTGGATAATGCCGCGGGAATGGGCAGCGTCGAGCGCGTCGGCGATTTCGATTCCGATTTCGAGTTGGCGGTCGACGCGAAGCGGGCCGGCGCCAATCATCCGATTGAGCGGTTGCCCTTCGAGCAGCTCCATGACGAGGAACGGACGCCCCTCCCATTCACCGACGTCGTGGATGGTGCAGATGTTGGGGTGGTTGAGTGAAGCGGCGGCCTGGGCTTCGCGGCGCAGGCGCTCAAGGGACTGCGGGTTGCCGGCAAACTCCTCGGGGAGGAATTTCAGGGCAACAGGGCGGTGCAGGCGGGTATCTTCAGCCTTGTAGACCACACCCATGCCACCCGCGCCGAGCTTTTCGAGAATGCGGTAGTGAGAAACCGTTTGGCCAATCAAATGCGCCGTCCCCCGGCGAGGCAGTATCCTACCTTGAGCCCCGACGAGCGTCAAGAAGCAGATCAGCGGAAGAGGGCCTCGAGCGGGCTTCGCTGGGATAATCAGGATAAGAATTCGAAAGCCCCGCAGCGGGATTCCGCGGCTGAGGAACGACTACCTTGCGCTCGGCCTGCTGGAGCGAGACTTTTCGAAATGGACTGCTCACCCGGGTTTCGGCTGCGTCCGATGCGTGGCGAAAGCGTACAGAATCACTCCCGCAGCCAGCCACGGGAGCACCGGGATAAATCCAGTTGCCAAGGCCACCCCCAACGCCAGCAGGTACGCCGCCAGCGGCACCAGGAATACCGGTGCCTCCGGCCAGTCCAGCCGCCGCATCACCGTCGCGGAAAACGCAAAGAACAGCAGGTCGCCCACGCCGATCACCGGGACAGGCACGCCTCGCACCCGTATGCAAATCGCCCACAATTGCATTGCAGCCGTGCCGCCGCGCTCGATCTGAGCCACGAGCCAGTGTGTGGGTCCCGTGTACACCGACACGATATCCGCCGCCGCCCCAGCCACCAGGAACGCCACCAGCGTTTCCGCCGATCGCACCATCCTGCTGAGCAACACGCCCACGCACAGCGCCGCGGCCAGCACCAGGCAATCGGTCGTCCACAGGCTGCCCCGAAAGAGCACCACCGCCGGCACGCATGCCACCGCGAGCGCCAGAAAGATCCAGTTTTGCTTCGAAGCCGGGAGCCTCCCCAGCGCTCGCGCGCCGACATATTCAACCGCACAGCTGCCAGCAACGACCAGGAAGAATAGCGAGTAGATGAATGCTTTCGACACGCCCTCTCTGGGCCCTCCGGGAACCCCATCGCCGAATCCCCTGTGCCGAAGCCAGCGGGAATTTCCGCTTTGGATTCCAGCTCTGCCGGCAGCATATCCCCGGCGGCCTTTGAGGGCAATGACTGGGCCGGCTTTCAGCGCCGGCGGGCAGGGCGCCAGGTCTCGACGTCCACGGCGAAAGCCGTTCCACGCCGGCCGCCTGCGATACTTTTGCGTCCCACTGCGACCTTGCCGGGCGGATGTATAGGAGGCTTCGGTTTCGCGCCGGGACAGACGGGAAGTTCGACCCTGGTGCTCGCGCCTTTTCAATCGCTTACTGATACAGAATAAAGCTCGGCTGTGGAGACAAGCGCAGGACCTGCTGGGGCGTCATCAGGCGGCCGCCCCATTTCACGTCATTTTTATAAAAAAGCTTGAACCCGGTAAACTGCACCGGCTGGCTGGCGATGAAGTCCTTGTAAGTCGCGACCTTCAGAGGCGGGGATCCGAAGCCGTCCATATCCATCACTACTTCGACTTCGGGCAGCGGCTTGATGGCGCGGTAGTCCGTGACCATACCTTGGGTGAAGCGGTGGACAACGAGAATTTTGGGAGACAGATGATTTTCCCGTACGATTTTCGCCAGGAACCGGGCGGCGAAGTTGATGTCTGAGGCGCTCATCGTGCCTCGCCAGTTGCCGGGCCGCTTGCCGACTTTCAAAGCAAACTCCGGATCGAGGGCGAGTTCCACGTTCGCCCTCCGGAGGTACGGCGCCAGGCGCGGCACTTCGGCCTGCACGGTGCTCCAGCCCGGCTGCACGTCCAGAAACACCAACCCATGGATCTGGTCCGCCATGTCGATGGCTTTTTCGATCTGGCCCGGCGGCATGCGCATCATGTACTTCCCGGACCGGCCCGGCACGTCCTGAGCGGCGACCACGATGTAATCCAATGCCGGGATCACAGGCGTTGAGGGATCGGCCTTTGCCCATGCCGCCGCTTGCGCTTTGAGCATGGCGAGCACCTGGTCCGGCGGATATTGCCCCAGCACTCCCATCCGCGACACGAAGAAATTGCCGTAATAGGCGACAATCCGCTTGAAGGGCAGCAACGCGCCGGCGTCGGGATACGCGGTATGCACAGGCCAAAGTCGCGGCGCGCACGCCGGCAGGGCCCGTTTCCTGGTGGCGATAGCCGCGGAGCGCGAGGTTGTGCTGATGAGCCGCATTCCCGCTGCCACATGCAATCCGGAATGGGTGTCAGAGGGCGGCGCGCAACGCGGCAAATTCGCTAGCTCCAGCATCTTGGCGTTATACGCGGCCTTATTCACCGTCGCAGGCGCCCATGCGGGAACCGTTGCCGTGGAGTCAGTCGTCGCCATAGAGTCATCCGCCGCCGCGACCTTGCGCGGGCGGCTCTCGCGTAACAGGACCGCGACACCAAACGCGGCGACGGCGATGCCGCTCAAAGCTGCTGCAATACCCTTCCATTTGATTTTCATTTGGAATTTCCAGCTTCCACGGTAACCACTGAAGGGGAAGAACCAGAGGGCATGTCCGCCCCGAGGAGAACAGCTGAACCGGCGCGGCCGCATAGACGGCCAAGAGCAATCGACATCCTAAATACCCCGAAGCGAGTCCGTGCACCGCGCTTCTCAGGGGCCTATTGTAGGTAATTCACCGGCAACGCAAAGGAAGGAATGTATGACACTTGTCTTCAACGGCAACCCCGCGGCGTAACCGCGGCGGCTGCTGAAGTTATTGGACCAAAGCTTCTAACGTCCAAGCCGGAAATTGGCCGTCGTGGTTTTGCCCGCTTCCACGGTGACCGACAGTACCTTGGCGCCGAGTTCCGGCTGCCAAACTTTCAACTGGTAGGTTCCTGGCGGAACATCGGCCAGCGTGAATGCGCCGCCCGAACGGGTGAGGGCGTAGTAGGGATTCCTGGCAATGACAACGTAGCATTCCACCTTATGAATGTTGCACCGGATGGTCACCGTCTCGGGGTGCGGCAGCGGCAATTCGATCGGAGGGCCGCCCGGAGGCATCTCATGATTCGATTCAGGATTGAAGCGCGCAAAGAGCTGCACGTCATGAGCTATAGGATCGCTGTTCTCTACCTCCAACCGGCCCGGCCCCATGAGAAGGACGGAGGGCACGAACATGCACTTCTTCTGATCGAGCACGGGCCTGGGAAAATCGAAAGCCTTCCCATGGGTAATGTTGGCGATCGAAACGACCGCATCGGCTACGCCGCCATGCTTCACCCGGATCGGGTACACCTCGCGGGTGTTACCGCAAACGGAAAGATTCGCTGTGTAGATTATCTTTTCCGGTCGGACAGGCTTGCCGATATACAACACCCTCCCCCGAATCGTGCCTCCGGCTTCCGCCTGCACCCTGTAACCGTCCAGCGACGGCGACGCGGCCAAGGCACTGCCCTGCCCCAGGCCCACGCCGCCCAAGAGACATAGAATCACGATCCAGAATTGCACAGTCGCAAGCGAACCTGAGTTTTTCCGCACCCGAAACATTCCTTAAAGCAGGATTACCCTGAAGGCTTCCACTGTGGACCCAGGCCCCACCGGCAACATACCCCCGACCGCCCTCAAATACAACTGCCGGGCGGGTTTTCACGGCCCCAAGCTTCCATCGCGGGCCGAAGGCGCCGGTTTTGCCACTGCCGGGAACGCCAAAGGGCAAAGCGTCACCGGCTTCATTCGATACCCTCGACATCTTCCCGGGCCCTCCCCACTCGTCGCCTGAAATCCGGGCCGGGCAGTGCACGCGCGGGAACTGCCCCCGGCCCGCCGCGGCGGGTTCCACCCTCGCCACCACTCGCCGCGAGCACGCGCACACTGTCAAAAGCCTGGCCGGGCGACCCGGCCCCAACACAATCGCCGCTGACCCGACGTCGCCAGTAGTGGCGCGGTCGCCGCATCCGCTCGCCCGCCATCTGCGACGGCCAGTGCGCCATCGCCGACGATCCCGTCCACGGTGAGGCGCGTTCTGCGCCGCTCGGCGCGGACTGCTATGCTGGCGCGGGCAGGCGAGTGCGCGGCGCGAAGGCCAATCGCGCAAAAAGTCAACCGCCAAGCACCCGCCGCACGCCCTCGACACCCGTCTGCAAACCTGCAAAATCTGACACTTGAAGATGAAAAAACTGAAACGGCTAAAAAAGAAGGGATTGCGCTGGCCGAACTTCGACACTGTTCGCGCGTGGACTGGGCAAGGCCTACTGGTCGTCGTGGTCGGAGGGGGAGAGGACGGCGGCGGCGGAACGGGCGATGAAAGGGCGCGGGGCAAGGCGCTCGGCGTGGACCTGGAGATAATTGAGCCAGCCGGAGACGACGTAGGTCTTGCCGGCGCTCAGGGCTTCGAGGCCGGTGCGGGCCACCTTGTCCGCCTTCTCCGCGAAGCGGAAATGGCGCTGGGACTCGCCGGCTACCGCACTGAATTCGGTGTCGGTGGGACCAGGACAGAGAGCCAGAACGCGAATGCCGTAGCGGCGCACCTCCTCGGCGAGGCCCTCGGCGAAGAGCAGATCGAAACCTTTGGTCGCGGCGTAGCAGGAGATATAAGGAACAGGCTGGAAGGCGGCGGTGGAAGCGACGATCATGATGTCGCCGCAGCGGCGCTCGATCATGCCGGCAAGGTAGCGGTGAGTGAGCTCGACGACGGCGGAGACGTTGACCTGGACCATGTCGCGAAACCGGTCGAGCGAGCGCTTGTGAAATTCGCCGTAGGCGCCGAAGCCGGCGTTGTTGATCAGCAGATCGACTTCGATTCCCTTCCCGTGGGTGAAAGCGACGAGTTCGGCGGCGGCGCCGGGCTTGGCAAGATCGACCGGGAAAACCTCGACCGTCGCGTGATGATCGGCGCCGAGCTTTTCGGCGAGCTGATCGAGGCGGTCGCGACGGCGCGCGGTGAGAACAAGCTTCGCGCCGCCGACGGCGAGCTGTTCGGCGAGAGCCCAGCCGATGCCGGCGCTCGCGCCGGTGATCACAGCCCAGCGATTCTTCCAGCGATTCATTCCCCCTCCTTTGGCCCGCGTGGCAGGGGCGGGCTCTAAAACCGCCTCTGCATTGTTAAAGGAAAATCAAAACACAATAGACGGAGGAAAGAAAGCCGGGGGCGTCGATGAGGCCACAGGGCGGGACCGGCCGGGTCGGGCGACGCATGCGTCGCCCCTACAATGAACCGCCTGGGATAGTGGTGGCAGAGCAACGCGCGGGCAGGAGTGCCCGTGCCATGCGGGCGTGATACGATGGCCGCGAACCGCACATTTTCACTGCGAGGCGCGCCATGGACATCGAATCGGTACCCATGAACATTCCGGAAGACGCGAACATCATCATTGGGCAATGCCATTTCATCAAGACGGCCGAGGACATCTACGAAGCGCTGATCAACACAGTGCCGGCGAGCTGGTTTGCCGTGGCTTTCAACGAAGCGTCGGGGCCGTGCCTGGTGAGAGTGGAAGGAAACGACGACCAAATGAAAAAAGTGGCTGTCGAGAACGCGCTGGCCATCGGCGCCGGACACGTCTTCGTCGTGATGCTGAAGAACGCTTACCCGATCAACGTGCTGGAACGGATCCAGCGATGCCCGGAGGTGTGCGGGATCTACTGCGCGACGGCAAATCCGCTGGAGGTGCTGGTGGCGAAGACGGAGCAGGGACGCGGGGTGGTCGGCGTGGTGGACGGATACCCGCCGAAGGGAGTGGAAAAAGAGCAGGACGTGGCGAAGCGGAAGGAGTTCCTGCGGCGGATTGGGTACAAGCTTTAAAGCTGGCAAAAACGAGAGCATGCGAGGATTGGGGACGTCAACTCGAAGCAATCGGGATGCTTCCTGACAGCCTGCTTCGGGACTCGGTGCGCGCCTTGCGCTCGTCGCCAGAGGCTTCGCCCAGCATGACAGGAAAAGGGAATCTCAAATTTGAGATTTCAGATTGAAGAAAGGCCGCGGCCAGAAGGGCGACAGGGGTGGGGGCAACGAAAACGGGGCACGCTGCCACGCGTGGCAACGTGCCCCTGATTGTGTTTCTGTTACCGGCGGCGGTTAGTTGCTGCGCAGGAAGGCGCGGAGCTTGCCGGAACGGTTCGGGTTGCGGAGCTGGCGCAGGACCTGGACTTCGATCTGGCGGATGCGCTCGCGGGTGAGGCCGAAGGATTCGCCGACCTCTTCGAGCGTACGCTCCTGGCCGTCGTCGAGGCCGTAGCGCAGGCGCATGACCTTTTCCTCACGCGGGGTGAGCGTCTTGAGCAGCGCGGCAGTCTCTTCCTTGAGGCTGCGCTCGACCACGCGATCGGCGGGCGAGAGCACTTCCTTATCCTCGATGAAATCGCCCAGACGCGTATCGTCTTCGCCGATCGGGGCGTCGAGCGAGAGCGGCTGACGGGCGACCTTGAGGACCTGCTGGACCTGCGAGGTCTTGAGGCCGAGCCGGCGGCCGATCTCTTCCGCCTTGGGCGCGCGACCCATCTTCTGCTCGAGTTCACGCGAGGTGCGAGCGACCTTGTTCAGAGTCTCGACCATGTGGACGGGCAGGCGGATGGTGCGGGCCTGATCGGCAATGGCGCGAGTGATCGCCTGGCGGATCCACCAGGTGGCGTAGGTGGAGAACTTGTAGCCACGGCGCCAATCGAATTTGTCGACGGCACGCATCAGGCCGATATTGCCCTCCTGAATCAGGTCGAGCAGGTGCAGGCCGCGCTGGGAATATTTCTTGGCGATCGAAACCACCAAGCGCAGGTTGGCCTGGGTAAGCTCCTTCTTGGCCTGCATGGCCTGGGCTTCGCCCTGCTTGACGCGGGCGAGGGCACGCTGGAGATGAACGGGGGTGGTTCCGGTGCGGGCCTCGAGGTCCTTATATTCCTCACGGAGCTGGCGGAGCTCACGCCGGGCTTCCACAGCATTCTCGCCCTTCGACTGGCGGGCGCGACGTTCGGCTTGCCGGATGCCCTGCTCGAGGTGAAAGGACTGTTCGGCCGTGCGCTCGAGCAAGCCGACCAAGCGGGCACGCTCGTTCGGGGTGAAGTCGAGCGAACGCACGAGGCGGCTGGTCTCGACCACCTGGCGAGCGAGCCGGTAGCGGGCCACACGACGGCGCGACGTGCTGGACTTCGGCACGCGAGCAAGCCGCGAGGCGAGCTGCTGGACGAGCTGGCGGTGCTCGGCGATCCGCTCGAGGATGCGCAGCGTCTGCTGCGTTTTCTTCTCGAGCTTCTTCTCGGTCAGTTCCTCTTCATCGAACTGCACCAGATCGCGAACCGAGCGGCGGTGCTCCCGGAGATCCTCGGCTGCGGCAAGCAATTCGTTCCAGACGAGCGGAGCGCGGGAGACGACTCTGAGAACCTGGAGCTGGCCGCGCTCAATCCGCTTGGCAATGGCAACTTCTTTTTCCCGGGTCAACAGACGAGCAGCACCCGCTTCGCGCAGATACACGCGCACCGGATCCTCGGTGAATTCGGTGCGAGCTGCCGCGATGGGAGCTTCGAGTTCGTCCTCGGCGTCAACACTATCAGCCTCGACGAGTCCCGGCTCCCGGTCGTAATGGAGGTCTTCCTGTTCGTCAACGCCGAGCAGGCGATTCCCCTCTTCGAGCTTATCCTCGAGTTCTAACACTTATGCCTCTCCTGAAGTATTGCAGAGTATGCCTCAGCCCGCCCATCTCACCGCGTAATCCCGTTGTCCCACTCTGACAGTAATTTCGAACCGTTCCGCCGGTGTAAGAGAGAACCTAGCCTGAGGGCTCCACTAGGATACGTATATTCAGATGCGAAAGAAAGAAGAAAAGTTTCAGTTCGGGGCGGCATGTCGATGTTTCTATAAGTGATTTTTTAACAATGACTTAGCGACGCCACCAGGGGGCAAAAAGCAGATTTTTTGAGCCGGACTTTGGGCTGCCGGGGGCCCAGGAGAGGCAAAAAGACAAATTTTGAGCTTCGGGGAGCATGAAAACGGGTAAGCGGCGGACACGAAAAGAGATGGAAATTCAGTTGGCAGGCGCCGCAGGCCGGACCAAGGCAGGAGATGGCGGAGAGGGCGGGATTCGAACCCGCGAGCCCGTTACCAGGCTACACGCTTTCCAAGCGTGCTCCTTCAGCCACTCGGACACCTCTCCTCGCGATCGCGGCGCTGCAGGGCCGGGCGCGTGGAGGCCCGAAACCGAAGAGCGAGACACCGCAAAAGGCCCCTTCAGACTAGCAAAAGCGCGGACGGGGGACAATCGGGCGTGATTGGGAAGCAAGCGCGGGAGATTTTTTTCAGAGGAAGTTTACGTAGGGGGTGGTGTGGAAACGGGGCGGGAGATATGAGATTCATACTGCTGTCACGAGGCGATGGAAGCTTCGGGATGAAGGCTCCGGCCGCGGAAATGGCAGCGGCAAGAGAGCGATGGAAAGGCGAGCCCGCCTGCGCGTGGTCTCTGCCCGGGCATTTGCGAGCAGCTGGCGCCCGGAAGAGAAGTGGCGGCGTTCCGTCCCGTCCTGCAACTCTGGGACGCGGGCTTTCGAGAGACCGTGTCGACCAATCCATTTTCCAACACCCATTCCTTCAGCGAATTGACGGCGCAGGACCCGCCTGACCGCACGCCGATCCCCGAGCAGGGACAGCCAGTATTGCCGCGCGGAGACGTGACGGCGGCAGAGGGGCCGGACGCTCAGGCCCTGGCCGAGGGCGGCGAACCGCATCCCTACGGACCGAACAACGAGCAGCTTCCCGAAGAGCTGCAGAACACCTTGCGGGACCTGGTGAGCCGAATCGGGGAAGAATCGGAGACGGCGCGGCGGCAGGAGATCCGACAGGTCAAGCAGGCGCATTATTTCTGGCGCGGGCTGTTGTACCTGTGGTGGAACGACAGGGACCAGAACTGGCACCTGCCCTTCGAGCAGAAGGTGAGCGACGAAACCTCGCTCGAGGACCTGCCGCGGTACGAGTTCGTCACCAATATTTACCAGGCGTTCGGGCAGTCGATCATCGCGGTGCTGAGCCAGTCGGTGCCGAGGGTGCGGCTGCTGCCGAAATCGCCCTCGAACGAAGTGGACCTGGCGACGGCGAAAGCGGGCACGGATGTGGTGGACCTGATCGAGCGGAACAACCGGATCGAGCAGCGCGTGGCCGAGGAAGCTTTCCACCTGTGGGTGGGAGGCAAGGCGGGCGCGTACGTGCGGTACGTGGTATAGCCAGTTAATTAATGGCATGAATAACACAACAGGACATTAATCTTGTCAAGGGATTTGCCCAGTAAACCAGTTCTAGTAGAGTGCTCTTCGGGAAGCGATGAGAGAACTGCGGGTAAACATCGGCGTGATGGGCCTTCCCGAACTGAAACGGGCGCTGCAGGAACAGGCGCGGCGCGAGGGCCGGACGGTCAGCAACCTTTCCGAACGGCTGCTGACCTGGGCGATGAAGCAGATGGAACGGGCCGGCGATTCGCAAACCCTGGTGAACTGGGAAGCGCAGCCGCCGGGCAAGAGGCGGAGCGGGGCGGCGGACCCGAAAAACGGGGGTCTTGGTACTTACCAGGAGGTAACGAAGCAGGCAGAAGATTTTGCCCGCACGGCCCGGGAAATGGCAGAACGGCCCCACGAGGGGGGCCATGAAAAAGGTTCTACAGTTTCATCAGAAAAGGCTCGTCACGCAGGCCGACCTCGCCGAAGAGCGCATTCTTAAAAAAAAGGCCATTTTATGGTCAAGGCTCTGGGAGGAAAAGAAGCGTGAAATCCGCGACTGCCTCCTTTACGGCGGGGAGATCGAAGAAGGCCCGCTGACGGCCGAAATCGATGTGCGTATTCGCTAGCGGCCCGGACCTGCGGAAAGAAGCGACAAGCGAGACCGGGCCGCGCAACTTGCGATCGCCCTGATTTTTTCGTTCGACCCTTCCAAACAACCGGGCCAGGAGTTTTTCCTGCGGAAAGCCTTCTTCGTAATTCCGGCTGACCGACACAAGGGGTGCTCGCACGGAGGAATGGGGCGAGAAAACGGGTGCCGAAAGGCAGGCAAGCTCGCGTTCGTTCGAGACCGGATGCGGGAAGCTAGTTTTGTGGCCGGCGGCAGGCGGCTCGCGAAATTCGCGAGCGGAGAAGGCGGAGAACAGAAAGTTCCGGTATCATGTTCTCCGGCGAATTTCGGCGGGTATGTGCCGGCCGGCGGCACGGCCCGTGTTTCGCAGCCGTTGTTTCCGGATTTCGATTCCTTTCCGGGGTCGGCTAATTGGCAGGCCACCAGACTTTGGATCTGGCTATCCTGGTTCGAGTCCAGGCCCCGGAGCCAACGCTCTTTTGCGGGGATGGTCTTCCCTGCCCCAAGCGTGAGCTCTTCCGACTCTGTTCCGACTTTGGCTGATAGCGGGTAGCGTCGCGCCGCCCCCTGAGAATTCACAGCGAACTGGGAAAAAGCGAGGCGCCGGCGCACGGGGCCGGGGTGCCAGTGAGGATTCGGCTGCCTGCTCGATCCTCTCGGTAACCTGACGCGCTGAAGAGTCTGCGTGGCAACTGGGCCTCAGCGGCTTGAGCCGCTTTGCTGCCGCAGATCTACGGCACCGCTGAAGCCGTGCCCTCGCGAGCAGAAGTCGTACCCTCGGGAAAGGATTGGGTTGTCACGCAGATTCCGGCGGGCGTCGTCGCTCCTCTCGGCAATGTGCCGCCCTGAAGGGCGGCGCTACACAAACCTTCCCAGCGATTTTTCAAGGGCAATCAAGCGGCATGCGAAGAGCACGCGCTAGCGGGTGCCGGGAGGGGCGTAGAGATCGATCATCATGCGGGCGAGGATCGAGTCCCAGATGTAGTTTTTCGGGGAATGGAGGACGGTGAAATCGGGGCTGTAGGACTCCCGGAAGCGGTGGTTTCGGTCGAGCTGGTAGGTGACGGCGGCCATGTCGCGGCGAACGAGCTCGCGGGCCTGGGAGCGGTAGCCGTAGCGCAGCAAGCCGCGAAAGACGAGGTAATTCCAGAGCAGCCAGACGGCGCCATTCCACTGGCAGCACTGCTTGATGTGGGGCTGGTAATAGGGATCGTCGGCCGAAAGGGTGGGAACGCCGAAGCGGCGCCAGAATTCACGGGGATCGGTAAGGTGCTGGACAAGGCGGGCGGCCTGGGCCTTGGTGGCGATGCCGGCCCAGAGCGGCAAGAAGCCGATGATCTCTTTCCGCTTCAGGCTGATGCCGCCGGCGGTGGTGAAGGTGCCGGTGTCGCGCGCGAGATTGTAGAAGAAGCCGGTCTTCGGATCCCACATGCGCGTGCGGACGAGATCGGCGAGGCGATCGGAGCGCTGCTGCCAGCGGCGAGCCTGGGCAGGATGGCCGAGCGCGGTGGCCATATGCGCGAGCGAGCGCGTTTCCATCACCATCATCGACATGAGATCGAGGGCTTTGACGCGGCTGGGCGAATCGTCGGTATCGCCGAAGAGGTGCCAGATGACGTCCTGGCTGTCGCGGACGCATTCGAGCATGGCGTTGCCGCCCCATTCGAGGAAGCCGTCGTGATCCTTGTCGCGCGTGCGGAGGATGTAATTGGCGAAGGCGGAGCCGGAGCGATAGGCCTGGGCGAGGAATTTGCGGTCGTGGGAGACCTGGTAGATTTCCCAGTTCGTCCACGAGAAGAACGGGGCGGAGGTGGTGCGCTCGCCCTTGTAGGGATAGGTCTGGGTGACGTAGGGACCGACGCGGTAACCGATATAGCCGGAAGGCGCCTGGCGCCCCATGAAAACGCGCTGGGAGCCCTCGGCGCTCAGCGGGTTCATGTAGACGTAGGCGAGCATCGAGAGGCTTTCGTGGAACACCTGGCCCTCGTGGCCCCAGTCCCAGGTGGGTTCACGGGAGAAGACGTAGTAGTTGTAATGCGCCATGCCGGCGGGCGGCATCATCTGCTGGCGCACCAAGGTGAACGCGCTCCAATAGACCATCTGCCACGCGGGGCTGGGGAGTTTCAGCCGCGGAATGCGGCGGTATTGCGCCCAGGCCTGCGCGATGAGCGGGGCAACCGGTTGCGTGAGAAGCGCACGTGCACTGCTTTCGAGCGCGGCGATGGGCTGGGACGCGGGAGCGACGCCGCGCACAATGCGGAAATCGCGGCGGCCATGGGCCGGCACAGTGAGGCGAACCGCGAGCGCGATGCCGCGAAGGCTGCCGGAAATCTTCCCGTTCAGCGGCTCGCGCGCGGCGATGGCGTCGAGCGCGCGGGCGCGGACAAAGCCGCCGGCAGAGGACGCCGGAAGGCTCGCGAGGAGCACATCGTGAAAATTGGGGTCGTAGCGGGGCTGCGGCGTCTCGAACCAGAGTTTGGCGGGCTCGATATGGGCGAAGGTGACCATGCTGCGGCCGACGCACGCGGCGCCGGTGACCGGATCGGGGCGCTGATACCAGACGTTGGCGACGAGCGGCGCCGCGTGGCCGCTCGCATTGGTGATTTCGACGTCGACGAAAGCCAGGCGCGAGCTGTAGACGACGAACGTTTCGCGCACGCGGACCGAGGGGAACGGGCGGTAGTCGAGCTGGGCGATATCGGTGAAGGAGCGGCGGAGGATCGGTTTCGCTGCAAAAGAGCCGATGTGCGAGGCGACGGCCTTGCCGAGTTGCCAGACGATGCCGAAATCGCCGGCGGTGTCGGTGGTATAGCTGACGGCGCGGCCGGGCGTGTAGTCGTTGAGATGGTAGCCCTCGTCGACGAAATATTCCGACCGGCTCATCGGCGCGGCGTAGGTGGTGTAGACGGGATCGTGGATGGTGGCGTTGAGGTGATCGGGCGTCTGGGCACGAGCGGCGACGGCGCAAAGGCAAAGGAGCAGCGCGGCAAGCAAACAGCTCGGCACGGCGCGAATGCGGCCGAGCTTGGGAAACCGGCGTGGTTGCACGGCGGGGTGCTTCGGCTCGCTAGCTATTTCACACCTATACGACTTCGTGCCGCCCTGAAGGGCGGCGCTACACAAGACCGGGCGATTGTGCAGCGGAGTTTCAGAAACGAAGGCGGATCGTTCGTTCGACATAGCCGGACCCCTCAAACGGAATTTTCAGGCGAATGCCACTGGGCGTTTTTTCCAGAGTGGCGCCTTCGGCGGAGATGGACGAAAGGCGGGTATACGCGTCGAGGGCGTAGGTGCGGCCGCCGCGGCCGGCGACGGACAGCGCGATTTCGCCGTGGCCCGACGGATCGATTTTCTGCTCGACGCGGAGAATCTTGAGCTGCTCGGTGCGATCGCCCGGCTGAGGATGCGGGACGGCGGGAACGATCGCGATGCCGCCGGTGAATTCGATGGCGACATCGGCGTGGCGCACGAAGCGAAAACGAACCGCAACGCGGGAAAGCGCGGTCGAATTCTCCTGGTGAAATTCAGTCGGATGGCCATCGACCAGCACACGCATGACGCGGGCGCCCCAGGGCAGCGCCGGCGCGAAATCGACGGCGAGCGGCTGGGCGGAAGCGTCGTCGAGATCGAGGCTCAGCGTCGAGCGCGACTGGCTGATTTCGCCGCTCAGGCTGTGCGCGCCAAAAGCAAACTTCGAAAACTTCAGAGAGGGCCAATTGGTCGGCAGCGCGGGGCGGAAATCGAGCCGGCCTTGCGGCGCATCGGCATCGAGCCCGAGGACGCCGCGAACCAGCGCCACGACCACTCCCATCGAGGAGAAGAGCTGGTGCGGCACGGCGCGCGCCTGCGCAATGTAGCGGTTGCCGGTCATCTGCTCGGGCAGCGCGCCGGGCTTTTCGATGCCGGTGAGCTGCGCGATGGCGCTCCAGGTGGCGAAGCCGGCGAGCGGCTGATCGTGGCGATACTGCGCGAGGGCCACCAGGCCGCTGATGAAAGGCCAGGCGCTGCCGTTGTTGTAGCTGAGCGGGTCGTAGAGCGGATTCGTGTTTGAGAGCCAGCGCGAGCCCCAGTCGGTGGAAAGATCGGGGCGTGCGAAGGCGGCCGTGGCTTCGAAAGCGTGCTGCGCGCCGATCGCGTGTGGCGCCAGCGCCAGCATGACCGCAGGCCAACTGCCATCGAACGAGGCCTGGCGGCCACTGGCGGTGAGGCCGAAAGCGAGCGTATCGGTTTTCGCATTCCACCAGTGGGCATCGATCGAATGCTCGGCGCGGCGGAGGCGCGTGGAGGCATCAGCGGCAAGTTGGGCGTCGCCCATGGCGGTGGCCATGTCATGCATCGCACCAAGGCCGGCGATCCAGAAGCCTTCGAGGTAGACGTCCTTGACCACCTTGTCGCGCAAGACGCCGACCTCGACGGCGGCGAGGCCGGCCTTGGTGTTGTCCATCAGGCCGTCGGGATCGAGCGTGGTGAGGCAGTAGCCGTAGGCCTTTTTCGCCGAGGGCCAGAACTGGGCGAGGAATTTCCGGTTACCGGTGCGGCGCCAATACTGGTCGAGCGCGTAGAGGTACATCGGGGTGGTTTCGGCGTGGTAGTAGGCGAAATTGTATTTGTGGAACCAATCGACCAGGTCGACGCTCTGGGTCATCTCGTGCATCATCTTGCCGTCGGCGCGCTGGTGCCGTTCCAGGAACGCGAGCGCGCGGCGTGCGCCGGCAAGATCGCCATAATCCTCCAGCGCCCAACTGTTCATCTGTGCATCGCCGCCAAACCACCAGTCGAATCCCGGCCGCTGGCTCGAGCCGGAAGGCGCGTAGCCGGCCACGAGGCCGCAGCCAAGGCCCGGATGGCAGACCCAGCCGGCGTTGAGCGAGAGCTTGGCCCAGAGCCAGGCGCGGTTGAAGACGGGATCGGGCGTTTCGATGCTCGTGGTGCGGGCGAGGAAACGGCGCGCGGCAGCGACGCGAGCGTCGTAAAGGGCGGGGATATCGTGCAGCACGCTCGCGTAGACGGATTCGGCCTGCCGCAGGTTTTTCAGGCCGAGCGACATCACCACCGGAATCAGCGACGAGCGCGCCTCGGCGGGCGTGACGCGCATATCGAATTCCGTTTCGCCGCTGGCCAGGCGATGGCCAACGAATTCGGTGTAGGCGGTTGCGGCGGGCGAGCCGACGAGCGCGGTGGGCAGGTTGGTGGCGTCGGTGAGCGCGAAGGCCTTGTCGCGCTTCACCCAGTAGCTATATTGGCCGCCAAAGCTCGCCGGCCACATCGGCTGGAAATCCGGAGCGAAAAGCGCCTTGATCGTGATCGGCTTCGACGTATCGACGTCGAGCAGGAGCACGATTGCCGGCTCGCCGGCGGGCGTGAAAATCGTTTCACGGACGGTGAAGGCAGGATCGACGTAGACGAGCGTGGTGGATTCGGGCCGCGTGATGAGCTGCGTGATCAGGCTATCGCCCTTCACCGGCTCGAGCATGCCTTGGAGCTGGAATTCAAGATGGAAATCCTGCAGAACCTTGATCGGGTAGAGCCAGGCTTCGAAGCGGCCGTTTTGCCAGCCGAGAACCGCCGAGCGATGGCCAGTGACGTCGAAATATTTTCGGGAGAAAGCCGTGGAGCGCCACGCGGCCCCGCTCGCGGGCAAGGCGAAGCGCGGTATGCCCTGCGGAGCGGCCGGCTGCTGCGCGCGGAGGCGCGGGACGGCGGCGAAAACGGCCAGGAAAAGGATCGCGGCGGCAAGCGGCGTGGCCGCTCGCGCCAGGGGATATGGGGATTTCGTGAGCGATGGCATCGGGTTGGCGATGCTATGAAGGCTGCGAAGCGGTGTCAACCCAATTTTGGCGGCGCGGAACGACGCGGGCTTCGGCATCGCCGTCCCGGTGTGCGTCGGCGATCCACATTTCCTTGCGCGGAGCGGCTATCGGCGCGGGGTCGACGCGAAATTGACCGTGACGGTCATGTGGACGTCAACGGGCTCGCCATCCACCAGAGTCGGCCGGTAGACCCACTGGCGCACGGCCGCGATGGCCGCTTTCGCGAGGATCAGGTTTCCGGATACGCGGCTTAGCTTGAGCACGTGGCCGTCTTTGCCCACGAGCGCGCGTAGCACCACCTTGCCATGGATGCCCTTTTGCTCGGCCGCGGCCGGATAGACGGGAGCGACTTGGCGCACCAGGTTGCCCGTCATCTCCTGCCTGCTCACCCGAATTCGCTTCGTGACCTCTTTTTTCGCCGGCCGCTCGAAATTCAGGTGGAACGTCCAGGGCACCGGCCTCCGCTTGCCGTCGAAAGTGGCTGGCTGGAAAACCCACTGGCGCACGGCGGCCATTGCCGCGCCGGCCAGGGCGCGCGGACCGGAGACGAGCCGCAAGTCGGTCGCGCGGCCGTCGATGCCTACCATGCCGGCCAGCACCACCGTGCCCTGAATGCCTTTCGCTTTGGCGGCGGGCGGATAGACGGGCGGGACCGAGTGCAGGAGCTTGGCGTAGATCACCTTCATCGGGACTTTGATGACGCGCTTCTGCTGCTTCTGCTGTTGCTGTTGCGAATTCGAGGCGGGCGATTGGCTCCGGCCCGGGTGCGCCAGCGCGGGCGTTCCGAAAGCAAACAGCAGCGCGCTGGCGCAAAAAACAGGGCGAAATCTCACTCGTGCGTCTCCTTGGCCTTGGCAGGCTTGGCCGGCTTCGCTTTGGCCGTCGCTTGCTTGGACAACTCAAACCGGACGTTGACAGTTGTCTCAACCCCGACCGGTTGGCCGTTGACCTTGGTCGGTTTGTACACCCACTGGCGAATCGCCGGCTCGGCAGCCTTGGCCAGCATGGCATTGCCGTATAGCAATTTCAATTTTTTCACGTGGCCGGCTGGGCCGATCACGGCGTCGAAGTAAACCGTTCCCTGGATGCCCTTCGCGATCGCCGCTTTCGGATAGACCGGTGTGACCAAGTGGACCAACGCCGCCTGCCCCGCTGTCGAAGGTCCAGGAATGACGCGCGCTTGTTCCTGCGAATTCGCGGCAGACGATGATGCGGCGCCCTGGCGCGCAAGCGCCGGCGTCGCGCAAACGAGCAGCAAGCTCACGGCAAAAGAAACGAATGTCGATTTCACTTTTGGCCCTCCTTTGCTTTCTTGTGCCTCGACAGAGTGAAAAGAACGGTGACCGTCGTCCGGACCTCTACAGGCTTCCCATTTATCAGGACCGGTTCGCAAACCCACTGTCGCACGGCTTCGATCGCCGCTTTTGCGAGAATCGGATCTCCGGAAACTGTCCTCGGAATTTCGACGTGGCCGTCCTTGCGGATGACGGCGCTCAGCAACACCTGCCCTTGAATTCCCCTGGCTTTGGCCTCGGGCGGATACTTTGGCAGCACGCGATGAATCAGCCTCGGCAACGCGTTCCCGGACTGCACCTGAACGTTTGCCCTCTCGGGCAGGCCGAAGGTGACGTCAATCGTCGTTTCCACGTTGACCGGCTTGCCGTTCAGGAAAGTCGGCTTGTACTCCCACCGCCTGACCGCGCGCAACGTTGCGGGCACCAGGAGCGGTGGTCCGGAAAGGTATTGCAATGCCTGCACATTGCCCTGCGTGTCGATGAAGGCGCGCAGCCTGACCGTCCCCCGGATGCCTTCCGTTTTCGCGATGGCCGGATAGACCGGCGTCACCTTGTAGACGATCTTCCTGCTTTGTGTTTTCTCCTCGACCCGGATCGCCGGATCCGTGGGCCAGTGGGAAGATTTCGGCGGCGTGTGGATACGGAGCCCGCGATCTTGCCACTGGCGGAGCGTGGCGGCGTGTGCGGGCGCAAGGGTGTCCGCGGCAAGCGTCAGGAAGAATGCGGGAAGGACGAGGCTGGGCAGCCGGAAACGCACGGGCGCCTCCAAGACGGCTCAAGCCTATCACGGATAGCCTCTGCCCGAGCGTGGTTTTCTGCAGGGCAATACACCCGGGGTCACCACCAGGGCACGGCTTGCCTCGCGCCTGTTTTTCCGGCACACCTCTCCATCAAAAACGCCGAGGCAGGATTGCCTGTGCCAGGAAAAGCGTTGGGGGCGTTCCGGCGCTATCCGTGGCCGTAGGCGCGGGTGATCTCGATTTTATAGATCACGCGGACTTCGCCATTCTGGCGAAAAGGATAGCTATCGGCGCCGAGGTATTTCTTGGCCAGGAGGTCGATGTGGGCGTCGGCGCCCTGCTCGGTCACCTCGACCACGCGGCCGCGGATTTCCAGGTAGCGATAGGGATTGTCGGGGTCCATCAGGCAGAGCGCGACACGCGGCTCGCGGCGCATGTTGTAATCCTTCTGGCGTCCCCGCGCCGAATTGACGCGCACGAACCCATCGGCCAGATCGAGCCAGACCGGCGTGACCTGCGGCGAGCCGTCGGGCATCAGCGTGGCGAGTTGAGCAAAAGCTTTCTTGGTGTTGATGAGGTCGAGATACTGTTCCGGGATGGATGCTGCCATCAGTCGCTCCTGCCCACAGAAATTTTCGAATGGGAAATTTATAGCACTTTTCCGAAACACGGGCGACCGCGACGGCCACACCGGGAGCTGAAATGAGCGGCACAAAAGGCCGGCGAGCGGGGCGGGGACGATTCGTTTCACAACATCTGTTTCACCGCGTAACAGGCCGCATTTCGAGGACTCGCAACCCACCGAAAACGCTGGCCGGCTTTGGCATATCGACTGCAAGAGCCGGCGCAGGCATTCCTGATGGACTCGCGACCCTCACTGAACGATTACCGTGTGGAAGTCTCCGGCTGGGACGTGCGCGAAAGCTTTTTCGTCGAGAAGACGATCCTCGAGCTGAATCCGCCGCGGGAGCGTGCAGTCTATCTGCATCACCCGGTCCGCGCCGGCTTGCTCGTTTTCCTGCGGCTCACCGACACGCGCGTGCGCTATCCCACGTTTCCGGTCGCCTACCGCATCGTGGAGGTGACTTCGGCCGAAGGCGCCGAGTTGAGCCGGGTGATTTTGCGGAAGCTACGTCGGCGCCAGTCGTCCAAGGAAGAAGCCGTTGGCCCGAACGAGGCGGCGGAATTCCCCTAGCGGCGTTTTTCACACGCCAGGGAATGGCTATGTAGAGGCGAGCGTTCAGCCCACCCTCTTTTTCCGCCCCTACACTTCCACAACATGCCACCCTAAAGGGTGGCGCTACACAAACCCGCTCGGCCCGGCCATCCGGTGAGGAGCGGGTTGTTTCCCTTTGAAACAGATTGTTCCGAAGCAGAACGCGGCGACGAGCCGTGGCTGGGCTGTCGCGTGGCGCGGCCTCCTGCTGGCAGCATTGCGCCGGAGCAGGCTAAGTGAATGTGCCGGGTTCGGTTAGCTGTTTCACATCGGCCATGCGGTGACCGGTTTTGCGACAGCCTGCCCATATGGAACACCGCGTGCCATTCCCTTCCGCCTATGACACTCATCGCTGAAGGACGAATTCCATTGACGGGGCGACGCACGCTATCGGTTTGCGTCGTGGGGTGCGAAATCCAGGATGCCGATTCGCTCGGGGAAAACCTGGAGCGGATGGGCTATCCGGCGTTCACTACCGCGAGCCCGCAGGAAGCGCTCGAACGGATCGGCTCGGGACAAAACCGCGTGGTGCTGGCCGAAATGGGGCTGGACGGGATGCAAGGGCTTGAATTTCTCGAGCGGGCGCTCCAGATCGATCCAGGCGCTTACGTCATCCTGCTGGGCCACAGCAAGCCGATCGAGGAGGCGGTCGCGGCGATCAAGCAGGGCGCCTACGATTTTCTGACGCGGCCGATCGACTGGCTGCGGCTGGAGCGCACGCTCGAGCGGCTGGGCGAGGAATTCGGCCGGCGCGCCAATATTCGCGACCTGGAAGACCGGCTGCTCTCGCATCTGGAATTTCACGGGATCGTCGGGCGAAGTCCGGCGATCATCGACGTCTTCGAGCGGGTGCAGAAGATTGCGCGCCACTTCCGCAACGTGCTGGTGGTGGGGCCGACGGGCAGCGGCAAGGAGCTAGTGGCCTGGGCGCTGCACAAGCTGAGCCCGGTGGCGGCGCAGCGGTTCGCCGTGTGCAACTGCTCGGCGCTGGTCGATACGCTGCTCGAAAGCCAGCTCTTCGGCCATGTGCGCGGGGCGTTCACCGGGGCCACCGACACGCGGGCGGGCCTGTTCGAATACGCGAACGGCGGCACTGTTTTCCTGGACGAGATTGGCGAGATGTCGCTCGGGATGCAGTCGAAGCTGCTGCGCGTGATCGAAAACCGGGAAATCCAGCGCGTCGGCTCGCCCGAGGTGCGCCAGGTGGACGTGCGGCTGATCGCGGCCACCAATCGCGAACTGCGCTCGGAAGTGATGGCTGGCCGATTCCGTGAAGACCTCTTCTACCGGCTTTCGACGCTGGAAATCCGCGTTCCGAGCCTGGTCGAGCGGATCGAGGACGTGCTGCTGCTGGTGCAGTTTTTCCTCAAAAAGTACAACCAGGCGTACGGGAAAACGATTCGCGGGCTGACGCGGCGGGCGCAGGCGGTGCTGCTGCGCTATCACTGGCCGGGAAACGTGCGCGAACTGGAAAACGTGATCTCGAGCGCCTGCCTGACCACCGAGTCGAATTTCGTCGACATCGCCGATTTGCCGCCGCACCTGCAGAATCCGCACCCGGCCGCGCTCGAACTCGACGACACCTGGCGGCCGGTGTCTCTCGAGGAGGTTCGCCGCCAGCACATTGCCCGCGTGCTCGATTTCTGCGCCGGTAATCGCGTCCGCGCGGCGCAAATCCTCGGCATCGGCCGCACCAGCCTCTACCGCCATTTCCAGCGCGAGGCACGGCTCAAGGGCAAGCAGCAGGGCAAACACTGAGTCGTCTTGGCAGGCAGTACGAGGTCGGGAACCATGCACAGCCAGGATTGGCTGTGCTACCAAAACCTTCGCCGGGTTCAGCCCCTTCCTCATGCGCTCCCGGCGCCCCCGCACACCGTCCGTGCGTCAGTAGCGCAGGCCATCCTGGCTGGGCGCTTTTCTCTCTTGCCGGGAGGGGAGGAAAAAATGCGGCGGCAGAGCGGGCGGAGGCAGGGCTTGCAGCTGCGGCGACACGCTGGGTTCCCGTAGCACAGCCAATCCTGGCTGTGCGCTTTCGCCCGGCGGAGGGACAAATGCCGCGCTGCTGCACCGCACACGACCACGCGCGGACCCGCACGGCGCCAGCCACGCAGGCCGTTGCCGTTCTCCGGGGCTCTCCTTACCGCCCTACCGCTGATTGCGTCACGGTGCCGTTGAGTAGCGAGGCCGGGAAAGTGATCGTCGTGTCGAGGCGAACGCGAAAGCCGGTCTGCGCGGGCAGCCGGACGTTCTTGCCCTTGCGGATGAGCACGTAGGCCGCGCCGCCGGCAGCGCCGAGCGCCAGGCCGCGAACCACGTGGCTGAAGATGGCGCCGACGAGCGAGCCGCCACCGACGCCAATCGCGGCAGTTTCGATATCGCCCTTGATGTTCGGTTTCTCCTGCACGATCGAGCCCTCGACGGTTTTCAGGTCCTTGCGCCGGGACGGATCGTTTCCGCTCTTCTCGATCGAGAGAATGCTCATCTGGCACGGAATCCGGACGCCGCCGAGCTCGATCGATCTGAATTCGAGCACCATGGCCGCCTGGCCGCGGAACAGGTTGAACCGCTTGGGACCGTAGACACGGGCAACGACGCCCTGAACGCGGGTGCCGGCCGGCAAAAGCAGCCGGTTGCCGAGAAAAACCGGCGCCGACAGCATGGCTTCAAAAGGATCTCCGTCGCGGTTGAGGGTGGTGCTCAAACCATTGAGGAGCACCAGATGGATTTCCGTTCCCTTCATCACACGGATGGTGGACTTACCGTAGGCGGGCAAACAGGCCAGCAGACCCATCACCACAAGCGCCACGGCGGCAATCGATACACTCCGCCTCATCACTTCCTCCTGGCCCTGATGGGGGCGTATTTGGCGCTGTGGATAGCGGAGGAATTCCTTTTTTGAGCATAGCGCACGCCGTCGCCAGCCGCCGCCCGCAAGTGCGGCCCAGGTTCCAGAACCGAAACTCACGGAGTGCGTGGGAGGGCCGGAAAAGTTTCCCCACAGCCTCGCCGCCTTTGTCGGTGTCGGGGGCTGTGCTAGACTCGGCTTTCGAGATCCGAAGGCTCTCGAACGTGGAACTTCGGGCTCCGCGCAACGCTTCCCCGCAAATTCCGCCAGGCCCGGAAGGGAGCAACGGTAGCGGACCAGAACCGTGTGCCGTGGATGTCCCGAAGTTCCTCCAACTTCCCCGGAAACGGAACGATTTCTCTGGCAGGAGCGGGTACCGTAAGCCCGTCCGGGACGCGGAAGGCGCGTTTCAACCCCCCTGCGAACGCGGACGATTTCTGTTGCAGGGCGGGACTCAATCCGGTCTCATAAACGCGGACGCGGTCCCTCGCGGGGCGGGTTCCGAACTCGCCGCCGCGAACACGAACGAATTCTCCGGTAGGGGCGCCCGCTTCTGGCGGACGCCCCTGTGAGCTTTCATAGGACGCGAATGAACTATCAGGTGATTGCACGGAAGTGGCGGCCGCAGACCTTTGCCGACGTGGTGGGCCAGGAACACGTCACACGGACATTGCAAAACGCGATTCGGACGAATCGCGTGGCGCACGCTTACATCTTTTCCGGCGTCCGCGGCGTGGGCAAGACGACGACGGCGCGCATCCTGGCCAAAGCGCTCAATTGCGAGAAGGGCCCGGCGCCCGAGCCGTGCAACGAGTGCGACCGCTGCCGGGAAATCTCCTCCGGCTCCTCGCTCGACGTGATGGAGATCGACGCGGCCTCCAATCGCGGCATCGACCAGATCCGCGAGCTGCGCGAGATGGTGCGCTACGCGCCCGCCACCGGCCGCTACAAGGTGGTGATCCTCGACGAAGCCCACCAGCTCACCGAGGAGGCCTCGAACGCGCTGCTGAAAACGCTCGAGGAACCGCCCGAGCGCGTGATTTTCATCCTGGCGACGACCTCGCCCGAAGACCTGCCCGAAACGATCCGCTCGCGCGCCCAGCACTTCCATTTCCGCTCGCTCTCCTTCAACGAGATCGCCGGCGCGATCGAACGCGTGACCGCAGCCGAGGGTCTGGAAATCGAGCCGGGCGCGGTTGCCGTGATTGCGCGCGCGGCCGAAGGGAGCCTGCGCGACGGCCTCTCGCTACTCGAGCAGGCGATCGCCTATTGCGACCGCTCGATCAGCGACCGCGAGGTGCGCGAGCTGCTCGGGGTGGTGAGCGAGGAGATGCTCGACGAGTTGGTGGAAGCCGTCGCCTCCGGTTCCACCGAGCGCGCGCTCGCCCTGGTGCAGCAGGTGGTCGCCAGCGGAGAGAATCTCGATTCCTTCTGCCGCGAAGCGATTCGCCACGTGCGCAACCTGCTGATCGCTCGCGTTGCCGGCGCCGATTCGCCCATGGTGGCCGCTTCGGCCGACGAACGGCCGCGGCTGGAAGCGCAGGCGGCGCGCTTCAGCGAAGAGGACCTGACGCGCTTTTTCCAGATTTTGCTTTCGACGCAGTACGACCTGCGCCGCCAGCCCGATCCGCGCATTCACATGGAAATGGGCCTGCTGCGGCTTGTGAACGCGGCGAAGCTGGTGCCGCTCGAAGAGTTGGTCGCCGAGCTGCGCGGCGAGGCGGGCATGCCGCGCGCAACAGGCTCGACGCCGGCTGCCGCGCCGGCAGCCACGCCTTCGCGGACGCCTCCGTCGGCCGCGGGCAGCCCGCGCCGGCGATTTTCGGCGGAAGCGGAGCCTTCGCCATACGCGGCCACGGACGCGGCACAGCCTGAAGGCCGCGCCACAGTGGCGCCGGCTTCAGCCGGTGGCCCGTCGGCCAGCGCCGCGCATCCGCACGCCCCGGCACAGCCGGAAGACCATGCCACTAGCCAGCCCGCGGCGGGAAGAGATGCGCCATCGGATCACGCGCCCGTAGGGGCGGGTCCCCTTAGCCAGTTCGGGACGCAAAAGGCGCGTTTGAAACCCGGCCCTACCCACTCACCCCAAGCTCCGGCGCCGGAAACCGCGGCGGATGACGGTGCACTCGGCGAAGTGGAAACGGTGGGCATGGAGCCGCAACAGGTGCGAGCGGTGCGCGCGCTGGTCGCGGCGCAGCAGAAATTCCTCGATTCCCTGCTCGAAAACGTGACTCGCTGGGAGATTTCCGGCGCCGAGTTGCACCTCTACTTCCCTGCCGAGCAGCGCTCGCTGGCCGAAATGTTGCAGGCGCGCGAGCCGATGGAAAAGCTGCGTACTCTTGCGAACCAGGCGCTCGGCAAGTCGTTTCGCGTCTGTGTTAAACTGAGTGGGAGCCGGGCCGGCAGGGCGCAAGCGGCCAAAAGCCCGGCGGGAATTTCCGGTTCCGAGGCTGGGGGCGACCGGGATTTGCGCGTCGAGTTCGAACGGAATCCAGCGGTCCGTGCGGTGCTCGATCGTTTCGGCGGGCGAATTTCCGGGATAAAGCCTGCAGGCGGGAGCTGACGATGGAAGTGAAAGCTTTGCAGCAAATGATGACCCAGTTCCGTCAAATGCAGGAGAATCTCCAACGGCAAATCGACGCGATCCAGGTGGAAGCGTCGGCCGGTGGCGGCATGGTCGTGGTGAAGATGAACGGCCAGAAAGTGATCACCGACGTCAAGGTCGAACCCGAGGTCTTCGCCGCCAAGGACCAGGAGATGCTGCAGGAACTGATTCGCTCCGCTGTCAACGAAGCCGGCCGGCGCGTGGACGAAGCACTCGCCGACCAGATGAAAAGCCTGGCGGGCGGCATGCCCGGCATGAGCAACCTGCTGAAGATTCCGGGCCTGTTTTGAGTTTCCCCTCCGCAAGCGGAGTGGCCCTCGATGCCTGATTTCGCCGCCCCCGTTTCCCGATTGATCGAAGAGCTGAAGCACCTGCCCGGCATCGGGCAGAAGACGGCGCAGCGGCTCGCCTTTTACCTGCTCCGGGCCGACCGCGAGCAGGCGCTGGCGCTGGCCGACGCGATCCGCGCGGCCAAGGAAACAGTTCACCAGTGCTCAATCTGCAACAACCTTACCGACGTCGATCCCTGCCTCTACTGCACCGGTTCGGGCCGCAACCGCCGCACGATCTGCGTGGTCGAGGAAGCCACCAACATCCTTCCGATCGAGAAGACGCGGCAGTATAACGGCCTGTACCATGTGCTCGGCGGCGCGCTTTCGCCGCTGCAAGGCATCGGCCCCGAGCAGCTCCAGATCAAAAGCCTGCTCGAAAGGCTCAAGACTGGCGCGGTGGAAGAGATCATCATCGCCACCAACCCCACCGCCGAGGGTGAAGCGACCGCGATGTACCTCTCGAAGCTGCTCAAGCCGCTCGGCGTCCGTGTCACCCGCATTGCCACCGGCATCCCCGTCGGCTCCGAGCTGGAATACGCCGACGAGGTGACCATGCTGAAGGCGATGGAGGGTAGGCACGAATTGTGAACTCCCCGCAAAGGTCATTAACGATCTAATCAGCGGCGTTGAACGAACGCCCCTCCCGTGTTACTTTTCTTCCCGGCCCTCTCGGAGGTGTCGGTGCTGCTGACGCTTATCATGGTGTTCTCGGCCGTGGCCGCCGCGGTGGCCGTGATCGTCGCGGTGCGCGTTTTCCAGATGGACAATCCGGGCGGCGCGCAGGAAGCGCTCTCGCACACGCTCGCCCCGCCGCTCTACGCGATGAACACGAAGATCGACACCCTGCAGCAAAGCCTTTCGTCGATGCTCGCCGCCGCGGTCCAGAGCGGCAGCCAGACGCTCACCACCTCGGTCGGGGAATTGCGCGAGGAGACGCGCAAGAAAGTCGACGAAAAGCTCGCCGGCTTTGCCACCGAACTTCGCAGCACTTTTGACGCGCTGGCCCAATACCTCGAAGGCCGGCTCGGCGCCAAGGGCGAAGCCGGCGGCGCCAACCCGCAGCTGAAAGCCGCGATCGAGGAACGGCTGCTCGAAGTGCAGAACCAGGTGGCCGCTTCGCTCGACACGCTCCACGAAACCATCGAGGAGGAGCTTCGCCGCGCCCGCACCGAATCGCGCGAATCGCTCGCCGCGGTCCAGCAGTCGCTCGTCGAGGCCTTCCGCATGCTCCAGGCCAGCCATGAAGCGCGGCTCGAAAGCCTGCGGCGCGCCGTCGAGGATCGCCTGCTGCGCGACTCCGAAAAAGGTTATGGCGCCTTCAAGGAAACCATCGCCGAACTCGACCGCGAAAAGACCCGCTGACCCGCGGCTTGGCCGTTACCCGCCGTTCTTCCCCGCCCCGTTCCCGTTCTCGTCCCCGGAAACCGCAGCTTGCGCCTCGCGCAGCGTTTTCCGCCGACGGTAATTCCGCGTCAATTCCAGGAAGATGCCGATGTCGCGCTCGAGGTCGGATTGCGTGCCGTCGAAATAGAAATTGCGGATCGGAAAGCCGCCCAGGTCGCGGCTGAGCAGCGGATAGATCGCCTCGCAGACGATCCCGTTCATGCAAGTGAACGGGCTGATGTCGATCATGCCGTCGAGCCCCTTGTGCGCGAAGTAGACGGCCTTGCCGACGTTCACCACCATCTCGCCCGAGGCGCCCTCGGGCGGCAGATAGGGCCTGGCGTTCTCGAACACTTCGCCGATTTCCGGCTCTTCGTAGCCGACCAGGTCGTCGCGCACGACGGCGAGCAATTGGTCCTCGTCGCCTTTCTGGAACCTAGCGCGGATGCGCGCGCCCAGCGCCTGCCGGGAGAAACGCTTGCCGGCCAGGTCGAGCAGGCGGAGGCTCTCGTCGTTGGTGTACCAGAGCCATTCGGAGATGTCGTTCATCCAAACTTCGGCGCCGGCGGCCTCGAGCCGGCGCACCAGTTCCTCGTTGCTGAAGGTGTTCAGCCGGCAAAAAATCTCGCCGACGATACCGATGTGCGGGCGCGGCTCGTCGCGCCGCACTGGCACATGGCGAAAACGCGCGGCGGCGCGCTCGAGGCACCGGCGCAACTCCTGCATCTGCGCGGCTTGGTCTCGGTAATCCACCTCGAACGCGCGGCAGAGACCGGCGAGCGATTCCTCGTGCGCGGCATCGGCGTCGCCCGGCGAAATTTCATATGGCCGCGTCTTGAGCAACAGCTTCATCAGGATGTCGGTCGCCACCACCGCGCGCCAGGCGCCGCGAATCAGTTTCCCGGACGACGCGCCCAGATCGCTATAGCCGTTTTCGAAGGTCGGCCCGAACACCGGCACGTCCGGATAGCCGAGCGAAGCGAGTTCGCCCCGCATGTAAGGCACGTATTGGCCGAAACGGCACGGGCCCTGGCCGCTCGCCATGAAAAACGCGATCTTGCCCGGGTCGGCCCCGGGCGCCTTCAAGACTTTCAGGAAATCGCCGAGCGTCACCTTGATCGGATAGCATTCGTCGCCGTTGGTGTAGCGGGCGCCCAGCTCGCTGGTGAGCGCGTCGGAGGGCGGCGTGACGCGCGCATCGAAGCCGCACGAGCGGAACACCGCCGCGACCGCCCGCGACCCGGCCTCGGTCAGCCGCGGCATCCAGATCGTGCGCCCGGCGAGCGCGGGCGGCACGGCGTGGCCGTTTCCGTCCCGCTTCAGGAAGCGCATCGCAGAATTCCCATGCTGTCGAGATAGGCCTCGCAGCGCGTCAGGTAGCCGGCGTCGTTGCCGTGCCCGTCGAACTGGAGCAGCAGAAAAGGCGCGCCGGTCACTTCGCGCAGGAAATGCTTGACGAAGGAATCGGGGCCGCACTTGAAGTTGGTAATGAAGATCAGGTGCATGCGGGGATGGCGGCGCGCGAAATCGCCGGCGGCGAGAATGCGGCGGCCGGAATTCCAGTACATATTCGGGTGAAGCTGATCCGGGGGAACGTCGTCGAGCGGGAGGAAATCGAGCGGGAGGACGTTGACGCCGTAGAGGTCGCGGAGCTTGCGCGGGATGTCGCAATTCGCGTTGCGGTCGTAAAGGTTGTAGGGCCGGCCGACCAGCAGCACCGCCGGCTCGCTCGTCTCCTCGAGCCTGGCGCAGGCTTCGCGGCCAGCTCGCTGCAAGATCGCGTTGAATTGCGCCTGCACCTCGAAGGCAATCGCCAGCGCGGCGTCGCTCTGGTGGCGGCCGACGCCGAGCCGCGCGAACGAATCGGCCATCTGCCGCGCCACGCGCCTGCGGCCGGAACGGAAACGCACCGTGGGCGCGAGAATCCGATCGGCATGGGCAGAAAATTCCGGCGCGGCGCGCACGACGAAGGGCAGCGTCTGGTTCCACGGGCACATGTAGGAAGCCGTCCCGGAAGGCGGCGATTCGCGGTCCATCACGTTGGGCAGCAGCACGTAATCGACGCTCGGCCGGTCCGGTCCGCCATCGAGCAACGCACGCACGTGGCCGTGGGCGATCTGCACGGGGAAGCAGGGTTCGGCGACGCTCAGCTCGGCGCCGCGGGCGGCCACGTAACGGTCGGTGGGCGGCGAAAGCACCACCTGGAATCCCAGCGCTTCGAGATAGGAGCGCCAGAAAGGGAACTCGTCGTGGAAATACATCGCCTGCGGAATGCCGATGCGCAACGGCCGCGCGGCCGAACCGCTTTCGCTCTCGCCAGGCGTGGGCGGCGGCTCGTAGCCGGCGACCAGAACGCGGTCGTGGAAGGCGAGCAGATCGTCGATCACCGGCCGGCGGTCGGTCCGGGCGCGCTTGCGGAATTTGTCCGAGCACTTGTCGCCCCAATAGGTTTTGCGGCCCTCGATGGTGATCTCCTTCATGTCGCAGTAATTCGAGCAGGCCTTGCAGATGAATTCGCGCGTTTCGAAACGCGCCAGGCTCAGATCGAATCCGCGAAAGGCGGAGTGGCCGTCGGCTTGCGCGAAGCGGCTCGACGCGTCGAGCGGCTCGCCGCGGGTCCGGCGAAGCGAGCGTGCGCGCATGACTTCCTGGGCGATCAGCGCCATGCCGATCGCGCCGATGATGCCGTTGTGCGGCGGCACGATGATCGGCTTGCCGAGCAGATTGGCAAAGGCCGCGGCGACGGCGTCGTTGTAGGCCGTTCCGCCCTGGAAATAGATCACCTGGCCGATCTTGCGCCCGCGAACCACCCGGTTGAGGTAGTTGAGCGCGACGGAATAGGCGAGGCCGCCGATGACGTCTTCCAGGCGGGCGCCGCGGCCGAGCGCCGCGGTCACGTCGCGCTCCATGAACACGGTGCAGCGCTCGCCCAGCCGCGCAGGCGCCTTCGAGGCGAGCGCGAGGCGCGCGAATTCGTCCTTGATCTGAATGCCCAGCCGCTCGGCCTGCTCCTCGAGGAACGAGCCGGTGCCCGCCGCGCAGGCTTCGTTCATCGCGAAATCGACGACGATGCCGCGATCGATCGAAATGAATTTCGAGTCCTGGCCGCCGATCTCGAAAATCGTGTCGACCTGGCCCGTGGGCGCGATCGCCTTGCCGGATGAGGGTGGAAGCCGCCGCACCAGCTTTTCATGCACGTACATCGCGCCGGTCTTGTGCGCGGTGATCTCGTCGTTCACGGTGTCCGCGCCGGCCAGTTCGCCGATCAGCTCGCGGCCCGAGCCGGTTGTGCCCACGCCGCGCACGTCGATGCGGCCGGCGAAGCGCTCGTCGATCTCGCGCAGCCCGTCACCCACCACCTCGACGGGCCGGCCGGCGGTGCGCAGGTAGATGCCGTGAAGCAGGCGGCCCTCCTCATCGAGCAGCGCGAGGTTGGTGCTCACCGACCCGACGTCGATGCCGAGATAAACCGGGAGCTTGCCGGTGCCGCGTTCGGGCAAGGGCTCCGCGCGGCGCGCGGCGGGGTGGTCGCGCAGCAGCAAAACATTGGCGAGCGAGAGCGGCTCGTTCGAAACCAGTCCCGCGGCCTCGGGCGAACCGGAAATATAGGAACAGGATTCCGTGTTTCGCTGCGGAGTGCAGAGAGGCGCGGCAACCGCGCGCCTGGTTTCCGCGCGCCCGCCGCCGTCGGTGGCGAGCAGTGCCGAGCCCAGCGCTCCCAGCCACGCGTAAAGTTCCGGAACGATCAGGTCTTCCCTGCGCAGCCGAAACGCCGCGGCCAGCGCCTCGGCGACGCCTTCATTCTGCGAGACCCCTCCGAGGAACAGCACCGGCGCAACAACCTTCTTGCCCCGCACAATGTTGCTCTTGAAATTGCGCGCCACAGCCTCACACAAGCCCTTGAGAACTTCGCCGGTGCCGTAGCCCTTCTGCTGCGCGTGGATCATGTCGGATTTGGCAAAGACCGAGCAGCGGCCGGCGATGCGCGCCGCGGTCTTCGTCCGCGCGACGATCCGCCCGATCTCTTCCACCTGGTAGCGCAGCCGCGTGGCCTGCTGGTCGATGAACGAGCCGGTGCCCGCCGCGCATTCCCCGCTCATCGAATAGTCGGCGATGCCCAGCGTCGGCTGCTCGAGCGATTCCTCCCCCGGCGCACTCCGGCCGTCATCGCTTTCGAGCAGCAGGTATTTCGAGCTTTCGCCGCCCATCTCGAAAACCGTGCGCGCCTGTGGATAGAGCGCAGCGACGCCGCGCGCAATCGCGCGAAATTCGTTTTCGTACGACGCGCCGAGCGTTTCGGCCACGCGACGCCCACCGGATCCGGTGACACGGATGCCGTCGATCGCGTCTTCGGGGATGAGCGTGCGGAATTGGTGGAGCAGGTCGAGGGCAGACTGCAGCGGACTCCCCGCCGCGCGCCGGTACCGCGAAGCGATCATCGCAGTACCGGCGCCGTCAGGCGGAAACCCGGGCACTAAAAAAAATCGTGACCCAGCTTGTCGATTCCGCGAGAGGTCGATGAAGCCACTGGGAGCGATAACTGCCAGCAACTTTGAACTGATAGCACCGACGTCGAGTCCGATTTGGACCTTCATCCGACCTCGTCGCCACGGTTCCAGCTTGTAATGTTGGCAAGTAGGGGAGCATCTCAAGTGCCAAACCCCACTCGGAAATGGTATTTCTAAATCCTTTGTAAGAATTGAATTCCGGCCGCGTTCCGCTGCGGAGTTTTTTGACTGCGTCATTTGCCCACACGGGAGCTGAATTCCACACGAAATCCACAAATCTCCGGAAAACAGTAGGGGAATTGACAGATTGTTAACGGTGTCCGCAGCCGCGGATTGCCCCATGAGGATGAGCACTCAGGCACAGAAGCCGATTGCCTTCGGGAGCGGCTAGTCGTAAGTTGCTGCTCAAGCCGGAGCCAATAGCGGACATTCTGGTCTGAATTCCTTCCGCCAAATCCGGCATCGGGGAGCGTCGAGGTTCCGGGCGCCCCGCGACGATGCAAATGGGGGGCCTGTGTTGATTTCGCCAAGGCGCGCAACCGGGAGCGCGAATTTTCGTCGTCATCCCGGGCTGATGCACGACACGGAGGATTAAGCTGCTCGGCCGCATAACCCGCCGCCTCGTCCCTCGAATCTGCTTCTGCGGCTTGGCCCTGGCGCCAGCGTTGCCGGCGGCCCTCGGGTTGCAGACACGCACGAAAGCGCCAGGTTCCAACCATCAAAGCGCATCTCTTGCGCGCCTCAAACAGCAGGCTTCCAGCTATCGCCTAAGCATTGAGGAGCTGCCGCTCAAGGTTCATGAGGTGTTCAGCCAGTACGACTCGACGGGGAAACTCGTCACGAGGCAGCATCGCACGTATATCTATACACTTGGGAATTTTTCTCGCCACACGGGAATCAGCCAGTCGGTGAAGCGTGGGCGAGGCAACGAGTCGAAAGGAACAAACCTCGCCGACATGCCCGCCATGGCTCTGGCGATGCTTTCCCAGCCCGAGAGCCATTTTCGCCTGGCTTCCCCCACTCAGCCGAATCCGCGGCGAGTCGATTTCCTTTTCCGATCCAAACCCTGCCGAAAACCGCACGTCGTGCGCGGATGGTTCAGCCTCGCGTTTCAGGCCACCTGCTTCGCGGGCCGCGTTGTGCTCAGTTCGGCGGACGGAGAGCTCAAGCAGCTAAGCGCGCGGGCGCTGCGCTTGCCGGTTTCCGGAAGCCGGTGGCCTTTTGTGAAAAAAGTCGTCTTCGATGCGTACACCTTTCGGATGACCTTTCATGAGGTCAGCCTGCCGCACGAAACCAAGCCGTTTCTGGTTCCCCAAAGGTCCTGGAATACGATGCGCTACAGCAACGGCCGAATCGTCGTCACTGACTCCTTCGAGCCGGCGGGCGGGTAACCTGAAAATCAGCGGCGGCCATAAGCTGGCGGCGCCGATGCGGCGTTTCCGCGCGCGCCGTTCGCATGGGCGTCCGCCAGCGACCAACCCGTCACCATTGGAATGCCCGCGGCTCCGCCAACGCAGTAGGGCCGGGTTTGAAACCCGCGGTTGTCCGAATTGGCTTTTCTCTGCGGCCCGATTCGGGCAGCACCGGTGGCCTCCCGGCTGGTTGCGTAACGATGTAGGATGAAATCCTTGGCCAAAAAAGCGATCTCCGCCGGCGCGGTCCACAGCGTCCCAGCGGATTTACGAAAAGTCCTCATTTCCGACCCGGCGGCGCTGGCAAAATGGGAGGACATTACGCCACTCGCGCGCAATGAGTGGATCTGCTGGGTCATCTCCGTCAAAAAGCCGGAAACCAGAAGACAGCACATTGAGCGTGTGCGGACGGAACTTAAAGAAGGAATACGCCGGCCTTGTTGCTGGCCGGGCTGTCCTCACCGGTGAAATAGCTTTCCTGGTGAACCGAACCTGGACATCGCAACAGCCAACCTCAAGCGGCGGATCGCCTTCGAGGCCTCGATATGTCCCTATTTTTGGACCGCCGGCGTTTGAAACGCGTCTTTCGCGTCCCGGATGGACCTACGGGACCCGCCCATGCCGCCACAGCATGGTGGGCGTGCAGTTCCTGCTCGGTGGAATCAGCAAACGCGCAGGCGCTCGCCAAGCCGCGGCACGACATGATCGTTTCCCCCTGCGTTCGGCGGAGACGCCGTTATAATGAACCAGATGTCCAATCGTGCCTACCTCAGCCTGTGGTGTAAGGACTTCGGCGAATCGGTCATGCTCGACCGTTTCGAGCAGCTGCTCGCGACGGCTCCGCTCTCGACGGAATTCCCCGGGTTCACCTCGCTGGTGGTGCGCGCGGTCAGCCCGGACGAAGCGCCCATCGTCGAGCGCGACCTGCGCGCCGGGAGCGTCGATGCGGCGGGCGTGGTGGCCCTGGCGCGCGAACACGCGCATGCCGATTGCTGCTACGAAGTGGAAGCGTACTGGGACCTCTGGACCTACGACACCGCGGCCGACCAGTGGCAGCTCGGCCCGGCCAAGATCGAGATCCTGTGCCTCGGCGAGCAGTACGACAGCGAGGCGTGGCGGGAATTGGGCCACTTCTGGATCTACGCCGGCTTCGAGCACCTCTTCACCGGCCATGCCGGGCTGCTCGGCGCCGCGTCGGTCGAGGTCGGCCAGCAGCATCCGGCCGAGACGGAATTTCTGGAGCGGATGCGCCGGCCGGGCAGCCTCAGCGATTATCGCCAGAAGACCCAGGCCAATATCCGCAAGCTGATGGGCTGGGCCGAGCAGATCGACCGGGCGCTGCCCGTGGAGCGGTGGCGGCTGTGGTCGGAGGGCGAGGCGAATTTCGAGGCGCGGCTGGAATCGATCCTGGCCGGGGGATGAGCGGCCAAAAAAACGAGGCGGGAGAAGCAGCATGAGGAACATGGGGAACCGCAGCACATGGATAGCGGCGCTGCTGGCGGGGGCGCTGATGATCTTCGCGGCTGCTTGCAGCCAGGCGCCGGCCAAGACCGCGGCCCAGGCGGCGCCGGCGGTGCCCGAGGCCTACCGGGCCGCGGCGCGCGACGCGCTCGGCGATGGCACCAAAGTGATTCTTTCCGGCGACCTGGCCCACAACGGCCACATCCAATTGCTTATTGTGAACGAGCTGCCGAGGACGCCGAAAAACCTGGTGCCGGGCCTGGTGGTTTCGCGGGCGGCGATTATCGAAAAGGACGGGAACGACTGGCGGGAGATTTTTCTGGCCGACTCGCACCTGAAAAATGAAAAGGGCTTCCTGGCCGGCACGCCGATCGCCGAGGTGAACGCCTGGCGCGTGCAATACCGGAAGGGTCCTAAGGGCCTGGCGATGTTCTTCACGCCGCTCGAACAGACCAGTGGCGCGCAGCCGCCGCCGATCGAGGTGGCCTGGAATCCGGCCGTGCATCGCTACCAGTCGCTCGACCGGAATTACAAGCATTTCCTCTCCGAAGCGTCGTCGCTCGGACCGGCGCCGGAGTTTCGTATGAACCAATGAGCGCCGCTGCACCCACGATCGCCGAACCGCGCGCCGCCACTCGCCGCGAGGCGTGGCGCAGCCTGCTGAAGCTGCTGCCCTATCTGGCCCGGCACAAGAAGGGTGTGGCCGCGGGGCTGCTGGCGGTGATCCTGATGGGCCTGGCGGGAACGCTGCCGCCGCTCTACATCGGCGCGATCGTCAATTCGCTTTCGGGGCACAAGCACGCGATGTCGCGGCTCGGGCCGCTGGGCGACGCGCTGATGCGCTTCCTGGTTCCCTTCTACCGGCCCTCCGACTACCGGACGGTGCTGCTCTGCTGCGTGCTGCTGGTCGCCGTGATCGCGATCAAGGGCCTGTTTTCCTACATCAGCCGGTGGGTGCTGATCGGCATCTCGCGCGACGTCGAATACGACCTGCGCGACGGCCTGCTGGCGCACCTGCTGGCGCTCGACCCGGAATTCTACGTGCGCAACCGGACCGGCGACCTGATGTCGCGGGCGACCAACGACCTGAGCTCGGTGCGGATGGTGCTGGGACCGGGGTTGATGTACAGCGCCAACACAATCGTGACGATGCTGCTGGCGATTCTCCTGATGGCGCGGCTTTCCCCGGCGCTGACGCTGTGGGTGCTCGCGCCGGTTCCGGTGGTCGCGGTGGTGGTGCAGTTTTTCGGGCGCCGGATTCACGTGCTCTACGAAAAGATCCAGGCGATGCTGGCGGTCCTCTCGGCCCGGGTGCAGGAAAACCTGACCGGCATGCGCGTGCTGCGCGCCTACGCCCAGGAGCCGGCCGAAATGGCCGCTTTCGACCAGCCCAACCGCCAATACGTGGCGCGCAACATGGAACTGATCACCCTCCTGGCGCTCTTCATGCCGACGCTGCAGGTGCTGACCGGCGTCACGTTCCTTCTGGTGCTCTGGCTGGGCGGCCGGTTGGTGATGCTCGACCGCATCTCGCTCGGCGCGCTGGTCGCCTTCTATACCTACATGGCCCAGCTCGTCTGGCCGATGATCGCGCTGGGCTGGGTCACCAACATCTTCCAGCGCGGCGCCGCCTCGATGGGCCGGCTCGATTACATCCTCGCCGCCACGCCGCGCATTCGCGACGTCACCGAGCCGGAAGCCGCGGCCGAAGCCGAGGCGGAGGCCGGGGCGCGCAAGCCGGTCGTGCGCGGCGAGATCGAATTCCGCCATCTCACGTTCCGCTACCCCACCACGCTCTCGCGCGACGGCCACGAGGAGCGCGAAAGCCGGCCCGTGCTCGAAGATATCACCCTGAAAATCCCCGCGGGCAGCGTGATCGCGATTGTCGGGCCCACCGGCAGCGGCAAATCGACCCTGGCCGCGCTGATCGCCCGGCTCTGGGAGGCTCCGCGCGGCACGCTGCTGATCGACGGCCGTCCCGTCACCGATTGGCCGCTCGGCGCGCTGCGCCGCGCGATCGGCTTCGTGCCGCAAGACACGTTTCTCTTCAGCGACACGCTGAGCGGAAACATCGCGCTCGGCGTGCCCGGCGCGCCGCTCGACCGGATCGTCGAAGCGGCCGAGGTGGCCGGGCTGGCCGGCGACGTGGCCGATTTCCCGCAGAAATACGAGACGCTGGTCGGTGAGCGCGGCATCACGCTCTCCGGCGGCCAGAAGCAGCGCACCGCGCTGGCGCGGGCGGTGGCCCGCGATCCGCGGATCCTGATCCTCGACGACGCGTTCGCCAGCGTCGACAGCGAAACCGAGGAGCGCATCCTCGAACGCCTGGAGAGCGTCATGCGCCGGCGCACCACGATCCTCATCTCCCATCGCGTCTCCACCGTGCGCCGCGCCGACCGGATCGTCGTGCTCGAGCACGGACGGGTCGTCGAGCAGGGCACCCATGAAGAATTGATGGCGCACGGCGGCGCCTACGCCGAGCTGTACCAAAAGCAGCTGCTCGAAGAAGAGCTGGAACGGGCATGAGCGCGCAGCACGAAGAGGAAAAACTCGGGAAAATCTACGACACGCGGCTGGTACGGCGGCTGGGCGGCTATTTCAAGCCGTACTGGAAACGGGTGACCGTCGCGCTCGCGATCAGCTTCGCCGTTGCGGGCCTTTCCGCGGCCATGCCCTACCTCTTCCACGTGGGCATCGACTACGCGATCGATCCGGTGGTGCATCACAAGCTGGCTCTTGGCGCCGGCCTGCGGCTGCTCGGCTGGGTTTCGCTCGCGTATCTGGCGGCGCTGGTGCTCAGCTTCGCCGCGCTCTACGGCCAGGTGCTGATCATGCAGACCGTCGGCCAGAACGTGATGTACGACCTGCGCCGCGAGATCTTCGGCCACATGCAGAAGCTGCCCTTCGGCTACTTCGACCACACGCCGGTGGGCCGGCTGATCACCCGCGTGACGACAGACGTCAACGCGCTGAACGACCTGTTCGCCTCGGGCGTCGTGTCGATGCTGAACGACGCGTTCGTGCTGGTGGGCTTCGTCGGCGTGATGCTGTGGCTCAACTGGCGCCTGGCGCTGCTCACGCTGGCGGTGCTGCCGCTGATCATGGGCGTCACCTGGGTGTTCCGGGGCTACGTGCGCGACGCCGACCGCCGCATCCGCGTCTCCATCGCGCGCATCAATTCGTTCCTTCAGGAGCACATCAGCGGCATGTCGGTGGTGCAGCTCTTCAATCGCGAGCGGAAGGCGCGCGAGCTGTTCGAGGAGCGCAACCGCGCCTATCTCGAGGCCTACAAGGACGCGATCATGGCCTACGCGCTCTTCTATCCCTCGGTCGAGTTCCTCGCCTTCCTCGCCATCGCGCTGGTTTTCTGGTACGGCGGCGGCCAGGTGCTCACCGGCGCGGTGCAGATCGGCATCCTGGTGGCGTTCATGCAGTACGCCCAGCGCTTCTTCCGCCCGATCCAGGACCTCAGCGAGAAATTCAACATCATGCAGACGGCCATGGCCAGCTCCGAGCGCATCTTCCGCCTGCTCGACGAGCCGGCGCCCGTGCTCGCCCCGGCGCAACCGGCGCGGCTCGCGGGCATTCGCGGCGAAATCGAATTCCGCAATGTCTGGTTCAGCTACCGCAACGCCGCCAATCCCGCCGAAGAGGACTGGGTGCTGCGCGACGTCAGCTTCCACATCCATCCCGGCGAGATGATCGCCGTCGTCGGCCACACCGGCGCCGGCAAGACGACCACCATCCAGCTGCTGCTCCGCTTCTACGAAATCCAGCGCGGCCAGATCCTGCTCGACGGCGTCGATATCCGCCAGTTCGATCCGCTGGACCTGCGGCGCCATTTCGGCGTCGTGCTCCAGGACCCGTTCCTCTTCAGCGGCACGATCGAATCCAACGTGCGCCTGGGCACCGAGGGCATCGATTCCGCCCGCGTCGGGGCGGCCCTGCGCGAAGTGGGCCTGGGCCCGTGGATCGACAAGCTGCCCAACGGAATCGCCACACCGGTGAGCGAGCGCGGCGCCACGTTTTCCGTGGGCCAGCGCCAGCTCATCAGCTTTGCCCGCGCGCTTGCCCATCGCCCCGAAATCCTGATCCTCGACGAAGCCACTTCCAGCGTCGATACGCAGACCGAGCTGCTGATCCGCGAGGCGCTCGAGCGCATGTTCAGCGGCCGCACCTCGATCGTCATCGCCCATCGCCTGAGCACCGTTCAGCGAGCCGATCGCATCCTCGTCTTCCACCGGAGCCGGTTGCGCGAACAGGGCACGCATCAGCAACTGCTCGCCCTCGGCGGCATCTACAGCCGCCTCTACCAGCTCCAATATCGCGACCAAGAGGTGCGGGTCGGCAGCGTCGCCGGCCCCGACCTCAGCGCCCCGCTGCCCGCCAGTGACTGACGCCCACCGAGAGCTGCCAGTAGCGCAGGCTTCAGCCCGTGGCCCTCTGGCCGCGGCTACCCGAACGCCACCCCGCGCACAGCAACTTGCCCTTCGCCATGGCAGGGGCGGGTTTGAAACCCGCCCCTGCCAACCCTGCCCGCAGCGCCGCGCGCCTATCCCCACGCCGCCTGGGGGCTGCGCCACTACAACCGCCGCACCGCGCCCACTCCCCTTTAGCCACGGTGCCGGCGCGTTTCAAACGCGCCTTCTGCGTCCCGGACGGGCTTACGGGACGCGGCCCTACCAACCAGCTCCAATCGCCCGGATGTCCTCGGCGCGCCAGCGCCACGAGCCCGCCATGGCGACCCGCCGCAACGCCCCATGACGCCGCCGCGCATCCTGATCTCCTCCGGCGATCCCTCCGGCGGAATGCACGCCGCGCGATTGGCCCGCGCGCTCACCGAGCGCTGCGGCGCGCAGCTTTTCGGCCTCGGCACGCCGTCGATGCGCGAAGCGGGCGTCGACCTGCTGGCCGACGCCTCCGAAATCGCCGTCGTGGGCCTGAGCGAGGCGGTCGAGCTGCTGCCGCGAGCCTGGCGCCTGCTCGGCCAATTGGAAGCCGAAGCCGCAAGCCGCCGCCCGCGCCTCGCCATCCTCGTCGATTCCCCCGATTTCAATTTGCGGCTCGGCCGCCGGCTCAAGCGGCTCGGCATCCCGATCGTCTATTTCATCAGCCCGCAAGTGTGGGCGTGGCGCTCGGGCAGGGTGCGGCAGATTCGCGATCTGGTCGAGCGGATGCTCGTGATCTTTCCTTTCGAGGTGAAGTTTTACCGCGAGGCGGGCGTGCCGGTGGAGTTCGTCGGCCATCCGCTGGTGGAAACGGTTCGCCCGCGGCTTTCGCGCGAGGAATTTCGCCGCAGCCGGCTTCTGCTGGAGAAGCAGCCGCTGCTCGCCCTGCTGCCCGGCAGCCGCCGCAAGGAAGTGGCGCACAACCTGCCCGGAATGCTCGCGGCCGCGCGGCTGCTCGCCGAGGAAAAACGCCTACCGCACCAGCGTGTCCTGGCCGCCGCGCCCGGCCTCACCGAAGCGGATTTCCGCCCCTGGCTCAGCGACGAGCTGCCGGTGCGCGTCGTCGAAGGCGCCACCTGGGACGCCGTCGCCGCCGCCGACTGCGCCATCGTCTCGAGCGGCACGGCGACCGTGGAAACGGCGCTGCTTGGCACGCCGATGGTTGTCGTCTATCGCGTCTCGGCCGCCTCGGCCCTGCTGCTGCGGCACATGGTCCACACGCCCTACTACAGCATGGTCAATCTGCTGCTGCAGCGCCGTGCCGTTCCCGAACTGGTCCAGCAGGATTTCACGCCCGAGCGTGTTGCCGCCGAGGCCCGGCGCCTGCTTGAAAGCGCCGAGGAACGCGACCGCATGCGCCGCGCTCTCGCCGAAGTCCGGCTGCTGCTCGCCAGCCCCAGCCCGGCCGGCGCCATCGGTCGGGCCGCTGAGATCATCATATCTATGTTGTGAGGGAAATCGCGCCCACGCAGCTGCTTGCCTTGCCCCAGGAGGCACGCGACGCCACGAGACAACTCGACGGGTATAATCTGGTATCTTAAGCCCCTGCGAGGTACTTTTTTGAAAAAAACTGCTGGAGTCCATACGACCGCCCGGGCGCTGGTGGCGCTCGCGGCGCTTTTGCTAGTGAGCGCGGCCGCGGCTCAGCAGCAACCGCCGGCCGAGCCTTCTTTCCACGCCGAGCATTACGTAGTCGACGCGACGGTCAGCCCCGGCGACCAGACGCTGATGGCAAAGGCCGACGTGGAGTTCGTCGCCAACAAGCCTTCGCGCACAATGCAGGTAGAGCTGAACGAGGACCTCAACATCAAGTCCATTCAGTTCGACGGCAAGCCGCTGCAATTCGTGCGCGAGGCGGCCAATCCGCTCGATGTCTCCATTTCGCTGCCGGAGCTGGTTTCCGCCGGCCGGAAGATCACGCTGTACTTCGACTATTCCGGCCCGCTTGCGAGCGTGGCCGATAGCCCTTCAAAGGGCGTGCGCCTGGCCTACATCGGCGACAACGAAGCCTACTTCCTGCTGGCCGCGCGGTGGTTTCCGCTCACCAGTCGCGTCGGCCAGCGCTACACCGGCGTGTTCCGTCTGACCGTGCCGCCCAATTTCGCGGTGGTCGGCACGGGCACGAGCGGCGTACCCGATCCCGTCGAAATGCCCCTGGGCGCCAAGCCGGCCAAGACAGTGGCGCTGGGAGCGGCCCAGCCGAAATGGCTGCGCTATACGTTCAACTCCACGCAGCCCGGCGCGGTCGGAACCTTCGTGGCGGGCAGCCTGGAGCTGACGCCGGTGAGCGTGAGCGGCATGGCCTTTTCGGTCTACACGCTGCCGGCGCAAAAGAAGACGGCCGAGGCCTACGCCCAGCAGGTCGGCCGGATCATGGAATACTACTCGAGCGAATTTGGCCCGCTGAGCCGGCACAATTTGACCATTGCGCAACTGCCGAGCGTGGCGCCGATGGACAGCGTCTCCGCGCCGGGCCTGCTGCTGGTCGACGAGCGCCAGTGGACGGACAAGCCGCCCGTGCAGCTGCTGGCAGAGCTGGTGGCGCACCAGTGGTGGGACGGCATGGTGATGCCGGCCACGTCGGCCGACGTATGGCTTTCCGGCGGCCTCTCGCGCTATTCCGAAATCCTCTACGAGCAGCACATCCATGGAGAGCCGGGCCTGCGCAGCGCCGTGGAGACTTGCGCGGTGGGCGCGCTGATGGACGAATCGCAGGCCCCGATCGCCGAGGCATGGCGGCTGCAGCCCTATACCACCGCCTACCAGTCGATCGTCGTCGACAAGGGCGCCATGGTCTTCCACATGCTCCGCAGCTCCATCGGCGATGCCGCCTTTCGCAGCCTGCTGCGCGAATATCTGCAGCAGTATTCGGGCAAGACGGCGACGCTCAAGGATTTCGAGCAGCTCGTCCAGGCCAAGCTCTCTTCCCTGCCCGCCGCCGCGGACAAATCCGGTTCCGCGCCGCCGGCATTGAACACCATCGCCTTCTTCTCGCAATGGCTCAATTCGACCGGCGTCCCGCACTTCCGTCTCAGTTACGTGGTTTATCGCACCCAGAAGGGTTTCAAGGTGGTCGGCAAGATCGAGCAGAACCTCACCACGCTCAACATGCCGATTCAGGTGGAAGTGAAAACCGAGGGCAATCCAGTGACGAAAACGGTGCAGGTGGTCGGCACTTCCTCGGAATTCTCCATCGATACCTTTGGCGAGCCCAAGCCCAGCGGCATCATCCTCGATCCAAATAACGATATTCTCAAGTCGACGCCCGACCTTCGCGTCCGCGCGATGATCGCCCGCGGCGAGGCGCTCGCCGAGCGCGGTTCGTTCTTCGATGCCGTGCGCCAGTATCAAAAGGCGCTCTCCATCCAGGCCCACAACGGTCTCGCCCTGTTCCGCATGGGCGAAGCGATGTTCTACGAGAAAAATTACCAGGCCGCGGCCAACTCCTTCCGCGACGCCCTCGATGGCGAGCTTGGCAAGGGAGAAAAGTGGATCATCGTTTGGTCCCACGTCTACCTGGGCAAAATCTACGACATGATCGGCCAGCGGGAACGCGCCTTGAACGAATACCAGAAAGCGCTCGACACCAAGGACAATACCGCCGGCGCGCTTGAGCAGGCCCGCGAATACATGAAAACGCCCTACACCGCTCCGAGCTCGAGCAGCGCCAGCGACTAGCGCACATCACCACCCGCGAACCGGTGGGTATCCAGCAAGCCTGCAGCGCTAGACAAGTTTGTGTAGCGCCGTCCTTTAGGACGGCAATTGGCCGGACCGGTGCAGAAATGTGGCGGCCTGAAATCCTGCCGCCTGTATCCTGGGTAGCGCACCCCGCTCGGGACGCTCCTGTTGTTGGTAGGCGCGAGGTGTCCTCGCCCGCCGTCATCCAATCGACCACGCTCAACGTTTTCCACCAAACCCGTTGGCACAGGCTTCAGCCTCTGGCCCTCCGGCTGCGGCTGTCCGCCCCGTTCCTTCCAGGCACCTTAGCCACGCGAAAATCCTTGGAAACATGGTATAATTGCTGAGCGTTCGATATCGCGGCTGTGTTGAGTGGTTGATCTGGTTGGATGCTGTCGCTCAGAACTCCCGCCTTCAGTTCCCTCCGCATGTCTTCGCTTAAAAAAATGAATCAGGCCGGCAACCTCGCTTGCTCTGCGCGCCCGGCATCCGTGTGCGCGCCGCGAAGGTTTCCGCCGGCGAGAAGGATTAACAGAACTGTATGACAACGTTTTCGGAACTTCCGATTTCTCCTTACGTCCAGGAGCGGCTCGCGTCGGCCGGTTTCACGACGCCAACCAAGGTGCAGGAAGCGGCAATTCCCAAGGCATTGGAGGGCAAGGACGTCCTCGCCACCGCCCAGACGGGCACGGGCAAGACGCTCGCCTTCCTCGTGCCGATCGCCGAACACCTGCTGAAGCACGAGACGCCGGGCGTCGCCGCGCTGGTGCTGCTGCCCACGCGCGAGCTGGCGATGCAAGTGGCCGATGTGTGGGATACCATCCGCGGTAAGCGGCTGCGGCCGGCGGCGCTCGTCGTCGGCGGTCTGGCCGAAGGCACTCAGCTGAATGCGCTGCGCCACGGGGCCCGTTTGATCGTGGCCACTCCAGGCCGGCTGGAGGATTTTCTCGATCGGCGCCTGGTCGCCTTCCGCGACCTGAAGATTCTGGTGCTGGACGAAGCCGATCGCATGCTTGACATGGGCTTTTTCCCGTCGATTCGCCGCATCACCTCCATCCTGCCGCGCAACCGGCAGACGCTCTGCTTTTCGGCCACTCTCGAAGCCTCGGTGGCTCAACTGGTGCGCGATTCCATGCGGCATCCGGAGCGGGTGGAGATCGGCTCGGTGCTCAAGCCGGCTGAAAACATCCGCATGCAGGCGTTCGAGGTGGCGATGGACCAGAAATACGCGCTGCTCGAGGGCCTGCTGATCGAGGAAACCGGCCGCGTGCTCATCTTCACGCGCACGCGCCGCAATGCCGAGCGCCTGGCCAAGACGCTGAATCGCGACGGCTACCCTTGCGCCCGCATCCACGGCGACCGCACGCAGGCGCAGCGCTCCGCCGCGCTTTCCGGCTTTCAGGACGGCCGCTTCCGCGTCCTGGTGGCGACCGACGTCGCCGCGCGCGGCATCCACGTCGAGAATATCGCCCATGTGATCAATTACGACCTGCCCGAAATCGCGGAAAACTACATCCACCGCGTCGGGCGCACTGCCCGCGCCGGCCTGCGCGGCGTCGCGAGCACGATCGTCACGCGCGACCAGCGGCCCGAGCTGCTGCAGCTGGAGCGCACGCTCGGGCTCCGCATGGAGCACCTTTCGCCCGAGCGGCATGTGACCGCCGCGCTCTCCCATGCGCCTGCCGCCGCGCCCCGCGAAGGTGATTCGCCGCGCCGCGGCAAGCGTTCCGCACGGCGCGGCCGTTCAGGCCGCGTGGAAGAAACGAGCCGGCGGAGCATCGAGGCGCTGCCCGGGGAATTCTTCCAGGCGCAGATGTAACGCTCCGGTCATGCGGTGAGCACTGACTGTCGTAGGGACGGGTTTCAAACGCGCCTTTTGCGTCCCGGATGGGTTTACGGGACCCGCCCCTACCACCCTTTTCACATCGCCAGTGGCATCGCCTTCAGCCTGTGCCCAGTCGCGCCGGGGCCCCATGCTCGGTTTTGAGCGTGGGGCTTTTTGCTTCTGCTTTCCCCACAATACCTACCGGCGTATGCGCGACCTCGCAGGCCGCTGTTCACCGCCGGCCAGCCCGATACACGAGCGGTGAATTTGGCCAAGACGCCGACCGCTCGTCACCCGCGCAGTTCTGCTCTTATTTTTTCCCAGGCGGATTGGAAAACGTCGAAGGCAGCCTTGTCGTAGAGCACGAAATAGACCGTTTCGAGCGAAGTGGGCTGGCGAAAATGTTCCATCGCGGCCCGCAGCATGATCTCGGCGCATTCCCGCGTGGGAAAGCCGCCGATCCCCGCGCCAATCGCGGGGAAAGCGATGGTCTTCAGGTTTTTCTGGCGCGCCAGGTGAAGCGAAAGCTCGGTTGAGCCACGCAGCGCCGAGGCCGTCGTCGAGCCGCCCAGTTCCATGCTCGCCGCGTGGATCACCCAGCGGGCTTTCAGGTTGCCGCCGCCGGTGATTGCCGCGGTGCCGACGGGAATCCTGCCAATCTCGTTGCACTCGCGCTGAATCGTGTCGCCGCCCTTGCGCCGGATCGCGCCGGCCACTCCGGCACCCAGCACCAGATCGTTGTTCGCCGCGTTGACCACCGCGTCGACGTCCATCTCGGTGATGTCGCCCTGCACCAGCCGGATTTTGTCCACAACACCCACGTTGTCCCCATTCTACGCCCGCCGCATCCGCCGCCGCGCCGCGTCGCTCGCAGGGGCGACCCTTCGCCAGGGCCGCGCAGACGGGTGGGGAGAACCGCGCCGCCGCGTTCGTAGGGGCGACCCGCCGGGTCGCCCGCCTTGGCGCCTGCGTCTACGCCTCCGCTTTCTTCTCCTTCCGGTAGTCGTAAACCCCGCGCCCCACCTTGCGCCCCAGCCGCCCTTCCTTCACGTACTGCCGCAGCAGCGGCGACGGCCGGTACTTTTCTCCGAGCGTCTTGTGCAGGTATTCGAGGATGCTGAGCCGCACGTCCAGCCCCACCAGATCCACCAGCTCGAACGGCCCCATCGGATGGTTCAGCCCCAGCTTGAGCGCCTTGTCGATGTCCTCGGCCGAGGCGATGCCGGCCTCGAGCATGGTGAAGGCTTCGTTCCCGATCAGCGCGTTCACGCGGCTGGTGATGAAGCCGGGCGATTCGCGCACCGTCACCATCTCCTTGCCCATGCGCCGGCCCACTTCGCGGCATGCAGCGAGCGTCTCTTCCGACGTTCCCGCCGCGCGCACCAGCTCGATCAGCCTCATCTTCTGCACCGGGTTGAAGAAGTGCATGCCGACGCAGCGCTCGGGCCGCTGCGTGACGGCGGCCATCTCGGAAATCGAGAGCGACGAGGTGTTGGTGGCCAGGATCGTCTCGGCGCGCGTGAATTTGTCGAACATGCCGAACAACTCGATCTTCAGCTCCATCTCCTCGGGCGCCGCTTCGATCACCAGGTCCACGTCGGCTGCTTCCTCGACGCGCCCGACCGTGCGCACGCGCGCAATTGCCTGTGCGGCGGCCTCGGCCGACACCTTGCCCCGTTCCACGCCCTGCTCGAACGCCTTCCGCATCCACGCCATCGCCTCTTCGAGCACCTGCGGCCGAACATCCTCGAGCACGGTCTCGTAGCCGCCCAGCGCGGAAACGTACGCGATCCCGCGCCCCATCGTTCCCGCCCCAATCACGCCAATCGTTTTCACATCCATCGATTTGTCCCTTTCCTTTGTCATCCCGAGCCCGGTCGGCGTATTCCGCCGAACGGTGGCGAGGCATCTGATGTTTCCCTCGCCGCACCACCGTGGCACAGGCTTCAGCCTGTGCCCAATGGTGTGTAGCGCCGGCCTTCAGGCCGGCACATCCGACGCGTCGCCTATCTCACCGGAAACAGCCGCGCCGCGTTGTCGTAGAGAATCTTCTGCTGCGCCGCCGCCGAAAGCGGCAGCTCCCGGAATTTCCGGATGTTCCCCGCTACATCGGGCACGCCCGGCCCCGGCCAGTCGCTGCCGAAGAGCGCCTTGTGCGCGATCTCCTCGAGCCGCGGGAAATATTCGAGCAGCCGCTGCGGCGGAATGCTGGAAACGTCGATGTGCACGTTCTTGTGCCGCCGCACCAGGAAGAACGCCTCGTTCATCCACAGCGGCCGGCCGCCGTGCGCCAGGATGATCGTCAGGTCGGGATAATCCACGGCGACGTCGTCCGCCAGCATCGGCTGCGCGAAGAGATTGCGCGCGCCGGGGAAAATCGACGTGCCCGTGTGGATCATCACCGGCATCCCGTGCGCCTGCGCCCGCTCGTACATCGCGCCGAGCTTCTCCATGCCTTCCCGGTAGGCGTTTGGCGCAACGACTTGGTGCGAGGGATGCAGCTTCAACCCGCGAATGCCGAGATCGTGCAACCGGTCCACTTCCCTGCCCGCATCCTCGATGAAGCGCGGATGCACCGATCCGAACGCGATCAGCCGCTTCGTGTCGGCCTTGCAATAGTTCGCCACCCAGTCGTTCACTTCGGCGGTAAAGCCGATGATGTCCGGGCTGACGTAGTTGATCAGCCCGGCGCGCTCAACGCCGATCTCGTCGAGAAATTTCAGGAACGAAGCCGGCTTCTCGGAGAATTCGACGATCTGGTCGTAATTCTTGCGCCCGTGCTGAATCAGTTTCAGGTTCTGCGGCTTGAACATCCCCAGCGGCTGAATATGAATGTGTATATCGATAATCGCCATGTTCCGTCCTGTTTCCAGATTCCGTTACGCCCTTGCTTGCCGGGGAAGCGCCCACGCTTGGCGTAACGCGCTGACCGTGGCTGCCAACCACGCACCGGGCCCCGTGGCATAGGCTTCAGCCTGTGGCCTTCCTTGCCTCACCACCCTGCGCCCGCAGCCACACGACACAACCTGAAGGTTGTGCCACTCGGGTGTAGCGCCGGCCTTCAGGCCGGCACATTTTTGAAAGCCCCGGAGCACAATGCCCCAACCCTCAGCCCGCGCGCTTTTCCCCATTTCCGCGCCGCGTCTGCCACAATTCCTCGAGCGCGCGCCGCGTGAACAGCCGTACCATATCCCGCCGATAGACAGGCGTCGAAGCGGAAGTCGTTAGCGGCTTCGCCGTGCGAATCGCTTCGTGCGCGATCTCTTCCACCAGCTCCGCCGAATACCGTTTCCCTTCGAGCCGCTCGGCCGCCGCGTGCACCAGTTGCGGCGCCGGATTCACCGCTGCCAGCGCCACGCGCGCCGCGCGGCAAATCCCTTGCCCGTCGACTTTCATCGCCACGGCCACGCCCGCCAGCGGATAATCGATCGAATCGCGCACGCGCAGCTTGCGATAGACGCCGCGCCGAAACGCCGACGAAACCGGCACGTGCACGGCCACCACCAGTTCGCCACGCCCGAGCGCGATCCGGTTCATCCCGTCGTTCCGGTAAAATTCCGCGAGCGGAATCCGCCGCCGGCCCCCCGGCCCCGCAATCTCCAGCTCCGCTTCCACGGTGAGCAGCGCCGGCGCCGAATCGCCAGACCATACCGCCCAGCACCGCTGCCCGCCCGGCGCCACGTGGCACACGTCGCCCTGCTTTTTCAGGCAGCCGCCCAGCGACTGGCGCCAGAATTCCGACTGGTTGTACCAGAGGCAGCGCGTTTCCAGGCACAGGTTCCCGCCGATTGTCCCCATGTTGCGCTGGAGCGGCCCGGCGACGCTGCGCACCGCGCTGCCGAGCACCGGAAAGCAGCGCTCGACGAATTTCCACTCGGCGATTTCCGTCAGCGTGGTCAGCGCGCCCATGCGCAAGCCGACGCGGTCGTTGCAAGTGATGCCCCGCAGTTCGCCGATGCCCTTGATATCGACCAGCACGCGCGGCGCGAAGAGCCGCATCTGCAGGTTCGGCACCACGTCCGTGCCGCCGGCGATCACCATCGCCTCGGGGCCGTTGTCGGCCAGCACCCGCACCGCTTCGTCCACGCTCGACGGCCGAATCACGCGAAATCCCGGCATCGTCATCGCGCACCTCCCTTTTCCGCTTCCTCTTTCGCCCGCAGCGCCGCGAGCACGCGCTCGGGCGTGATGGGGACGTCGGTGATGCGCACGCCGACGGCGTCGTAGATCGCATTGGCAATCGCCGGAATCGCCGCCGCCAGCGAGCCTTCGCCCGCCTCCTTGGCGCCAAACGGCCCCTCGGGATCGATGCTCTCCACGATGATCGATTCGATTTGCGGCGTTTCGAGCGTGGTCGGCAGCCGGTATTCGAGGAAACTCGGATTCATCAGCCGCCCCTCGCGCCACACCATCTCTTCCTGCACCGCCTGTCCCATGCCCATGTAGACCGAGCCCTGCACCTGCCCGTCGACGGTGAGCGGATTGAGCGCCCGGCCGCAGTCGTGCGCGGCGACCACCCGCTCCACCTTCACCTGCCCCGTCTCGCGGTCCACTTTCACTTCCACCGCCTGCGCGCTGTAGCTGTAGGAAGGCGACGGGCCGACGCCCGCGCCCTTGAATTTTCCGCCGCGCGCCTGCTCCGGCGGCGCGTAGGTGCCTTTCGCCACCAGCGCCCCTTCACCCACCATGGCGAGGGCCACCGCATCGTCGAAGCTCATGCTCACGCCCGCGCCATTTTTCGAAACGATCGTTTCGTCCCGCATTTCCAGATCGTCCGTCTCGCAATCAAACTGGCGCGCCACCGGCCCCAGGATCTGCGCCCGCATGTTGCGTGCCGCATTGAGGCAGGCGTTGCCCGCCATGAACGTGACGCGCGAGGAATAGCTGCCCAGATCGACCGGCGTCAGCTCCGTATCGGCCGCCACCAGATTCACGCGCTCGGGCCGCACGCCGAGCACCTCGGCAACGATCTGCACGTGCATCGTGTCCGATCCCTGGCCGATCTCCGAGGCGCCGCTGTAGACGGTGATGCCGGCGTCGCGATCGATTTTGATGTTGACGGTGGTGTGCGGCATGTTCGAGCGGATGATCGGATTCGCCGCGCCGCTCACGTAGTGGCTGCAGGCGAAGCCGATGCCGCGCCCTTTGCCCAGTTTCCCGCGCTTTTCCGCCCAGCCCGATCGCTCGGCCACGCGCTCGATGCATTCCGGCAGCCCGTAGCTCGTCACGCGCAGCCCGTTGGGCGTGGTGCACGGCGCCTTCAGCAGATTCCGCCGCCGCAGCTCCACCGGATCGAGTCCGGCGCGCGCGGCGATCTGGTCCAGCATCGATTCAAACGCGAAACGTGCGTTCACCGTGCCGTGCCCGCGCATCGCGCCGCAGGCCGGCTTGTTGGTGAGCACGCGGAAGCCGTCGAACTTCACGTTCGGAATGTCGTAGAGGGCGTTCAGCAGCGCGCCCGAATACAGCACCGTCACCGGCCCGTAGCCGCAATAGGCGCCGCCATCCTGCACGATCCGCGCCTGCGCCGCGGTGATGCGGCCCTCCTTCGTGATGCCCAGCTTCAGGTCCACGATCGTGATTGGCCGCCCGCGATGCGCGTAGAAGACCTCCTCGCGCGTGTAGGTGATCTTCACCGGCCGCCGCGCCTTCTTCGCCAGCACCGACGCGGCCACTTCGAGCGGAATGATCTCGCTCTTGCCGCCGAAACCTCCACCCACCAGCGGTTTCACCACGCGGATGCGGCTCATCGGCATTTCGCAGACCGCCGAAAGCGTCCGATGCAGGTAAAACGGCACCTGCGTCGACGAGTAGACCGTCAGCCGCTCGTTCGGCTCCCACACGGCCAGCGTCGAATGCGGCTCCATCGCCGCGTGGGTCACTTCGCCGCAGTAATAGCGGTCTTCGAGCACGAAATCGGCCTGCGCGAAGCCCTCGTCGACGTTGCCGAAATGGTGGTGGTATTCCTTCTCGATGTTGTGCGCCCGCTTCTCGTGGATCCAGTTCTCCTCCGCCTTCATCGATTCCAGTGGGTCGAACCACGCCGGCAGCGGCTCGTAATCCACGCGAATCAGCCGCAGCGCCTCCTCGGCAATCTCCGGGCTCGTTGCCGCGACGGCGGCCACGTTGTCGCCGATGTAGCGCGCCTTGTCGAGCGCCAGCACCCGCTCGTCATGCCCGATCGGCAAAATTCCATAAGGAGTCGGCGCGTCGCGCCCGGTGGCGACCGCCTTCACGCCCTCGAGCGCCTCGGCCGCCAACGTGTCGACCGACCGGATGCGCGCATGCGGGTGCGGCGAATGCAGGATGCGCCCGTAGAGCATGCCGGGCACGGAAAGGTCGTCGGCGTATCTGCCCAGCCCGGTGACCTTGGCCCGCGCGTCGGTCATCGCCATTCGTTTCCCGATAACGTTCATCTCACCCATCACCGCTCCTTCCGCTGTTGCTTTTCCGCCCGATGTAGCGCCGGCCTTCAGGCCGGCACGGTGGCCCAGCCTTCAGCCTGTAGCCTTCCTCGCCCCAGTAGCACAGCCAATCCTGGCTGTGCCCATCTTGCTTGCCAGCGTCCCCCGCGTTGGCATGGGCGGGTTCGAAACGCGCCTTCTGCGTCCCGGACGGGCCTACGGGACCCGCCCTCCCGATTTCATTGCGCCGTGGCACAGGCTTCAGCCTGTGGCCCTCCCCGTCTCGCCGCCTCACTTCGATATCGCGATCTCGTTCTTCCGCTTCTCGCGAATCTTTTGCGCCGCCGCAAGCACCGATTCGTAAATCTGCGTGTAGCCGGTGCACCGGCAGATGTTGCTCGCGAGCGCCTCGCGCACCTGGTCGAGCGTGGGGTCGGGATTTTTCTCGAGCAGCGCGTGCGTCGTCATCAGGAATCCCGGCGTGCAGAAACCGCATTGCGCCCCGCCCCAGCTCATGAACGCTTCCTGCACCGGATCGAGTTCGCCGTCCCGCGCGAGTCCCTCCACCGTGGTGATTTCAGCGTCCTGGTAACTCGTCGCCAGCGCGACGCAGGAAAGCATCGGCATGCCGTCGATCAGCACCGTGCAGCAGCCGCAGCTCGAATCGTCGCAGCCGCGCTTCGACCCGGTCAGCCCCAGGTCTTCGCGCAGCACGTCGAGCAGCAGCTTGTTCGGCGCGATGGCCAGTTCGTGCGTCTCGCCGTTCACCTTCAACCGAATCAGTTCCTTCGTCACTCAACCCTCCTTGCTTCGCAATCCCTGTACCGGCCCCATGTCTCCGCTCAGCCCGTGTAGCGCCGGGCTTTAGCCCGGCACCTCGCAGTCACGGCCCGCTGTCACCCCGAACCCGAACGCGCCTTCCGCCGTGATCGGTCAAGGTCGGTGACGACCGCAGGGAGTCCCGGCCCCGTTTGTCGGGAGGGATCTGCTGTTCCGATTGCGGCACCGTTATCTCCAACCGCTGGTCGTGTCCCAGCACCGTGTAGCGCCGGGCTTCAGCCCGGCACATTGGTCACATCATCCCAATTCCGCGAGCGCCTGCTCGTCATACCCGATCACCATCCGCTTCCCCGCCACAACGATCGGCCGCCGAATCAAATTCGGGTTCCGAGCCATCAACTTGATCGCTTCGGCGCGCGAAGGCGGTTTCTGCTTCATCTTGCGCGTGCGATAGAGTTCGTTTCGTGGATTCAAAAATTGCAGGTAATCGCTCTTGCCGATCAGCGCGTCCAGCTCGGCTTCGCTGAGCGGGTCTTTTCCCAGGTCCCGCAGCTCCATCTCGGCTTTTTTCGCGAGCAAGAGACCTCTTGCTTTGCGGCACGACGTTCAGGTCGGTTTCAGGTACATCCGCAATTTCGTCTTCGCCATCGCTCACTTCCTTTCGCCGTCGTGCGCCGCCCTCAATATCGCGGCACGGCCGGATCGATCTCCAGCGACCATCGGTCGATGCCGCCGTTCATCGATCGCACGCTCTCTATGCCCTGGTCGCGCAGCCACGCGGCGGCGTTCATGCTGCGAATCCCCGAGTGGCAGAAGACGACCACCTCGCCGGCGTCCTCGATCGCGCCAAGTTGTGCCGGCAACTCCTGCATCGGGATCAGCACCGCGCCCTCGATCCGCGAAAGCGCATGCTCCCATGGCTCGCGCACGTCGAGCAGGACAAACGTATCGCCGCGTTCGATTTTCTGTTTCACTTCTTGCGGCTCAATTTGCAAATCCACCACCGTCCCCCTCCTTGGCTTTCCAAACCCGTTTCACGCCCTCAGTGGCACAGGCTTCAGCCTGTGGCCCCTTTCGCCCCGCGCGCCCATAACCTGCCACAGGGGCACGTTGCAACGTGCCCCTCCATGAGCGCAGCGAGTCCCGGCGCTGTGTATCCGGAAGGATCCTGTTGCTACATCTCCCGGCATTTCCTTGCCTCACCATTTTCGGGATGCTCCGTTCAGCACGGCGCCTGTGCTGAACGTCGCTCCCTCCTAATACCCGAAATCCACCGCCGCCGACCACGCATGCTCGCGCACCCCGAGCGTGCCGCGCCGCTCGGCGCCAAGCCGCTCGAGATATCCCGCGCGATTCTCTACGCCCAGCACCCATTCGCGCAGCCAGTTTTCGAAATCCTCTCGCTTCCGGCTCCGCTCGTGATACTCGTGGAAAAAGGCGTGGTCGCGCCCGTAATATCCCTGCACCGGCGAGGGATGCGCGCCCCACGGCTCGTGCACCACCGCGCTCACCAGCATCCCGGGAATCTCGGTCCGGTTCGGATCGGAAGCGATCACCTCCGGCTCGACGATCTCCTCGGCGACCAGGATCACCCGCCGTGCCGCCCGCGCGCCGTCGATCTGCACGCCCAGCCCGCCCCAGGCGTGCGCGTTGCCCTGGGCATCGGCGCGCTGCACGTGCAGGATCGCCACGTCGGGCGCAAGCGCCTCGACGGCCACCAGCTTCTCGCCGCCCACCGGCGAGCGAAACTCCACCAGGTGCGGATTCCGCGCCAGCACGTCGCTGCCGAGCGTCGAGCGCGTCGGCAGGAAAGGCACGCCGAGCGCTGCCGCGTGCAGCGCCAGCGCCACCGTGAAATTCGTGTAGTCGATCATCTCCACTGGCCGCGGAACGCCCTGTTCCGTCGCGCGCCGCAGATTGTATCCGACGCCCGCCGAGACGTTGCCTACCCACGCCGCTTCGACCCGCGCCACGCAGCCCGCCCCGATCAGCTGGTCGAAGAGAATGTCGGAAATCGGCCCGATCAGCGTCAGGTCGCGCCGGTCCTGCCGAATCAGCTCGTGCCCGGCGGCAAACGGAATCAGCTGCTCCATCGCCGCGCCCATCAGCACCGACGAGCCCGACGGCACGTAGCGCGCGATCGCCTCGCCCATCGTCAGCAGCTTCGAATTTTGCTCTATCGCCATCCCGTTAATTCCGCAGCGCCGCGGCCTTCACCCTGTGGCCCCTTCCGCCTCACCAACCCTCCGCCCGGAGCCAGTTCGACACAGTCCGAAGGCTGCGCCACAGCACCTGTAGCGCCGGCCTTCAGGCCGGCACATTTTTTCAAGCGCCGCTGCGGGTAGCCCACGCTTCAGCCCACGGCCCTCCTGACGCCCGGCGATCTTCTGTTCCCTACCGCCCGCTCCAAACCGGCTTGCGCTTTTCGAGAAACGCGCGAATCCCTTCGACCGCGTCGTTGGTGCGAATCAGCCGCTCCAGGTAAAACGCCTCGACGTCGTTCAGTTCCTTCAAAAAATCGAGCCCTGCCCGCGCCCGCAGCTCGTTCCGCGCCATCTTCAGCACCGCTGGGCTCAGCGCCGCCAGTTCCCCGACCAGCGACCGCACCCCCTCTTCCAATCCTTCGTCGGGCACCGTCCGCGTCACAAGTCCCAGCTTTTCCGCCTCGCCCGCCGGCACGTTCCTGCCGGTGAGAACCAGGTCGCTCGCCGCGCGGAACCCCACCAGCCGCGGCAACAACACCATCGCCACCGGCGGCACGGCGCCCAGCTTGATTTCCGGCTGCCCGAATACCGCCGACTCGGTTGCAAGCACGAAATCGCAAAACATCGCCAGCTCGCAGCCGCCGCCCAGGCACCAGCCGTGCACCGCGGCAATCGTGAGGCATCGGGCGTTCCACAGCCGCCGAAACACCCCGTGAAACGCGTTGAGCATCGCGGCCACGTGCTCGGGCGCGTGGTCGCCCACATCGGCGCCCGCCGAAAACCCCTTCGGCCCAGAGCCGCGGAAAATCAGCACGTCGTGTTTCGGCGCGATCGCGTCCACCACGTCGCACAGCTCGCGCATCATCGCGATATTCAGAATGTTGAGCGGCGGACGGTCCAGATCGACCCACGCCACACGCTCCTCGCTGCGAACTTGAATCATTTGGTCGCTCATGGTTGCCTCGTCCAGAAGCCTTCCGGATCGAATTCCCGAATCACGCCGAGTTCGGCCGCGCTCGGCGCCGGCGTTTCGCCCAGGTCCGCCGCCACTCGCAGTTTCCAGCCCGTGTTCGCGACGACCTGCCCGACGGCCACGCCGGGATGAACCGACGCGAGATAGGCGTCGCCGGTTTCGTCGAACCGCAGCACGCCCATCGTCGTCAGAATTGCCGCCGGTCCCGAGCCGGCGCGCAAGCCGATTGCGCTTCGCCAGTCGCCGCCCGTGCCGTAGCCGGGCGAGGTGACGTAGCCGACGCGCTCGACCAGCCGGTGCGGCTGATGCGCCATCAGCACCACCGTGCGTTTCGCCAGGCAAGCGATATCGCCCGCGCCGCCCGAGCCCGGCAGCCGCACCACTTGCCCGTCCCTCCGTCCCCAGGTGGAATTCAGGTTGCCGTGCCGATCGACCTCGGCCGCTCCGAGGAAGCCGACATCGACGCACCCCTGCTGCAGCAGGCTCATCACGCGCGTCATCTCGCCGCAGTACGTTGCGCCGCGCTGATTCGGCGGATCGGCCATCGTGTAGAGCATCTCCGGCGCCGGATCCACGCGGATCACCCCGTTCTCATAGAGGCCCACCGCGCGCGGGGCATGCAGCCGCTTGGCAACGAGGAACGCCAGCAGCGGCAGCCGCATGCCCACGAACACCCATTCGCCGTCGAGAATTTCCCGCGCCGCGGCCGCCACCATCAGCTCGCCCAGCGTGAAACCTGATCTCGTGGCACAAGCCTCGGCCTGTGGCTCTCCTAGCCTCATGTGCTATTAACCTGCCGTAAGGGCACGTTGCAACGTGCCCCTGCGAACCCCGCGTCTTCGCGCGCGGGTGCCGTACGCGCCGCCTTTGCGCGGGGAATCCCGCCTCAAACCGAGCCAACAGGACACAACCTGAAGGTTGTGCCACTGATCCCGTCGCGCCATGGTAGGGGCGGGTTTCAAACCCGCCTTCTGCGTCCCGGACGGACTCACGGGACCCGCCCCTGCCAACTTCATTGCCGCGGTGGCATAGGCTTCAGCCTGTGTCTCTTCGCGCCTCACGTGCTGTGAACCTGCCGCACGCGCCGCCTTCGCGCGTGGGAATCTCTCGCCCACGTCTCAGGCCATCGCGCCCTTTGGTGCCACCCACTTCGGTTCGTTCGCCTGGATGTCGAGCACCAGCTTCACGTCCTCGGGGCCCGGCAGCACTTCCTTCAAATACTCGGGGAATTTCTCCGGATCGATCCGCTCGCCGTGCACGCCGTACGGCTCGTCGGCCCACTGCCCGATGTGGCGATTGAACTTGATGTCGGGCACGAAGAGTTTCGGCTGGCCCTCCGGCACGTGCTTGTTGATCTGGTCGATCAGCTTCTGGCACTCCTCGTGGTAAAGTCGCCGGCTGTAGTCGTTCAGCTCGTCCATGTCGGCATCCGGCCGCGCGTTCGGCTCGTCGTAGCGGCCCTTCAGGCCCCACACGTAGAACCAGTGCGCCGAATTCGACCGGTCGACGCCGAACAGGTCGCAGCTCACCGGAATCCACTTGTTCACGTATTTCTGGATCACCGAAATCGGCACCACGCCCGCGCTCACCACCCGTTTCAGCCCGTCCTGCCCGGTGCCCAGGTGGAACGATTCCTCCTTGAGCATCGGGATCATCGACTGGGCGAGAGGCGCGAAGCCGGAAAAGCTCAGCATCGTGAGCTGGAATTTGCCGTCGCGGTCGACGAAGTCGGTGTAGGTGTAGAAATCGAGCCAGTGCTTCACGTCCTGGTTGAACGCGCCGAGCAGCCGCTTCTGCTCGAATGCGCGCCGCTCCAGCATCTTCTGCGCCTCGATCCGCCCGCCGTATCCGAAATGGCTCACCAGCAGATAGCACATCTGGAAGCCGTGCCGCATCTCCTCGGTCACCACGCGGCACAGCGACTGCCGGTCGTGCTCGCTCGGCGAGTTCTGGAACAGCCGCCGCTGCTGCTCCACCGACGCGAATTCCGTGTCGCCCTGGTAAATGATCAGGTTCTGCAGCGCGTCCCGGATCCGCTGGTCGGGTATCGCGATCACCTTTTCCCATTTCGGGCGGCCCTTGAACGCCCCGAACTCCACCTCGTTCGAGCGCGTCTTCCCGAATTTCGCCTCGAACTGGTAGTTCTCGATCTCGTCGTAATTGACCTCGATGTCCTTCCGCCATTCGCGAAACAGGTCCACCCAATCGTCAAATGTCCCGATCCTCGCCGCTCGCATGTCGCTTACCTCCTTCAGACTGCGTCCTTCCCCAAACTCCTCCGCCCGCCGGTGGCCCTCCGCCTTTGTGTAGCGCCGCCCTTCAGGGCGGCACATTGCCCTTGCAATCCATCCCCCATCCGGAGCGCTGTCATCCCGAACCCGGTCGGCGTCTTCTGCCGAACGGTGGTGAGGGATCTGCTGTTCGGATTGCCCTCACCGCTATCATCGACCCCCGGTTGCCACACAGGCTCCTCAGGGCGGCACATTGCCTCAGGCCCGCAACTACTCCTTCAAATTCACCCACACGCTCTTCACCTGCGTGTAATGCTCCATCGCGTGTCCGCTCAACTCGCGCCCGAATCCGCTCATCTTGTAGCCGCCAAACGCCGCCGCCGGATCGTAATTGTTGTAGGTGTTGATCCACACCGTTCCGGCCTGGAGCCGCCGCGCTACCCGGTGCGCCTTGCCGATGTCGCGCGTCCAGACGGCTGCCGCCAGACCGTACGGGTTGTCGTTCGCCTGGCGCACAACGTCCTCGACGTCGTCGAACGGAATCGTCGCGAGCACCGGCCCAAAAATCTCCTCGCGCGCGATCATCATGTCGTTCCGCACGCCGTCGAAAACGGTCGGCTCGACGAAATAGCCCTTGCCGTCGCCAAACTCTGCCCGTTTTCCGCCGGCGACGATCTTGGCGCCCTCGCTCGTGCCCTTCTCGATGTAGCCGAGCACTTTCTTCATCTGCGGCTCGCTCACCAGCGGCCCCAGCCGCGTTTTCGGATGGAGCGGATCGCCCGGCCGCACCTTCGCCGTCCGCGCAATCAGCTTTTCCATGAACTCGTCGTGGATTTTCCGCTCGACGAAGAGCCGCGATCCCGCCGCGCACACCTCGCCCTTGCCGTAGAAGATACCGGTCGTCGCCCCGCGCGCAGCCGCTTCCAGATCGGCGTCGGCGAAAACGATATTCGGCGATTTCCCGCCCAGTTCGAGCGTCACTTGCTTCAGCGTCTCGGCCGAATTCCGCAAAATCTCCTGCCCGGTCGCCGTCGAGCCGGTGAACGCGATCTTGTCGATGCCCTTGTGCGTCACCATCGCCCGGCCCAGCTCCCGCGTCGATCCGGTCAGCACGTTCAGCGCGCCCGCCGGCAGCCCCGCTTCCTGCGCCAGTTCGGCCAGCCGCAGCGCCGTCAGCGGCGTCCACGGAGCCGGCTTCAGCACCACCGTGTTGCCCGCCGCCAGCGCCGGCGCCACTTTCCACGAAGCCAGCAGCAGCGGAAAATTCCATGGCACGATCGCGCCGACCACCCCCAGCGGCTCCCGCAGCGTGTAATGCAGAAACGGCCCGCGCACCGGCACCGTCTCGCCCTGAATCTTTGTCGCCCAGCCGGCGTAATAGCGGAACACCTCCGCCACCATCGGCATATCCACCTGGCACGATTCGAAGATCGGCTTGCCGTTGTCGAGCGTTTCGAGCGTGCCCAACTCCTCGTTGTGCTGGTCGATCAGGTCGGCGATGCGCCACAGGATCTTGGCGCGATCGGCCGCGCTCATCTCCGCCCACGGCCCCGCTTCGAACGCCTGCCGCGCCGCGCGCACCGCCTCATCCACGTCGCGCTCGCTTGCTTCTGCGATCACCGTGAGCGGCTGGCCCGTCGCCGGATTCAGCGTCTCATACGATCCGCCGCCGGCCGGCTCGCGCCACTCGCCGCCGATGAAAAGTTTCCCCGGCCGAATTTCCCGTTTCGTCGCCGTCTCCGTCATAGCCCCTTCTCTCCGTCACTCGCTGGGTAGGGGCACGTTGCAACGTGCCCTTACGAATCCCGCGTTTTCGTGGCCGGGCGCCCCACGCGCCGCATTTGCGTGTGGCTAACTCTGCACGTCCTCTGCACGTCGTGTAGCGCCGCCCTTCAGGGCGGCACATTCACGCCCCGTCGCGCTCCGTAGGGGCGGGTTTGCAACCCGCCCCTGCAAAACCGGCTCCGTCCTACTTCCCGTGAAACTCCGGCTGCCGCTTCTCGACGTACGCCTTCAACCCTTCCTTCGCGTCCTCGCTGGTGAAGAGGATCTGCTGCAGCTCGCGTTCGAGCCCCAGAGCTTCCTTGAATCCCATCTCGCACCCGGCGATGCACGACCGCTTGATCCGTCCCACGGCGCGCGCCGCCTTGTTCGGCGGAACGAACTGCTTTGCGTAGGCCATCACGTCGTCCCAATAGGTATCGGGCTCGTAGACGTAGTGGACGAGGCCCATGTCGAGCGCTTCCTCGAAGCCGAACGTGCGCCCCGTGGCGATCAGTTCCACCGCGCGCGAGCGCCCGATCAGCCGGCTGAGCCGCTGCGTCCCGCCGGTGCCCGGCAGCACGCCCAGGTTCACCTCGGGCAGGCCGATCTTGCCGGCATCCCGCTTGGCAATCCGGATGTCGCAGGCGAGCGCGATCTCGAGCCCGCCGCCCACCGTGTGCCCGTTCAGCGCGGCGATTACCAGCTTCGGCGTCTCTTCCAGCCGGTTCAGCGTCTCGTTGGCGTGCAGGCAGAAATAGTATTTGAACTGCGGATCGGCCTTGGCGAGCATCGGAATGCTCGCGCCGGCCGAGAAGAATTTTTCGCCCGCGCCGCGCAGCAGCAGCACGTGAACGTTGTCGTCCATCCGCGCGCGCAGAATGGCCGCGTCGAGCTGAAGCATCATCTCATAGGTGTACGTATTGGCTGGCGGATCGTCCATCTCGAAGATGCCGACGCCGTCTTCCACGCGGTAGTGAATCAACTCCTTCTTTTCCACTGCAGCCGTGCTCGCCATTGCTCTCTCTCCTATGTCTCGAAAGTCTCTACTTCCCCCAACTGCTCTCCTGCTTACTGCCCCCAGTAGCACAGCCCGCCCGGGCCGTGCCCAAAACCGTTTCACGGGCGAGCCCGCGTTCTTCGCAGTAGCACAGCCAATCCTGGCTGTGCAGTCTGTGGCATAGGCTTTAGCCTGTGTCCCCAGCCGGCAGCACCCTCTTTTCAATTTGCGGCCGTTGTCAGTTGTCCCACGCCCGGTATTTCCGCGTGGCAACTTTCCGCATCCTTGGCCAAAACTCCGTTTTTCCCGCCGCTGCTCTACGGACTCGCCCGCAGCGCCGAACCCGCCTGTGAAGCGCGCCGAGCCAACCGTTCCCGCCCGCGCGCCGTCGCCGCCGCGTCACGGCCCTCCAGCACGCCATCCAGAAAAATGCTCGAAATCGTTCGCGCCAGCTCCTCGGCGCCCGGATCCACCTGCGGCCGGTGCCACGTATAGATCCAGTTCATCATGCCGAAGAGGCTGAGCACCGCAATCCGCGGCTGCAGCTGCCGCACCCGGTTCTTCGTCCCGAGCGCCTCGTAAATCCCGATCGCCCGCTTGTAATAGCGCCGCTTGATTTCGTCGACTTCCTTCCGCTCCCGCCCGGTGAGCGAATCCTCCTCGTGCGCCAGAACCTTCATCTCGTCCGGGTGCTCGAGGAAATAGTCCAGGTGGTTGCGCACCAGCACGCGCAGCTGCTCGGCCGGGTCCTCGACGCCGGCCAGGCGCTCTTCCAGCCGCTCGAGTATCCGCGAAAACGTGAACATCTCGATCCGGTAGAGCAGCTCCTGCTTGTTCCGGCAGTAGTAGTAGAGGCTCGAGAGGGCCACGCCGCTCGCGCGGCTGATGTCGCGAATCGACGCGCCTTCGTATCCCTTCTCGCGAAAGACGCGCGCGGCGTGCCGCAGGATGTGCTGCACGCGCTCCTCGTGGTTGCGCTGGCTGCGGCTCGGCCGCGCTTCCCCCGGTCGTGTATCGAACGTTCGTTCCATAAATCGATTCTCTCCCCCTCCCCGCCCGAAGTCAACCCTCCAGTGCCACAGCCTTCAGCCCCCGGTAGCACAGCCAATCCTTGGCTCGCCGTCCGCTGGCGGCCTGGCTGTGCAGCCCGCGCCGCAAGCTTCAGCCCGCCTCGCCCCGCTAGCCATCCGCTGCCGCGCTGTTTCACCGGTAGGGGCGACGCATGCGTCGCCCGGCATCGCGGTCCCGCCGTGCCTGGGCATGCGCGCAGCTGTGCGGATTTCCCCAATCCGCCACGCGCCTCCTGGCGTACAATCGCCTCAGCACGTGACCACCCCATGGCCGAAACCTACGATGTAGTCGTTATCGGCGCGGGCGTTTTCGGCGCCTGGGCCGCGCTCGAACTCGAACAGCGCGGCGCCAAGGTGCTGCTGCTCGACGCCTACGGCCCCGCCAGCAGCCGCGCGAGTTCCGGCGGCGAATCGCGCATCATCCGCGCCGGCTACGGTGCCGACGAACTCTACACCCGCTGGGCCCAGGAATCGCTCGCCACCTGGCAGAAATTTTTCCGCGACATCGCCCGGCCGCTCTTCTATCCCACCGGCGTGCTCTGGCTCGGCCGCTCCGACGAGCCGCGCGCGCAAGCGACGCTCGCAACGCTCAAAAAGGTCGGCGTCCGCTACGAATGGCTCACCCAGGGCCAGATCCGCCAGCGCTGGCCGCAAATCCAGCTCGGGCCTCTCGAAGAGGCGATTTTCGAGCCGGCGAGCGGCGGTATCGCGGCGCGCCGCGCCGTTCGGGCACTTGTTGCCGAATTCGATCGCCGTGGCGGCCAGTTTCACCAGGAAAGCGTAATGCCGCCCACCGAAAGCGGCGGTTGGCTCGACGAAATCCTGCTCGCCAGCGGCGGCTTGGTGAAGGCCGAGCAATACGTCTTCGCCTGCGGCCCTTGGCTGGGCAAGCTCTTCCCGGAAGCGGTCGGCGAACGCATTTTCCCCACGCGCCAGGAGGTCTTCTACTTCGGCGCGCCGCCCGGCGACCGCCGGTTCACTCCGTCGCTGCTGCCGATCTGGTATCGCCTGAGCGACGAGTTCTACGGTTTCCCCGATGTCGACGGCCGGGGCGTCAAGATCGCTTCCGACCGCCTCGGCCCGCCGATCGATCCCGATTCGGCCGAGCGCCTGCCCGCCGCCGAAGCACTCGGCGAAGCGCGCGCCGCCCTCGCCCGCATCCTGCCCGCGCTCGCCCACGCGCCGCTGCTCGAGGCGCGCGTCTGCCAGTACGAAAACACCTCGAATGGCGATTTCCTGATCGATCGCCATCCCGCGCTGAAAAACGTCTGGCTGGTCGGCGGCGGTTCCGGCCACGGATTCAAGCACGGCCCAGCCGTCGGCCGCTACGTCACGAAGCTGGTCCTCGAAAACGCCAAGCCCGACGACCGCTTCTCCCTCGCCACCAAGTCCATGTCGCCCAACCGCACCATCCGCTGACCCGCCGGTCCGGCGAGCATCCAGCGTGTTTCCGTCCTGTCTTGTGTAGCGCCGGCCTTCAGGCCGGCAGTCTTGTCGAGGCGTGGGAGGCCGACCCGTCTATTCCGTCATACCGAGCGCGGGAATCAGTTCGTCTTCCATCCGGAAATGCCTGACGAAAGTTTTGTCTTGTGTCTTGTGTCTTGTGTCTTGTGTCTTGTGTCTTGTGTCTTGTGTCTTGTGTCTTGTGTCTTCTGTTTTGTGTCTTGTGTCCTGTGTCCTGTGTAGCGCCGGCCTTCAGGCCGGCATCTTGTCGAGGCGTGGAAAGCCGACCCGTCTATTCCGTCATGTCGAGCGCGGGAATCAGCTCGTCTTCCATCCGGAAATGCTTGATGAAAGCGTCATCTGAGGCCTCGAAGGCGTCCCAGGCGCCGAAGAAATGCACCTTGCCCTCGTGGAGGAAAATCACGCGGTCGGCGAGCTTGCGGGCCAGGTGGGTGTCGTGGGTGACGACAATCGAGGTGGTGTGGAACAGCTGCTTCAGCTTGAGGATCAGGTCGCCGATATGCACGGCCATGATCGGATCGACCATCGTGGTCGGCTCGTCGTAGAGGATCGCTTCCGGATCCTGCGCCAGGGCGCGGGCGATGGCCACGGCGCGCTTGGTGCCCGTGCTCAGCTCGGAGGGCAGCTTGTCGGCGACGTCGGCCACTTCCAGCATTTCCATCAGGGCCTGCACGCGTACCGGAATCGCCTCGCGCACCGGCTCGCGGCTTTCGAGCGGGAACGCCACGTTGTCGTAGACCGAGAGCGAATCGAAGAGCGCCCCGGACTGGAAAACCATCGTCACCTTTTGCCGGATCGTCTCGAACCGCTCCTCGTCCCAGTCGGTCACGTCCTTGCCCGCGACGATCACCCGCCCGGAATCCGGCTTCAGGAAGCCCAGAATGTGCTTCAGCGTCACCGACTTGCCCACGCCGCTGCGGCCCAGGATTACCGCCGTCTCGCCCCGCTCCACGAAAAAGCTCACGCGGTCGAGCACCCTCAGGCCGTCAAACGATTTCGACACTTCCTGGAATTCGAAATAGTGTTCGCTCACCGTTGCTCGTCCGCGACAGCGCGCTCGTATTCGCGCGGCGTATTGACATTCTCCAGCAGCCGGCCCTCCGCGGCAAAGCGATTCCATTCGCCGGGAGGAATCTCTGCCACGCGGCAGGCCGGCGGTCCGGCAAGCCCGCTCGTCACCTTGCGCACGCCGCGTCCCAGCGCCGCGCGGATCGGCTCCAGGCACCGCCGGTGATAAACGCCGCAAAGCGGCTCCAGCCCGCGCTCGCTGCGCGGCAAAACCGCATCGGCCGCGTCGCAATCCAGGGCCCGGTCGACAAGCGCCGCCAGCCACTCGGTCGTCACACGCGGCAGATCCACCGCAACGATCAGATTCCACGCCCGGCTCGAGTGCGCCAGCGCCGTCGCAATCCCACCCAGCGGTCCCAGCCCCGGCTCGTCGTCGGCAATCGCCTTCACCCCAAACGGCTCGTATTCCTCCGGCCGGCCCACCACCGTAACGCCGATTCCCGTCGCGGCCACCAATCGCGCCATGTGAACCACCAGCGGCTCGCCGCCGAAAAGCAGCAGTGCCTTGTTCCGCCCCATGCGGGAGCTCGCACCGCCGGCCAGAACGTATCCGGCCGCCTGTTTGCGCCGCAGCTTTTCGCGCTGATTCTTCGGATTCATGGCAACATTCTATCGTCGATTGGGTTCGAACGGAGCGATGGAGGACCCATCCGCGTGCCGCGTCTCGATACCGCCCCGTCGTCTTGCAAAATTCCAAAGGTTAGCGCGCAGATCAAAATAGAGCCTATTACGTTGATGTTACAGGAGGTTAACCAGCATTGAGCTTATTACACTCATATCTTTGTGCTTGACAGCGGCAAGCCGAATGATGTATTAGCACTCTTTGCGGAGGAGTGCTAAAGACTCACACTCCTCCCTATCCCCAAACCTCGGAACGTGGAGGACAACTCATGGCTGGAGTGCACGTGACTCCTTTGCACGACCGCGTGCTCGTCAAGCGGCTGGAGGAAAAAGAGACCGTGAAGGGCGGCATCATCATCCCCGACACGGCCAAGGAAAAGCCGCAGGAAGGCGAAGTGATCGCGGTCGGCGCTGGGAAAATGAACGACGAAGGCAAGCGGATCCCCCTCGATGTAAAGGCGGGCGATCGTGTTCTCTTTGGCAAATACAGCGGCAGCGAAATCAAGATCGACGAAGAAGAATATCTGATTCTGCGCGAGGAAGAGATCCTCGCCAAGGTCGGCGGCGCCACCAAGGCCGCCACGAAGTAACCCGGCTCGGCCGGAAATTTTTTGGGAGGAAAGAAATCCATGGCAGCCAAACAAATCGTGACGGGTGAAGATTCACGCCAGTCGGTTTTGCGCGGCGTCAACGCTCTGGCCGACGCAGTGAAGATCACTCTCGGCCCGAAGGGACGCAACGCCGTGATCGAGAAGAAATTCGGCCCGCCGGTCATCACCAAGGACGGCGTGACCGTGGCCAAGGAAATCGAGCTGAAGGACCCGCTCGAGAACATGGGCGCGCAGATGGTCCGCGAAGTCGCTTCGAAGACCTCCGACGTCGCCGGCGACGGCACCACCACCGCCACCGTGCTCGCTCAGGCGATCTTCCGCGAAGGCGTGAAGACCGTCGCCGCCGGCGCCAGCCCCACCGCGCTCAAGCGCGGCATCGAGCAAGCCGTCGAAAGCTGCGTCGCCGAGATCAAGAAGCTCTCCCGCAAGGTGGAGGGCGACGCCATCGCCCAGGTCGGCACCATCAGCGCCAACAACGATCGCCAGATCGGCACGATCATCGCCGAAGCCATGAAGAAGGTCGGCAAGGACGGCGTCATCACGGTCGAGGAATCGCGCACGATGGAGACCACGCTCGAAGTGGTCGAAGGCATGCAGTTCGACCGCGGCTATCTTTCGCCCTATTTCGTCACCGACCCCGAGCGGATGGAATGCGTCGTCGAGGACGCCTACATCCTCATCCATGAAAAGAAGATCAGCTCGATGAAGGATCTGCTGCCTGTCCTCGAGCAGATCGCCAAGTTGGGCAAGCCGCTGGTGATCGTCGCCGAAGACGTCGAAGGCGAAGCGCTCGCCACGCTCGTGCTCAATAAGCTCCGCGGCACCCTCCAGTGCGTCGCGGTGAAGGCCCCCGGCTTCGGCGATCGCCGCAAGGCGATGCTCGAAGACATCGCCATCCTCACCGGCGGCAAGGCCCTCACCGAAGACCTCGGCATCAAGCTCGAAAACGTGAAGATGGAAGACCTCGGCCGCGCCAAGAAGGTCGTCGTCGACAAGGACAACACCACCATCGTCGAAGGCAACGGCAAGGCCGCCGAGATCGAGGGCCGGGTCAAGCAGATCCGCCGCCAGGTCGAGGAGACCACCTCCGATTACGACCGCGAGAAGCTGCAGGAACGGCTGGCCAAGCTCGTCGGCGGCGTGGCCGTGATCAAGGTGGGCGCGGCGACCGAGACCGAGCTGAAGGAAAAGAAGGCTCGCGTTGAGGACGCCATGCACGCCACCCGCGCCGCAGTCGAGGAAGGCATCGTCCCCGGCGGCGGCACTGCCCTGCTCCGCTGCATCCCCGTGCTCGAAAAATTGAAGCTCGAGGGCGATGCGGCGATCGGCGTCAACATCGTCAAGCGCGCGCTCGAAGAGCCTTGCCGGCAGATTTCGCACAACGCCGGCCAGGAGGGCGCGGTGATCATCGGCCGCGTCCGCGAAAGCGCCGAGTCCAACTACGGCTACGACGCCGACAAGGGCGAGTTCGTCGACCTGGTGAAGAGCGGCGTGATCGATCCTGCCAAGGTCACCCGGCTCGCGCTCCAGAACGCGGCGTCGATCTCTGCCCTCATGCTCACCACCGAGGCGCTCGTCGCCGAAGTGCGCGAGGAAGACAAAAAGCCGACCATGCCCGCGCCCGGCGCCGGCGGCATGTACTAAACCGCTCGCCGGCTTAAACGGCAACACCATCAGCGGGCGCTGCCCTCCGGCCCACGTCGGCCCGGAGCGGCAGCGCCCGCTCTTTTTTTGCCCGCCAAGGGCCCAGCCCGCCTAGAGCCGCCCTTCAGGCGGCAACGCCCGAAAAGGCACGAAGGATTGCGCCGTCACTCCGGCGCACCAATCCCGCACGATGCGTCGGGAAGGATCCCCGAAAATCCCGAGGCTGGGCGGCCCACGACATACCCATGACGACCGTCCTTGCCGTTCCCGCCGCCCATCGGCTATAGTCAACGCAACTGTGGTCCCGATCGCTCCGGGAGGGTGTCCTGTGCCTGGCTTGTTGAGCAAGATCCTGCCGCGCGATCAGACGTTTTTCTCGATGTTTGTCGACCTCGCCGAAACGGTGAACGAGGCCGCGAACGCCCTGGTGGAGATGCTGCGCACCTACCGCGATCCCATCCACGACGCCGAGAAAATCAAGCAGCTCGAACACAAAGCCGACACGATCACCCACAATCTCATCACGAAACTCAACCAGACCTTCATCACGCCCTTCGACCGCGAGGACATCCACATGCTCTCGAGCCGTATCGACGACGTGCTCGACCTCGTCGACGCCGCCGCCAGCCGCCTGGTGCTCTACCATGTCCCGCGCGTGCGTTCCGGCGTGCTGGAGCTGGCGGAAATTCTCCAACAAGCCGCGGCGCGCATTCTCGACGCGGTGCGCGTCCTCGAAAAGCACGATCACATCCTCGACTACTGCATCGAGATCAATCGCCTGGAAAACGAGGCCGATCGCCTCTCGCGCGCCCTGATCGCCCAGCTCTTCGCCGAGGAGAAGGACCCGGTGGAGATCCTCAAATGGAAGGAGATCATCGAAGTGCTCGAAACCGGCACGGACAAGGCCGAGGACGTCGCCAACGTCATCGAAGCCATTACGCTCAAAGGCGCGTGATGCCCAAAGCGCGCCCGGCCCCGCGGCCGCGCGAAAATCGCCCTCCGGCCGCCTCATGAGGTCCTATCAGATTCTCTACCTCGTCGTCGCGCTGGCGCTGGCCTTCGATTTCACCAACGGCTGGCACGACGCCGCCAGCTCTATCGCCACAGTGGTTTCCACCCGGGTGCTGAGCCCGACGCTCGCCGTAATCTGGGCCGCGTTCTGGAATCTGGTGGCGCCATTCGTCTACGGCACCGCCGTGGCCGCCACAATGGGCAAAGGACTCGTCCACCTGCACATGGTCAATACCTACGTCCTGCTGGCCGGCCTGGTGGGCGCCATCCTGTGGAACTACACCACCATCCGGCTCGGGCTGCCCTGCAGCTCTTCCCATGCGCTGATGGGCGGCTACGCGGGCGCGGCGATCACCGCCGCCGGTTTCCACGCGATCATCCTCAAGGGCTGGGTCATGCCGGTGATCTTCATTTTCGCCGCGCCGACGATCGGCCTGGCGGCGGGTGCCATCGTCACGGTGGTGACCTCGTGGGTGGTGCGCCGCCAGCCGCCCCATCGTGTGGACCGCTGGTTTCGCCGGCTCCAGCTGCTTTCAGCCGCCGCCTTCAGCTTCGGCCACGGCACCAACGACGCCCAGAAAAGCATGGGCCTCATCACCGCCGCGCTGGTCGCCAGCGGCTCGCTCAACTCCTATCGCGTGCCCGACTGGGTTATCATTTGTTGTGCGCTCGCCATGGCCGCCGGCACGATGAGTGGCGGCTGGCGGGTGGTGAAGACGATGGGACAGCGGATCACGAAGCTACAGCCGTTCGGGGGCTTCGCCGCGGAAACGTCGGCTGCGGTTACCCTGCTCGGCACCGCCGCCGCCGGCATCCCCGTCAGCTCGACTCATGTGATCACCGGGGCGATTTCCGGGGTGGGCGCCTCGCGGCGTTTTTCTGCGGTGCGATGGGGTGTCACCGCGCAGATCGTTTGGGCCTGGATTTTCACGATTCCCGGCGCCGCCCTGATCGGCGCGGTTGTCTATGCTGCGTTTCGATCAATTCTCCATGTGTAGGGTCGAACCAAAATGAGTGAACCAAGAGGGCCTTTCAGTCTCGTCGAAGATGCCGTAGAGGAATTCCGCCGCGGGCGCATGGTCGTGCTCGTCGACGACGAGGACCGCGAAAACGAAGGCGATCTGGCGATACCCGCGGAAAAGATCACCCCCGAAGCGATCAATTTCATGACCAAGTACGGCCGCGGCCTCGTCTGCCTGGCGCTCAGCGAGGAGCGCTGCGACCGCCTGGTGCTCACGCCGATGTCGCCGCGCAACACCGCCGCGCTCGGCACCGCTTTTTGCGAATCGATCGACGCCCGCCGCGGCGTCACCACCGGCATCAGCGCCGCCGACCGCGCCACCACCATCCTCACCGCCATCGACCACGCCACGCGCCCGGAAGACCTGGCGCGTCCCGGCCACGTCTTTCCGCTGCGCGCGCGCCGCGGCGGCGTGCTCGTGCGCGCCGGCCAAACCGAAGCTTCCGTCGACATGGCCCGGATCGCCGGCCTCGAGCCGGCCGCCGTGATCTGCGAAATCATGAACGACGACGGCTCGATGGCGCGCCTGCCGCAGCTGGTGAAATTCTGCGATCGCCACGGGCTGAAGCTGGTGACGGTCGCCGACGTCATCCGCTACCGCATGGCCCACGAGCGTTACGTCCAGCGCATGGCCGAAACCGTGTTGCCCACCCGTTTCGGAGAGTTCCGCATGATCGCCTACACCAGCTCCGTGGATCGCGAGGTCCACGTCGCCCTGGTGCGCGGCAAACTGGAGGGCGATCCGCCGCCGCTCGTCCGCGTCCATTCCCACTGCCTCACCGGCGACGCTTTCGCTTCCACCACCTGCGATTGCCGCGACATCATCGATCGCTCGCTCGAAGCCATCGCCCGGGAAGACCGCGGCGCGTTTCTCTATCTCCATCACACCGGGCGCGGCTTCCAGATCGCCTCCGATCCCTTCCAGCCGGCCGAGCTGCCCAAAATCGTTTACCACCGCCGCGGCCAGCTCGATACGGACCTGAGCCGCCAGCGGCTGGTGCAGCGCGAAAGCGGCGTCGGCGCGCAGATCCTGATCGATCTCGGCTTGCGCGCGATTCGCGTGCTCACCAATCATCCGCGCAAGGTTGTGGCGCTCGAAGCCTACGGCCTCCGCATCGTCGATCAGGTCCCCATCTCGGTCAAGCCCGCGAAAACCACCCACCAACCGCTCTGACCCGCATTCCCCGCAGGTCTTCTGTGTACCGCCGCCCCTCCGGGCAGCGGGTTTGTGTAGCGCCGCCCTTCAGGGCGGCATCTTGTCGCGGCTGCACCTCAAAAGCCGTGTCATCCTAGTTGTGTCCGTCAAGTTCAGCAAATTGGGTCTGACGTTTTCTTTGTCGGCCGCTGATTTCGCGAAGGGCCTGCAGCCCGGTTCGAAACGCCGGGGGGTGGCGTTTCGAACCGGGCTGCAGGCGG
>JAKBLM010000063.1 GCA_021832085.1 Acidobacteriota bacterium | reverse complement strand
CCGCCTGCAGCCCGGTTCGAAACGCCACCCCCCGGCGTTTCGAACCGGGCTGCAGGCCCTTCGCGAAATCAGCGGCCGACAAAGAAAACGTCAGACCCAATTTGCTGAACTTGACGGACACAACTCAATCTGCCGCTCTGGAGAGTCTGTGTGGCAACCCGATCCTCTCGCAAGGGCACGGCTTCAGCCGTGCCGTGAGTATGGGGACAGCAAGCGGCTTTAGCCGCTGAGGGCCACTTGGCACACAGACACTGAAGGACGGCTCTACACATGCACAGCCAGGATTGGCTCTGCTACTGGCGCCCGGAGAGAGCTCGGGGTGACGACGGCGCTACGATGCCGCGCGGGTTAGTCCGTTCCTGCCGGGGGATTCACCGGCGTTCCCCAGAATTCGATCTTCACAAAACGCAACGGCTGCGAGCTGAGATTCTGCACCGTGTTCAGGCCGGGCGAAAGCCAATGGAAGCGGCCGGCGGGCAGGCGAACCTCGACGTGCCTGGGCTCGTGGACCGAGTCGTTCAAAACATCGAATGGAGTGACGGCGACCAGGAAACGCGTGGTCATTTGGCTGGCGATCGAGTAGGAAGCGCCCGGCGCGAGCGTGACGCCCGCCACAATGACCTTACCGATCCGCCGCTCCCAGTTTGCGGGCAGCGGCGAGGCATTCGGGCAGCCGCAGATGGCGTCGGCAGGCCCTCCGGTGCAGGAACAGCCGCCGGAGGTGAGCGGATTCAGGAACTCGATCATGACGTTGCGGAAGGGCCGGTTGCCGTCGTTGGTGACCGTTTGCGAATAGCCGCCGCGGAAGAAGCGCACAGCGCCTTCGGGCAGCTTGAGTTGGACGGGCGAGAGGCCGATGCGCTGAAGGGTGATCTTGCTTTTGTCGAGGGAGATGATGAGGAAGTCGTAGTTCTCACGGTGAAGCAGCGTCGACTGGTGCGGCGGCACGATGACATCGAAAATCCGCATGTCGGCGTTTTCATAGAGCAGATGATGGTCCGGTTCCTGGAGGATCGAGACGCCAGGACCCTGTGGCTGTGTTTTTTGTTGCGCCGGGGTCGCTGCACGGCCGGGGACGCCGAGCGCGGTGGCAAAAAACAGGAGCGAAACCAGTCCGATGAGTTTCATCGAGGCGATTATAGCGCGCCGGCCGGGCGCGGCCCGGCGGGCCGGGCGCGGCACTGGGAGAAAAGAGCACGGCGCGACGGGAAGTCGTGACGGAAGATCGTGCGGTCGCGCCTTCGCGCAAAAGTGATTTACCCGAGCGGCGTGCGGGACTGGGGGCTGATGGCGGATGGCAATCGGCGGTCACGCGGTCGAGGCGAAGGGCGGTAATGGCAACTGGCCACGGGACGCCCGCGCCAATCGATGGCGGTGCACTACAATGGCGGGGATGGTTCGCTCGCTTCTGTTGCTGTTGCTCGTGTTGCCGGCGGCGCCCGCGCTGGGTGCCAGCCAAGCGCCCGCGCCGGCCAGCTCGCCGGCGGCCTACCGCCTCGCGCCGGGACTCTGGCAGAAACGGCAGGCCTATCAACACGAATTCGACGCGAGCGGAGGGCGCGCAGGCTCAGCCTACGAAGCGATCCAGTCGATCGACGCGCAATACCGGCGTTTCGTTCTGGCGGTGAGCGAGGCGTACGCGAGGAAGCAGATCGCGGTCATCGCGGCCAGTTGCAACGCGGTTCGCGGCGATCCCGAGGCGAGGATGTTTTGCGCGATGGTGCGCTACCGCCTGCGCGGGCGCAAGGACCCGACCCGTTTTCTGGCGGCGCTGCCGGAAACGCAGCCGACGGCGACGGCGCTCGACGACCTCCACCGGGCCGCGGCGCGAATCGACAACCCGCCGCCGTTGGCCGCTTCGCCCGTCTATAGCGTGACGGAACCGATTTTCCGGCTCATGGTCGCCGGCAACGCGGCGGCTACCGCCCGCTATTTCTACCTGTTCCACCACTCCGACGGGGCCTGGGCCGGAACGGCGGCCAGCCAGCTGGAAACTTACCTGACAGACGATTCACGCGCGCTGATTCGCAATTGGCCGGTGCTGCGGAAATATTGGAACCTGAGCGAAGGAATCACCTGGGACGTCGACGCGAATTGGTGGGAGAGCACTGTGGCGCGCTACCGGCGCGTGTGTTCGCCAATCGGGCCGAATTGCCGGGGAATTCTGGATCTGCTCGAAGGCGCGGCCCAGGCGGCCGGGGCGCCACAGTAGAGAACGCTTCGCTGGGTAGAAAAAATTGCCGCCCTGAAGGACGGCGCTACAGAAACCCGCGCGAAATCATAGCGAATCGTGAATAAGTATGAACGCGGTGGCTGCGGCGGAGGAAACCTTCGGGCCGGCACGTCATCTATCAAATTTCAAGGGTGTGCGAAGGATGGAATTGCGCTGGCCGCCAGCGGCGCGGCGTCTCAACCCAGACAACTAAGGAGCAATGATGGCCAAAATGCGTGCCGTGCAGATTTCCCGGCCGGGAGGGCCGTTTGAACCTGTAGAGCGCGAGATTCCGGAGCCGCGGCCCGGCGCCGTGCGCGTGAAAGTGGAAGCGTGCGGCATCTGCCACAGCGACGTGCTGACGAAGGAGGGCCTGTGGCCGGGAATCGAATACCCGCGCGTGCCGGGGCATGAAGTGGCCGGGAGGATCGACGCGCTCGGCGCGGGCGTGCTCGGCTGGAAACCGGGCGACCGAGTGGGGATCGGCTGGTATGGCGGCCATTGCGGCTATTGCGATGCGTGCCGGCGCGGCGATTTCCTGAGCTGCCAGACGTCGCGCCAGATTTCGGGAATCACGTTCGACGGCGGCTATGCCGAATACATGATTGCACCGGCGCAGGCGCTGGCGCGGATACCCGGCGAACTGGCCGCGACCGATGCTGCGCCGCTGCTGTGCGCCGGCGTCACCACCTACAACTCGCTGCGGAACAGCGGCGCGCGCGCCGGCGATCTGGTCGCGGTGCTCGGCGTGGGCGGGCTGGGGCATCTGGGCGTGCAGTACGCGGCGAAAATGGGATTCCGGACCGTGGCGATCGCGCGCGGCAAGGAGAAGGAAGCGCTGGCGCGCAAGCTTGGTGCGAAGCATTACATCGACAGCACGTCGCAAGACGTGGCAGGAGAACTCGCCAGGCTGGGTGGCGCGGCGGTGGTGCTCGCCACAGTGATCAACGGCAAGGCGATGAGCGCCACGATCGGCGGGCTGGGTCTCAACGGCAAGCTGATCGTGCTCGGCGCGCCGCAGGACCCGATCGAGGTGATGGCTGGATCGCTGATTGGCGGCCGGCACTCGATTCAGGGCTGGCCTTCGGGAACGTCGATCGACTCGCAGGACACCATGGCGTTCAGCGTGCAGGCCGGCGTGCGCTCGATGAACGAAGTGTTTCCGCTCGAGCGGGCGGCGGAAGCGTATGAGCGGATGATCGGCGGCGCGGCGCGGTTTCGCGTCGTGCTGAAAGTGGGGGAATAGAACGACGGCATCACGGGGCTGCTGTCGTGTCGCATGCGCCGTGGGCGGGGCGATGGGAGGCCCGATCGCTGTGGCTCTGGCAGGGGCGACGCATGCGTCGCCCCTGCCACAACGTTAGGTGCGGCGTACGGGAAGACGGACGTGCGTTTGCATGCGGCGGCCGATCGGATTTGGCGCACAGGAAAACTGGGCATCGCGTATGGGAGGGAAATATGAAGATCGGAATCATTGGTGCGGGACAAATTGGCGGGACGCTGACGCGGCGTTTCCGCGCGTTGGGACATGAGGTGTTCGTCGCGAATTCGCGAGGCCCGGCGACGCTGGCGGACCTGGCGAAAGAAACCGGCGCGAAGCCGGTGACGGCGCGGGAAGCGGCACGGGCGGGGGAAGTGGTGGTGGTGACCATTCCCCAGGGGAAAATTCCGAATCTGCCGAAGGATCTGTTTGCCGGGGTCCCCGAGAGCGTGGTGGTGATCGATACGGGCAACTACTACCCGCGCCAGCGCGACGGAAAAATCGCGGAGATCGAAGCGGGCATGATCGAGAGCCGCTGGGTCGCCAGGCAACTCGGACGCCCGGTGGTGAAGGCGTTCAACAACATTTACGCGAAGCATCTGCTCGAAAACGGCAAGCCGGCAGGCACTCCCGGGCGGATCGCGTTGCCGGTGGCGGGAGACGATCCGAAGGCGAAAGCGGTGGTGATGAAGCTGATCGACGAGCTGGGTTTCGACGCCGTGGACACGGGAACGCTCGACCAGTCTTGGCGGCAGCAGCCGGGGACGCCGGTATATACGAAGGATTACGATGCGGACGGAGTGAAGCGCGCACTGGGGCAGGCGAGCAAGGAGCGCACCGCGGAATGGCGCGCGACGGAGAAGAGCCCGGGAAGTTTTGCGCAGCCCGCATGAGTTGCTTTAGCGCGCGTAGGGGCACGTTGCAACTTGCCCCTGCGAGAGAGCATGGCGGCGGGGCGCGCGGACGGGGGCGTGTGGGCCAGGCGAGGACACAGGCTGAAGCCTATGCCACCAGTGGCACAGCCAATCCTGGCTGTGCGCTTTTCTTTTGCGCCACACCTGCGCCCAGGGCAATGGGCACGCTCGGTGCCACAGCCTGGCCAAAGTGGCATAGGCTTCAGTCTGTGCCCGCCGCCTGTGCCCCCGTTGGTATCGCGTCAGGCGAAGGATTCTTCGGGGTGCGCGGCGGCTTTCTTCTCCTCGGGCTTTTCGGTAAGCGTGGCTTCGGCCAGCAGCAGAACGCTGGCGACCGACACCGCGTTTTCCAGGCCGATGCGCACGACCTTGGTGGGATCGATGATGCCGGCTTCGACGAGGTCGACGTATTCGCAGCGGGCGGCGTCGAAACCGAAATTGCCGGTGCCTTGACGCATGCGGTTGACGACCACGCCGCCGTCGACCGTCGAATTTTCGGCGATCTGGCGCGTGGGCGCTTCGAGGGCGTGGCGGAGGATGCCGAGGCCGGTGCGCTCGTCGCCGGTGGCGTTTTTCTCCTCGGCAGCGATGGCGTCGACGAGGCGCAGCAGCGCGAGCCCGCCGCCGGGAACGATGCCTTCGGCGACGGCGGCCTTGGTGGCGCTGATCGCGTCCTCGATCGCTTCCTTGCGATTTTTCATCTCGGCTTCCGACGGCGCGCCGACGCGAATCACCGCGACGCCGCCGGCGAGCTTCGCGAGCCGCTCCTCCAGCTTTTCCTTGTCGTAATCGGAAGTCGCCTTCTCGATCTGCCGGCGCAGTTCGGCGCAGCGGCCCTCGATCGCGGCCTTGGCGCCGGCGCCCTCGACGATGGTGGTTTTGTCCTTGTCAACGACGACGCGCTTGGCCCGGCCGAGATCCTGCGGGGTGAGATTTTCGATTTTCAGGCCCAGTTCCTCGGCGATCACCTGGCCGCCGGTCAGAATGGCGATGTCCTGGAGGATCTCCTTGCGGCGGTCGCCGAAGCCGGGCGCCTTCACCGCGCAGGAGAGCAGCGTGCCGCGGACGCGGTTGACGACGAGCGTGGCGAGCACCTCGCCTTCGACGTCTTCCGCGACGACCAGCAGCGGCCGGCCGGATTTGGCGACTTGCTCGAGCAGCGGCAGCATGTCTTTCATGTTGCCGAGCCGCTTTTCGTGGAGCAGGAGGAGCGGGTCCTCGAGCACGACTTCCATCTTTTCCGGGTCGGTGATGAAGTAGGGCGAGATGTAGCCGCGATCGAACTGCATGCCCTCGACGACTTCGAGCGTCGATTCGGTGGTCTTCGATTCCTCGACAGTGATCACGCCTTCCGGGCCGACTTTTTCGAAAGCGTCGGCGACCAGCTCGCCGATGGAGGGATCGTTGTGCGCGGAGATGGTGGCGACCTGGGCTTTTTCGAGCCGGCTGGCCACCGGCCGCGAAAGCTGCTTGAGCGCGGCGACGGCGACGCGCAGGCCGCGGTCGAGGCCGCGTTTCAGGTCGACGGCGCTGGCGCCGGCGGCAACGTTGTGCAGGCCCTCGGCGAAAATGGCGTGGGCGAGGATGGCGGAGGTGCTCGTGCCGTCGCCGACGGCTTCGCCGGTGCGCTCCGCGGCTTCGCGAATCATCTGGGAGCCGAGATTGGCTTCGGGATCGTCGAGCTCAATCTCCTTGGCGATGGTGATGCCGTCGTTGCAGACCAGTGGCCGGCCCCATTTCTTCTGAATCAGCACGCACTTGGATTTCGGGCCCAGAGTGATGCGGATGGCGTCGGCCAGGGCCGTGGCGCCGGCCAGCACCTTGGCGCGCGCGGCCGAGCTGAAGTACAAACGTTTGCCGGGCATTGCCGCCTCCTCGAGCACTCGTTTCTGTTTCGACGCAGCCGCCGGTCCGCGCCGATTCCTGTTCGGAATGCGCGGCCGGCGGCTGCCCCAATCGGGTTGTCCGCGGCGCGGGCTTGCGCCGTGGCGCGCGGCGCTATTTCCTGAGCTCCTTGCCCACTTTGCCCTCGACCGATTTGACCATGGCGGTGAGGCGTCCCGTGCGCTGGTCGTAGTCGTCGATCTTGATCGTGGTGAGCACGCGGCGGGCATTTTTCCGCGTTTCCTCGTGGCATTTGCGGGCCACTTCCATCAGCTGTTCCCAGCTGCCCTCGACGTTGGTCCCGGTTGCCGTGAGGCGGTAGTCGAGGCCGCTGGCGTCGATGATCTTGAGGACCGCTGCCAGATCGGTGCTCACCGATTCTCCCCGGCCCAGGGGAACGATATTCAGCTCCATCAACATGGCACCCTCCCAGTTTTTGCCACCCCTGCGCCGGGCGGCGGAATGCGCTGCCGGCTCAGCGGTGCACGTCGGCGGTCGCGGCGGCCTTGCGGCGCGACGGAACCATGTGCTCGCCGAACCACTCGGCGGCGATGCGCGCCACCTCCTCCAGCGTTCCTGGCTCCTCGAAGAGGTGCGTGGCGCCGGGAACGATCACCAGCTTGCTTTCGCGGCAGCCGATCCGCTGAAGCGCCTCGCGATTCATCGCGATGACCGGCTCGTCCCATTCGCCGACAATCAGCAGCGTGGGCGCAAGGACGGCGGGCAGCGATTCCCCGGCCAGGTCCGGCCGGCCGCCGCGCGAGACGACCGTGGCGACCGAGTCGGAGAGCTCGGCGGCAGCGATCAGGGCGGCGGCGGCGCCGGTGCTGGCTCCGAAATAGCCGATCGGCAGGCCGCGGATCTCGGGGTTGCTCAGGACCCAGCGCGTGGCCCCAACCAGCCGGTTGGCCAGCAGCGGGATATTGAAGCGGTGCTCGCGGGTGACCTCGTCCACCACCTCTTCCTCGCGGGTCAGCAGGTCGAAGAGGAGCGTGGCAAGGCCGTGCGAGGTGAGCACGGAGGCGACGTAGCGATTGCGCGGGCTGTGGCGGCTGCTGCCGCTGCCGTGTGCGAAGAGAACGATGCCTTCGGCATGAGCCGGGACGTTCAGCACCCCGTCGAGCGAGACGATGCCCGTCTGGACGGCGACATCCCGGCCGGCGCTTTGCTCTTTCTTTCCGGAAACCATGACCATGCTCCTTTTCGCGGCGCCGCGCCCGTCGCGCTCAAGCTTTGCCTCCGGTCTTGCCGGCGGACGAGGCTGCGGCCGCCGCCCGGGCGAGCAGATCGGTCACCTCCTCGTCGGATACCGGAGAGAAATCCAGATAGAACTGGCTGATGGCGAAGAAGAACTCGGGCGCATCGAGACAGACGAGATCGTCCACCTCGCGGCGCAGGCTCTGGCAGGTGGAGGGCGGTGCCACCGGCACGGCGAGCACGATGCGCGCCGGCTGCATCTTGCGCAGCGCGGCGATGGCGGCGCGCATGGTGGAACCGGTGGCGATGCCGTCGTCCACCAGCAGCACCGTGCGGCCGCGGACGTCGAGCGGCGGCCGGCCGCCGCGGTAAACACGCAGCCGGCGCTCGAGTTCGACCAGTTCCTTCGCCGCGACCTGCTCGATCTGCTCGGGAGTAATGCCCAGCATTTTGACGATGGATTCGTCGAGGACGCGCACGCCGCCCTGCGCGATCGCGCCGAACGCCAGCTCCTCTTGCCATGGGACGCCGAGCTTGCGCAGCACGAAGACGTCGAGGGGCGCGTTGAGCTCGCCGGCGACTTCAAAGGCGACAGGCACCCCGCCGCGCGGTGCGCCAAGCACTATCAGGTCGGGACGTCCGGCGTAGGGGCGCAAAGCGGCTGCCAGCTTCCGGCCGGCTTCGCTACGGTCGCGAAACATCGTCACTCTCCGCCGCCGGGCGGCGGCCGCGCGCTATTCGGGGGCCTGGGTATACCGCAAGAGGACTTTTTCCTCTGCCTCTGCCGAGAGTTTGTCCGCGATCTCCTCGAGCAGCTTTTCCTCGAAGCGCATATGGCGGCGCACCAGGCCGGCGAGTTCGTGACCGGCCGAGCGTGCCCGCTCGGTTTCATAGAGGGTGGCAAAGCGGAGTTCGGAGAGCATGTCGGTGACCATGTGCGCCAGCTCGAGGTGCTCTTTCTTCAGCTGTTCGAGCTGGCCCTTTTCGAGGAAGTTGCGATAGGGGTCTTCGACGTTCAGTTCCTCCGAACTGCAGTGGCTTTCGATCGCCTTCAGGTTCGGCTGCATCTCGCGGAGGCGGCTCAGCGCTGTGCGGACCGAATCCTGGTCCTTGCTGGCCAGGGTTTCCAGGGTGCGTTCCCAGTCGTCCAGAAAACGCAGGAAATCCTCATGCTCCTTGTGGAAATAGTCCAAGCGTGTGGATACGTCCATGGACCCTCCTCGGAGGCAGACACTCCGCCGGGAGTGAAATACGAGGAAGTCCCGGCTGTTGACGCAGGGAAGTGCACGCGTCGCGCCAAAATGCAACAGTGTGGCTGTATGGCCACTTCGCTGATTCCACAACAGTTAGCCCTATGGGCGGAGCCGACGCGACGCCCAAATCTCCCAAAAGACGCACCGGGCAGCGTGAAAACTCACAAGACGCAAACAAGCTGTGTGAGCGGACGATGGGATGGGCAAGAAATTTCATGATTTGACAGGCGTTAGAGGCATGCCAAGGCACTCGCAGTTGGAAGCCTTCGTGCCCTGTTATTGGCAAGAGGTTTCGCGCAATCGGGGAGCGCGAAGTGTGCGCCGGAGGGCATGGGAATGGCTTCCGGAAGCGTGAAAGGGCAAGGCCGGAATCCGGAGCAGGTCGATCTGGGGCTGATGGAAGAGCCGGTGGAGCAGTTGGTGCCTCCGCGGGCCGCGAGACGCTGGCCGAAATGGGCGAAATGGGCGATCGGCGGCGCGGTGGCGATCGGCGTGGGGATCGGGGCGCAAATCTGGATCAGCCGGTCGCAGGGCGCAATCCGCTACGAAACGGTGGCCGTGGAGCGCGGGCCGGTTCAGGCGAGCGTGACGGCCACGGGCACGCTGAATGCAGTGATTAATGTCCTGGTGAGCAGCCAGGTCTCGGGGAACATCAAGGCGCTCTACGCGGACTGGAACAGCAAGGTGAAAAAGGGCCAACTGGTGGCCCTGATCGATCCGCAGATTTTCGAATCGCAGGTGGACCAGGAACAGGCGGCGGTGAATTCGGCGCACGGCGCCAGTGAAACCGCCAGGGCGCAGGCGGAAAAGGCGCGGGCCGATCTGGCCGCGGCCATCGCGGCGCAAAAGGCCGCCGAATCGGCGGTCGCTCGCGACCACGCCAGCGAGCTCAACGCCAAGGCGCAGTTCCAGCGGATCGACGAGTTGTTCCGGTCGGGCATCGTCTCGCAGCAGGAATTCGACTCGGCCAAGGCAACCTACGACGCGAGCACCGCGCAGGTGGCGGCAGACCAGGCGCAGGTGGATGCCGCGCGGCAAAACGTGCAGTCGGCGCGGGCGCAAGTGAGCGTGGCCGAAAGCCAGCTCCTTTCGGCGCGGGCGCAGGAACGGCAGACGCAGGCGACGCTGAAGCAGGCGCAAATCAACCTGGAGCACACCCGGATCCTGGCGCCGGTCGACGGCACGATCATCGCGCGGCGGATGGACGTGGGCCAGACGGTGGCTTCCACGCTGAATCCGCCGACGATCTTCGAGATCGCGCAGGACCTGACGAAGATGCAGGTGGATACGAACGTCGATGAGTCGGATATCGGGACGGTCCGCGTGGGCCAGCAGGCGACCTTCACCGTGGACGCCTATCCCGGAACGACATTCCAGGGGAAAGTGATCGACGTGCGGAAAGCGCCGATCTCGACGCAGAACGTGGTGACCTACGACGTGGTGATTGGCGTGGCGAATCCCGATCTGAAGCTCTTTCCCGGGATGACGGTGAACGCGCGGATCATGACCGCGCGGCTCGAAAACACGCTCAAGGTGCCGAACTCCGTGCTGCGGCTGAAACCCTCGGCCGAGCTGCTGGCGCAACTGAACCTGCCGACGCCCCAGGCGGGCCGGCCGGAGGTGTACCTGGCGGAGGGAGGAAAGCTGAAGGCGGTGGCCGTGCGCTACGGGCTTTCCGACGGGAAATACACGGCGATCACCGAGGGCGGCCTGCGGGAGGGCGACCGCGTGGTGGCGCGTTTCGTGCGCGCGGCAGCGGCTTCGGGAGGGTCGCGAGGCGCGATGCGCGGACCGCGCTTCTGAGGGGGGAACGGTGGCGCCGCTCATCGAGGTTCGCAACCTGACGAAAACGTACCAGCTGGGCGAGGTCACGGTGCGGGCGCTGCAGGGCGTCACGCTGGCGATCGAGCGTGGATCGTTCGTTGCGGTGATGGGGCCTTCGGGGTCGGGGAAATCGACGTTCATGAACCTGCTCGGCTGCCTGGACCGGCCGACCTCGGGGCGCTACCTGCTCGACGGCGTCCCGGTGGAAACGCTCGACCGCGACCAGCTGGCCGAGATCCGCAACCGGAAGATCGGTTTCATTTTCCAAACGTTCAACCTGCTGCCGCGCATGACCGCGTTTGAAAACGTGGAGCTGCCGCTGCTCTACAAGAGTGCCGAAACGCCCAACGCCGCCGCGCTCGCACAGCGCATGCTGGCGGCTGTGGGCCTGGCTGGCCGCGAGTCGAGCCTGCCCTCGCAGCTTTCCGGCGGCCAGCAGCAGCGCGTGGCCATCGCGCGGGCGCTCATCAACCGGCCGGAGATCCTGCTGGCCGACGAGCCCACCGGTCAGCTCGATACGCATACCGGCGCGGAGATCATGGAGATTTTCGTGCGCCTGCACCGGGACCGGGGTATCACCGTGCTGCTGGTGACGCACTCGGACGAGATCGCCGCTTATGCCGAACGGATCATCGGTTTCCGCGACGGCCGGGTGGTGAGCGACGAGCCGGTGGGAATCGCCGCGGGGCTGCTGAACGGGCAGCGGGAGCGGGAAGCGAGGGAGGGAGCGCGATGAGGCAGCTTCGTTCGTCCATCACAATCGCGCTGCGGTCTCTGGCGCTCAACAAGCTGCGCTCGGCGCTGACGATGCTGGGCATCGTGATCGGCGTCGCCTCGGTGATCGCCACGGTGGCCGTCGGCTCCGGCGCCACCCAGCGGATCCAGGAGCAGATCGCCAGCATCGGCAGCAATCTGATCATCATCCTGCCCGGCAGCACGACGAGCAGTGGGCTCCGGATGGGCACCGGCTACGCGGTAACGCTCTCCGAAGCCGACGCCAAGGAGATTCCGGCGCAATGCCCCGCCGTGGCGCTGGCCGGGCCGGTGATTCGCGGCGGCGCGCAGGTCGTCTACGGCAACAACAACTGGGCCACGGTCATCTACGGCGTCACGCCGGACTTCATGGCCCTGCGCGACCTCTCGGTGGCGCGCGGCGAGGAATTCACGCAATCGGACGTGGACAGCGCGAACAAGGTTGCGCTGCTCGGCAAGACCGTGGTCGAAAACCTGTTTGGCGCAGCCGACCCGGTGGGACAGACGATCCGCATCAAGAACGTGCCGTTCACCGTGGTGGGCGTGCTCACGCCGAAGGGGCAATCCGTGATGGGCCAGGACCAGGATGACAACATCCTGCTGCCGATCTCGACGGCGAAGCGGAAGGTGATCGGGTTCAATCCGGCGAACGCCGACGCGGTGAACGTGATCATGGTGCAGGCGCGGTCGGGTGCGCAGATCGACGCGGCGCAGGAGGAGATCACCGCCCTGCTGCGCCAGCGCCACCACCTCCAGCCGGGCGAGCTGGACGATTTCTCGATTCGCAACATGCAGGAGATTTTCGCGGCGCAGGAGGCGTCGTCGCGGATCATGGCGATGATGTTGGCGGCCGTGGCGTCCGTGTCACTGGTGGTCGGCGGGATCGGGATCATGAACATCATGCTGATCTCTGTGCGCGAGCGGACACGCGAGATCGGGCTCCGCCAGGCCGTGGGCGCGAAAACGCGCGATATCCTGACGCAATTCCTGGTGGAAGCGGTCACGCTCTCGATCGCCGGGGGGCTGGTGGGCATCCTGGTGGGTATGGTGGCTTCGGTGGTGATTTCGCGGCTGGCCGGTTGGACGACGGTGGTCGGGCCAGGCGCGGTGCTGCTGGCGGTCTTCTTTTCGGCGCTGGTGGGAATCAGTTTCGGCTACTACCCGGCGCGCAAAGCGGCCTACCTCGACCCGATCGAAGCCCTGCGCTACGAATAAGGCCCTGCTCCGCGATTTTCCTGTCTTGGCGGACCTGTTCGGCCGCGCCTGTGTCGCAACCATGCGAGGATGCAAGGAAAGTTCGCGCGCCGGAATTTTCGCGCGAGGACACGGCCCGAAAGGTGTGGAATCGAACGGGGTCGTGTCTGGCTTGGCGTTTGTGACACGGGTAGGGGCGACGAATGCGTCGCCCCTAGGAAGCGATTGGCTCCCAGATGTGAAGGAGTGCAGCCGTCAGAGCCTGTGCGCGATCGCACCCTCCTCGTAAGGGCATGCCTTCAGGCGTGCCGCAAGCGTGCCCGGCAAAGCGGCTTCAGCCGCTCAGGGCTGTTTGCCACCGGGATTCCTGCGGCCCTGCCACCAGCGGCATTGGCCGAAGGTCGTGGAACCCCCAAAAACGCGTGTTCGGGCTATAGAAATTCGTAATGCGCCAATAAGCCGGTTCTATGGGTTATATAATGGCCATCTGGCCCTGATCCGCACTCCGAGGTGTAAAAAAAAGATGGCTGCAGAAACGCGCACGAAAACCGTGTCATCCGAATCGGCAAAATACCAGGGACTCGACCGCGACGCGCTGGTGCAAATCTACCGGCTGATGTTCCTCTCCCGGCGCCTCGACGACCGGGAAATGCAGCTGAAGCGCCTGAACAAGACCTTTTTCCAGATCAGCGGCGCCGGGCACGAGGCCGTGCTGGTGGCCGCGGGGCTGGCGATGAAGCCGGCCTATGACTGGTTCTATCCCTATTACCGCGATCGTGCGCTGCTCCTCACGCTCGGAGTCACGCCATACGAGATGCTGCTCGAAAGCGTTGGTGCGAAGGACGATCCCGCCTCGGGCGGGCGCCAGATGCCGAGCCATTGGGGCCACCAGAAATGGAACGTGGTGAGCCAGTCGTCGCCCACGGGGACGCAGTGGATTCAGGCGGTCGGCGCCGCCGAAGCGTCGCTCTATTACAACCAGTTTCCGAAGGCCCTCGAACAGGCGCGTAGCGCGCCGCTCGGCGAGGCCGTGCGCCATCAGCCCGACGAGGTGGTGTACGTCTCCGGCGGCGACGGCACGACGTGCGAAGGGGAATTCTGGGAAGCGCTGAACTCGGCGGCGGTGAAGAAGCTGCCGGTGCTTTTCATGGTCGAGGACAACGGTTACGCGATCTCGGTGACGGTGGATCGGCACACGGCGGGCGGGAACGTGTCGCATCTGCTGCGCAATTTCCCCGATTTTCACATTGTCGAATGCGACGGCACCGATCCGATCGAAAGCTACGCGGCGCTGCGCGGGGCGGTGGAGCATTGCCGGGCGCGCAAGGGACCGGCCCTGGTGCACGCGCACGTGATCCGGCCCTATTCGCATTCGATGTCGGACGACGAGAAGCTCTACAAGCCGCCCGAGGAGCGCGAGGAAGAGGCGCGGCGCGACCCGCTGCCGAAATTCAGCCTGTTTCTGCTGCGCGAAGGGATTTTGAACGAGAAGCAGATCGAGGCGCTCGAAGCCGAAGTCGAAAAAGAGATTCGCGAAGCGGCCGACCGCGCGCTGGAAGCCGAGTTGCCGTCGCCGGATTCGCTGCCGCAATTTCTCTATTCGCCCGACGTCGATCCCGCCGCGGACAGCTTTGCCGCCGAGCCGCGGCTTTCGGGCAAGGAAAAGACGATGGTCGAGATGGTCTCGGCCACGCTGATGGACGAGATGGAACGCGACGAGCGGATCGTCATTTTCGGCGAAGACGTCGCCGACGCGAGCCACGACGAGGCGCTCGAAAAGGTGAAGGGCAAGGGTGGCGTGTTCAAGGCAACCTCCGGGCTGCAGCGGCGCTACGGCAGCGGCCGCGTCTACAACTCGCCGCTGGCCGAGGCGAATATCGTCGGCCGGGCGATTGGGCTGGCCACGCGCGGGCTGAAACCGGTGGTCGAGATCCAGTTCTTCGACTACATCTGGCCGGCGATGATGCAGCTGCGCAACGAATTGCCGCTGATGCGCTGGCGCTCGGCGGGCAACTTCAAATGCCCCGCGGTGGTTCGAGTGGCCACGGGCGGCTATCTTTCCGGCGGCGCGATCTATCACAGCCAGAGCGGCGAATCGATCTTCACGCACGAGCCGGGGCTGCGCGTGGTGATGCCGTCGACCGCGCTCGACCTGTGCGGGCTGCTGCGCACCGCGATCCGCTCGGACGATCCGGTGATGTTCCTCGAGCACAAGCACCTCTACCGCCAGCCTTACAGCCGCTCGCCCTATCCCGGGCCGGACTACACCGTGCCGTTCGGCAAAGCGCGCCTGGTGCGGGAAGGGACCGATGCCAGCGTGATTACGTTCGGGGCGCTGGTGCATCGGGCCGAAGTGGCCGCGGCCGAACTGGGCCGGGAGGGCATTTCCATCGAGATCCTCGATCTCCGGTCGCTCAATCCGTATGACTGGGAAGCGATCGCGAAAACGGTGGCGAAAACCAGCCGCGTGCTGGTGGCCTACGAAGACATGCTGTCGTGGGGCTACGGCGCGGAAATCGCCGCCCGCATCGGTGACGAGCTGTTCGACATGCTCGACGCCCCTGTGCGGCGCGTGGCGGCAAAGGACTTTTTCTGCGCGTATCAGCCGGTGCTCGAAGACGCCATTTTGCCGCAATCGGCCGATATCCGCCGGGCCCTGGACGATCTGCTGGCGTATTAGGCAAAAGGGGATTCAGACGATTTCCGGTAGGGGCGGGTTTCAAACCCGCCCCTGCTGTATCGGGGTGATCGAGGGTCGCGGTGCGCGGCGTGGGAGTGGGGACCGCGATCGGCCGAGTTGGCAGCGCGTCCCCGCCGGCATCGGGGAGCGATTGGCGAAACGCGCCGCGGCGTTTCGCGTCGCACGTCACTTTGGGTGCGGGACGGGGTGGAAAAGCCGCGCCGGCCACTGGCGCCCGGCGCGCGCTGGTGCGGACCTCGGCACCGGTAGGGGAACCTGTAAGGGGGCGACTGCGTATCTTTGGGTGAGGCCGGAGGAAAACGATGATCTGCTCGAGCTGCCGTAGGGAAATCGTCGACTACTCGAATTTCTGCTACTACTGCGGTGCGAGGCAGGCGCCGGTTGCGGTGAGCAAGCGGCTGATGCGCTCGTCAGTGGACAAGAAAATTGCCGGGGTGTGCGGCGGCTTTGCCGAATACCTGGAAGTCGATCCGACGATTGTGCGCATCGTGTGGATTTTCGTGACCATCGCGACAGGCTTCTTGCCCGGCATCATTGTTTATCTGGCGGCCTGGCTCCTGATGCCGGAGGCGCCGCGAGTCGTCGTGCCAGCCCCAGCCCCGGCCCCGGGTCCCGAAAAACCCGCGAGCGGCACGCCTTAGCCGCGCTTCTCCCAGCGATTACTGACCGCAGGGTATTCCCGAGGCCGGCGCAAGCCGGCCAGGGCTGTGCAACGCCGCCCCTCAGGGCGATGCCTTGTCGCCGCCAGGGAGAAACGGTAGTGGTCCGACGCCGCCACGGAATTCACCTCGTCTCTACCATTAAGCGGCTTGCCAGAAATGTGGGCTGAGGCCGCGCTCCCTGCGATACCTGGCTTCAGCTTTTCGATTTCAGGATCAGCCGGTCGGCGGAAACGGCTCCGGGGCCGATCGTCAGCAGGGTGAAGGCGGCGACGGCCAGCATAAGCGGGAACTGGTAGTTGGCCACCGCCAGCAGGCCGCGCGACATGTGCACCCGCCAGAGCGCAATCACCATTTCGCCCGTGAGCAGCAGCGCCACAAACCGCGAGAACAGCCCGACCAGCAGCAGGCAGCCGCCGAAAAATTCCAGGCAACCGGCAATCAGCGCGAAATACCAGGGAAAGCCCATCCTGGGGAAGGCGGCGTACCACTGCGCGCGCTGGGTGAAGAGTTTCGGGTAGCCGTGGTAGATGAAAATAAGCGCCAGCGATAGCCGGAGCACGAGCTGCGCCGCCGGCTTGAGTTTCTCGAAATGATGCATCGGCCCGCTCCTGGGTGGCTTGAGCTTGGGAGGACGGCTTGCCATTGCAAATCGGGCGGCATTGTAGCACGTATGCGGCGCGCGGGCCGCAGGGTGCGCGACTTCGTGTTTCAACGTGGAAAACCGGGCCGGGCCAACGCGCGCATGCGTTTGGAGTAGAATTGCGTGTGGTCGTGCCCGGGATTTCCGTGGCGATTTCCGGCTCGCTTGCCAATTGAGAACATGTGGCGTCGCATACTGATTGTCCTGGCAGTGGTGTTGGTTGTTTTGGCGGTGGTAGGGATCTGGAAGTGGTGGCATGAAACCCCCTCGCCGAAAGGCGAGGCGTACGTGTCGATGAACGGTTCCACGCTCTGGAACGGCACCGGGCTGGTCCGCAACCGGATAGAAAGGCTGGATTGGGGCGAAAGGCTCACCTTGCTCGATACGTACGGCGATCTGGTCGAAGTGCGTACGCCGCGCGGAAGGATCGGCTGGGTGCACCAAAGCAACCTGATGGAGCCGGCGGTGTGGCGGGAGCTGGGAATACTCGCCGAGCGCGTCCGGCACATGCCGACGCAGGCTCCGGCGCACACCGGGGTGCTCTCGAACTTGCGCCTCGATCCGGGGCGCACGTCGCCGCGCATCGGCCAGCTGCTGCCGAACACGCCCGTGGAAGTGCTGGCGCGCGGCATCGCCACCTGGGCCGGGGGCCCGGGCGGGCGGCCGGAGAAGCAAAACTGGCTGCTCGTGCGCGCGCACCTGCCCGACGGCAGCCAGATCGCCGGCTGGGTGCTGGGCGATTTCATACAGGAAGATCTGCCGGCGCCGCTCACCGCCTATGCCAGTTCCTCGAATGTCGCCCCGGTGGCCTGGTTTGCGCTGCGGAAGATGCCGGATCCGCGGCTGGGGCCGCAACCGAACTACCTGATGGCCGGCTCGGACGAGCCGGATGGCGGCGCGTGCGATTTCACGATGATCGGCGTCTACACCTGGAGCGTCAGGCGGCAGCACTACGTAACGGCGTTTGTGAAACGGAATCTGTGCGGCCTGATGCCGATTGACGTAAAGTTCGAGGACGATCCGCAGAAGGACGTCCTGTTCAGCTTCCGCAACCTCGTCCCCCACGGCATTCCCCAGAAGATCACCTATCGCATGCGGAGTACCATGGTGACGCTGATTCCCACGAACCCCTCGCCCCGGCTGCCGGGCCGTTAGCCCGGACTTCTCAGTGCGCCCCAAGCGGCGCAGATCACCGGTGGGTGAAAGTCCCACCCGGATAGTTGTCGGTAGGTCTGGTAGCTGGCAAGCGGCCTGGTCCGGTAACGGGCCGGGCCGGAGC
>JAKBLM010000062.1 GCA_021832085.1 Acidobacteriota bacterium | reverse complement strand
CTCTTGCCACGGTCGTAGAGTTCCAAAATGCGCTTGCGGATCGGAATCGGTATGGCTCGCATAGGCATACTTTGCCTCACGGGCCCCCGCTTTGTAAAGCTACATTATTTATGGAAATGCTCTAGGTGCCTCTAGCCCCGGCATGAAGGTCCATTCGCTGGGGCGGACGCGAGACAGAGATTCCGCGGTCGAATCCGCTCGGCGAGCGGAAAAGGAAGAACGGCGGCTATTGCGAACCGGTGGTCGAGCCGTTCGGCGGCGCGAGGAAATAGCCGGGTCGCGTGCGCACAGTGTAGCCGGGCCGAGTGATCTTGACGGTGATTTCGTGATACGTCCAGGGCCCGTGCTGGGGTGCCTGATAGGCAAGCGTGTACTCGGCGTGCAGCTCGGTGCCGACTCGATAAAGCGCCTCCTCGATCGAGTGGTCATGGAATGCACGGATGTGATCGCCGCCGGTGGCCGCGCTGGCGGCAGCCATCGCCTCAGGCGATACGAGGTTCACCCCCATCTTTACCAGCGTCTCGACCAGCGCCAGCAGGTTCATGTTGCCCCCCTGCTGCTCCATCGTCGAAGGAGTTTGCGGCGAACCGGGATAGCCGGGATGCGCAAAGGTGCCGGGCGGCCCGAAGGCCGGCGGGGAATATTGGCTGGCTGGCGCGCGGAGCTTGGCCATGATGCTCGATAAGCCAATGCTGTAGATCGTGATATTGGCGAGCTGCGCGTCGCGCAATATGCTGCCGAGCTTGGCCAGGCTGCCGGTGTCGCGGGACTCGGAGATGGCGACGATGACGCGGCGGCGATTTTCCGGCTGGTTTTCGAGCATCTGCACGGCCTCGGCCAGCGCGTCGTAAAGATGGGAACCGCTCTCGCCGGGTTTCAGCTCGGCAATGGATTTCTGAATGCGCTCGTGGTCGAAGGTGAAAGGAACAATCACCCTGGCCTTGTCGTCGAAGGCGATGACCGAACCCTCGCCGTTGCCGCCCATCACCGCCTGAGTGAAGATGATTCCGGTTTTGCGCAAGGTGGGCAGCACGGAGGCGACACGATCGTTATCCTCGACAACCAGCACGGCGGAAACCGGTTCCCCGCCAACGTTGAAATGAATGATGTGCTCGAGGTTGCCGTCGTCGTAGACCTGAAAATCCTCCGGACCAAGATCCAGAGCCAGATGGCCGTGGGGGCCCCGGACGGTGACCGGCAACGTGACCACGGTGACGCGCCGGATCAGCGGTTTGAACTGGGGCTGCTGCGCAGGTTGTGAGTTTGACTGCGATTGACCCGGCACGGTCTTCTGCTCCGCTCCTGGCTGCACCCGCAGTGGCGGCGTCTTCGTCTGCCCTGCTTGTCCCGGCTGCACCCGCTGTGGTGGAGTCTTCGACTGTACGATTTGGTCCGGCTGGACCCGCAAGGGCGGTGTGGGGAATTGCGCGCGGGCTTGGCTGGGCAGCGCGGCCACCCATGCAACCAGGGCAAGAACCGTTAGTGATCCGAAAAGCCTCATAAGAAAATCGTACTCGATAAGCGGGTGGAAATCCCAAAATTTTGTCGGGACCAGCCGCCGCCTACTGGCCCGGCCGGGTGCCCATCTCTTAGACTCTTAGACTCGGCAGGTTTACCTTTGCCGACGGAGAGAAGCGAATGAAGTTGCCCCCGAAAGTGAGCCCGGCCTATCTCGATATCCCCTTCATGAAAAGCACTCCTGCGCGTCCGCTGCGCATCCTGGCCGAGTACATCGATCCGTTGACGCGGCTGCAGCAAGAGGGCGTGGCGGATACGATCGTGATGTTCGGTTCGGCGCGCATCCTTCCCCGCAGCCGGGCGCAGGCCAGGCTGGCGCGGGCGCGTCGGGCGGTGGGGCGGCGGCGCGATCCCGCCTCGCGCGCCCGGCTGCGCAAGGCGCGCGACGTCTACGAAATGTCGCGCTATTACGAGGAGGCGCGCCAGCTCGCTGGGCGCATCACCGCCTGGGCGCTCACGCTCGGTGAGCGGCCCCGCCGCTTCGTGATCTGTTCGGGCGGCGGGCCAGGCATCATGGAAGCGGCCAACCGGGGCGCGGCCGAGGCGGGCGGGAAGACGCTCGGGCTCGGAATCGAGCTGCCGCACGAACAGCGGACGAACCACTACATCAGCCCCGAGCTCGACTTCAATTTCCACTACTTTTTCATGCGGAAACTCTGGTTTGCGCAGATTGCGAAGGCGTTGATCGTCTTCCCCGGCGGCTTCGGCACGATGGACGAACTGTGGGAGATGCTGACGCTGATGCAGACCGGCAAGCTGGGCCGGCACCACATGGTGCTGATCTACGGGCGTCGCTACTGGGATCGCGTGTTGCATTGGCATGAGATGGTCCGCTGGGGAACGATCGACGAGCGCGAGTATGGCGTGCTCCAGTTTGCCGATACGGTGGAAGAGGCCTTCGAGCGCGTCAAGGCCGAACTGGTCAAGCACCATCTGCGGCTGGGCCACGAATGGCCACTTTGAACCGGAGCCGCGGCGCGGTCGCCGATTCAGCTTCAGTTGCTCGTCACGAGTTCCGGCGAGAAAATCGCCTCAAACCGCCGCTTCTCATCCATGTCGTGCACCAGCACGACCGGCGCGATCCGCAGGTGTTGCCGGCATTGGCGGCAAACTGACATCTCGCCCTGCAGGTCCTGAAGGAAGCCGTCGGAAAAGCGATACTCCCCTCGCGGTCGCCGCGCTGGCTTCGAGCCGGCGGTGCCACACTGGGGACACCGATATTCGACCCGGTCGTCCCGGGGATCTCGGTCGAGTGCCGCCCATCCCGTGTAACGAACCCCTACCGTTTCCAGAGAACGCTGAGCCATGGGAGGTCCCTTTTCTCCCGCCTCTGACCGATAGGATGCCGTCACGGAAGCGAACGATGCTTCCGCCGACTTTGCGGGTTTTAAGCCTCCTTCGGCCCCTGCGCTGGCGCCACGCGAGCGCGTGGCAAGCCGTTTTTGGGGCCGCCACTGCCTCGCACAACGCCGCATTTCCCGGAAATCGGGTCCCGGCGAACGGGAACGGGGCGGATGGCCTCAGCCCCAGCCTGGAAGTGCCACATCTAGAAGTGGAAGACCAGCCCAGTGCTCAGGCGGAGGTTGTTCTGCGTGCTGCCTCCGAAGCGGGTGCCTAGATAGTCCAGCTGAAAGAGGCGGTAACTGAAGAACGGGGCGATGTGGGCATCGATGCCTCCGCCCACCGCCGTCGCCAACGCGGTATCCGAGATGCCTCCGGACGCCAATCTCGCCCCGCCCACAAGCGCGTGCACAAAGGGGGAAAAGATGGGGAACGGGATCGACAACTGCGGGCCGAAGAGAAACGTGTGCAGACTGGTGGAAGGGCCGAAGGGCGAGCCGTAGTCGCCGCTGAAATCGGCAGTGAGGCCGAGCCAGCGGCCTTTGACGGTCCCGGACAATTCCCAGCCGTTCAGATTGGAATTGTTGTCGAGGCGCAGGTAAGAATAGCCGCCAAAAATCTGGACTTTTTGCGCTCGGGCCGCGCAGGGGGCTATGGCGACCAAGGCCAGGACGAGAACGAGTTTCCGCATGGGCATTCTCCTTTAGTGGTTTCCAGGGCGCTTTTCGGGTGGATGCGGGTGGGACGGCCGAGGGTTGGCAAGGACGTTATGTGTCTATCAGGAAAAAGTCTCGAAGTGATTAACGAGGCAAGTTTTGAGGTGGTGAGAAAAGTTGCAATCAAAGCGGAGGCTCGCCGGCGGATCCGGCGATGGCGTTGCGGGCGGCGTCGCGCAATTCGACGACCTGTTTCCATTCGCTTCCTTTGGGCGTGAGTGGTGGACAAAAGGTGATCGTGACGTGGCCGGGCTGGGGGAGAATGGTACGGTCACGCCAGATCTCGCGGGCGCCGCGGATCGCCAGGGGAACGACCGGGCGGCCCGCATTGGCGGCAGCCTTGAACGCGCCGAACTGGAAGGGCCGGACGCCCGGAGCCGGCGTGAAGGTCCCTTCCGGAAAGACCACTGCCGAGCAACCGCCGCGCAGCGCCTGCTTGATCTGCTCCACCTGATGGACGCGCGCCTCGGGGTCGCTGCGGTCGAATCCCATTTGCCCCATCTTGCGGGAAATCGTGCCGAGCAGCGGCCAGCTGAGCACTTCCTGTTTGGTGGAATAGAGGCAATCGACCGGCAGGTATCCCAGCAGGGCGATCACGTCCAAATAACTGGTGTGGTTGGCCACGATCACGCAGGGCCAGAGTTCCCCAGGCCGGATTTGGTCGAAAATCTCCTGGCCTTCGATCCGGACACGACAGCCGGCGGTCCAGAGGAAATGGCGGCAGGCCCAAGCGGTGATTCGGCGCGCGGTCGTCTGGGAAGGGACTATCGCCACAATGGCGGCAGTGGGTACAAGCCAGAGGCCAAACATCAGCAGAGCGTAGATGCCGTAGAGCCGGTCAAGGGGGCGCGCGAGCAGGTGACGAAGCCCGCCCTGCGGGGAGAAAAATCCGCGGAGCGCCAGGCGAGCCATTTGCCACCAGGGCGGCGGCAGCGGCGCGCCAAGCCGTCCCTGGAGATAGAGCTGCCGCGTTTCCGAGCGCCTGAGCTTGCCGCTGGAGGTTTTCGGAATCGCATGCGGCGGCAGCACGCGGACGACGTCGGGCGGGACGCCGGCTGCCTCGGCGGTTTTCTCGACGATCGCGGCTTCGATGCGGCGGTGATCGCCCGTAGTCCGGGTTTCGGCGACGACCACCAGGCGTTCAGTGCCCGTCTGCGGATCGGGCACGCCGAAGGCGACAACACAGCCGGCGCGCACGCCTTCGACGCGGCCCACCATCTCCTCGATCTCGTGGGGATAGAGGTTGCGGCCGCCCTTGATGATGATGTCCTTGGTGCGGCCGGTGATGAAGATCTCGCCTTCGGCGCGGTAGGCGCGGTCGCCCGAATCCACCCAGCCGCCCTCGCGGCGGATCGTGGCGGTCGCTTCGGGAAAGCGGAAATAGCCTTGGGTCGCCGAAGGCCCGCGAAACCAGAGCGCGCCTTCACCGCGCTCGCCCACCTCGTTGCCGGCGGCGTCGGCGATGCGCACCTCGCAGCCGATGGGTCGGCCGACGGAAACAAAGGTCAGCGCACGGGCCCCATCGGGAGCGGGAATCGCCCGGCCTTCGGTCTCGAAGCGGTCGCGGTCGACGCGATCGACGCGGACCGGCCGGCCAAGCGGCGGAGCGCTGACGGCGAGCGTGGCCTCTGCCAAGCCGTAGACGGGAATGACGGAGTGCGGGCGGAGGCCGCAGCGGGCAAAACGCGCGGAGAACCGCTCGATCGTCTCCGGGAGCACCGGCTCGGCACCGTTCATCGCGCCCCGAAGCGAGGAAAGATCCAGTCCTTGGAGCTCGCTGTCGGGGATTTTGCGCAGGCAGAGTTCGTAGGAGAAATTCGGGCCCGCCGTGAGCGTGGCGCGATGGCGTTCGATCATGCGGAGCCAGCGCACCGGATGGGTGAGGAAGCTGACCGGCGAGAGCAGCGCCAGCGGCAGGCCGAAAAAGAGCGGCATCAGCCATGCGCCGATCAACCCCATGTCGTGATAAAGCGGCAGCCAACTGGCGGCGCGGTCGCCCGGGCCGACGCCGATCGCCTGGCCCATGGCGCGGATGTTGGCAAAGAGATTGGCGTGGGTGACGACGACTCCTTTGGGCGCACCGGTGCTGCCCGAGGTGTATTGCAGGAAGCAAATATCGTCGGCCTTGGGCCGGTGCAGTATGCCGGGGATTGGCTTCTCCTTCAGCGGCTCGAATCGCTCGGTCTCGACCACATGCTCGAGCGAGGGCACCGTTGGGCGAAGGAGCCGCGCGACGCGCTCGGCGGCGTGGAAGGTGATCAGCACGCGGGCCTCGGCGTTGCGCAAAATCCTGGACTGCCGCGCGGCATATTCCCCGATGCGGTCGGCGCGGAACGGGGGATAAATCGGGATGGGCACGCCGCCGGCGAGCAGCGTGCCGAGGAAGCTGGTGAAGAATTCCAGGCAGGTGGGAAGCATCAGCGCCACGCGGTCACCCGGTTCGAGACCGTGGAATTCCAGCCAACGCTCGACGTTCATCGCCCGCTCGAGCAGGCTGCCATAGGTGAGCACGTGCTCGGCGCCTTCGGTGTCCTGGAAAAAAATGTGCGGCTCGTCGGGAGTGGCGCCGGCGCGGAAGCGGAGCACATCGACGAACGATTCGGCCGAATCCGGCACCGGGAGCCAGGTGGCCTGGGCCGGCTCGGCGGGGCGAAGAGCGGCCGGCGCGGGAGCGGGCGAGTTGCCCTGGCTTGCCTCGACCACCGCGACGAGTTCGCCCACGGTTTCCGCTTCGGCGAGCGCTTGCTCGGGGAGCTGTATGCCAAGCGCCGAATTCAACCGCAGCAACAGTTCGACGCGTTCGAGGCTGCCGAGCCCGAGGTCGCGCTCGAGATGCGTGCCCGACTGGACCGATCCGCTCGTCGCGTGATGACCGAGTTCTTCGAGCAGTTCGGCGAGGATCGAGAGGGTCGTGCGCCGAGTAGCCTCGTCAGTATGTGGGCTGGGGGATGCCAAAACGCGATTCCCATATTCCCTGAGTAAGTCTGCGCAAATTGCAGGCTATCACGCAGGTCCGAGCCGCTTCAACTCGACCCGGTTTGCCGCGGCAGGGGAAGAACGAATCTTCCGCCCGGCCCGGCTCATCGAACAGCGAAACGGAGGTTTCCCCATGCCGAACCCTGTCCCCGCCCCCACCGAAGATGCCACGCGCAAGGACCTGGAACGCCAGCAGGAGCGGCTGCGGACTGCGCTCGCGACGCGCGCCGACGCCCGGCTCGAAGGGCTACTGGGGGAAGTCGATCGCGCGCTGGCGCAAATCGACTGCGGCGGCTATGGCATCTGCGAGAGCTGCCACGACTCGATCGAATCGAGGGCCCTCGCCGCCGATCCGCTTATCCGCTATTGCCTGGACCATCTGAGCGAGCCGGAAAGGCGCCGGCTGGAGGGCGATCTGGAACTCGCCGCGCGGGTGCAATCGCGACTGCTGCCCGAGCCACGGCTGCGCGTGGGTGGCTGGGAAGTCGCCTATCGCTACGAGCCGATGGGCCCGGTGGGCGGCGACTATTGCGACCTGGTGCGCGCCTCCGGCGATGATTTCTTCTTTTTCCTTGGCGACGTTTCGGGCAAGGGAGTGGCGGCTTCGCTGCTGGCGGCGCAATTGCACGGCCTGTTCCGGACGCTCGTGGCGCTCGATCTGCCGCTGGAGACGATGGTCGAGCACGCCAACCGGATTTTCTGCGAGAGCATTCTTTCCGGGCATTTCGCCACGCTCGTCTGCGGCCGGGCCTCGGCGTCGGGCGATTTGGATTTCATCAACGCCGGCCATCCGTCGCCGGTGCTGGTGCGCGCGGGGCAGGCCGTCGCGCTCGAATCGGGCGGGCACCCGCTCGGCCTGTTTTGCGACGGCCGGTACAGGGCCGAGCGGATTGGCTTTTCCGCTAGCGATTCCCTGCTGCTTTATACCGACGGGCTTTCGGAAGCGGCGTCGCCATCGGGTGAGGAGTACGGCCCGGATCGCGCTGCTCGCATCGCCGCGGGCGCGCACCCCGACGCCGAGGCGCTGGTCCGCGCGTGCGTGGCCGACGTGGGCGCGTTCCGCCGCGCGGCGCCGCGTGCAGACGACCTCACCGTCATGGCGCTGCGACGCATCGGCTGAACCGGTTCCGGTACGCAGGTCACCAGGGAATTGAGACTTTTTGTCTATCGACGGGCGAAGAGTCTTCGAGCAAACTGAAGGCGGTGTCGGGAAAGCGGGAGCCAGACCGGGGTCCGCTCCCGGCGGTACTCCTTAGTTAGCGCGGCGGGGCGGCCGGTCAACCCTGTCCGGCCGCCCCGCGAAAAAATTTCGGTTCCTGCTTCCCTGGCGCGCGGCGGCAGCTGCACGGCCTGGCGTTTTCTTTGGCTCGTGCGCGATCCTAACCGCCGTCATGGCCATACGAGGCTCCGGTCCGGAAGCCAAAACAACCCTTGCCTGGCGATCCGGAACGGCACTACGCTGAGGCATCATGCTGGCCATGCTGGGCAGCAGAGCTACTCGGTCGTCGGCCCATTTGTGCCTTCGCCTCTTTCTGCTGGCGGGGTGCCTGGCGACGGTGCTGGCCGTCGCTCCACGCGGCTGCGCGCGCTCCTCTCTGGTTCCCCTTGCAGTTGGCACGCAACGGCAGCCTGCCGTCACGCAAAAGCAGCCGCCAGCACCAGCCGTGCCGAAGGCCGCGGTCCCCGCCGCAGCGCCCATCACCGGCTACACGCTGCCGCCGGCCAAATATCGCGAGGCGGTCGAATACGCGCGGGCGCAGAACTGGCTCTACTTCGGCAGTTTCGCCTACGGCATCCTGATCCTGCTGCTGGTGCTCGCCTGGCGGCTCGCGCCGCGCTATCGCGACTGGGCCGAGCGCGCAACGCGCCGGCGCCTGGGCCAGGCTGCGATCTTCGTGCCGCTGCTCTTTTTCACGCTGGCCGTGCTCGAGCTGCCGATTTCTGCCGCCGGACACTGGATCAATCTGCGCTTTCACCAGTCGATCGAGGCGTGGGCGCTGTGGTTCTGGGACTGGACGAAGGGGCAGATCGTCACCTACGTGGTCGGCATCTTTCTGCTGTGGATTCTCTACGGCGTGATTCGCCGCAGCCCGCGGCGGTGGTGGCTCTATTTCTGGCTGGCGGCTCTGCCGATCCTGTTCTTCCTGATTTTCATTTCGCCCTACGTGCTCGATCCGATGTTCAACAAATTCGAGCCGCTGGCCAAGAGCGATCCGGCGCTGGTGGCCAAGCTGGAGCAGGTGTGCGCACACGCCGGCGTCAGGATTCCGCCCTCGCGCATGTACCTGATGAAAGCCAGCCGCAAGGTGACCTCGATCAACGCCTACGTCAACGGGTTCGGCGCCTCGAAGCGCGTGGTGGTGTGGGACACGACGATCGCCAAGATGACCACCCCGGAGATCGCCTTCGTCTTCGGCCACGAAATGGGCCACTATGTGCTGCACCACATCCTTTGGGGAATGCTCTTCGGCGCGCTGGGCATGCTCGTGCTGCTCTGGCTCGGGTTTCACGCGCTGCATTGGAGCTTGCGCCGCTGGGGCGCGACGTGGTCGATTCGGGGACCGGGCGACTGGGCTTCGCTGCCGGTGCTCTGGCTGTGGCTTTCCGTCTTCTCGTTTCTCGCCGCGCCGGCGAGCAACGCCATGAGCCGCCACTTCGAGCACCAGGCCGATCGCTTCGGGCTGGAAGTGACTCACGGCGTCATTCCCGATTCCTCGCAAAACGCCGCGCGCGCGTTTCAGGTGCTCGGCGAGGTCGACCTGTCGGATCCGCGGCCCAGTCCGTTCATCGTCTTCTGGCTCTACAACCATCCGCCGATTCCGGCACGCATCCAGTTCGCGCTGCACTACGATCCCTGGGCACACGGCCGCGAGCCGCGCTACGTCCGCTGAACGTGGCGTGAGCACGGCGCCGTTGCCATGCTGAGCGGAGTGAAGCATCCCGCAAATGGTGAGGTGAGTAGCAGCCGCGAGGACGTAGGCTCGGGATCCTTGGCTGCGCTCAAGATGACAGCGCACATTCTTGCGCGACGCAAGCCTTAAGGGAGAGCACGGGGTTGGGGCGGGTTGGCGGGTGATTTACCGTGCCGAAGGGGCGTGGGCGGAGCGCTCCTGCTCGAAGGCGTGGTAGGAGGAGCGGACGAGCGGGCCGGATTCGACGTGGCTGAATCCCATCTCCATGCCGGCGCGCTTGTATTCGGCGAACTCCTCGGGAGGAACGAAGCGGGCGACGGGCAGGTGGTTGGGAGTGGGCTGGAGATACTGGCCGATGGTGAGGATCTGGACGCCGTGCGAGGCGAGGTCGCGCATGGTGGCGAGCACCTCTTCGCGCTCCTCGCCGAGGCCGAGCATCATGCCGCTCTTGGTGACCATGCCGGCCTGGCGCGAGCGCCGGAGCAGCTCGAGCGAACGCTCGTAGCGGGCGGCGCTGCGGACGCTGCGCGAAAGACGCTCGACCGTCTCAATGTTGTGGTTGAGCACGTCGGGGTGCGCGGCGATCACCAGGTCGAGCGCCGGCCAGACTCCGCGGAAATCGGGAATCAGCACTTCCACCTTGCAGCCGGGGATGCGCCGGCGAATCTCCTCGATGGTGCGGGCGAAGATGTGCGCTCCGCCATCGGACTGGTCGTCGCGATCGACCGAAGTGACGACGACATATTTCAAGCCCATCGCTTCGGTCGCCTCGGCCACGCGCGCGGGTTCCTCTTCATCGGGAGGGCCGAGCGGCCGGCCTGAGGGAACCGAGCAGAAACCGCAGGAGCGCGTGCAGATATTGCCCAGGATCATGAAGGTGGCCGTGCGGTGTTCCCAGCATTCGCCTTCGTTCGGGCAGCGGGCGCTCTCACAGACCGTGTGCAGGTTGAGCGTCCGCATGGTCCGTTTCAGGTCCTGGTGGTTCGGGCCGCCGAAATACTTCACGCGGAGCCAAGGCGGCTTGCCCGAGGCGCTCTTGGGCGCATTCGGTTCGTTTGAAACGATACGAAATGGCGAAGATGGGGAAGACATGGCCAGAAACCAATTCTAACCGCTGCCGGCCGGCCCCACAAATGTGCCGCGTCGTTGCACGGCGGAAGATCAGCGATGTGATTGTCGAGCAATGGCAAGGAGATGGGCGCTGGCGCCCCGGAGCGAGGGTTCTTCCTCGATGAGCGCCAGGAAATCCATCAATTGTTCGCGTTGCACCGGGTCGGCCCAAGTCTCGCTGAAGCGTGCGGCGCTCCAGACGGGGCCTTCGATTCCAAGGACATCCGCCGACTCGAAACCCGCTTCGGCGATTTCGCGCTCCAATTCTTCGGGGCGGTGAAAGTAGGCCGTGGTGAAATAGGTCGGCTGGTTCGCGGGACTCGGATTGCGATGACGGCCGGAAAGCAGCGCTGTGGCGATCGTGGCACGGAATGCAGGATCGGCGAAAAAGGCCGAGTGAACCGCGCCAATCAGTGAGGCGAACCGGGAAATCGCGGCAGCGAACAGAATCCCGCCAGGTTTCAGAATGCGGCGCGCCTCTCCGAGCGCCGCGAGTCGATCGGCAGGCTCGACCAGGTGATAGAGCGGGCCCAGTAGGAGGACCGCCTCAGCCGCCTTGTCGCCGGCCTCCAGCCTCCGGGCTTCGCCGGGTGTGATCGACGCCAGCTGTACGCCGGTTTTCGCCTCGCGGGCGCGGGCCTGTTCGAGGTGAAGCTGGACCGGATCAATCAGATGAACCTGATAGCCCTTCTCGGCCAGCGGAAAGGCGTGAACCCCGGCTCCGCCACCCACGTCGAAGATCACCGCGGGCGGCGCGGGGAGATGGCGAGCGAGAATCTCCTGGGTGCGAAGCTTCTCGAGTTCTCCCACATCGCTCGAGAGGCGCCGCGATTCGAAGCCCAGCCGATAGTAGGCCTCGATCTCCTCGGGAAGCAGACCCATCTGGCCCTCCGCTCACACCAGTATGCTGCCGTTCTCAGCTGCTGCAAGCGGGGAAATCGGAACGGTACGGCTGTGGCCACCGAACTTCTGACCCGTACGGAAAGTGGCAAGGATGGGCTGATCCGGGTGGGATCGCTAGAGGAGGGGGCGCGAGGAGGTAGCAGGTTTCTCTCCGCCTTCGGCTCCTCGGAATGACAGCGGGAGGGGGATTCGGCGAATTGCATCAGGTCTTGCGCCCCCCCTTGCGGACTTCCGCAGGGGGAGCACGCCGAACGCCGCGCGGCATTACAGTCTTGTCTCGGTCGCAAAATTTCGCGCAAGGGGAGAGATCGCCGTCAGGCGGCTTTGCTGGCTGTAGCGGCCGAGCGCAGGGCGGGCGGGAGCCAGCGGCCGTCGCGGGCCTCCGGTCTGGGAGCGTAGAGGCGCATGGCTAGCGAGAATTGGCGGGCGGGAGTGGGCAGCCAATTCGCTTCGCGGTCTTTCCCGGGCGAGCGTTGCTGCAAATAGAGATCGAGCGAGCCGTCGGCATTGAATTTCAGCGGGTCGCGGTCGCCAAGGGAATGGCGATCGATCGGGTTGGGCACCGGGAAGCCGTCCACATCGTAGAGCGTCACGGACCAGAACGCGTCCACCGGCGGCAACTCGAGCTTGCCGAAGTGGAGCAGATATTCAGCGGAGCCATCGAGCGGCTTGCCACCGGCATCGGCGGAGGTGAAGGGGTAGATCGCGTCCTCGGGCTGATTCGCCCCGAGCCCGGCCATGGCGGTCATGGCGCGCTTGAGGTAATCGTTGCCGTAGACGCCCACCGATTCCGTCATGATCTGCCAGCCGTTAACGTTGCGGCCGTTGGTTGGGAGCGCGTTGTTCATCCAATCGAGACCGGCGGCGGGGACCTGCTGGAGCACTCGCTGCACGGCCGGGCCAGCTTCATTGAACTCGAAACTCTCACCCGGTTCGATGCCGATCCGCTTGAGCCGCGCCGCGATCGACCAATCGGTGATGTGCGGCGGATGCAACTTCATCAGCTCCGCGGCGTACTCGAAAAAGTCGCTGCCCGGCATGGCCTCCACCTGCTTCATCGGAGGCGTTTTCATATCGACGGTGGAATCGATCTGGAACTTCACCGGCTTGGGCGGCTTGCCCCAGCGCGAGAGCGGGGTGATGCGGAAACCGTCCTGCAGATTGTGCACCGCGTCGTAGTCCTTCGGGCCGTTGGCCTGCGTGCGCCCGACGATCCACACGTACGTCGTCGGCGCATCGATGCGTTCAACACCGCTTGGCAGCCGGCCAGGCCAGCCCGGCGCGACCAGGCCAAAGTCGGCCGCGGCGGTGCCGCTGGTGCGCTTGCCGGGCACGGCGAAGGTGTCGGTCCACATGTCGAGCATCTGGAGCAAATAGTAGCGTCCCTCGGTGTCGGGAACGGAAACGATCATCGGCCCATCGCCGAGATCGAGCCACGCGATCGAGTAGAGGGTGTCAAAGTTGGGCCGCACGACGTCCCTGAAATCGGCGGGCGGAAAGGCGCGGAGGTGATGAAACATATTCATCGGGCCGGACTGGGAACCGGGCTTGGGCTCAGCGTTGGTCATCACCCGGCGCGTCACGTCCATCAGGACCAGCGGGTAGAGGTAAACGTAAGCTTCGGTGGCGATGGCGGTGATTTCGCTCTCGGTTTCCTGGAACATGATCACTTCCCTCCCTCCCGCTGGCAGCGGGATGGGCGAAGGTTTTCGGCGCCGGGTGATTGCCGGGCTCCCACCCTTGCGGAAGGGTGCAAGCGTGGTAGAGCCCCAATATCGCGCGGGATTACAGGGTTTTCTCGATCCCAGAATCCCGCGCAATGGGAGATATCCCGGTCAGGCGGCTTTTCTAGCCGCGGCTGCGGCGCGGCGAACGCCGGGCGGCAGCCAGCGGCCTTCGCGTATCGACGCCTGCGGCGCGTAAAGGCGCATGAACAGTTCAAACGCGCCCTCCGGTGCCGGCAGCCAGTTCGACTCTTTTTCCTTGCCTGGCGATTCCTTCTGGATGTGGAGGTCGAGCGAGCCGTCGGCATTGAATTTCAGCGGATCGCGGTCGCCAAGGGCGTGGCGATCGAACGGGTTGGCAAAGGCGACGCCTTCGGCGTCGTAGAGGGTGACCGACCAGAAGGCATCGACCGGCGGCAAATCCTGCTTGTCGAAGTGGAGCACATATTCGTTCGAGCCGTCGAGCGGCTTGCCTTCGGCGTCGGTGGTGGTGAAGGGGTAGATCGCATCCTCGGGCTGATTCCAGCCGAGGCCCAGCCAGTTACAGGCGGCACGCTTGAGGTAATCGTTGCCCCACACGCCAATGCCTTCGGTGCTCAATTGCCAGCCGTTCACGATCCGGCCGATCTTCGGCACCATGGCTTTCATCCACTGGAGACCGGCGGCCGGGGCCTGCTCGAGAGCGCGCTTAGCCGCGGCGTCGGCTTCCTTGAACTCGAAGCTCTCGCCCGGCTCGATGCCGAGCCGCTTGAGCCGTGCCACCATGGACCAATCGGTGATGTGAGGCGGATGGAGTTTCATCAGTTCGGCGCCATATTCGAAGAAGTCGGCCGGCCGCATCGCTTCCACCTGCTTCATCGGCAGCGTCTTCATGTCGATCGTGGGATCCAGGTGGAACTTGACCGGTTTCGGCGCCTTGCCCCACTCGGAGAGCGGCGTGACGAGATAGCCGTCCTGGATTGTGTGGACGGCGTCGTAGTCCTTCGGGCCGTTCGTCTGCGTGCGCCCGATAACGAACACGTACATCGTCGGCGACTCGATGCGCTCGACATCTTTCGGCAGCCTGCCGCCCCAGCCCGGCGCGACCAGGGCAAAGTGGGCTGCCACGGTGCCGCTGGTGCGCTTGCCGGGCGCGGCGAAGGTGTCGCCCCACATGTCGACCATCTCCAGCAGGTAGTAGCGGCCGGCTGTGTCGGGAACGGAAACGATCATCGGCTCGTCGCCCAGGTCAAGCCATGCCGTTGAATACAAAGTATCGAAATTCGGGCGCGCCGATTCCTTGAAACCGGACGGCGGGAGAGCCCGCAGGTGATGGAACATGTTCATCGGACCGTTCAGTGAGTTGGCCTGCGGCTCGCTATTCGTCATTACCCTCCTCGTCACATCCGACAAGACCAGCGGATGGAGGTAAACATAGGCTTCGGTAGCAATTGCCTGAATCTCCTGCCCATTCTTTTCCTTGGCCATGGCCACACTCCTTTAGTCCTTCGCGTGCCGGGCATGCAGGGCCACGGAGCACTTTTTCTAGAGGTTAGGCGTCGTTCGAACGCGAAAGAACTGTCAAAAGTGACAGCGAAGGGGTTGTTTAGAAAACACCACAGTGGAAGGGACTGGATTGTTGTATGTTTACCACACAGATTAGCTTTATGGCGGTGCATGATTCTGTAAATGATTGATTATAAATAACAAGAAACGGCTGGCGTTACGGTCCCAAGCGTGCGTAGGATTTTTACGTTATGTCAAATCAAAACACAATTGCGCGCCCGGTGGAAACCGAGGGGATTGGTCTACACACGGCGGTTCGCGGGCACCTGCGTTTGGTACCGGCGCCAGCCGGTACCGGTATCGTTTTTCGGCGCACAGACCTGGACAATTTCGAAATCGAGGCTGATGGGCGGTGGCTCGCGCGGGTGAGCTACGCGACCAGCTTGATGAAAAAGGGCGTGCTGCTCTCGACGGTGGAGCACGTGCTGGCCGCACTCTACGCCTGCGGCATCGACAACGTTTACATCGAACTGGACGCGCTGGAGGTGCCGATTCTCGACGGCTCGGCGCGGCCGTTTGTGGAGATGATCGCCAAGGCGGGCATTCGCCGGTTGCGGCGGCGCCGGCGCTACCTGCGGCTGGTCCGCCCGGTCGAAATAACCGATGGCGACCGGCGGATCGCCGCCTATCCCGCGGAGAATTTCCGCGTCCGCTACTTCATCGACTTTCCGCATCCCGTGGTCGGGCGGGAGGAAGTGGAGCTGGACGTGGATGCGGAAAGCTTCAGCCGCACGCTCGCTCCGGCGCGCACATTTGGTTTCCTCGAAGATGTTTCCCGGCTGCGCTCGATGGACCTGATCCGCGGCGGGTCGCTCGACAACGCGATCGTGTTGACTCGCGACGGCCTGCTGAGCGGGGAACTGCGCTTCCGCGACGAATTCGCGAGGCACAAGGCGCTGGACCTGATCGGCGACCTGGCGCTGGTGGGGCGACCGCTGCTGGCGCACGTGGTGGCGCACAAAGGCGGCCACGCGTTGCACACAGCGCTGGTGACTCGGCTGCTGCGCGAGCGCTCACTCACGCGGGAAACCACCGCGTTGCAAGCGGAGGCCATGCCGGCGGGCACGCCGGCGCAAGCGCTCGCCACCGGCAACTGAAATCGAAATTTCCTCCGTCAGCCGCCATCCATCCGATCCCTTCCGGACAGTAGCGGAGGCCTTGCTCAGCCGCCGATAGGGGGATCGTCGGTCGTCGCCGGCCGGGTTGCGTCGTAGCGGATAACGCCGGAAGGATCCACGAAAAAGCTGCGATGGCCGGTGCGCCCGCGCGTGACGGGATCGGCGTGTGCCGTGTAGCTGCGGAAGCCGGGGCGGGAGCAGCCGGGTTGCTCCGTCGCGACTGGCTGCCGGCCGGTGTAGGAGAAAAAGTAGCCGGCCACTTGCCCTTCGGCCAGGGAGCGGCCGATCAGGTTGGCGTGGTTGCAGCTGGCGGCATTGCCGCCGGCCGAGGGCGGGCCGAGTGCGGCGAGCGAGGGCGGGAAGCCGTTGTTATAGGTGGCGGCGTAGGTCGTCGCGGCAATGGAAATCGCGCGCAGCGAGCCGATAGCCGAGGCCTCGTTGGCGAGCATCCGCGCCCGCAGCAGATAGGGAATGGCGATGAAGGCGATGATCAGGATCAACACAACGATCGCCACGCCGCCGTAGCCGAGAACGAGCCCGGCGGTCGCCAGCCCGTCACCTTTCAGCCGGCCGCCGCTGCGACGAATGTCGCGCTTGGCCAGATGGCCGAGGACGATCGCGGCAATGGCGGTGAAAAAGCCGAAAAACGGGATGCCGCAGACCAGGCTGGCAATGGCTTTGCCGCTGATTTTCGCGGGCTGGGGCACCGTCGGCGGTGCCGCAGCCGCAGCGAGCGGACGCCCGCAGTGAGGGCAGAACGCGGCGCGGTCGTCGGCCACGGGCGAAGAGCAGTTGGGACAGGTGATCACGGCGGGCACCTCCGGTTGCGAAGAAGTAGCTAACGCCGGCAGCGGGGCGGCGTCAAGGAAATGGTGAAAAATCCAGCCCCCATGCGCGGGCGGTTGCGGGCAGGGCCGCGGGCGGTTCAGAATGGCGAGATAGCGCAATGGCAAGCGAGAAAATGGCGACGCTGATCCTGGCCGCAGGCAAAGGCACGCGGCTGCGCTCGCGAAGGGCGAAGGTGCTGCATCGCGCCGGCGGGCGGGCGCTGGTGGAGCATGTGGTGCGCGCGGCGCTGCCGCTGGGCGGTCCCGTCTTCGTGGTGATCGGCCACCAGGCGAAGGAAGTGGCCGCGCTGGTCGAGCCGCTGGGCGCCCAAACGATTTTGCAGGAACCGCAGCAGGGTACCGGACACGCGCTGCAGGTGGCGCGCCAGGCGCTGGCCGGTTTTCGGCGTGCGCTGGTGGTGCCGGGCGACGCGCCGCTGGTGCGCACGGAAACGCTGGCTGCGCTCGCGGCGAAGCATCGGGCGGACGGCGCCGCGGCAATGTTGCTGACCGCGGTGCTCGACGATCCAACCGGCTACGGGCGCATTGTGCGCGAGAAGGACGGCGCGGTGCGGGCGATCATCGAGCAGAAATCGGCCAACGAGACTGAACTCGCGATTCGCGAGATCAATTCCGGGATGTACTGCTTCACGCTGGAAAGACTCTGGGGGCTGCTCGGCGAGCTACGGCCGGAAAACGTCCACCGGGAGCTCTACCTGACCGACGTGGTGGCGCTGCTCCATCGCCTCGGGGAACGCGTGTCGGCGCAGACGGCCGAAGATCCGAAGGAGATCCTCGGCTGCAACACGCGGGGCGAACTGGCCGAGGTGGACCGCGTTTTCCGCCGGCGCAAGATCGAAGCACTGATGGCCGCCGGCGTTACGTTCTATCTGCCGGAAACCTCGCTGGTCGATCCGGACGTGGAAATCGGGGCCGACACGATCATTGAGCCATGCGTCGAGCTGCTGGGCGCGACGCGGCTGGGCGCGGGCGTGACCGTGGGCACCGGCAGCGTGATCGCCGATTCGACGATCGAAGACGAAGCAATCGTGCGACCGCACTCGCTGGTCGTCGCAAGCCGGCTAGGGCGCGGGGTGGTGGTCGGTCCCTTCGCTCATTTGCGCGACGGGGCCGAGATCGCAGATGGCGCGCGGGTGGGCAACTATGTGGAAGTGAAGAAGAGCCGGCTGGGCAAAGGCGCGAAAGCGATGCACCTGACCTACTTGGGCGACGCGACGGTCGGCCGCGATACGAATATCGGCGCCGGCACGATCACCTGCAATTACGACGGCGTGCGCAAGAACCCCACCACGATCGGCGCGCGCGTCTTCATCGGCAGCGGCACGGAACTCGTGGCGCCGGTCGAGATCGGAGACGGCGCCTACGTTGCTGCCGGGTCCACCATCACGGAAAACGTTCCGGCCGATGCGCTCGGGATCGCCCGGGCGCGGCAAGTGACCAAGCCCGGCTGGGCGGTCGAGCGGCGGTCGAAGATGGCGGGCGAGAAATCGGTAGCCGCCAAACCCTCGGCCGGCAGCTCGACCCCTTCAAACGGAGCGAAGGGAGAAACCTCTTCGCGGCAGCCCGGGCAGGTGCGTGGGCGCAAAGCCGCACGAGCGAAGTCGCGGCGGCCGCGCCGCTAGGAAACTGGCCGGGAGAAACAACCATTGCGCGCGGAGAGGCGTGTCCGCGGCACTTTTGGCACCGAAGCGGGGCCTGTCAAGCCATTCGAAAATGTTACCGAGGCGTGCGTCGTCGAGACATTAAGAATGTTACCGAGGAATGGTCGTCGCCGCGGCTGTGGGAAAGTGGCAATCCCGCGCGGTTGGCGGGATTCCCA
>JAKBLM010000016.1 GCA_021832085.1 Acidobacteriota bacterium | reverse complement strand
GGCTTCCCGATCAGCTTGCGGACAGCCCCGCACCCGCTCGAACGGCGTGCGCGGTTCGTCATAGCGGCGCCGCAGCTTCGAGCCCACGCGCACCTTCCTCACCAACTTCACCGAAGGCAGGAACAGGCGGCTTGCCTTTGCCGGGCCGCGTGCGTAGGCTGGAGAATAGGGCGGAAGGAGCACCGGTTTCCGGAACGATGCCCAGCGAATTCGTTGAGCGAGTGCGCCGGCTCGGGCGGTTTTTCCTGTTGCTTTTCGTACTGGGCGCGGCGGCATTTCTGAGCGCGATCACGGCCATGCGGATTGCCATTGAGGGCCGCGTGGAGGTGATGCCGAACCTAGTTGGCCAGAGCTACACGAAAGCCGACGCGACATTGCACGCCAAGAAGCTGGGCGTCATGGTGGCCGACCATGCCTACAGCGAGTTGCCGATCGACGAAGTGGTGCGGCAAAGCCCTCCGCCGGGAACCCAGGTGAAAGTCGGCCAGATGGCCCAGGTCGTCCTGAGCCTAGGGCCACAGATGGCGCACCTACCCAACCTGATCGATCAGAGCCTGCCGGCGGCGCGGCTGCAGCTGCTGAACAATGGTTTGCAGCTCGGGGAGGTTTCCTACATTTACTCCTCGGGCGAGCCGAAGAACCTGATCCTGCAGCAGGACCCGCTGCCGGGAAACGAGCACATTGCCGGCCCGAGGGTTTCAGTGCTGGTTTCGCTGGGGCCGAGGCCGGTGGCGTACCTGATGCCGCACCTGACCGGGGTGCCGGTAAAACAGGTGCAGAAGCGGCTGGCGGCGGCAGGGCTGAAGGCCGCGACGGTCGTGCCGGTGGTCGAGGCCGGGGCGACGACGGACACGGTGGTCGGGCAGACACCAGCGCCGGGTGCGCGTGTGGGTCCCGAGACACAGATCACGCTTCAGGTGGCTTCCCCGCCAGGGACGGCCGCGCCGGCGCCAACGCAAAATGGTGAGTCGGAACCCGACGGCTCCTATGCTAGAATGCCCAACAGGTGGCAATGAAGCGTTCAAGGGCTCGCGTCGAGATTTCTCCCTCCATTCTGGCTGCGGACTTCGCGTGTCTGGAGCGCGACATTCACGCAGCGGAAGCGGGCGGGGCGCAGCGGATTCATTTCGACGTCATGGACGGTCATTTCGTGCCGAACCTGACGATCGGGATGCCGGTGCTGGCCTCGATTCGACGGGTAACCACGGTTCCGGTGGAAGTGCACCTGATGATCGAGCGCGCGGGCGACTTCGTGGATGCGTTCGCGCGGGCGGGAGCCAGCCGGATCTACGTCCACCAGGAAGCGACGGTGCATCTGGATCGCCAGCTGAACGCGATCCGAGAGCTTGGGGTCGAAGCGGCCGTAGCGATCAACCCGGCCACGCCGGTAACAGTGCTGAGCGAGGTGCTGGAACTGGTGAGCGCGGTGCTGGTGATGACGGTGAATCCAGGATTCGGCGGGCAGAAGTTCATCCCTCGGTCGATCGGGAGAATCCGTGAACTAGCCGAACTGCGGGCGCGCTATGGTGCCGACTTCCGGATCGCGGTTGACGGCGGCGTGGAGCCGGAGAACGTGGCGGAAATTGTTGGCGCGGGGGCAGACATCCTGATCGCAGGGACCAGTGTCTTCCACACGCCGGATCCGAGCGCTGCCGTGCGTCAACTCCTTGAACGGGCGCAAGAAGCCCTGGCTGTGAGAGTATGAAACCTCGAACGATTCGCAGTGTGGTGACTTTGGCCCTGGTGATTTTCTTCACCATGGGGACGAGCAGTTGCCTGTTTTTCGGCGGCAAGGCAAAGGAACCGCTGGCAGGGACAAAAGCGGCTCCCGACGCCGTGCTCTACCACCAGGCGGTGAGCGAGATCAAGCACGGCCAATACACAATGGCGCGGCTGGCGCTGCAAACCCTGATCAACACCTATCCGAACAGCGAATACCTGGCCAAGGCGAAACTAGCCATCGCGAACTCGTACTACAAGGAGGGCGGGACGGAAGGGCTGACGCAGGCCGTCGCCGAATACAAGGATTTCATCACGTTCTTTCCGTTCCTGCACGAAGCGGCCTTTGCCCAATATCGGGCGGCGATGGGCCATTTCCGGATGATGGGTAAGCCGGACCGGGATTCGACGCAAGCGCTCGAGGCGGAAGCGGATTTGCAGACGATGATCCTGAGATATCCGCACAGCAAATGGACGCCGGAAGCGGTGCAACGGCTGCGGGATGTGCAGGAAGTGCTGGCCGAGGGCAAATATGATATCGCGCAGTTCTACTACATCCGCCGCGACTATCCCGCGGCGGCGGCGCGGCTGCTGGACCTGACCAGGCGCTACCCGCTCTTCAGCGGAGCCGACAAGGCGAACTGGATGCTCGGCGAGATCTACCAGAAATTCGAGAAGAACAATTTTGCCGCGCGTTTCTACGAGAATATCGTGCGGGAATACCCGCTTTCGCCGCTGGTTCCGGCGGCGAAAAAGAAGTTGATTGCAATGGGCTATCCGGTGCCGCGTCCCGATCCGAAGGCATTGGCACTGATGGAAAAACAGGAAACCTACGAGAAGAAGCATCGCCAGGGTATCATGGACGCCGCACTTGGAGACGCGCTAAACACGCTCAAGAGCGGTCCGAGCCTCGCTCGCGCCGCTCGTTACGGAGAACCGAATCTGACGCCGGAGACCGATATCGTTTCGGCCGGCCACGGAGGGCGGCAGCTGCTGATGCCGTCGGTGGTGGCGATGGCGGCCAATAGCGCGGCAACCGAGATAGACGGGAAGGTCCCAATGGCCACGGTTTCGGCGTCGGCATCGCCGAGTGGCGGCGTGTCTGGCTCGGTCGGAGGGGTCGTCACCGCGATGTCTTCGGAGCGGCCAACATCGCAGGCGGGTGATACAGGGGCGGATAACAGCGTATCGGCTGCCACCGTGGGCCAGGGACAGGCCCAGACGATGAAGGACCCGGTGAAAGGGCCGAAACCCAAGAGCACGAAGGTCCTGAAACCCGAGAAGGTTGCGAAACCTAAAGGGAAAAGCGCGAAGAACGGCCCGCCGCCAGACGGCAGCAAGAAAAAGAAGGGGCTGCTCCACAAGATCATTCCCTGGTAGCGCGGCGCGGATTCTCCTCGCGAGGCGCTGAGCTTTCAGCCGGGCAATCCAAACAATAACGGTGGCTCGCAAAAGCGCACAGCCAGGATTGGCCGTGCTACTAAAGTCGCGGCTGATTTGTGCGCGGGGCGGCCGATTTGGCGGTGTGCCGGCGCTCCAGAGCACCCGTGCGGGTCCGCAGGAATGGAATCCGGCCTGCGCGGCTGGTGCGTCCGCTTCGCGTGGCGCACACCAGTGTTGTATTTTTTCGGATGGGCAATGCGCTATTTCGAACAGATGATCCGCCGCTACGAGCACAGCCGCTGGTCGGCGGAAAATAATCGACGGTCGCGCCCGTTCGGCTGGGGCATCGAGTATCTGGGCGGGCCGGCCAACCACCCCGATCCACGCGCATTCCTCGAACGCTTCGCCTCGGAGACAGTGGCCGCGAGCGACCGCTGGTTCGCTGTGGAGGCCCCGGAAGACGGTCGGCTCGAGGACGAGCCGGGCGGAAAGGTGTTGAGCTTCACGAGCGCGGTCGAGTCGCCGTGGCCGGAGAACAATCGCGTTTGGGGGCGATACTTTCCCGCGGTTGGGTCGCGCGCGGCGGTGGTCGTGCTGCCGCAATGGAACGCGGGATGGGATTCGCAAGAGGGCGTGTGCCGCTGGCTGAACCGCCTGGGGATGTCGGCGCTGAAGATGAGCCTGCCGTATCACGACCGGCGCGCCGTGAACGGAATGGACCGCGACAATCACCTAGTAGGGCCAAACATCGGGCTTACGCTCCAGGCGAACCGGCAGGCCGTGACCGACGTGCGGCGCTGCCTGCGCTGGCTGGAGGGACAGGGCTACAGAAAGCTGGGGCTGCTGGGCGCCAGCATCGGATCGGCGATTGCCTGTATCACCATGGCCCACGAGCGTGCAGTGCACGCCGGGGCGTTTCTTCACGTCTCCACCTATTTCGGCGAGGTGGTGCGGACCGGCATGACGACAATGCATGTGTGGGACCCAATGAAGCCGCACGTCTCGGCCGACGAAATCCGCCGCTTCTGGGCGCCGATCAGCCCCTATCCCTACGTCGATCGCATGGCAGGCACAGGGCAGAAGCTGCTGATGATCAGCGGCCGGTACGATCCGACCTTCTGGCCGGAATTCAGCGAACAGTTGTTTTCGAAGATCACGAGCGACGGCGTGGACGTGGAGATCCTGCGGCTGCCTTGCGGCCACTATTCGCTCGACCGGCCGCCCTTCAGCTACATTGCGGGGCTGCGGTTCGGCTTCTTCCTGCGCGACCAGCTGATTTGAAACCGGCCTGCGGCACGGCGCCGGAAGCGAAAATCTTCAGCGAAGCAGATTGGCGAATTCACCGGAATCGATCAGCGCCGCAACGGCGGCGATATCGGGGGCGTGGGGGCGGTCGTCCGTGTATTTCGAGGCGACGGAGCGAACTAACTCGTATGCCTTTTGCGCTTCGCTGCCGGTGCGGAGCGGGGCGAGCAGGTCCAGGGCCTGGCAGGCGGCGAGCAACTCGATGGCGAGGACATAACGGACGTTATCGAGCATCGGGCGGAGGCGACGCGCGGCGCTCATGCCCATCGAAACATAGTCTTCCTGACCGCCGGACGTGGGGACAGAATCGACGGAGTGGGGAACCGCGAGAGCCTTGTTTTCGCTGGCGAGCGCGGCCGCGGTGACCTGCGCCATCATGAAGCCGGAGTTCAGACCGGGATTTTCGGTGAGAAAAGCGGGAAGCATGCTGGAGTGGGGATTCGTCATGCGGTCGATGCGGCGCTCGCTGATGCCGGAGAGCGTGGCCAGGGCGATGGCGAGCTGATCGGCGGCCATGGCAAGCGGTTGGCCGTGGAAATTGCCGCCGCTGACAACGTCTCCCTCCTCGGCAAAAACGAGGGGATTGTCGGTGGCGCTGTTCATCTCGATTTCGACGACGCGGTGAATCTGCTCCAGCGCATCGCGGACGGCGCCGTGGACCTGCGGGACGCAGCGGAGGCTGTAGGCGTCCTGGACACGGGGGTCGTGGCCCGCGGAGCGATGGGATTCGCGAATTTCGCTGCCACGGTTGAGCCGCGCGAGATTCCGGGCGGTGCGCAGGGCTCCGGGATGCGCGCGGGCCGTCGCGATGCGTTCGTCATAGGCGTTGGGCGTGCCGCGCAGGGCATCGAGCGAGAGCGCGGTGGCCACATCGGCAGTGTCCGCCAGGTCGCGGGCGCGGAGCAGGGCAATCGCCAGGAGCGAAAGCATGCCCTGGGTGCCGTTGAGCAGCGCCAAGCCCTCTTTGGCCTCGAGCTGGAGCGGAGGGATGCCGGCGCGGCGCATGGCCTCGGCGCCGGGGAGCCGCTCACCGCGATGGAGGGCCTCGCCTTCGCCGATCGTGACGAGCGCCAGATGGGCCAGCGGGGCAAGATCGCCAGAAGCGCCGACCGAACCCTGCGCGGGAATTACCGGCAGCACGCCGCGCTCAAGCATCGCGCAGAGCGTTTCCACCACGATAGCGCGTGCGCCGCTGCGGCCCTTGGCCAACGCATTGGCGCGAAGCAGCAGCATCGCCCGCGTCTCCTCCTCGGCGAGAGCGGGGCCGACGCCACAGGCATGGCTGCGCACCAGATTCAACTGCAGCCGGCGGATATCAGCCGCGGGAATGCTTACGCGCGCGAGTTCGCCAAAGCCCGTGTTCACGCCGTAGGCGGTTTTCTCCGAGGCCACGAGGCGATCGACCACCGCACGCGCAGCGGCGATGCGGCGGCGAGCCTCGTCCGAGAGCGCGACGGGCTCGTGGCGAAAGACGACTTCGGCGAATTGGGCGAGCGTGAGATCGTTGCCGGTAAGCAGGATGGTCATGAGCGCCTCGGAACTTCCTCTGGCGGCGTCAGCGGGAAATATTTCCTGTATTTCTGCGGCAGGACCTTGGGGCGGTTGCGACTGTCGCAGATGACGTGCAGCGTTTCGCCGGTGGCGAGCAATTCGCCGGTTGTTTCGCGGCGGATTTCGTAGGCGAAACGGAGCGTGCGCGAGCGTGCCTCGGCGACGCGTGTGCGGATGAGGATGAGATCGTCGTAGAGTGCCGGGCGATGGTGACGGCAGCGGGATTCGGCCACCACGACGTAGCTATCGTCTCGCTCTTCCATCTCCTTGTAGGAGAAACCCATCTGGCGGAACGTCTCGACGCGGCCGATTTCAAACCAGATGAGATAGTTGGCGTAGTACACGACGCCCATACGGTCGGTTTCCGCATAGCGCACGCGCACCGTCGTTTCGTAGAAATCGTTCATCCGGGCAGGGAAGTGTAACAGACGACGGGCGGCCATTGAAGCGCGATGGTGCGGACGCGTGACGGGAAACCGCTTTTCGACGCCCGTGCCACCAAGCCGGAGCCATCCGGTGCATGTTGCGCCGGCCCAAGCATTCGGGAGCAACGTGTCCCGGAAAAGTTGCCGTTTCGCGCCGAACGCGCTGTTATTTCGCCTTCCACTGCGGCGGGCGCTTTTCGAGGAACGAGCTGATACCTTCGCGGAAATCCGGGGTCAAGCGAATCCGGGCGTTCGATTCGATCGCGAGTTCGAGCTGCCGGTTGAGCTCGGGCCCCGAACAAGCCACCAACAGCTGCTTGGTGGCGGATAGGCTGCTGGGGCCATTGGCGATGAGCGTTTGGGCCAACTGGCGGGCGCGTGGCAATAGCTCTTCGCGTGGAACGACTTGCGTGACGAGGCCCAGGCGATAGGCCTCTTCGGCGTCGACGAGGCGGGCGGTCAAGAGCAGATCGCGGGCGCTCTTTTCGCCAATCTGGCGGACCAGGAAGACGGAGACCAGGGCTGGCAGAAAGCCGATGCGGGCCTCGGTGTAGCCGAATTTGGCGGTCGGAACCGACAGAGTGAAATCGCAGAGCGTGGCGAGGCCGCAGCCTCCGGCGATCGCGTGGCCGTTGACGGCAGCGATGAGGGGCTTGGGGAAACTGTAAAGCCTGTGGAAGAAAGCCGCCATACGGCGGGAATCCTCCAAGTTGTCTTCGAGGGACTGATCGGCGAGGTCTTGCAGGCCTTCGAGGTCCATGCCAGCGCAGAAGGCGCTGCCGGCGCCGGTGAGAATGGCGACACGCGCCTCCGACTGCTCGATTTCGTCGAGCGCTGAGAGAATCTCCTGGATCATCAGGGTCGAAACGGCATTGCGCTTTTCGGGGCGATTGAAGGTGATCAGGGCGATGGCATCTTCCCAATTGAGCTTCAGTGTCGTGTAGGGCATCGGAGGCTCCTTGTAGACGGGAGGGTGACGCGCTCAGGGATGGGCGTAGCGCTCACGGACGCGGCAAGCCGCCTGGAGCGCCCGACCGACAGCCGCCGGATCGAGCCCGGTGGAAACGCCGAGCCGTTCGAGCGTGGTCACCACAATCTCCGTCGGAATGTTGCCGACCAATTCATCCCCGGCGAAAGGGCAACCGCCGAGGCCGGTGAGCGCGGAATCGAAACGCCGGCAGCCGGCCTGGCAGGCTGCCTGGACTTTTTCGGCCGCCTGCTGCTGACGGCTATGCAGATGAACGCCGATTTCGAGGCCATTGGCCGAGGGCAAGACGGCGCCGAGGAGCCGGCGAATCTCTTCCGGACCCGCCAGCCCGACCGTATCAGCCAGCGACACGGCCTTTACGCCGGCGCCAGCGAGCCAGCCGACTTCCTCGGCGACCAGTTCAGGGCTCCACGAATCCCCGTAGGGATTTCCAAACGCCATCGAAATGTAAACGACCAGGCCGCGACCGGCAGCGTTGGTCCGGCGGACGAACTCGGCGACCAGGGCGCGGGAACGCTCGAGGGTGAGGTGAGCGTTCGATTGCAGGAACGCCGGTGAGAGCGAATGCGGGTAGCCGACCGTGTTCACGCCGGGAGTGGCGAGCGCGCGGTCGAGCCCTTTTTCGTTGACGACGATGCCGATGATCTCGACGCCGCTTTCGGCAAGGCCGGCGGGGACCAGCTGTGCCATCACGGCTTCGCTATCGGCCATTTGCGGGACGTATTTCGGGGAAACGAAACTCACGGCGTCGATGTGGCGGAAGCCGGCGTCGATGAGCTGGCGGAGATAGGCGACTTTTTCGCCCGTCGGGATCAGCTGAGGCAAACCCTGCCAGGCATCGCGGGGACATTCGACGAGCTTGATCGGTTCGCTCATAGGCCATCACAAGGCCGCAGCCGGGAATTCAGGTTTCAGGGCAAAGGCAACGACGGCGCCGGCTGCTCGCGCCGTCCGGCCTTTCTTTTAGGCTCGTTCACGTCTGCAAGACACCGGTTTTGAACTCGGGCAGCACGGGATTGAGCGCGACGGCCTCGAGTGCCCAGAGCAGCGCGGCGCGGGTTTGCGCGGGATTGAGGATCGCATCCACCCAGAGGCGGGCGGCTCCGTAGCGCGGATCCATCTGCTGATCATAGGTGGCGCGGATGGAATTGGAGAGTTCCTTTTTTTCCTTTTCGCTGAGCTTCTGTCCCTGGCGCTCGAGCTGGCGCAGCTTGATTTCAACCAGCGTTCCGGCGGCCGATTCGCCGCTCATCACGGCATAGCGGGCCAGCGGCCAGGCGAAGATGAAGCGGGGATCGTAGGCCTTGCCGCACATCGCGTAGTGGCCGGCGCCGAAGCTGCCACCGCAGATCACCGTGATTTTCGGGACGACGCTGTTCGCGACGGCATTGACCATCTTGGCGCCGGCGCGGATGATGCCGCTCCACTCGGCTTCGCGGCCGACCATGAAGCCGTTGACGTCGTGGAGGAAAACGAGCGGGATGCGGTTCTGGCTGCAGGCCATGATGAAGCGGGCCGCTTTCTCGGCCGATTCGGTGTAGATGACACCGCCGAATTCCATGCGCTTCTGGCCGGTGCCGGGACCGGTGGTGGCCACGTGCAGCTTCTGGTTGGCGACGATACCCACCGCCCAGCCGCCGATGCGGGCGTAACCGCAGAGAACCGTCTGGCCGTAGTCGGGGCGGTATTCCTCCCATTCACTCGCGTCCACCAGACGGGCGAGCACTTCCCGGGTGTCGTACTGCTTGTTCGGATCGGAGGAGAAAATGCCGAGAATCTCTTCGGGCGAATAAGCCGGCGGGCGGGGATCGATGCGATCGAAAGGCGCTCGCGGCCCATGGCCCATTTTGTCGACCAGGTCGCGGATGCGAGCGAGGCAGGCTTCGTCGTTGGGCTCGCGGAAATCGACGGTGCCGCTGATTTCGGCGTGAACACGCGCGCCGCCGAGTTCCTCGGCCTCGACGCGCTGGCCGATCGCGGCCTGCACCAGCGCCGGACCGGCAAGAAAAAGGCCGCTGCCCTCGGTCATGAGGATGTGATCGCACATGACCGGCAGATAAGCGCCGCCGGCGACGCACATGCCCATGATCGCGGTGATCTGCGGGATGCCCATGGCGCTCATCACGGCGTTGTTGCGGAAGACACGGCCGAAATCGTCGGTATCGGGGAAAACGTCTTCCTGCAGCGGAAGGAAGACGCCGGCGGAATCGACCAGGTAGATCGTTGGAATGTGGTTTTCGATGGCGATGTTCTGGGCGCGGATCACCTTTTTTGCGGTCATGGGGAAAAAGGCCCCGGCCTTCACGGTGGCGTCGTTGGCGATGATCATCACCAGCCGACCCGAAACGCGACCGAGGCCGGTGACGGTGCCCGCAGCCGGCGCGCCGCCCCATTCCTCGTACATCTGGTAGGCAGCGTAGAGGCCGAGCTCGAAGAAGACGCTGCCGGGATCGATCAGGTGCGCGATTCGTTCGCGAACGGTCAGGCGCTTCTTTTTGTGCTGCGATTCGATGTAGCGCGGGCCGCCGCCCTGGCGGATTTCCTCTTCCTCCTGGTTCATTTGGCCGATGCGATCGAGCATGAGCCGGCGGTTGCGATAGAACTCTTTCGAAGTCGTGTCGATTTGCGATTCGATTCGGGTCAAGGTTCCTGCCCTCGCGGAAATTCAGTATACGGTGTCAGCCGGTGTTGTTGCGAATGTAGCGGCAGGAGTCGGCGCGCTTTTTTTCGGGAGCGACGGCTTGGGGGAAACGCGAGAATCGCCGCATTCGCGCGGGGTCAGGAGAACGAATCAGCCGTTGCCGATGGCGAAGACTGGCAAGTGGCGGCGAAGCCCACCGCGACTTTCGCGAGCGCTCAGGACCTGGTTGCCTGAGCGTGGCGTCGCTGGGCCAAGTCGCGGATGAAGTCGACGATCTCCTGAGTGGAGGTGCCGGGGAGGAAAACACCGGCAACGCCAGCCTTTTTCAGGTCGGGGATATCGGCTTCGGGAATGATGCCGCCAATGACCACCGGGACATCGTCGATGCCTTTGGCGCGGAGGAGCTTGATAAGCTCGGGACAGAGGACGTTGTGGGCACCGGAAAGGATCGAGAGGCCGATGACGTCGACGTCTTCCTGCGCGGCGGCCGAGGCAATCATTTCCGGAGTTTGGCGCAAGCCCGTATAGATGACTTCCATGCCGGCGTCGCGCAGCGCTCGCGCAATCACCTTGGCCCCGCGGTCGTGGCCGTCGAGGCCCGGCTTGGCAATCAGCACACGAATTTTCTTTTCGGACATGGCTCAGAGTTTCCTGGCTGACGGGCGAGCAAGAGTGCGGACGCGCGCCGGCCAATCGGAAAGCTTAACACGGAAGCGATGAAATGCAGCAAGTCGGGTAACCGGACTGATCTTGGGTGCCCCTGGAACACATGCGGCCCTGAAAGGCCACGCTACACTGAAACCGCCGGGGTCGACCAAACATATCGGGTGACAACTTGGATGGCGGGGCATTACGATTTCCCGGGTTGCGAGAGGGGGCTCAATGAGTGATTCGCGGAAGCAGACCGGGTCAAGCCGGAGGGCATGCGGAGCAATCGTCGTTGTGGGCCTTGTGGGAGCGCTGCTGGCGCTGCCAGGATGGTTGAGCCAGGCACGGGCGGCGGAGCCTTTCGATCCGGTGTCGCTGGTCAATCCGTTCATTGGAACCTCGGGTACCGAGATTGGCGGCCCAATCGACACGTTTCCCGGCGCGACCATGCCGTTCGGGATGGTGCAGTGGAGTCCGGACACGCCATCGGAACCGGCCGGCGGAGGATACAACTACACCGACAAGGAGATTACCGGATTCAGCCTGACGCACCTGAGCGGGCCGGGCTGCAGCGTCTACGGGGACATCGGCATTCTGCCCACGGTGGGAGCAATCACCGATCCGAGCGCGGCCAAACTTCCGTTTTCCCACACGAGCGAGCAAGCCTCGCCGGGATGGTACGCAGTAACCGTCGGAAAGCCGAACACACGGGTGGAATTGACCGTCACCGAGCGGAGCGGGCTGGGCAAATTCACGTTTCCGGCAACGGCGAAGGCGAACCTGCTGTTCAAGGTATCGTCCGACCAGGCGGGTGTGACGGGAGCGAGCGTGCGAGTGGCGGGACCACAGGAGCTTACGGGCTCGGCCACGAGCGGATCGTTCTGCGGCATGCCGGACCGGTTCACGGTGTATTTCGTGGCGCAGTTCAATCGGGCTTTTCAGTCGTTTGGCACCTGGAAAAACGGGACGATGACACCGGGATCGCGTTCTGGAAGCGGGCCGGGAACGGGCGCCTGGGTCACTTTCAATGCTGGGCGGAATCGCGTGGTGAAAGCGCGGGTGGCGATTTCCTACGTGAGCGTGGCTGGGGCGGAGGCGAACCTTGCCGCGGACGCAAGGACCTGGAGTCTCCAGCAGGTGCGCGACCGGGCTCACGCGACGTGGGAAAAGCTGCTGAGCCGGCTGGCGGTGGAAGGCGGGACAAAGGCGGAACGAGAGACGTTTTACACGGCGCTCTATCACTCGCTGCTTTCGCCGAATATCTATAGCGACGTGAACGGTCTCTATCGCGGGTTCGACGGGAAAGTGCACCACGTCGCTCCGGGACACATCGAGTATGCGAATTACTCGGGCTGGGACATCTACCGCACGCTGACCCCACTGCAGGCATTGCTGGTGCCGAAGCGGGAAAGCGACATGATGCAGTCGCTCGTCGACAATGCACAGCAGGGCGGCTGGCTGCCAAAATGGGCGCTGGCAAACGGCTACACGGGCGTGATGGGCGGCGATTCGGCCGACCCGATCATTGCCGGCGCATACGCCTTTGGCGCGCGGGATTTCAACGTGAAGGCAGCGCTTGCTGCAATGGTGAAGGGAGGAAGCGACACCACCTCGCCTCCCGGACAGGGCTGGTATGTCGAGCGGCCGGGCTTGGCGGAATATCTGAAGCGGGGCTACGTGGTAAACGTGCATACCACCTCGGTTTCGCCAGTGCCGAACGGAGCCTCGGAAACGCTCGAATACGCACTCGATGATTTTTCGATCGCCGAGTTTGCACACGCGATCGGCAACGAGGCCGTTTACCACAAGTTCCTGAGGCAATCGGAAAACTGGGCCACTCTGTTCAACACGGCGACCGGCGAAATCGATCCGCGCGGCCCTTCCGGGGCCTTCCAGCACAACCCGATCACCGAGAACGGTCAGAGCGGGTTTCAGGAAGGCAACGCCGCGCAGTATACCTGGATGGTGCCGCAGGATTTGCGCGATCTGGTCCGCGGGATGGGCGGGCCGACGGCGACAAAGAAGCGGCTCGACAAATTCTTCAGCCATCTCAACGCCGGGCAGAGCGAACCCTATGCCTGGCTGGGCAACGAGCCAAGCCTGGGCAGCCCGTGGACCTATCTTTCGGCCGAAGCGCCCTGGCGCACGCAAGACGTGGTGCGCAGGGCGATCGCGACGCTCTACAACACGACACCGGCCGGACTTCCCGGCAACGATGATCTGGGAGCGATGAGTTCCTGGTATATCTGGTGCGCGATCGGGCTCTACCCGCAAAATCCGGCGATGCGCGTGCTCGACGTCGGCAGTCCGCTCTTCCGCGAAGTGCGGCTGGAGTCGCCCCGGGACGTGACAATCGAGATTCACGCGCCCAAGGCATCGGACGCTCGGCCGTTCGTCGACGGATTGCGGGTGGACGGCCAAGCTACCCAGCACACCTGGGTGGCTGTGCCCGAGCACGGGACGCTGCGACTCGACTTCTCGCTGAGCTCGGAACCGGATACGCATTGGGGCACAGCGCCGGCGGATGTGCCGCCGTCGTATGCCGCAGGGAGGGTCCATTTCCCGCCGACAACCACGGCAAAGCTCGGGCTAACTGCGAAGTCCCTGGCGATTGCGCCCGGCAGCTCAACCAGATTGCGGCTGGAAATTTCTGAGGGCCCCGAGGGTGGTCCGATAGGAGTGGCGTGGCAGGCGGTCGTGCCGGAAGGAGTGACGGTGGCGCCCCCCTCGGGCAACATCACCGTGGCAGCGGGAGGAACGGCGGGACTTTCGGTGAACGTTACCGCCGCCCACGGCCTCCCGGCCGGCTATTACAACTGCCAGTTCGAGGGGGCGGCGACTAACGGGGCTTTGCTCGATCCGGTGCGCGTGGCCGTACGAGTGGCACGCGAGGGTCAGACCATTCCAGTAGCTTACGTTGTGAACCTTCGCGGAGACAGCGTCACGCCGGTCGATCTTTCGACCGATGGGACAGGGGCGTCGATTCCGGTGGGCAAGCGGCCGGTGGATGCGGTGGAAAGCCGCGACGGCAGGCGACTCTACGTTCTCGATGGCGGTGCCAGTACGGTGAGCGTGATCAACACGGCCGATGGGAGCTTTGTGTCGAAAGTGAAAGTAGGGCGCGACCCCACGAGCATTGCCCTTACCCCGAACGGAAAGACGCTCTGGGTGGCGAACGGCCGCAACGGCACCGTCCAGCCGATCGACACCAAAACGCTCATGGCCGGCAAGCCGATCCGCGTGGGGAGATTTCCGGTGCAGGTGTTGATTGCCCCCGGCGGCGCGATGTTGTACGCGGTGAATGCCGGGTCGAACAGCGTGACGCCGGTGAATCTGCGCACGCGAATGACCGAGGCGCCGATTCCGGTGGGGCCACGGCCGAGCGGAGCAGCGATTACGCCCGATGGCAAACGGCTTTACGTGACCGATTCCGGCTCGAATGAGGTGACGCCGGTCGAGCTTTCGAGCCGGAAGGTGCTGCCGGCCATTCCGGTGGGAGTAAGGCCGCGGGCGATCGCCGTCGCCCCCGACTCGCGGACAGTCTGGGTGGCCAATTCGGGGACGAACACCATCGTGCCGATCGACACGGCCACGAATCGGCCCGGAGCGCCGATTGTCGTTGGCGGACATCCGGCTGGAATGGTGTTCACGCCGAACGGGGAAAAAGCGCTTGTCGTGATTCTGGAGGACAACGCCTGCGTTCCGGTCAATTTGAGGACGCGGCGGGTGGGAAAAGAGATTCGCGTGGGCGCGGTGCCCGTGACCGTGGCGGGGCCGGTAGAACAGGCTGCACAGTAAACGCGGCTTCGCGAGAGGATCGCCGTCGAGCGGCAAGAACGAAAAGCGTATCCCTCACGCCCGTTCGCGAAAGTCGGGCGACCGGGTTCGTGATGGCAGGCTAACTCGCCTGACCGAAGCCGGGAGGCCCTCTGCGCCCGCACAATTCGTGGGGTATCGACTGGAATTGTGCTGGGCACCGTGATTTTCCGGAGTGGGCCGTGGGAGTGGCGGAGCCGGCGCCCATGGCCGAGAGATCGGAAGCGAGCGTTTGGCGGAATGGGTGTTACGCGGCAGCACGTGTATGGGGTTCGTCAGGTTGCTGGCGTTGCCGAGCACTTCGGTGAGTGGTGTCACCGGGGCGGCAGTGGGATTTCAAAGCGACGCGTGAAGAGGCTCATGCGGGCCAATGGCACCGCCGCTTCGGGCATGGCGGCAGATGTCCTACGCGAAGGGCGGAGCGCTGGGCGGGATCAGGTGATGGCGATTTCTTCGTACGTGCCGAAGACGTCGCGCATGGCATCGCAGATTTCGCCCAGCGTCGCGTAGGCCTTCACCGCCTCGTAGATGTGCGGCATCAGGTTTTCCTCGCCCTTGGCGGCTCGGCGGAGGGCATCGAGGGAGCGGTTGACGGCGTCCTGGGAGCGTTCGGCGCGGACCTTGCGCAGGCGTTCTTTCTGCTGGCGGGCAACGCTTTCGTCAATCTTCAGGGTTTCGATCGGCTGTTCTTCGGCGACGTGCTCGTTCACACCGACGATGATTTTTTCCTTGCGATCGATGGCCATTTGATACCGATAGGAAGCCTCGGCAATTTCGCGCTGCGGGTAGCCGCGCTCGACGGCGGTGACCATGCCGCCGAGCGAATCGATCTTTTCGATGTAGTCCCAGGCGCCGCGCTCGACCTCTCCAGTGAGCGACTCGACGAAATAGGAACCGCCAAGCGGATCGACGGTGTTCGTGACGCCGCTTTCATGGGCGATGATCTGCTGGGTGCGGAGGGCGAGCGTGGCGGCGAATTCGGTAGGCAACGCCCAGGCCTCGTCGAGGGAATTCGTGTGGAGGGATTGTGTGCCGCCGAGCACGGCGGCGAGGGCCTGGATGGCGGTGCGGACAACGTTGTTGTAAGGCTGCTGGGCGGTAAGCGAGCAGCCGGCGGTCTGCGTGTGGAAGCGGAGGGCCCAGGTGCGGGGGTTCTGCGCGCCGTAGCGCTCGCGGGTGACCCGATTCCAGATGCGGCGGGCGGCGCGGAACTTGGCGATCTCCTCGAAGAAATCGTTGTGGGAATTGAAGAAGAACGAGAGGCGCGGACCGAACTCGTCGATCTTGAGGCCGCGGCGGAGGGCCCATTCGACGTATTCCATGCCGTCGCGGAGGGTGAAGGCCAGCTCCTGAATCGCGGTCGAGCCGGCTTCACGAATGTGATAGCCGGAAATCGAGATGACGTTGAAGCGCGGCGTGTGCTGAACGCCGAATTCGAAGGTATCGATCACCAGACGCATCGACGGGGCGGGAGGGTAAATGTATTCCTTCTGCGCGATGTATTCCTTCAGGATGTCGTTTTGGATCGTGCCGGAGATTTTCTCCCAGCTCGCGCCTTGCTTTTCGGCGACGGCGAGGTACATCGCCCAGAGCACGGCGGCGGGCGAATTGATCGTCATCGAGGTGGTGACACCGGAAAGGGGGATCTGGTCGAAGAGCGTTTCCATGTCGGCGAGCGAGCTGATCGCGACGCCGCATTTGCCTACTTCGCCGGCCGAGAGCGGGTGGTCGCTGTCGTAACCCATCAACGTGGGAAGGTCGAAGGCGACGGAAAGACCGGTCTGGCCTTGTTCGAGGAGGTAGCGGAAGCGCTGATTGGTGTCTTCAGGCGTGCCGAAGCCGGCGAACTGGCGCATGGTCCAGAGGCGGCCGCGATACATCGTCGAATGGATGCCACGAGTGTAGGGCGGCTCGCCGGGGAAGCCGACTTCGCGCTCAAAATCGATATTGGCGATGTCGGCCGGCGTGTAGAGGCGGCGGATCGGGTGGCCGGAGACGGTGGTGAATTCCTTGCTCCGCTCGGGGGACTTGCGGAGCGTTGGCTGAAGCACACGCTCCTCCCATTGCCGCTCGCGCACCGAGGGTTTGCGAAGCTCGTTGGTCTCGACTGTCGCTGTCGTCGCCTCGTCCGTGCCTGGCTTTCTGTTTTCGGCCATTTGTCGCCCCTTCCGGCAGTCCTACGCTCTCATCAAAACGTGTGCGGACACCGATAAACGCTTCTAATAGGCATCTTAGTTCGGATTTGCATAAGGCTGCAAGCTGCCATGGAGGCCGGTTTCGCGGCTGGAACGCCGGAGAAAACGAAACGAAAGGGCCTTGCAGGATCCCCAGTCAATGGCGTTGACAAACGAATTCGGACGGGAAGATGACCGGAGCCGCAACGAAAAAAAAGAACGGGCGGTGCGATCTTCACTCGTCGCACCGCCCGTTCAGGTGGGGAAAAGAGGGCCGGGTGTTAGCGCTGGCCCACCCGGAAAGAGGATTGCACGAGGTTCGGGATCGGGGTGCCAGGAATCAACGGCCGGCGAGTCACATGGCCGGTGGCGGCATCGGAAATCGAGATATTGTCGACGCGGAGGGTGCGGCCGAGCGATTGATTGAACGTGACCACAGCCTCGAGCAGCGCCGCTTTCGCCTGGATCTCATTGCCCTGTGCGGTGGCCAGGTCGCGAGCGTAGAGGATGACGTCGTAATCGGTGGCGACACCGAGCTGGAATTTCTTCTGCTCGGCATCGAGCGATTCCTGAGCGAGCCTGGTGGCCTCGACGGCAGCCTGGACACGAGCCAAGCCCTGCTGCATGCCGACCTGCGCGTTCCGGACGGCGGCGGCAATGCTGTTCTTGAGCGCCTGCACCTGGACCAGAGCCTGACGCTGGGTGAGCAGGGCCTTGGCATTGGCAGCCTGGGCGCTGCGGTTGCGAATCGGGAGGCTGAGCGTAAGACCGAAGGAATAGGTCGGGAAGTTGTTGTTGATGACGGTATTCCAGGCGTCGAGCAGGCCGGCATTGAGCGTGCTGACCTGGGTAGCGAACTCGGTGGGCGTGCCGGCGTAGACGGGCTGCCCGTTGATCAGCACTGGACTACCGTCGGCATTGACAATCGGGGATTCGGTGTTGGGGCCGAAGGCGGTGGGCGTGGAGGTGGTGAACTTCTCATTGCCGGCCAAGCCCTGGGTGGAATAGTTGCCGGAGAGAGTGAGGTTGGGCAGCAGGGCGTTGCGAGTGGCCTTGACTTCGACGTTGTCAACCCTGACACCCAATTCCAGGGCGCGAAGATCGGGGCGATCCTGCCAAGCCTGCTGGACCGCGTCGCGATAGGGAATGATGTCGACCTTAGGCGGGGTATTGATGCTGTCGGTCGGGACTACGTCGATATGGGCGAGGCCAGCGGCCATCGGATTGCGGGTGATCAGGTTGAGCAGCGTGGTTTGCGCCGTCTGAGCCTGCGTTTCGGCAACGATGAGGTTTTGCTGGTTGGTTGCGAGTTCGGATTCGGCGGTAACGACATCGAGCTGGGCCAGTGTGCCGATACGGAGCTGGGCCTTGGTGGCCTCGAGGTTCTTCTTGGCCCAGTTGACGGTGGTCTGCTGCACCTTGACGTTTTCAATGGCGTATACGAGGTTCCAATAGGCCGTCTCGACGTTGGCGATGACGGTGATGACTGCATTGGCGAGATTGTAGCGCGCGGCCCTGGAGTTGAACTTGGCCTCGATGATGTAACGCATATTGGGAAGAAAACCAAAGCCGTTGAGCAAATTCTGCTGGAAACCAAACGAGAGGGAAGAAGTGACCGCCGGATTGAAGAAAGTGGAAGGCGAGGTAGTGGACTGGCGCAGGTTGTCGAAGGCCAAGTTGAACGTGGTGCCGGAGCGGAAGCCTTGGGTATACCCGAAGTTCGCCTGCGAATTGACGTCAGTGAGAGAGGTGATGGCAGTGGTGCCGGTACCGGACAGGAAGGGGTTGCTGACCGGACTGGAGGAGCGCTGCCAGCCGAGATTGGAGGTAACCAAGGGATCGAACCTGGTCAACGTGCCGGCCCTGGCGGCAAGCAGGTTGGTGTCGGTGATCCAGGTGGTGTAGCGCTGAATGTCGATATCCAGATTGTTTTCCACCGCGAGTCGAATGGCATCCTTCATGCTCAGTTGCAGTTTGCCCTGTTGGATCAACTGCTGGATCGTGGGAGCGTTTGTGAGCACCGGCTGCGGAACCGACCGCTGCACGTAGGCGCTGATCGATCTCGGGAACCAGGGGATGTCCTTCATATATTGCGTGCCGGCGGTAACGGTGAGCGGGGTGATCGTCGGCTTGGGCTGCGTCGCCGTCTGTTTCTGACTCTGCGTCTGGGCCGCCTGCTTAGTGGTCGAAGGGGTATTCGGCGCGGCAAGCCCCACCGGCGCTCCGAGCGTCAGCAGCAACGACAGGGTTACGGCGATAATCGCATAGACTGGCTTCTTCCTCATTTCCCTCTCCGAGATACATTTTGGTTCTGGCCATTTCTTCGCACTTCTATAGAACGCGACCCGGGGAGCTTTTGTTTCCGGAATTTGCCGGAATTTCACCTCGTGGGCCGATTTTTGGGTACTTGCAAACTGTCATTCGTACCTCAAGGCGACGTTGGGATCAATTCGGGAGGCGCGCAGGGCGGGGAGCGCGCAGGCCAGGAGCGCCACGATGAGCAGCAGGAGTGCGACGCCGAGATAGGTGGCGAGATCGTTCGGGCCAATGCCGTAGAGCAGGCTGCGCATGAAGCGCGTGAGGGCCAGCGCCGCTCCGATGCCAACGACCGCGCCGATGGCGACCAGGCGCAAACCTTCGCGGAGCACGGCGCGTAGCACGTCGCGAGGCGTGGCGCCGAGCGCCATCCGGACGCCGATCTCCTGCGTGCGGCGGCTGACCGAATAGCCGAGCACGCCGGAGATCCCCACCGCGGCAAGCAGAATGGCGAGACCCGCAAACATGCCGACGAGGAGGGTGCGGAAGCGCTGCTGGGCAGTTGTGCCGCTCAGCAACTGGGCAAGGGAATCGACGGAATTCACGGGGACACCGGGAGCGGCGTCGTGAAGCGCGCTGCGGACAGCCGGAGTGACGCTGGCGGGATCGAGTGGGGTACGGACGAGGAAACTGACGTCGGGAAACGGGAATTGGGCGAAGGGGATGTAGATCGCAGGGGTCGGCTTGCCGGTGAGCGAGCCCTGCAACACGTCACCGACTTCGCCGACGATTTCGCAGCCACTGCCCATTTTCGTGAACGCGAGGCGCTGCCCGAGCAGGCTGGTTCCGGCAAACTGCTCGTCGGCCAGGCGCCGGCTCACGATGCAAACGCGTGCCGAACCCTGCAGGTCGGTGCTGTTGAAAGCGCGGCCACGAAGCAGCGGAATGTGCATGAGGCGGAAATAGCCAGGGCTAACAGGAAGGACGTCGGCCTGCGGCTGCTCGTCTGGGGGAAGCGGGTGGCCGACGACGTTGTAGGAAGACGCAATTCCAATGTGGTCTTTGGCGACTGGTGGGGTGACGACCGCGACGGCTTCCTGAACACCCGGTTCGGCCCGCAGGCGCTCGAGCGCAGTGGTGACGAAACTGCTCCATTGTTCCGGCTTCGAGTAGGTATGCGTAGGCAGATTCAACTGGGCGAGCAAAACGCCCTGGGGATCGTAGCCAGGATTAACCGAGATGACATGAACAAAGCTGCGGAGCAATAGGCCGGAACCTACGAGCAGAATCACGGCCAGGGCCACCTCGGCAATTGCGAGGCCGTTGCGCAGGCGCCGGCCCGAGCCGCCACCGCTCGAACCTCGGCCACCCTCCTTGAGCGTTTCGAAGACTTTCAGATCGGCGATACCCCAGACCGGAAACGAACCGAAGAGCATGCCGGCGGCGAGCGAAACTGCCGCGGCAAAAACCAGGACTTGCCCGTCCAACGTGGCACCACGCACCTGGCCGAAGGTCGGGGGGATGAAATGACCGAGGTTGGTGACGGTGAGATAGGCCAAGTAGACGCCAGCGATTCCACCGGCGAGAGAAAGCTCCACACTTTCGACGAGCATCTGGCGAACGATTCGCCCTTTGCCGGCGCCGAGCGCCATGCGCAGGGCCATCTCGCGCTCGCGCGCGGTGATACGTGCCACCATCAGATTCGCCACGTTGGCACAGGCGATCAGCAGCACCAGGCCCACTGCGCCGAAAAGCAGCAGGAGGGCGGTGCGATAGCCTTTTTCAACTTCGTGGGCGAGCGGGGCGACGCGGATTCCGGTGCCCGCGTATTCGTCTGGGTCCTGCTCGACGAACTGCCTGGCCACAGGCTGTGCAGCGGCCTGCATCTGCGCCGCGGTGCGTCCGGGCGCCAGCCGGCCAACCAGATTCAGTACCGAGAGCTGCGTGGGACTGAGTTGGGAGGAATGCAAACTCGGCAAAGCACTCTGCAAGGAGCCGGAAATCGCCGAGAGCATCGCGCTCAAACTGGTGGGCGAAAGCGGGAGCCAAACGTCGGGTACGCCGGGCAACATGGGAAACCGCAAGGAAGACGGCAGGACACCAACAATGGTGTAGGGATGGAGGTCGAGTTCGAGCGGCTTGCCGACAATCGAGGGGTCACGGTGGAAGCGCGTGCGCCACAAATGTTCGCTGATCAAAACCACGGGGCGCGCGCCCTGCTGCTCGGCGGCGGTGTAGAGGCGGCCGAGCATCGGGCGAATGCCGAGCAGGGAAAAGAAATTAGAACTCGCGGCCACGCCGAATACCGTGCTCGGCTCACTGGGCCGTGTGAGGGTGAATGGCCAAGGGAAATAGGCAGCCGTTTGGCCGAGCGGGCGAACGGTGCTTTGCAACTGGCGAAACATCGAGTAGGAAAAGCGGCCGCTAAAGGAGTTGTGCCGGGGGTCCGTGGTGTAGAGGGCGACGATGCGGCCGGGATGAGGGTAGGGCAACGGGTGCAGGAGGACGCTGTTCACGACGCTGAAAATTGCCGTGTTCGCCCCAATTCCCAGCGCCAGGGTGAGGATGGATATTGCCGCAAAGCCCGGGATCCGCACCAGCGACCGCAGGCCCATGCGCATGTCCCGCCACAAGCCCTTCATTGCGTTCCTTCTTTCTCGACTCTCGACCGGGATGCTCGCCCGGGAGGAGCAGTTTTGCTCTATTTGTGCTTGCTCCTCAGGAAGCCTTGCACACTTATTGCCAGCGGGCGAGCCGTTTGCGTCTGAAACGGAAAGGCTTACGAGCTGACCTCGATGCAGATGGACGCCGGTGCGCCCGCCTGCGGAACGCGACCGTTCGGAATCGGACAGTGAATGCGACGCGGCGCACCGGCAGAATCAACGGGAGGGTCCCGTTGCGTGGTCATCCAGTTGTCGGGATCCCCGTTACGGGAGGAGGGTTCTGCGAGTGAGAATGTTGACGAAGAAAGAAGCGGATGGGAGGCGTCAAGGCAGGGTTGACACCGCACACGTAAGCCCCGTAAAGTCATGCAATACCATGAGAACTGAAGAGATCGAAAGGCTGCTCGCAGAAGCCGGTGCCGTGCGGCACGGGCACTTCGTGCTCTCCTCCGGTCGCCATGGGCAGACGTACGTGCAATGCGCCCTGGTTCTGGCGTACCCGAAGCATGCCGAAGCACTCGGCCGCGCGCTGGCGGAGCGTTTTCGAGGGATTGAGATCGATGCGGTGGTTTCGCTTGCGTTGGGAGGGCTGATCCTGGGTCATGAAGTGGCGCGGGCTCTGGGCGTACGCGCACTCTTCGTCGAACGGGATGCAAACGGCGGGATGGCGCTGCGGAGGGGATTTGAGATCCAGCCGAGCGAACGAATCCTGGTGATTGAGGACGTGTGGACGACGGGAAAATCGACGCGCGAAGGCATTGAGGTGGTGGAAGCAGCGGGCGGGCGCGTTGTGGCGCTCGGGGCGCTGGTGGATCGCAGCGGCGGCAGCCTAAGCTGGAAGGTTCCGGCGTTTGCGCTGCTGGAAATTTCGCTTCCCAACTACGAGCCAGACAACTGCCCGCTCTGCCGCGCCGGCGGCACGGCCGTGCGGCCGGGCAGCCGTTTCAAGGAAGCAACGCGTTAGGACCCGTTGCCAGATTTTTGGAGCGCCACCTTCAGGGACTGAGGCCTCGGATTCTTCACTAACGCGGCTCAAGAGACTGACCTCCCGACGCTCAAGACCCTGGATTGAAAAAGGCTTCCCGCATGGAATGCTGCCGCCGCTTTCGTGCCTGCCCGCCACTGGCGAGAGGTTTCCGGCCGGTCAGATGAAAAACATCAAGCTTACGATCGCCTATGACGGCACCGATTTTCACGGCTGGCAAATCCAGCCCGGCCGGCCAACCATTCAGGGAGCGCTGAGCGAAGTGGTCGAGCGCCTGGTTGGCACGCGGACCACGGTTCAGGGCGCGGGGCGCACCGACGCGGGCGTGCACGCTTTGGGCCAGGTGGCGAATTTCAAGGCCGATACACGGCTCGACCCAGAGGAATTTCAGCGGGCCTTCAACGCGCTGCTGCCGCCGGCCATCCGCGTGCTCGAAGCCGAGGAGGTTGACGGGCATTTCCACGCGCGCTGGAACGCGCTGGCCAAGACCTATCAATACCGGATTTTTCGCGGGCGTGTACTCAGCCCGTTCGACCGCGCCTACGCGCTGCATTACCCGTTTCCGCTCGATGAAGACGCCATGGCCGAGGCAGCCCGGATTTTCGAAGGCGACCACGACTTCAGTTCCTTCGCGGCGTCACCTGGGGCGGAAGCCGATGAAAGGGAAGTGAATCCGATGCGGGAAATTCTCCGGTCGGAAATCGAGGGCCGGCCGTCGCCGTCGTTCGGCCCGCCTGTTGCCAAGCCAGGGGGCTCACAGGCAAAGATTGCCGGAGAAGAGCGCTGGGAAGAGTTGGTCTACACGGTTCGCGGGAAATCGTTTCTTCGCCATATGGTGCGGAAGCTGGTAGGCACGCTGCTGGAAGTGGGGCGTGGCCGGCTGACGCCGGAAAATGTGCGCGAGCTGTTTGCCCTGCGTGACCGCTCGCGTTCGGGCCCGACCGTGCCGCCGCAAGGGCTGGCATTGGTTTCAGTGGAGTATGACGAGCCCTGGCGCATCGTCATTCCGTGAAGCAGGCGACGGGTGAAGAAAGCTCGAAACTCCGAAAGAACCCACCGACAGGAAGATCCCGTGGTGATGCCCGATCAGTTTGCCCCCGCACTGGCGTATCTCGATTCGATCGATCCGGCGACGGAGGAGCTGATTGGCCGCTTTGAAGTGACGCCGGCGGAAGAGCTGCCGCGCCGGCTCGAACATGCGCGCCGCGCGCAGCGGGAGTGGGCCGCGCTGCCGGTGGCGGAACGGGCGAAGCGGCTGGAGGCACTCGCCGGCGTATTCGAGAGGCGGCGGCGGGAAATCGCGGAAGTGGTCACGCGGGAAAACGGCAAGCCGCTGGCCGAAGCCCTGTTTTCCGACGTGCTGGTTTCGCTCGATTCGATTCGCTGGCATGCGCGCTACGCGGCGCGGATTCTCGGTGAGGAGCGCGTCCGGCACCACAACCCCATTTTCAAGGGCAAGCGGGCGCGGCTCGTCTCCGAGCCCTACGGGATCGTCGCCGTGATCGCGCCGTGGAACTATCCGATCGCCATTCCGGTGACGGCGGCGGTTCCGGCGCTGGCAGCAGGAAACGCCGTCATCATCAAGCCGTCGGAGCTGGTGCCGTGGTGTGGTGCGTTGCTCGGCGAGCTTTTCGACCAGGCGGGCCTGCCGGTGGACATGGTGCAGGTGATCCAGGGGCCCGGCGCGCTGGGCCAGGCGCTGATTGAGGCCCGCCCGGACAAGGTCGTCTTCACCGGAAGCGTCGCGAGCGGGCAAAAGGTGGCCGAGGCATGCGGCCGGCGGCTGATCCCTTCTGTGCTCGAACTGGGCGGCAAGGACGCGATGATCGTTCTCGCCGACGCCGATCTCGAGGTGGCTTCGAGCGGGGCGGTGTGGGGCAGCTGCACGAATTGCGGACAGGCGTGCCTCTCGGTCGAGCGCGTCTACGTCGAGCCGGGCGCGCTGGAGCGATTCACTCAGCTCTGCGTGGAAAAGACGAAACAGCTGCGGCTGGGCCCGGGACTCGATCCCAACGTGGACGTCGGTCCGCTGATCCGGCGGCGGCAGATCGAGCGCGTCGAGCGGCAACTCGAGGATGCGACCAGACGCGGCGCGCGGATTCTCTGCGGCGGGCGGCGTCGGCCCGATTGCGGACCACTGTTCTTCGAGCCGACGGTGGTGAGCGGCGTCGATTCGTCGATGCTGCTGATGCAGGAGGAAACTTTCGGTCCCGTACTGGCGATTCAGGGAGTGGCCGACGGCGAAGAGGCGGTGCGGCTGGCGAACGAGAGCCTCTTCGGGCTGGGGGCGAGCGTGTGGACGCGGGACCGCGCGCGGGGCGAGGCGATTGCGCGGCAGCTGCGCAGTGGATCGGTGATGGTCAACGACGTGATGAGCTGCTACGGGATCACCGAAGCGCCGCACGGCGGACGCGCGGCGAGCGGCTGGGGACGGACGCATTCGCGCTTTGGGCTGCTCGAAATGGCTCAAGTAAAATACGTCGCCAGCGACCTGTTTCCGCGCGGGAAGAAGCCGTGGTGGTTCCCTTATGATGCCGGAGTCATCGAGCTGGCCGACGGCGTTTTCCAGGCGCTATTTGGCGCAAAGCCGGCGGCGCGATGGCGTGGCGTTCGCAACGCCTGGTGCCACTACCGGGAACGCCCCCACTGATTCGGCGAGCCTGGCGAGCCGCGCAGGGGTTAAGCTAGGCAGCAAGCGATAGCCTGATTTTCCAAACGGATCGTGGCGCCGGCCGCTTCCCGGGCCGCGGAGGAGATGGCGATGGACAACGAACTCGGCGAACTGGTTTTCGACTGGAACGTGCACACCGGCCCGGAAATCGCGCCGGGACGCAAGGTCACGCTCGACGATGAGACTCTGCGGGACGGCTTGCAAAATCCCTCCGTCTTCGATCCGCCGATCGAGGAAAAGATCAAGATCCTGCACCTGATGGAAGCGCTCGGCATCGAGATGGTGAACATCGGGCTGCCGGGCGCCGGGCCGCGTGCGTACGCCGATACTGAAGCGCTGGCGAAAGAGATCGTCAAATCGAAACTGAAGATCCGGCCCAATTGCGCCGCGCGCACCGTCGAGGCCGATATCCGGCCGATCGCCGAAATTTCCGAGCGCGCCGGCATCGCCATCGAAGCGGCGACGTTTCTAGGCTCGTCGCCGATCCGGAGATTGGTGGAGGATTGGACGGTGGAGCACTTGCAACGCACCACCGAGCACGCCGTCGGCTTTGCCCGCTCGCTCGGGCTGCGGGTGATGTACGTGACCGAAGACACGATGCGCACCGACCCGGCAACGGTGAAGCGGCTCTACAAAACGGCGATCGATAGCGGGGCCGAGTCGGTGGTGCTGTGCGACACGGTGGGCCACGCCACGCCGCGCGGCGCCTACAACCTGGTGAAATTCGTCGTCGACGAAATCGTCGCACCGCTGGGGCGCACGATCCGCGTCGATTGGCATGGTCACAACGATCGCGGGCTTTCGATCGCCAATTCGCTGGCCGCTATCGCCGCGGGCGCCGACCAGGTGCACGCGGCAGCGATTTCGCTCGGCGAGCGCGTGGGCAATACGCCGATGGAACTGATGCTGGTGAATCTTCGGCTGATGGGGCTGATCGATCGGGACCTGAGCCGTCTGAAGGAATACGCGGAAACGACTTCGCGCGCGACGCATACCGCGATCCCGACGAACTATCCCGTGGTGGGGCACGATGCGTTCCGCACCTCGACCGGGGTGCACGCCGCGGCGATCATCAAGGCGTTCCGCAAGGGCAATGTGATGCTGGCGAATTCGGTCTACAGCGGCGTGCCGTCGCACCTGTTTGGCCTGGAGCAGGTGATCGAGATCGGGCCGCTCAGCGGGCGATCGAACGTGATCTACTGGCTCGAAAAACACGGCATGGAACCACGCGACGAGGTGGTTGACCGGATCTTCCAGGCCGCGAAGCAGGCTTCACGCGTTCTGACCGACGAGGAAGTCCGCGCGGTGATCGGGCAGACGGGCAGCGGGCAGGCGACCGGGACCGCGGCGCGCGGAGACTGATCTCCAGAGCCGAGCTGGGGTGCCAGCCGGCAGCCGCCGCTTTTTGTGATCCAGGATCGAGAAGGATTTTCCGGACATAGAGGCCACGGCTCGCACGGCACCAGCCGTGGCTGCCGGTCCAGCGGTAACGCAACGCCGGGGCTTCCTTGAAAGAATCCCTGCGCACGAGAGCTGCGCTGCCAGCCGGCTGCCGCCATGAAAAGGCTGCGCGGGCGGCAGGCCAGCGGCACGAAGGAGGGAAACAGGTTTTGGCGGCTCCGGCACAAATCGCGCTGCGCCCCGAACATCTTGTGCATATTCCCGCCGTTGCCGCCGCGCTTGAGTGGCTGCGCTCGCACGAGAGCTGGATCGTCGAGCAACAGATTCGGCTGACGGAAATTCCCGCACCGCCCTTTGCCGAAGCGAATCGCGCAAGGGCTTTCCGCGACTTGCTTGTTCAGGCGGGATGGAAACCGGAAATGGACGCCACGGGAAACGTCGTTGTCGAATCTCGCGGGTCGGTATCCAAGGCGGTCCTCCTCTCCGCGCATCTCGATACCGCGATCGCGCCCGACAGACCGGTGCGCGTCGAACAGCAGGGCACGCGGCTGATGGCGCCGGGCATCTCGGACAACGGGGCGGGCCTTGCGGCGCTGGCAGCGGTAGCTTGGGCCTTTCGCGCAGCCGGATTGAAAACTTGGTTTAGCGTCCTCTTTGCGGCCAACGTTGGCGAGGAGGGGGAAGGGAATTTGCGCGGGATGCGGGCGCTCGTTGGGCGCTATCGGCGGCGAATGGAAGCGGCAATCGTCGTCGACGGCCCGTCGGTCGCGCGAATCACCACGGTCGCGGTCGCTTCGCGCCGGTTGGAGATCGCTTTGCGCGGCCCTGGCGGCCACAGTTGGGCGAATGACGGCGTGCCGAATCCCATTCACGCGCTGGGCCGGACCATTGCCCGGATCGGCGCGATTCCCCTTCCGCGAAGACCGCGAACGACACTGAGCGTCGGCGTGATCGAAGGGGGCGAAGCGGTGAACGCAGTGCCATCGCGCGCGGCAATGAAAATTGATCTGCGCTCGGAATCGGAAGCGGAACTGGACCGGCTGGAACAAGAAGTCCGACGGGCGGTCGAACGAGGCGCGCTGGCCGAGCGCGAGGCGCGGCGGCGCGACTGTCCGGCGCTCAAGGTGGAGTTCCGGGTACTGGGCTCGCGGCCTGGCGGACGGCTGGCCTCGAACGCGCCGCTGCTCCGCGCGATTCGCGATGCCGACCGCTTCCTCGGCCTCCAGGCCGAAACCGAAGCCGCGTCCACCGACGCCAATATTCCCCTTTCGCTCGGCATCCCGGCCATCGCCATTGGCGGAGGCGGCAACGGAAACGGCGCACACACGGCGCAGGAGTGGTACGACGCCACCGGACGGACGACCGGACTCGAGCGCATCCTGCTGACGCTGCTGCTCGTCGCCAAGCCTGTGGTCTGAACAGGCTGACCGCGGAAGCGGGATGCGCGGGCCGGCAGGATTCCCTTTACCGGACATGAGACGTGTACGATGAACCGACGGGTGCAGGCCGATCTGGCGCTGGCGTTTTGCTCTCTGATTTGGGGCGCGACGTTCGTGTTGGTGAAGGACGCGCTGGCAGACGCCTCGGTCTTTGTGTTTCTGGCGCTGCGGTTCGGGCTGGCGACGCTGGCGCTGGGGCTGATCTATCGTGCCGCGCTGCGAGGAATCGACCGGACGACGCTGCTGGCAGGCGCGTTGATTGGCTGGTTCATGTTTTCGGGCTACGCGCTGCAGACGATCGGGCTGCAATACACCACGCCTTCGAAAGCTGCTTTCATCACGGGGACGAGCGTGGTGATGGTGCCGGTGCTGCATGCGCTGATTGGGCGACGGAGGGCCGGCTTCTGGGTCTGGGCGGGAGCAATTGCGGCGCTCGTGGGGCTGTATTTCCTGACCGTTCCCGCGGCGGGGCTAGGCGACCTGAACCGGGGCGATCTGTGGGTGCTGGCGTCGACGGTGGCGTGGGCATTTCACATTTTGCTGGTGGGCCATTACAGCCCGAAGCATTCGGTGGGCGCGTTGACCTTTACACAGGTAGCCGTAACGGCCGGTTTGACGGGGCTTTTCCTGCCGCTGCTATGGGTCACAAAAGTGGAAGCGCCACGAATCGAGTGGACGGGAAGCGTTGCGGTCGCCGTGGTGTTTACGGCGGTTGGGGCGACGGCCATCGCTTTTTCCATCCAGGTGTGGGCACAGAGGTTCACTTCGCCGTCGCATGTGGCGATTCTGTTCAGCCTGGAGCCGGTATTCGCCGCGCTCACCTCGTTTGTGCTTCTTGGCGAGCGGCTGGGCGGGCGCGGAATGGCGGGCGGGGCGCTGGTTCTTCTGGGCATCCTGTTGGCCGAGCTGAAGGGGCCGAGACCGGCGGCGCCCGAGGCGGCCACGGTCGGGCCATAAATGCCGGAGGGCGCGAGTGGAACGGCTCGCAACGGACGGAAATTCGGGACACTGCCCGCCGACCTTCACCATGGTGTGATAATTGGGGAGAGTGGGATCGTGTTTCGCGGGCAGGAGGAGCGTGGATCGGGAAGGGCGGCACGGCCCTCGGAAGGACCCCGGGCGAGCCCGGGTTGCGCTCTGCGGACCGGGAAGGCCTGGCAGTTCACCGCCGCTCTGCTGCTGACGATTCTCGTTTCGGGAGGCGCAGCGCACCTTAACGCGTCTCCGCTGGACAAGCAGGCCTGGATCGAAATTCGCAGCCCGCACTTCCTGGTGTTTACGGACGCTTCGGCCGCGCAAGGGCGGAGCGTAGCCACGCATTTCGAGCAAATTCGAGCCGTTTTTCGTGCGGCGCTGCCCGGCACGCGCATCGATCCGCCGGAACCCGTGCGCATCCTGGCAATGCGCAACGGGAAAGACTTCCAACAGCTCCTGCCGAAATTTTGGGCCACGCCGGGGGAAACGCACCCGACGGGTCTCTTCGTCGATCGCGACAACCGCGACTATATCGTGCTGCGGCTTGACGCCTCGGGCCGGCACGATCTGGTCTTCTACCATGAATACGTTCATCTGCTGGAATCCCTGAATTTTCCGGATTTGCCGCTATGGCTTTCGGAGGGGCTGGCAGATTTTTACGGCAGCGTGCGCTTTTTCGGCGAAAAGGTCGGCATCGGGTACCCGATCCTGGCGAACGTTTATCTGCTCGACCAGGGGAAAGACTCGTGGATGCCGTTTGGCGAATTGCTGGCGGCGAAGCAGTCCTCGAAGGCGTACAAGCTGGCGAAGATGTCGGCGGTCTTCTACGCCGAATCCTGGGCACTGACGGATTTCCTGTTCACTTCCGACAACGGAGCCCGGCGGCCAGCGCTCTTCCACTATCTCGCGCTTGTGTCGAAAGGAACGGCGAGCTTGGAGGCTGCGCGCGAGGCTTTCGGTAACCTCGATCGGCTCGAAGCGGAGCTGCTCGCGTTCGTCGAAGCCGGCCGATTTCCTTATTCCACGGTGCCGGCGCCGTTCCCGCGAAAAGATACAGATCTTTCCTCCCAGCCGCTTTCGGCGGCCGAAACGGACGCGGTCCTGGGCGATTTCACGGAAGTGCGCGGCGCGCCCGAGGAGGCCCGCGTCTGGCTCGCCAGGGCGATCCGGCTGGACCCGAACCTGGCCGCGCCGTACGAAACGCTGGCGCGGCTCGCGATGAACGAAAACGACCGGGCCGCCGCGCTGCGATATTTCGACAGGGCGACCGCACTGGATTCGAAGAATTATCAGGCCTGGTATTTCGCCGCGATGCTCTCCCTGCATTACCACAAGGGGCCCAGCGTTTCGAGGAAAGCCGAAATCGACTTGGAGCAGTGTTTGCGGCTGAATCCCGATTTCGCGGAGGGGTACCGGGCGCTCGCCGATTTGAAGTCGCTGCTGCATCAGGATCCGGAGCAAGCGTTGCAGTTGGCGCGGCGCGCAGTGGCGCTGCGGCCAACTACGGCGGCCAACTATCTGACGCTGGGTGTGGTGCTGCTGCGCATGAAACGGCCGGGGGAAGCCGCTGTGGCCGGCCAACAGGCGCTGAAACTGGCGAAGAGCACGGGCGAGCGCAGCAATATCCTGCGGTTCCTGAGAGCTGTTCACGAAACCGAAGAGGTGATCGCCAGCGCGCAGCCCGTCGTCTTCTTCGGGCCACTGCCGACGCTCGCGGGCGAGCCGTTGGCGGGGCCGGGCGGCCGCGTGTCGCGCGCGGAAGAGCTTCCGGGCACGGCTTCCGGCAAAGCGAAAGCGACAACACGCGAGGCCGTAGGCGTGGCGCGCAAGGTTGAATGCAAAGGCGTGGAACTCACTTTCGTTCTTGGCCCTCCGGGCGCCGAATGGCATCTGCACACCGACAACTACACCCTGATCGAATACGAATCGGCAGGACCGGCCCCAACCGATTTCTCGCCGTGCAGGGAACTGGCAGGCCGGCGCGTGCTCGCGCGTTACGTGCCGGCGAAGGGGCAGCCGCGCTCGGGCGAACTGACGCGGATCGACCTACAGTGATAGTGCAAACAGTGTGGCGAGGCAAGGTGGCGAAAGCCTTGACTCCGGTGGCCGAGGGTTATATAGCAGCCGGTGATGAGCCGAGGATTTCACGCGTGGGCGCTTGCGGTGTTGCTGGTGGCGCTGCCGGGAACAGAGGCAAGGGCGCGTTCCTCGCGAACCTGGCGCGAAATCCAAAGTCCGCGGCGCGCAGCGGCCGCGACTACGCGGCAGCTGCTGGCCTCGGCACCCAGCGAGAATAACTCAGCAGGGAAGCAGGCCCTGCGTTCACAGCCCGCTCCCGCCGCGCAGACGGCACCGACCGGCACGCAATCGATCGTTGCTCCCAAACAAGGGTTCACAATCGTCGCGAGAGGGCCGGTGCGGCGGCTGACATGCAAAGGAAAAGAGCTGAAGTTCCTGCTGATGGTGAACGGCTCTGGCGTGCTTCTTTTATCTCCCGACGAATCCAAGGTGCGATTTGTGGGCGTGCCTGCCTCGGCGGCACATCGCTCGCCCTGTTCGTTTCTGAGAGGACGGCGAGTCCGCGTGCATTTCCTGCTCGTCCATGGGAAACCGTACTTCGGGAAAATCCTGGAAGTGGACATGCGACATTAAAGTCCGGGTGTCTACCCCCGCGCAGACGGGTGCAGCACGCTTGCGCTTGCCGGCGGCCACAGGCGAAAAGCGCGGCTCAGGAAGCGGCGGGAAAGCTGAAATCGACAGGGGCGTGTTGCTCAGGCTCGGGCTGATGGGACTTTTCGTAAGCGCTGATCTCGACTTCATTTTCGAGCGTCAATCCGATTTCGTCGAGGCCCTTGATCAGCATCTGCTTTCGGAACTCGTCGATCTCGAATTTCAATTCGAGGCCCTGGTCATCGCGGAGCGTCTGGTTGGGCAGATCGATGTGGAGCTTGTAGCCGGGAGTGGATTCGGCGCGGCGGAAGAGATCGTCAACCTGCTCGTCGGGCAGGACGATGGCGAGGATGCCGTTGCTGGCGCAGTTCTTGAAGAAAATGTCGGCAAAGCTGGGGCCGATGATGGCACGGAGGCCGTAGTCGGCAACACCCCAGGCGGCGTGCTCGCGGCTGGAGCCGCAGCCAAAATTGCGGCGGGTGAGCATGATCGAAGCGCCCTGGTAGCGAGGCTGATTCAGGACGAAATCGGGATTTGGCCTCTCGCCGGGCAGATAGCGCCAGTCATAAAAGAGGACACGACCGTAGCCCTCGCGCGTCAGGAACTTGAGGAACTGTTTCGGAACCATCTGGTCGGTATCGACATTCACCCGGTCAAGGGGAACAACCAAGCCGCTGTGCGTTGTAAAGGGTTGCATCGTTTTTCCCGTGTCCTCAGTTGGATTCGCGAAGCCCGGATTTCAGTAAATCTCCTCTTTCGCCGGCTTCCAAGGCCAAAGCTTCTGGCTGCAGACGACTTTTGCCCGGGCTCGAGCCCCGTGCAAGCCGCGTGGCCGTTCCAAGAGCTTTTACTACTCGAGGTCGACGCCGGTCTCGCGAACGTCGACGAAATGCCCGGCAATGGCGCTGGCCGCGGCGGTGATCGGGCTGACCAGGTGCGTGCGGCCACCTTTGCCCTGACGGCCCTCGAAATTCCGGTTCGAGGTGCTGGCGCAGCGCATGCCGGCCGGCAGCACATCTTCGTTCATGCCGATACACATCGAACAGCCGGAGTCGCGCCATTCGAAGCCGGCGTCGGTGAAAATCTTGTCGAGGCCTTCCTTTTCAGCCTGGGCCTTGACAGTGCGCGAACCCGGCACGGCCAGCGCAAGCTTCACACTGGAGGCAACGTGCTTGCCGGCAACGACCTTGCTGGCCGCGCGCAGGTCCTCGAGCCGGGAATTGGTGCAGGAGCCGATGAAAACGTAGTCGACCGGAATATCGGCGATCGCGGTACCGGGCTTCAAATCCATGTAAGCAAGGGCGCGTTCCACCGCTTTCCGCTCGCCGGGATCGGCGAAGGAATCGGGCGAGGGAACGCGGCCGGTGACGCCGGTGACCATGCCGGGATTGGTGCCCCAGGTAACTTGCGGCACGATCTTGGTGCCGTCGAGTTCGTAGACCTTGTCGTAGACGGCGCCGGGGTCGGTGGCGAAGTTCTTCCAGCGTTCGACGGCAGCCTGGAAATCCTTGCCGCGAGGGGCAAACGGGCGACCCTCGATATAGCCGAAAGTGGTTTCGTCGGGAGCGACCATGCCGGCGCGGGCGCCGGCCTCGATCGACATGTTGCAGAGGGTCATGCGGCCCTCCATGGAAAGGCCGCGGATCGTCTCTCCCGCGTATTCGATCACATGGCCGACACCGGCGGAGATACCGATCTTGCCAATGATCGCCAGGATGACGTCCTTGGCGGTGACGCCAACTGGCCGGCGTCCATTCACCTGAACGCGCATCGGCAGGGAACGGTATTCGCGCAGGCACTGCGTGGCGAGGACGTGCTCGACCGCGCTGGTGCCGATGCCAAAAGCGAGCGAGCCGAAAGCCCCGTTGGTCGAGGTGTGGCTGTCGCCGCAGACGATTGTCATGCCGGGCTGGCTTAGACCCAGCTCCGGTCCGATGACATGCACGATGCCTTGGTTCTGGCTGAACATGTCGAATAGCCGCACTCCGGTTTCCCGGCAATTGCGGGCAAGGGCGTCGAACTGGCCCTTCGCGTCCGGGTCGATGGTGGCCAGTTCACGGTTTTTGGTCGGCACAGAGTGGTCCATCACGGCGAATGTGAGGTCGGGACGGCGAACGCGGCGGCCGGCGGCCTTCAGGCCGGAGAAAGCCTGTGGCGAGGTGCCCTCGTGAATGTAATGCCGGTCGATGTAGATCAGCGACGGCCGGCCAGGTTCTTCGGTGACAACGTGGAAATCCCAGATTTTGTCGTAGAGTGTGCGTGGCGCCATGGTCATTTTTCGCCCCGGATTCTAACAAAGGACGTGGACGCTGGAAAGCACTTGGTGACCCCCAGCGGGTGGCCTCTGTCGGAAGGGAAAGCCCGTAGCTAATCGGCTACGGGATGTTGGCTTTGCCGACACGTCCAGTTCTAGGCCGATGCTATAATAGCGCGGTTCGCAGCCGGATGCGGGCATCCAGGGGCACTGCAGTCCGTGGTTACAAATACACCCAAAGCTTCCGGCTCGCGAAGGGAGCCGTGGATGGGTCTCGTGTTGCGCGACGTGGGTGACTGGGCTCGGCGTCGGAAGGCATTTGCCGCCCTTATTGTGGTGCTAGCGCTGGGCTTGGGAGTCCTGATCGGGGCAGCGGTTTCCGGCCGCGTGGCAGCCAGGCCATCCACTGGTCCAGGTGCGGCTGGCGCGATGCTGTCGGTACCGGATCCGGTACGGCTTTCGAGCACATTCGCCGCGATCGTCGCCGAGGTAGAGCCGGCCGTCGTCAACATCTCGACCACCCAATTGATCGAGCGCCCACGAATTCGCCGCCATCCCGGCGCGCAGAACAACCCCTTCGGCGATTTCTTCAATCACTTCTTCAGCAACCCGAATGAGCCGGAGGCGGAGCAGAGCCTTGGCTCAGGTGTGATTTTGAGCTCGAAAGGCTACATCCTGACGAATCAGCATGTTATTGCCGGCGCGACAAAAATCGAGGTCACGCTGGCCAGCAGCCCGACCAAGTATCCGGCGCGCCTGATCGGACAGGACACCGAGACAGATTTAGCCGTCATTAAGATCAACGCCGGGCATCCGCTGCCGGTGGCGCAAATGGGCAATTCCAATAGCGCGGAGGTGGGTGACTGGGTGCTCGCCTTCGGCAGCCCGTTCGAACTGCAGGGGACGGTGACCTCGGGAATCATCAGCGCCATGAATCGCAACAACGTCGGGCAGTCGCAGCGACAGCTCCAGCATTTTATCCAGACCGATGCCGCGATCAATCCGGGCAATTCCGGCGGGCCTTTGGTGAACATGGCGGGGCAGGTGATCGGCATCAATACGGCGATTTATACAGGCGGCAACAGCTTCGAGGGAATCGGCTTCGCCCTGCCTTCGAACACGGCGATCAACGTCTACAACCAGCTCGTCAGCAAGGGGCACGTGACGCGCGGATCGATCGGCATCACGTTCACCGCGCAGCAGCGCGAAAACCCGCTCACGCTGAAGATGCTCGGCGCTTCCCACGGGATCATCATCGAGATGGTGAGCCCGGGCAGCCCGGCTGCCAAAGCCGGCATTCGGGCCGGCGATGTGGTTTTCTCGGTGAACGGCAAGCCGGTGTACACGGGCGACGAACTGGTGGATCCGATCCTGCGGACCCCCATCGGGCAACACGTGGAGATCGGCTACATCCGCGACGGCAAACGGTACGAGACCGCAGTGGTGGTCGCTAACCGCGACGAGCTGTTCCCGTCGCTGGCCGATCCGGAGACAAGCGCCCAGCCGACGCCAACGATGGGGAAGTCAATCAACCAGGATCTCGGCCTGAAACTCGACACGCTGACGCCGGAACTGGTGGCGCAGTTGAAGCGGCCCCCGGTAAGGTGGATGCGGAGTCCGAACAGGGGAGTGATTGTTCGGTCGGTTGAACCAACGAGTTTCGCTGACGAAACAGGCTTCGATCCAGGCGATGTTATTGTAGAAGTGAATCATGTGCAGGTGTACACTGTCCCGGAGTTTCAGCACGAACTGGCAAAAATCAAGCCTGGCCAGGACGTCTTGTTCAAAATCTTGCGGCGGCAAGATGCGAACGAAAACCTGACGGTCTTTCTGGCGGGCGTGATGCCGGAGGGGAAATGATACGTTTGCGGCGAAGGATGTGGGGGGTGCTGCCCGCGGTGGTAGCAGCTACTTTTCTGATGGTTCCAGGGGTAGCGGCGATCCAGCATCCCAAGTATGGGAAGCATAAGGTGGCAAAGCACCATCTGCGGCGCGTACCAAGACATCGACTGAGCCATCGTGTGCCCAAGCGAAAACTGGCACACAAAGTCACGGTTCATCGAGCACGGCCGAAGTACCGTCCGATTCACCACTACGTCTACCGTCGTCCGCCGCGCCGCTTCTATCATCGGCGGGTGTGGGCGCGGTACGGTCCCAGTTCCAATCGTATCGAGCAGATCCAGACAGCACTGGCACGTTCCGGCTACTACCAGGGCGACCCGACCGGAAGATGGGGTTCGGACACCATCACTGCCATGAAGAATTTCCAGCGCGCACATGGCATCACTCCCACTGGCAGGATCGACGCGGCCAGCCTGCAGAAGCTTGGCTTGGGTTCCGACATTGCAGGCGTAGCTCCTCCGCGGCCGATTCTGCCCAGCGATCCACCGAGCTCGAACAAAGACAGTGACAGTGAAAGCAAGACCGTCGGCGAAGGCCGTTAGCGCGATTTGGGCGGCGCCCGCGAGGAATTGACGGACCACGCCCGGTTCTTTCAGACGACTTGTTTTTCCTGTTTCCTGTGGCACTGATCTATGCGCCACGAGGAAAGTGAAGGGTTGTGGTGTGTCCCTGCACGCCACTTTCCGTCGCGATAGCTAGTGCCAACATGCCCGTGTGCGTTGACCGCGGGCGGCACGTCTGTTAGATTTCCGAGTGTTCGGCGAGAAGTGCGGGAACCCCTCCTGCTTTTCCAAAGACCGTCCCCGCTGCTCCCGACTGCCGTCCTCGCTCCCAGGCCGGTATACCCCCGTTCGAAGGAGGAGTCATGGCTACGGCAACTGCCCCAAAGATCTACCGAAATTTCATCAACGGTGAGTGGGTTGAGCCGAAAAACGGGAAGATGTTTGAAAATCGCAACCCCGCCAATACCGACGAAGTGATCGGGTTGTTTCCCGCGGGTGATCAACGGGACGTGGCCGCGGCCGTCGAAGCCGCTCGCCAGGCGTTCCGGTCCTGGCGGCTAGTGCCGGCGCCCAAGCGCGCCGAGATTCTTTTCCGGGCCGCCCAGATTCTGGTGGCGCGCAAGGAGGCTTTCGCGCACGACATGACCCGCGAAATGGGGAAAATCCTCGACGAAACCCGCGGGGACGTGCAGGAAGCCATCGACATGACCTATTACATGGCCGGTGAGGGACGACGTCAGTTCGGCGTCACCGCGCCATCGGAGCTTCCCGATAAATTTGCGATGACGATGCGGATGCCGATTGGCGTGTCAGCGCTGATCACCCCGTGGAATTTCCCCATGGCGATTCCGTCGTGGAAAATCATGCCGTCACTCGTGCTCGGGAACACGATCGTGATCAAACCGGCGTCCGATACGCCGCTTTCCACCTACCATCTGGTGGAGACGCTGACGGAAGCCGGCGTACCGCGGGGCGTCCTGAACATCGTTACCGGCTCGGGCCACGAAACGGGCGACCCGCTCATCCGTCATCCGGCGGTGCGGCTGGTCAGCTTCACCGGGTCGACCGAGGTCGGCCGGAAAGTAAGCGAGGCTTGCGCGCCGGAGTTCAAGCACTGCCAGCTGGAAATGGGCGGCAAGAACGCCATCGTGGTGCTCGACGACGCGAATCTGGAAATCGCGGTGGACGGCGCGATCTGGGGCGGGTTCGGCACGACCGGGCAGCGCTGCACGGCGGCCAGCCGCGTCATCGTGGAAAAGAAGGCCTACCGCGAATTTCTCGAGCGTTTCGTCGCCCGGGCCAAGGCGCTGCGCGTCGGCAACGGACTGGAGCCGGCGGCGGAAATGGGCCCGTGCATCAGCCAATCGCAGCTCTCGACCGTGATGGAGTACGTGGAAATCGGCAAGGCGGAAGGGGCTCGGCTGGCGTGCGGCGGTCACAAGCTGGAAGGCGGGCCTTACGCCAAGGGCTGGTTCCATGAGCCAACGATCTTCGCCGACTGCGATCCCAAGATGCGGGTTGCCCGCGAAGAGATTTTCGGCCCGGTCGTCTCGGTGATTCCAGCGGATTCGCTCGACCAAGCCCTCGAAATCGCCTGCGACGTCCAGTACGGGCTTTCTTCCTCCGTTTACACGCGCAACGTCAACCGCGCCTTCCGCGCCATCCGCGAGTTCGATACGGGCATCGTTTACGTCAATGCGCCGACCATTGGCGCGGAAACCCACCTGCCGTTCGGCGGCACGAAATTCACCGGGAACGGCCACCGCGAGGCTGCGGTTGCCGCGCTCGATTTCTATTCGGAATGGAAGACGGTTTACGTTGACTTCTCCGACCGGTTGCAGCGCGCCCAGATCGATACCGGAGCGTTTGGCCAGGTCGGGCGAGAGTAGCACAGGCGATTGAATGCTTGGGGGGCGATCGCTCGTTCGGTCGCCCCTTTTTATTTGCAGGTCCGAAGAACTTTCCGACAGCGGAGGGACGAGCGGCTTTCAGCCGGGCCGGCGTACCGCGCGCAAGGCCGCAAGAGCCAGCAGCAATCCCGCCAGAATCGTGGCCACCCAAAGGACTGCCGGATGTTTTTCGGTCCAGGGACGGGGATCAATCCAGTCCCGATTGCTTTGTCGGGCTCCGGCGGTGGCCAGCAGGGGCGCGGCATGCAACGCGCTTCGCCCAACGGTCTGGGCCAATTCGTAACGGGGCTTCAGAACGATGCTCTCGCCGTAGAGCAGCCAGTATTGACGGCCCGGGAGCTGCCGGAAAACGATCCGCTGCGGCGTCATCGAAAGGCGAAGCCGCACGTTGGCAAGCGGGGGATCGCTTTCGTTCTCCACTTCCACACGCCACAAGGGCGAGCGAACCGGACGAAACCCCACGCTTAGCTTTGATTTTGTCTCGCCATAATGCCGCACTCGCGAAATGATGCCCTGTCCTGCCAGACTCCAGTCCCTGCCGTTCCTGTTCGAAAAGACCAGCACGCGGCGGGAAAAGCCAGGCTCCGTGGTGCCGAAGTCCACTTCGTCGACGGGAAGCGGTCCGTGGAGAGAGATTTGCCACAGACTGGCCCGGGGAATCGAGGAGTGAACGGGAGCGAGCAACCCGGTGACGGCGATGCGGTCGGCGGGCGTTTTCAATTCGTTGCCCGCAGCCATCGTGCGAATGGCGAATTTTCCCTTGCGGTAGTAAATGCGAACGCGCAGGAAGCGCGCAGTGGTTTCCGGGAAGTGAAGGATCGGGGTCGGGGAAGCGTTGAGGGCTTGGGAACCGAATAGCGCGGCGCTCTTCCGCACCTGGCGCCAGTGGTAGCCGTCGTCACTGGAATCGATTTGCGCCACAACGGCCAGGTTGGCGGCCGTGGCCTTGGCGGTGACGATCAGAAAATTGCAGCGCCGGGGACGGGGGCCGAGGTCGAGCAGAAAATCGGTATAGGACCCAGGCACGTAATAGCTGGCAGAGTGGTGGCTCGGCAGGAAGGTGGTCCGCGACGAGCCAGTGAAGGTGATCATGGCGTATGGAACTTCGCGACCCCGATTGTCGATGATGCGAAGATCGGCCAGATGGCTTTGGGCCCGCGTGTAAACCTGCTCGGGAACGAGCATGGCGACCAGACGTGGCGCCGAGGTGGGTGGCAGATCAATCGAGCGAAAATATTTCCAGTGCCGCCACTTCCGCGGCAAGCTGCCGAACGTTCTCGACTGACCGGCTTCCGCGCCACCGCGGGCTGGTAGAGCGGCCGCGGCAACCAGAAACACAAGGACGGCGGCCACCGCATATCGTCCGAGGGCGCGCAACAGCTTCCCGCTCACGATTGCCCTCCGCCTTCCTTCCTTGCTTTCTGGCTGACCGACCGGCGCTGGTAGAGGAACGAAACGATGAGCAGCAGCACTCCAAGCACGAGGAAAGACAGGATGCGGTAGAGGCGTTCAAGTGAGGAGAGATCGTAGAGGAAGACCTTGCTCACCACCAGGGCGAAAAGTGCCAGTGCTTCCCAGCGCAGCAGCGCCGACTTCCGCAAGATTCCCAGCAGAATCAGTCCCGCCGCAAACAACGTCCAAAGCACGGAAAGCGCCATCTGTTGGGCCGCGCGATGTTGCAGCCCGGCCACCGGAAGCCGGCCGAACAGGTCCCAGAATTCAAGCGAAAGGGCCAGCAGCGAAAAAGCGCTCATGGCAACCAGCAGCGCCACCACCAGTTTGCGTTCGTAGTCCTGGAGGCCGTCAACCGCGCGCGGGATGGCCACCGCGGCAATGGCGAAACAAGCGACGGCCACTGCAAAGGTGCCGAAGCGGGCGTTCCAGAGGAATCGCGGCGCTGGAATCCCGAGCACGAGCAGCCGAAGCGCCACTACGCTCAGCAGCAGCAAACCTGGAATGCGAAGCCGCCACGAACCGAGCTTGGCCCCGATCCAGACGACCGCCGCACCCTCGGCCGCCCAGGCAATCGTCAGCCACGCGTGACCGAGGCGAGCGGGAATCGCCAGGGTGGCGCATAGTAGCGCGAGCGTGCCGAAAACCCGGCTCACGGTCGGCTCAAAACCCAATGCCGGTTGCGGCACCCTGCGTTTGATCAGCCAGTGCGTCGTCGCCAGCAGAAGGAAGGCCAGGGTGAGGAACCAGCGATGATCGCTCCAAAGCAGTTCCCACAAGGCCCCGAGATAACAGAGGAGATTCGCGACGACGATCAGAAGTTCGGCGCCGTGCAGACGGCCGCTGCGCCGGCTCTTGAGCAGCGGCAGAGCCGCAAAAATCAGGAAGAAAAGCGTCGCGAAGCCAATGCTGGGGCCCAGATCGGCCGGACGATAAAAAAGCAGATACCAGCCCCAGTAGTACATCTGTGCGGCAAGGAAGGTGAGCGGCGGCAGCCAGAACCATCGGCGCCAGCGCTCAATCGCCAGCATGCCGACTGAGAGCACCGCCAGATAGGCAAACAGAATCTGTTCGTGGTTGCGGCCGCGTTCGAGCAGGAGCGGGGAGAGGAAACCACCGGCCAGCGCGAGAAAGATGAGCCTTTGCGAATCGCGGCCAATGGAAATGACCGCCATCGCCGCGGTTACCAACACCATGCCGCCCAGCGCCAGCCCCGCCCCCAACATGCGGTAGTAATACCAACCGCCCCAGATCGAAAGGTAGAGCACCGCGGCGCCCAGTCCGGCAATCCCTTCGGAAAAGTAGAGGTAGCCGCGACGCAGCAGCCGATCGCTCCACAACACAAGGATCGAGCCGCACAACAGGCCGACCGAGACGCGGCCGCGCGGCCCTACCCAACGGTTGTCGAAAGCGTATTTGATGAAGAAGGCAGCGGCAAAGAGCATTGCGATGATGCCCACATAGATCAGCCAACGCTCGGCAAGCACCCGTTCCAATTGGGCGCCACGTTCGGCCGGAACCGCCGTGGCCGAAGGATCGACCGCGTCCGTGGCGGGAATCGCCGCCAGCACGGGATCCGGGGCTGTGGATGGGCGTGACGATGGATAGATCGGGCGCTGTAGGGCCGGGATCGCGGCGGGCGGCTCGGAGGCGTGGGCTAGCCGATCGTCCGGAGCAGGCTGCGGACTGATCCCAGCCTGGCTCTCGAGTACTTGCAGGCGCTGCTCGATAGCGCTAAGTCTGGCCTGAAGCCTGGCGAACTGCTCCGTGGCCGCGGTATCGGGTGACGGAGTGTAGTTACGCTTGGCAATCTCCAATCGCCGGATGCGCGAAGAAGCGTAGACTGCCAGCGCCGGCAGGGCCACCAGCAGAAGCAGAAACAGCGCGATGAGAAGAGTCGAGTCGATACGCCCCTCCGTCCGCCCAGGAGGCGGGGCTCCGGATTCTCAGCTGTAGACTGCGCGTCCGCCGACGTGCCGGAGTATACCACCCTGCTCGCCACGTTGGACACGGCCGCTTCGTTCTTGGCAGCAAGCAGTTGACAACTTACGTTAAAATACGAAATTGAGGTGCGGTTCCCGGTTGTGCCGGGAATTTTCCATCGAGCGAGACGTTTCGGGAACAGGGTCATGAGTGCGCCAACGCTGAGTGAAAGGCACGAGCAAGTGCTGGCGGAAGTGGTCCGCGCCTATATCGAGACAGGCGAGCCGGTTTCCTCGCGGCTGATCGTCAGGCGACATGCGGAACCGCTGAGTCCGGCTACGATCCGCAATGTCATGGCCGACCTGGAAGACGCCGGCTTCCTGTTCCAGCCGCATACCTCGGCCGGTCGTGTGCCGACGGCGGCCGGTTATCGGTATTTCATCGATCGCTTCGCGGCGCAGGCACAGCTGAATGCCGAGGACGAGCGCTGGATTCGCCGCGAGATTGATTCAACGACGAGCTTCGAACAGGCTGTCGAGCGCGCCGGCCACATTTTGGCCAAGGTTTCCCACGGCCTCGGCCTGATTCTTTCGCCGCCGATGGGTCGCCTGCCGGTGGCCCATATCCGATTCCTTCTGGTGCCCGACGGGCGGGTGCTGGTGGTGGTGATCTCTGAAGGTGGCCACACGCGGGACAAGGTGGTGCGCCCTGACCGGCTCTTTGCCCAGGACGAACTGGACCGGATTGCCGACCACCTGAACCGCAATTACTCCGGCTGGACCCTGGAGGCGATTCGCTTTCACCTGGCCGAGCGGCTGGAGCGCGAGCAGGACTCATACGGCCAACTGGCGCGGCGGGCCTTGCTTTTGTGTGATCCTCGACTTTTCGACGATGAAGGCGGCCGGCAGCTTTATGTGGAAGGAACAGCGGAGATCGTGGTCGCGCCGGAATTTGCCGATCCGGAGCGGCTAAGCGACCTGCTGAGCGCTATCGAGGAGAAACAGCGTCTGGTGGCATTGCTGGCCACCTGTATCGGGACGCCCGAACCGGTTTCGGTTCGCATTGGTTTGAGCGAGATGGCCGTTGCCGGCGCAAGCCTGGCGCTGATCAGCGCGCGTTTCCGGGCGGGGAGCCAGGCGCCGGGCACTTTGGGTATTCTCGGCCCGCTACGCATGGACTACGAGAGGGCCATCACGACCGCCGCTTATGTGGCGGAGTGTGTCAGTTCGACCTTAAGCGGAGAAAGTGCACCTTGAGCCATCACAAGGATCCTCATCACCCGGCCGAAGAGCCGGAAATCGATCAGCAGGAACGGGCGGAAGGCGAAGCCGCGGAGCCCGTAGCTACGGGTGGCGTGTTGACCGAGGAGCCGGGGCCTGGCCCAGAGGCCGAGAGGCTGGCCCAACTCCAAGCCGAGCGGGACGAGTTGCGGCAGACGCTCATCCGCAGGCAGGCGGATTTCGAGAATTTCCGCAAGCGGATCGATCGGGAGCGGCGCGAGGATCGGGAGCGGGCCGTCATGCGGCTTGCTGAATCCTTGTTGCCGGTGCTCGACAATTTCGAGCGGGCGCTTGCTGCCCATCAGGACCCGGCCTATGAGGATTACCGGCGCGGCTTCGAGATGATTTATCGGCAGCTCTCCGATCTGTTGGTTGAGCACGGCATCGTACGGATGGAAAATCCCGCGGGGCAGAAATTCGATCCGCACCTGCATCACGCCTTCGAACGCGTGGAAACGAGCGAGCTTCCCGAAGGAACCGTCATCGGAGAGGTGCAGGCGGGATATCGGTTCCGCGACCGGGTCCTGAGGCCCGCCCAGGTGCGTGTGGCCGTTCCGCCCGCCCATGCCGCACCGCTCGAAGAGACGGTGAACTGACCGAGATTATGTCCGAAACAACCAAACGTGATTATTACGAAGTTCTTGGCGTAGAACGAGGCGCGGGCAGCGACGAGATCAAAAGCGCCTACCGCAAGGCAGCGCTGCGCTGGCACCCGGATCGCAACCCGAACGCGAAGAAGGAAGCCGAAGAACGGTTTCGCGAGGCCACCGAGGCTTACAGCGTACTGAGCGACCCGCAAAAGCGTGCCGTTTACGACCGTTATGGACACGCCGGCCTTGGAGACCGGACCGGGATGGGTCCGGACTTCGGGCAAACGATTTTTGAGGATTTTCAGGACATTTTCGGTTTCGGCGACCTGTTTGGCTTTGAGGATCTGTTCGGTACCGGGGGACGGCGGCCGGGGCGGCGCCACGTCGAGCGCGGGGCCGACTTGCGCTACGACTTGCAACTCAGCTTCGAGCAGGCTGCTGCCGGGATTCACACGAAAATCAAGGTTTCCCGGCACGACGTCTGCGGCACCTGCCATGGGGCAGGGGCGAAGCCGGGAGTCGGCATGGTGACCTGCCAGGCTTGCCATGGCCGGGGGCAGTTGCGATATCAGCAGGGACCGCTCATCATCTCGCGTACTTGCTCGTCGTGCGGCGGGCGAGGCAGGGTGATCCGCGAGGTCTGCCCGCAGTGCAACGGTCGCGGTCGGGTGGAACAGGATCGTACGATCGAGGTGCGCATTCCCGCCGGAGTCGATTCCGGCACCCGGCTGCGCATTTCGGGCGAGGGGGAGCCCGGCGCGAACGGTGGGTCGCCTGGCGATCTCTACATCTACGTCCAGGTGCAGGAACACCCGTTCTTTGAGCGTCGCGGGTCGGATCTCTACTGCACGATACCGCTCAGCATCCCGCAAGCGGCCCTCGGAACCGAAATCATGGTCCCAACGCTCGACGGCGAAGAGCGGCTCAGGATTCCCGAAGGGGCGCAGTCAGGCCAGATGTTCCGGTTGCGGGGCAAAGGCTTGTCGAATCCCCATGAAGGCGGGCGCGGCGACCTTTACGTCACGATCCAGGTCGTGATCCCGGCCAAGTTGACCCGCGAGCAGCGCAAGCTCTTCGAGGCGCTCGCGGAAACGCTCAGTGTTGAAAACCGGCCGGCCGAACGGAATTCCGGTTTTTTTGAGCGCATCAAGGAAATCTTCAGCTAAACCACCTTATTTCACAATCCCCGGCCTATGAAGGGTGAGGCTGCGGCTGTCGCGGCGAAAGCCGCAACGGGCATGGTGCGGACCTACCCGGCTGGCGGTATTTGCGCCCACGGCAAGTGATTCCTGTATCATCCGCAAAGGTGAAAGGACATGCGGCGCCGGTTTCTGGTTGACGGATTCAATGGCGATAAGGCGATCGTGCGCGGTGAGCAGGCGCACCACCTGGGGCGCGTGCTGCGGGCCAAGCCTGGCCAGATTTACGATCTGAGCGACGGCCATTCGGTCTGGCTCGGGAAGGTGAGCCGGGTGGAACGCGATCGCGTGGAGTTCGTCCTGATGGACCGCGCGGAGGCCGCCGAGGCACCTCTCGACGTAACCGTGCTGCTTTCGATTTTCCGCTTCTCCCGTTTCGAGTGGGCACTCGAAAAAGCCACCGAGCTTGGCGCTCGCGCCATCCAAACTTTGGAGTCGGCACGGAGCGAACGGCCATTGGTGGAAGCGGCGGCAAAACGGCTAGGACGCTGGGAAAAGATTGTTCATGAGGCGGCCGAGCAGTCCCGGCGCTTGGCGCCGCCGCAGATTCTGCCTCCGGTGAGATCGAGAGACGCCTTTCGGGAAAGCATGGCGGAAGTGAAACTGTTGCTCTCGGAGCGGCGCGACGCTGCGCCGATCGAGCAATTTCGGCCGGCGGCGCGGCCGGCATCGGTTGGGCTCGCTTTCGGTCCCGAAGGCGGCTGGACAGCGGAAGAAGTGACGGCGGCGCGGGAAGCCGGATTCGAAGAAGTCTCGCTCGGGCCGTTGATTCTGCGAGCGGAGACGGCGGTGATCGCGGGACTGTCGATTGTGCTGTGCACATGGCCGGCGGGATGAGCGGGTTTGCTCACCAGCTTGCGGGTGCCCTACGATACGCGGTTCTTTTCATGCGACAGGATGAAAACAGATGAAGCGCTACGTGATGGTGCTGGGAATACTCTTGGCGGGACTGTTGGCGGCAGGCACCGCCGGGGCGCAAAGCATGCCGCTCCGAACGCCGGACGCCACGATTCTGAAGCCAGGAACCCTGCGGACACAGGTTGGATTCGATTTTCTCCAGAACATCGATTATCCGCTTTCGGGCCTTTCCGGCGATTTGACCTCGATGGGCGTGCTCAATATGCGGCTGGGCTTGGCGCGGCGTGTCGAGGTGCAATTACAAGGCACGGTCCAGAATTTCCTCCAGGTGAACAACAAGGTGCCTGCGCCGGTGACGCCGGACCTGACCGGCACGAATTCAACCCATGACGTGGGCGATTTCAGCTTGTGGACGAAAATCCTGATACGAAAAGAGGAACGGCGGACGCCGGCCGTGGCTTTCCGCTTCGGTTTCCTGATGCCCAATACCAACCAGGCGCGCGGGATCGGCAACAACGCGACGAACGTCTACGCCAGCGTGATCCTGCAAAAACACTTCGGAAAACTCAAGGCCTGGACCAACACCGGCCTCGGAATCCTCCAATCCCCGAACGCGAAATTCTCGCAGAACGACGAACTGCTCTACGGCGGAGCGCTGGCCTATCCCGTCATGCGACGCTTGAGCCTGGTGGGCGAAGTGGAGGGCCGCTATTCCTCGCGGACGCTCGTGCCGGCGCTTTACGGCACCGAAAGCCGCGCCGAAGGCCGCATGGGTCTGGTGGTTTCGGCCTGGGGATTCCAGTGGGACGTGGCCGCGATTGCCGGCGTCTACCCGAACGACCCCTCGACCGGCGTTACGGTGGGAATCAGCCGCGATCTGCACATTTTCAGTCCCCACAAGCACTGAGTACAAAGCACAAGAGGACTTGCGGCAGGCAACATGGCCCTCTGCATGGCCGAAGTGCGGCAAGGGCATCGGGGAACGCGCGCCGGTGAGCGTTACGTGTAGCGGAGCCAACGCAGGACTTCGACCACTGACGGCCGCTTCCCGTACATCAGCACGCCAACACGGTAAATTTTGGCTGAGATGTAGACCATCCCCAGCGTTGTCGCCACCAGAATGCCGACCGAGAGCAGGATCTGCCAGAGCGGCGGGCTTCCGAGGGCAATGCGGAGCACCATGAGCACCGGCGAGAAAAACGGGACCATCGTCAAGGCCACTGCGATGGTCGAACTCGGGCTGCGGGCAACGATCGGGAACATCACGAAGCCGGCGATCAGTAGCATCGAGATCGGCATCTGGGCCTGATTGGCGTCCTGCTCGCTCGAAACCGCCGCACCAACGGCGGCAAACAGCGAGGAATAGAGGAAATAGCCGGCCAGGAAATAGATCACGAACCAGAACCAGAGGGCGAACGGGATTTGGACATGAAAGCCGGTGGCACTGAACACCGAGAACATTTGGGCGCCGTAGCCCACCACCGCCGCCCCGGCTAGCGCCCAGATGAGATACTGGGTGAAACCGACCGCACCGACGCCGAGGATCTTCCCGGCCAGCAGTTGGAAGGGACGCACCGAAGAGAGCAGGATTTCCATGATGCGCGTCGATTTTTCCTCCTGGATCGAGCGCATCGTGGTGATGCCGTACATGAGCAGGCTGGTGTAGAGAATGATCGCGAGCAGGATTGCGGCCGTGAACGTTTGGCCCTTTTCCCGCTTCTCGCCCTTGTCGTTGATCTGAACGACGCCGACCTTGGCGCGTGCGAGCAAGGCATCGATATCGGAGATGTGGACCTTGTCCGCTGCCAGTCGCCCTCCAACGGCCACCCGGGTGATCGCGCTTTCGAGCGTGCTGATCAGGGTGAAATCGCCCGGATTGTGTGTGTAGAACTCAGCCGAACCGTTTTTCAACAGGTTGGAGGGAAGCAACAAGTAGCCACTGAGCGAGCCGGCGCGAACCTTGTCGCGCAGTTGCCGCATGGCCGAGCCATTTTCGGCCGGCCGCTCGAGCACATCGACGATGTCGAATTGTGGCTTGCCGTTGGGGAGTTTCTGCATTTGCAGGCGACTGGCCATGGATCGGCCGAGTCCGCCAACTTGGTCGACAATGGCGATCCGCAGCGTGTGGCCGACGTGCCGGCTGGCAAAGTAGGTGGGAATAACAAACGCGCAGATCATCAGCGCCGGCAAGCCGACCGTGCTCAGAATGAAAGTGCGAGTCCGCACACGCAGCCGGTACTCCCGACGGATGACCAGCCAGAGTTTACGCATGGGCCGGAGTCACCTTCTCGACGAAAATGTCGGCCAGCGGAGGCTCGATCAATTCGAAGCGAGCCAGATGGATGCCGGATTCGACCGCTGCCTTGAGGATCTGCTGCGGATCGACTTCGGGCCGCAGCTTGGCCTCGACCACCGAGCCAAAGCGATTGACGCTGATCGCGAAGGGCGCGAGGTCGAACGAGGCGCCATTCCGCGCGTACTCGATTCGCACGGTATTGCGGCCGTAGGCTTGTTTGATCTCGCGCAGGTTGCCGACGAGCACCTGGCGGCCCTTGTTGATCAGGCAGATGGAATCACACATCATCTCGACCTGTTCCATGCGGTGGGTGGAAAGGACGATGGTCGTACCACGATCGCGGAGTTCCACCATGATGTCCTTGACCACGGCGACATTGACCGGATCGAACCCGGTGAACGGCTCGTCGAGGATCAGCAGCGGGGGCTGATGCAGGATCGCCGCGATAAACTGCACTTTTTGCTGCATGCCCTTGGAAAGCTCGTTGATCTTGCGATCCGACCAGTCGGCGATGCTCAACCGATCGAGCCACTGGTCGGCCCGGCGGCCGGCTTCGGTTTCGCTCAGGCCCTTGAGCGCGCCCAGAAACACCAGAATTTCACGGACAGTCATGCGGGGGTAGAGCCCCCGCTCCTCGGGCAGGTAGCCGATAAGGTCCTGAGTAGATTCAGCAATGGGGCGGCCGAACACCTGAATCGACCCCTCATCGGGAACGATGATGCGCAACAACATGCGCAAGGTGGTCGTTTTCCCTGCGCCGTTCGGGCCGAGCAGCCCGAAGAAAGACCCTTCCGGAATCCGCAGCTGAAGATCGGAAACAGCAGTCAGGCCGTCGTAACTCTTTTTGACACCGTCCAGGACAACCGCGTCCATTCTCGCTGAACCCCGTTTGACCGGAACTTAATCCTAACTCCGACCCCCCTGAACTTTGGCCTTGGTTTATATCACAGGGGCAGAGTGGCGGGAAACCGCGAAACATGCATCTGTTGCGCAATAAATGGTTGGTCAGCTCGTAACACGGCCCTCCGCCGGAGAAACGACAAGGAGGGAAGAGACAAAGCGGAGGCAGGCATCCAGCTCTGACGTTCTCTCTGACCGTTAAAAGCAAGTCCTTTCCATACAGGCACTTGCACTCCATTCCGTGAGCCAGGCATGTTGCCGAACGGCTCGCAAGTATGGCGCCGCTGCCTGCGGCAACTGGAAGCGTGCCAGCCGTTAACTCTTGGGAGGCAGATCAGGAAGAGCAAAGAACCGGTAGCGGCATACCGTCCACAGAATTTTGGATCCGGCCAGCACGCTGCCGCGAAGCGTGCCGGAGACTTTCGACCGGCCGGCGCGGCGAGGGCGGTGCGGAACAGGGACTTCGCGAACGCGTAGGCCAGCAAGAGCCGCTTTCACCTGCATTTCCGCCGTCCAGCCGTAGTCGGGGTGGCGCATGGCGAGATTGCGAAGCGCACTGTGGCGGATGGCGCGGAACGGTCCGAGATCGGTGCAGGGAACGCGATAGAGGCGGTGAAGAAGACTTGTCGCCAGACGATTTCCCCAGCGCTGATGGAAGGGAAGCCCGTTCGGCCTGCCCATCGGGGCAAGCCGGGAGCCGATGACCAGGTCGGCTTCGCCGCGGGCGATCGGATCGATGAGACGAGGCAGAAAGGAGGGGTCGTCGCTGCCGTCTGCATCCATGAAGACAACAACATCGATCAAGGGATCGAGTGCGGCCATCGCCGCCAGGCAGGCGCGGCCGTAACCGGGAAGTGGCTCGGCAACGACGGTTGCACCGGCCTGGGCCGCGCGAGCGGCGGTCTGGTCGGAAGAGCCATTGTCGGCAACGATGACGGCCGCGGGACGAAAAGCTGAGAGTTCCGCCAGGGTGGACCCTATGGCGTCTTCCTCGTTTCGCGCCGGGATCAGGATGGCGAAATTCATGGTTGGATCGGATGATCTTACCCTTGGCGGGGAAGGGGCGAAAGCGGCCATCTCCGGGCATTCTTTGGAACGCAGGGCGCCGACATGCTATAGAATGGTGGAACGCACGCGTAGCAAATGGAAGAACGCTCCCAAATTTCTCGCCTTCCCGAGGCGCGGCCAAGAGGCAACCAGTGGCCTTGGCGGGAAGCCCGGATTTGGCTGCTCGACATGGCCATAGCCGTCGGGCTGGCCGTCTTTATTGTCGTGTTCGTCTACGAGCCCATCAACGTAGAAGGCACGAGCATGGCGCCGGGCATTTCCAATCAGGAGCGACTCTTCATCAATAAATTCGTATATCATTTCGAGCCGATTCGGCGCGGCGACGTGGTTGTCTTCTGGTATCCGCTCGACCCTTCGAAGTCCTTCATCAAGCGGGTGGTGGGGCTGCCGGGTGAAACGGTGGAAATACGAAGGGGGCACGTCCTGATCAACGGCCGGGAAATTCGTGAGCCCTATGTGCTGCCTCGCTATATGGACGACAACTCCTATCCGCCCGTGAAAGTCCCGAAGGACGAATATTATGTGCTGGGCGATCACCGGGACGATTCGAATGACTCGCGGGTGTTCGGTCCGGTGCCGCGCCGATATATTTACGGCAAGGCCGTTTTCGCCTATTGGCCGATAGACCGATTCGGGTCCATCGACCAGACGGCCGGGTCTGCAAAATGACTTTCCCGGGAGGACCTCCTGAACGAAACGCGGTACGAACGCGCCGCTCTGGCGCTCGAGGACGGGCGAATCTTTAAGGGCCGCGCGGCGGGGGCACGCACCCGCCGTGGCGGCGAAGTTGTTTTTAATACGAGTCTTACCGGTTACCAAGAGGTCTTCACCGATCCAAGCTACGCTGGGCAAGTTGTCTGTCTGACTTATCCGCATATCGGGAACGTCGGCGCGAACCTCGACGATGAGGAAGCGGCACACCCGTACATCGAAGCGCTGGTGGTGCGCGAGTTTTCCCAACTCTCGTCGAATTACCGCGCAGAGGAAACGGCTCGCCGGTACCTCGAGCGGCACAACATTCCAGTGATCTGGGATCTGGACACGCGGGCGCTGGTCCGGCACATCAGGCAGCTCGGCACCCTTCGGGGTGTGGTGGCAACCGATGGAACGCCGGTTGACCAACTTATCGCCGAAGCGCGAGCGTTGCCGTCGATGGCCGGGCAGGAACTGGCCGGGCGCGTCAGCTGCCATGAGCCTTACGAGTGGGGAAGCGGCTCGATCGAACTCGCGCGAACCGGCGGGCCGCTCCTGGCCCGAGGCGAAGAACGCTTTCGGGTGGTGGCCTACGATTTCGGGATCAAGAGGAACATCCTGCGTCTGCTGGCGGATGCCGGCTGCGCGGTGACAGTCGTTCCGGCAGGGACGCCTGCGGAGGACGTGCTCGCGCGAAAGCCGGACGGGGTCTTTCTCTCGAACGGGCCGGGCGATCCTGAGCCTGTGGCTTATGCGGTCGAGGCGATCCGGAAGCTGCTGGGGCGAGTGCCGATCTTCGGGATCTGCCTGGGCCATCAGCTCTGCGGACTGGCGCTCGGCGGACGCACCTTCAAGCTGAAATTCGGCCATCACGGATCGAACCACCCGGTGAAGGACCTGCAAACCGGAAAAGTGGAAATCACCGCACAGAATCACGGATTTGCCGTCGACCCCGAATCGCTGCCGGCAAGCCAGGTCGAGATTACCCACGTCAATTTGAACGACGGCACGAACGAGGGCATGCGGCACCGAACCCTGCCGCTTTTCAGCGTGCAGTACCATCCCGAAGCATCGCCCGGACCGCACGACGCGCGCTATCTCTTCGGCCGTTTCGTGGAACTGATGCGCGAAGGACGCGGGAAATGACGAGACCGAGCGGCGGGGCTGTTCGGGGCGCGTAAAGCCGTGCCCTTATGGGAAGCGGTGCGTCGCTTTTGATGGGCGCCTCATCGGGCCTTGGGCAGGACACGGCCAGGAAGGGCGGCAGCAGTGCATGGGCGGGAACGAGAAATAGCGACAGAACAATGCCAAAGCGAGGGGGACGCGCGGGCGGAAGATGCCGAAACGGACTGATCTGCGGAAGATTCTGATCATCGGCTCGGGGCCGATCATCATCGGGCAGGCGTGCGAGTTCGACTATTCGGGCACGCAGGCGTGCAAGGCGCTGCGGGCCGAAGGCTACACGGTAGTGCTGGTGAATTCCAACCCGGCGACGATCATGACCGATCCGGAGGTCGCCGACCGAACCTACATCGAGCCGCTGACCGTCCCAAGCCTCGAGAAAATCCTGGCGGCCGAGCGGCCTGACGCGGTTCTGCCGACTGTCGGCGGGCAGACCGGGCTGAACCTGGCCGTGGAATTGGCCGAGCGCGGGATTCTGGACAAATACGGCGTGGAGCTGATCGGGGCGTCGCTGCGAGCGATCAAGGTGGCCGAGGACCGGCTGTGGTTCAAGGACGCGTGCCGCAAGGTCGGACTCGAAGTACCCGCCTCGGTGCTGGTGAACAACGCAAAGGACGCGATGCCAGTGGCCGAACGGCTGGGCTATCCGATCGTGATTCGGCCGTCGTTCACGCTGGGCGGCACGGGCGGCTCGATCGCCTACAACAGCGAGGAATTTGCCGAGGCGATTTCGCGGGCGCTCGATTCCAGCCCGGTGCACGAGGCGCTGGTTGAGGAATCGGTTCTCGGTTGGAAGGAATTCGAGCTGGAGGTGATGCGCGACGCTCGGGACAACTTCGTCGTCATCTGTTCGATCGAGAACGTCGATCCGATGGGCGTGCACACGGGCGATTCGATTACCGTTGCGCCAATTCAAACGCTGACCGATAAGGAATATCAGCGGATGCGCGACGCGGCGGCGGCGATCATCCGCGAAGTGGGTGTCGCGACCGGGGGATCGAACATCCAGTTCGCTGTGGACCCGGGCACGGGGCGGATGGTGGTGATCGAGATGAATCCGCGCGTCTCGCGCAGCTCGGCGCTGGCGAGCAAGGCCACCGGATTCCCGATCGCGAAAATCGCGGCGAAGCTGGCGGTGGGCCTGCTGCTCGACGAGATCCCGAACGACATCACCCGGAAAACCCCTTCCTGTTTCGAGCCAACCATCGACTACGTCGTGGTCAAAATCCCGAAGTGGCAGTTCGAGAAATTTCCCGGCGCCGACACCACGCTCGGAACCCAGATGAAATCGGTGGGCGAGGTGATGGCGATCGGGCGGACGTTCAAGGAGGCCCTCGGGAAGGGATTGCGGTCGCTTGAGGCAGCGCCCTGGCGTGCGCCGGCCGAAGTCCCGGGCGAAACGCTGCACGAGAGGCTGCTGGTGCCGGGCCCGGATCGCATTCACTGGATTCTGACCGCTCTGCGGACGGGCATGAAAGCGGAAGAGGTTTGCGCGATCACCAGGATCGATCCCTGGTTTATCGGCCAGATGGCGGAAACCCTCGCGCTGGAACGCCAACTGGCCATCGCCGGAATGGCCGGCGCGACGCGGGAACTGTGCCTTGAGGCCAAGCGCCACGGAATCTCCGATGAATACCTCGCTGAGCTGTGGGGCGTCGAGCCGGCGCAGGTGGCGGCGCGGCGGGCGGAATGGAAGCTGCGGCCGGTGTTCAAGCGCGTGGATACGTGCGCGGCGGAATTCGAGTCGTACACCCCCTACCTCTACTCGACCTACGAGGAAGAGAATGAAGCCGCGCCCGTCGACCGGCCCAAGATCGTGATTCTGGGCAGCGGCCCAAACCGGATCGGCCAGGGAATTGAGTTCGATTCCTGCTGCTGCCACGCGGCCTTCGCGCTCAAGGAGGAAGGCTATGAGACGGTGATGGTCAACTGCAACCCGGAAACCGTCTCGACCGACTACGACACGAGCGACCGGCTGTATTTCGAGCCGCTGACGCTCGAGGAAGTGATGGGCGTGATCGAGCAGGAACGGCCGACGGGGGTGATTGTGCAGTTCGGCGGACAGACGCCGCTGAATCTGGCACTCGATCTGAAAGCCCGGGGCGCGCCGATCATCGGCACCGCGCCGGAATCGATCGATTTGGCCGAGGACCGCGACCGGTTCAGCCGCTTGCTGGACGACCTCGGGATTCCGCAGCCGCGGCACGGCATCGCTTACGATCCGGAAACGGCGGTTCGTGTGGCCGGCGAGATCGGGCTTCCGGTGCTGGTGCGGCCGAGCTACGTGCTCGGCGGGCGAGCGATGGTGATCGCTTACGACCGCGACACGGTGCGCAATTACGTGGCCCGGGCAGCGGCAATGGTGCCGCCGCGGCCGGTGCTGATCGACAAGTTCCTGGAGCGGGCGACCGAAGTGGATGTGGACGCGCTGGCCGACGGAACCGACGTGGTCATCGGCGGGATCATGGAGCACATCGAGGAAGCGGGCGTGCATTCTGGCGACTCCTCGTGCGTGATGCCTCCGGTGACACTGAAGCCGGCGGTGCTCGACCGCATTCGCGAATACACCGCGCAGCTGGCGCGGGCGCTGAACGTGGTCGGCTTGATGAACGTGCAATATGCGATCCAGCGAGACGTCGTCTACGTGCTCGAGGTCAACCCCCGCGCCTCGCGGACAGTGCCTTACGTGAGCAAGGCCACCGGCGTCCCCCTGGCGAAAGTGGCGGCGCGGGTGATGGCAGGACGCAAGCTGGCGGAAATCAACCTGCCGGTGGTGCGGCCAAACGGCGTTCCTGAACTGCCTTTGCGCGACTACTTCGCGGTGAAGTCCCCAGTTTTTCCCTTCAACAAGTTTCGCGGGGTCGACATCATCCTCGGGCCGGAGATGCGCTCGACCGGGGAAGTCATGGGAATCGCGACCAGTTTTCCGCAGGCGTTCGCCAAGGCGCAGGCAGGAGCGGGAGCGTCGCTTCCCAATGAAGGTGCCGTGTTCATCAGCGTCAACGACCGCGACAAGGCGAACGTTGTTCCGATCGCCGGGGCGCTCCAGGCCGCGGGCTTCCACCTGGTGGCGACGCGCGGCACAGCCGGGGCGTTGCGCGATGCAGGGCTCAAGGTCGAGACCGTTTTCAAGGTGAACGAGGGCCGGCCAAATATCATCGACCGGATCAAGACCGGAACAGTCCACATGGTCATCAATACGCCACTCGGCCGGGAATCGTTCTATGACGAAATTTCGATTCGGCGCGCGGCCATCCGCTACAACCTGCCCTGCATCACCACGCTCTCGGCCGCCCACGCCGCGGCTCTCGCTATTCGCGAGCAGCAGACGCATACTTTTGAAGTGGCGGCCTTGCAGGACCTGCACCGGATGAAATCGGTGGCCCCAATCACTGTGCAGGCCGCGCCCGGGAGGAAAAGCGATGGCTGAGGCGATTGCGCTGAAAGGCGTATTCATCCCGATCACCACTCCCTTCGATCCCGAAGACTTGGTTTCCCGCGAAGCCTTGCGAAGCAACCTGGCGCGTTACAACCATACGCGGCTGGCGGGCTACGTCGCCGCCGGCTCGACGGGCGAGGCCGTTCTCCTGAGCATGGCGGAAACCGAAGAGTTGTGGGCAGCGGTGGTCGAAGCCTCGGCCGCGGACAAGATCCTGGTGGCCGGCACAGCGGCGGAATCCACAACGGAAACGATCACGCGCACGCGGCGCGCCGCCGCGCTCGGCTACGCAGTAGCGCTGGTAAGGACGCCGCACTACTACCGGCCGCAGATGACGCCCGCACTCCTCGCGGAGTTCTATCGGCGCGTGGCGGATGCCTCGCCGATCCCCATCCTGATCTATTCGATTCCTCAGTACACGGGCGTCACCGTGGAAGCGCCTCTGGTCGCCGAGCTCGCCGAGCATCCGAACATCGTCGGGATCAAGGACAGCTCGGGCTCGGTGCAGCGTGCCGCCGAGATCGTGCGCGCCACGCCCGCGGGGTTTCATGTGCTCGTCGGTTCCGCGAGTACGTTCTTCCCGGCGCTCGCGATTGGTGCTGCGGGCGGAATCATGGCGTTGGCCGACGCCCTGCCGGAGGAATGTGTGGAACTGTACGAGGCTGCCGTTGCCGGCCAGTACGATAGGGCCCGCAACCTGCAGGAAAGATTGTTGCCGGCGTCCAGCGTGTTGGTATCGCGATATGGCGTGGCGGGAATGAAATACGCGCTCGACCAGCTTGGCTATTATGGCGGGCCGGTGCGCGAGCCGTTGCGGCCGTTGGAGGAAGCGGCGCAGCGGGAAATCAAGGTCGTTCTGGCCGCGCTGAAAGCGCAAGTCGCGAAACAGTAGTTTCTTCAGCGGCGGCTGCGCGCCGTTTCGCCTCCCTGGCATCTTGCCCTGCGCTCGCATTGGCAATCGGGAGGCGCGGGCCGGCCGAGGGCAATCCCGAAAACGAAAACGGCTGAGACATCCCAGCTACAGGGCCGCGAAATGCTTGAATCGCAAGCGATTGCCCGCTCATCTTCCACCATGTAACAATGGCGGGACCAATGGACTGTAGACCATATCCACTTTCGCGCTTGCCGCACGCCACACGTTTGCTCACCGACTATCTGGAAAATTTCTCGCGGCTGGCCGATTTCTACGCCCATCCCCCAACCCGCGAGGGCATCCTGCGCGCGGCGAAAGCTGTGCGGCTGTCGCCGGAGCGTCGCTCGCTGGTGGCCGACGTGCTGACGCGCCAGAATCGGCAGTTCGGCGCCGACGCGGCGGTGGAACGAAATATCGAGCGGTTCCGAAACGGGGCTGTGGCCATCGTTACCGGGCAACAGGTCGGGCTCTTCAGCGGTCCGGCCTTCACGTTTTATAAGGCGCTGGGCGCTCTGCGGCTGGCACGCGAACTCACCGAAAGCGGCTTCGATGCTGTACCGATCTTCTGGATGGCGTCCGAGGATCACGACCTGGCCGAAGTGAATCAGTGCTACTGGCCCACGCGCGCAGGATTCGAGCTGATTGAGCTGCCGTTCAGCGAACTGGTGGTGGGCCGGCCGGTGGGCCGCGTCGAGCTGCCGGAGGAAGTGACGGTAGCGGTGGAAACGGCTTGCGCCAAGCTCGAAGGGCCGTCGTCGCCCCACGTGAGCGAGGCGTTGCGGGAATCCTATCGGCCGGGTGAAACGCTCGGAACGGCTTTCGGGCGCCTGATGGCGCGGCTCTTCGCCGGCCGGGGCCTGATTCTGATCGACCCGCTCGACCCGGATCTGCACGCGCCGGTGAAAGAAGTGTACCTGGCCGCCCTCGACGCCCGCGATCAGCTCGATGGCGAGTTGCTGGCTCGCGCGGAACGGCTGGTCAACAGAGGCTATCACGCGCAGGTGCGCGTGAGCGAGGAAAGCACGCTGCTCTTCTGGGAGCAGGATGGGCGCCGCGTCCCGGTGGAATTCCGCGGGGGCAAATTTTACGTGGGCCAAGTGGGCGCCTCGCCATCCGAGTTGCGGAAGGCGATCAGTGAGCGCCCGGAGCGCGCCAGTGGCAACGTGCTCTTGCGGCCGGTGATCCAGGACGCGCTGCTCGGCACCGCGGCCTCCCTCGGGGGCGCAGCCGAAATCGCCTACCTGGCCCAGGCGCAGGCGGTGTACCAGCGGCTGGGCGTGCCGATGCCGGCCGTTCTGCCGCGACCCGGCTTCACGCTGGTCGAGCCGCAGCTGGCGCGGCTGCTGGCGAAATACCACCTTGGGATCACCGATGTCTTCAAAGGCCGGCAGCATCTGCGACAATTGATGGAGAGCGAGACGCTCCCTGGCGACTTGATTCAGCGTTTCACGGCCGGCGAAGCGCAATTGCGCGAGTTGCTCGCAAATTTGCGCGATCCGTTGGTTCGGCTCGACGCGACGCTCGCTGGAGCGCTCGAAACGGTGGAGCGAAAAATCCTCTATCAATACACCAAGCTGCACGAAAAGGCCGGGCACGCGATCGGCTTGCGATCCGGCATTCTCGACCGGCACGAACAGATGCTCACGGATCTGCTTTATCCCCGTCATGGGCTGCAGGAACGTACCCTTTGTTTCCTTCCGATGCTCGCCTGGCAGGGCATGCAGCTGCTCGACAGGATCGAGGAATGCGCCTCGCCAGAAGCCGGGCAGCACATGGTGATCACACCGGATTAGTGCGACGGGCGGTCCAGGCCATCGGCTTCGACCGGCTTGCCGCCCGCTGCCGTTTAGAGTAGGTTGAGGGTAACGACAATGAAGAACCACATAACTCCCGGCAAACTACAGAAGCTCGACGCCGTTTCGACAAAGCGCGGAGTGATCGCCGCCGCCGCGATGGATCAGCGCGGTTCGCTGCTCTCCGCAATCGCCAAGGCGAAAGGTGTCGACAAGAGCGCCGTCACCTCCGGGATGATGGCGGAATTCAAACAGGCGGTGACGCGCATCCTGACCCCGCACGCCAGCGCCATCCTGCTGGACCCGGAATACGGGCTGGAAGCGGCGCGTCATCGCGCCAAGGGCTGCGGATTGCTGCTCGCCTACGAGCGCAGCGGCTACGACAACACACGACCCGGCCGGTTGCCCGACTTGCTGGAGCACTTTTCGGTGCGACGCCTGGCACAGGCCGGCGCGGACTGCATCAAGGCGCTGCTCTATTACAATCCGTTCGAAGCGCCCGAGATCAACGACATCAAGCACGCCTGGGTGGAACGCCTGGGCGCCGAATGCCGCGCCGCCGACATTCCGTTTTTCCTGGAGTTCGTCGGGTACGACGACAAGCTCGACGTGAAGGGCCTCGAGTACGCCCGCAACAAGCCGGAAGTCGTGAAACGGAGCATGGCCGAGTTTTCCAAACCGGAATACGGCGTCGACGTGCTCAAGGTGGAAATCCCGGTCAGTCTGGCGTTCGTCAAGGGCGCCAGTGCCTGCAAAGGCGAATCGGCCTATACGCGCGAGGAAGCCAAACAGCACTTCCGGGCCGCGGCGGCCGAAGCGAAGCAGCCGTTCATCTATCTTTCCGCGGGCGTGTCCAACGACGTGTTCATTGAAAGCCTGGAATTGGCTGCCGAATCGGGCGTTCCCTTTGCGGGAGTGCTTTGCGGACGCGCCACCTGGCAGGAAGGCATCCCGGTCTACGCGAAACAGGGACCAAAAGCGCTCGAAGACTGGCTCGCGGGGGAAGGTGTGCGCAACATCCAGCGCGTGAACAAGGCGCTCGAAGCGGCCAAGCCTTGGTTCGGCTTTTACGGAGCGGCATCTTCGGCGGCACTGGCGGGGAAATGAAATCGTGAAAGAAGGGATCAGCCACGCCTTCGCCGCCCAGCTGTCGGTGCGGACTTCGCGGCGGTCGGAACTGGTGGACATCACCGCCGCGGTGGAAAACCAGATCGCAGCTTCCGGGATTGCTTCGGGAGTGTGCCACCTGTTCGTGCCGCACACGACCGCGGCCGTGATCGTGAACGAGCACGACGATCCGGCTGTTGCCAGGGATATCGAGGCGGTGCTAGACCGGCTGGTGCCCCATAGCGCCCACTACGAGCACCTCGAGGGCAACGCCGACGCCCACGCCAAGGCGGCCCTCATCGGGTCGTCGGTCACGGTGTTCGTCGACCACGGGCGACTCGATCTGGGGCGCTGGCAGGGAATCTTCTTTTGCGAATTTGACGGTCCGCGCGACCGCCGCGTGCGTCTGAAGATCGTGCCCGATCCATCCGCATAATGCCGAGCGTGAACATCGCCGGGCAAAATCTGGGCGTGTACATCCAGGTCCCCTTCTGCCAATCGAAGTGCAGCTACTGCAATTTTTCCACGGGGGTATTCCCGCGGGAGATTTTCGAACCCTACGTGGACGCAGTCTGCCGGGAAATCGCCGAGCATGAAGAGTTGTACCGGCGTGCAGGGCTCGCTGCATGGCAGCAGCAGCCGAGATTTGCCGCCGAAACAATCTACCTCGGGGGTGGTACGCCCAGCTTGCTCGAGCCCGGCGATCTGGCTCGCTTGCTCGATGCGGTGCGTCAGGCCTTTGGCAATGCGGCGGCGGAAATCACGCTGGAAGCCGATCCGGAAACGGTGAGCGTGGAGAAAGCTCGGGCGTGGCGCTCGGCCGGATTCAACCGGATCAGCCTGGGTGTGCAGTCTTTCGCGGATACGGAATTGAAGGCCGTGGGGCGTCGCCATCGGCGCGCGGATATCTTCACGGCGATCGAGCGGCTTGAGGCAGCCGGGCTCGGCAACGTAAGTTTCGACCTGATCGCCGGCCTGCCGCACCAGACGGCCGAAACGTGGCAGTCCTCGCTCGGCGAGTTGCTGCGCCTGAAGCCGCGTCACGTCTCGATCTATCTGCTCGAGCTCGACGAAGGAAGTCGTTTGGGACGCGAAGCGCTGGGCGGCGGACGCCGCTACAGCGTTCCGGCGCTGCCGGACGACGACCAGGCAGCGTCCTTTTACGAGACCGCTTGCGCCCGGCTCGCTGCCCATGGCTACGAGCACTACGAAATTTCCAACTGGGCGCTTCCCGGTTTCCGCTCGCGGCACAACCTGAAATATTGGCGGCGCGAGCCGTATCTCGGCTTCGGCGCCGGCGCCCATTCCTTCGACGGCGGCGAACGCTGGGCGAATACGCACGATCCGGTCGTTTACGCGGCGGCGATGCTGGATGCCCATCTGGTACTCGACGAACGGGAAACCGTTGACCGAGGGCAGGCGCTCGAGGAAGAGCTGTTTCTCGGGCTGCGGCAACTTGAGGGGATCGAACTGGCGCCCATCGAGCGGCGGTACCAGGTGAATCTGGACGAACGCGTGCGCCCGCTCGTCGACGAGGGTTTGATCGAGATGAACGAAGGGCGTGTGCGGCTGGCGCCTTCGCGCATAGCGGTTTCGAACGAGGTGTTTGTCAGGCTGCTCGATTGACGATGCGGGCTTCGGCGGCCGGCGGCCGATTTCCAGTGCGAGGCAGCACTCGGAAAAACCGGCCTCAAATAAAACGAGCGAGGGAATAAGCGGATGAGCGACACGCTGGTGGATTTGCGCAGTGACACGGTGACGCGGCCGACGGCGGCAATGCGCCGCGCGATGGCTGAAGCGGAAGTGGGCGACGACGTCTACGGCGAAGATCCGACAATGAACCGGCTGGAGGAGTATGCTGCGCAACTCTTCGAGCGGGAAGCGTCGCTCTTTGTGCCCTCGGGTTCGATGGGCAATCTGATCTCGATCAAGCTATCGACCAGGCCGGGGACCGAGGTGATCTGCGAGCAGAAAGCGCACATCAATCAGTACGAAATGGCCTCCATGGCCGCTATTGCGGGCGCCTTTCCGAGGCCGATCCCCACTCCCGACGGCATCCTTTCCTGGGAACAGATTGAACGGGAAATCCGGCCCAAAACCTACTATTTCTCGCAAACGGCGCTCGTCTCGCTCGAGAACACTCACAATATGGCCGGCGGCACACTCTATCCGCCGGCCGTCGCCGACGAGATTTGCGACCGCTCCCATCAGGCGGGCCTGCGGGTGCACCTCGACGGGGCGCGGGTTTTCAATGCCTCTGTCGCGCTCGGCGAAAGCGTGGCGCGGCTTTCGCGGAAATTCGATTCGGTCATGTTCTCGCTTTCCAAGGGCCTGGGCGCTCCGGTCGGCTCCATGATTGTGGGGTCGCGCGAGTTCATCACGCAGGCACGCTCCGCCCGGAAGATGCTTGGCGGCGGCATGCGGCAAGCGGGTGTTCTGGCAGCTGCGGCGCTGGTCGCCTTGCGAGAGTCGCCCGCGCGTCTGGTCGAGGACCATGCGAATGCACGCCGGCTGGCCGAGGCCCTGGCGGAACTGCCGGGTGTAACGCTCGATCCGAGCTCGGTTCGGACAAATATCGTGATTTTCGGTGTGGAGAAATCGAAGAAAAGCGCCGACAAGGTCTGCGAAGCTCTGCGGGGCCATGGTGTGCTGGCCTCGGGGGTCTCAAAGCACGCCGTTCGCATGGTCACCCACATGGACGTGGACCGGCAGGGGATCGAGCGCGCCATCGCTGCCATGAAAGACGCCTTGGGGGCATAATCCTGACGAGGCGGGCCCGGCGTCGCGAACCTTACCCCGCAGCCGGCCGTCCCTGGCCTGAAGCTGCTCCTGCCTGGCCCTGTTGTGCCTTCTGGCTGCCTGTTCAGGCTCTCGCAGCGTGGACCGTGGAGCGGTTCTAGCAACCACCTATTTGCATTTGGGTAAACATTGAGCCCAATTCATAGAAAAGAAGGTGCCTTTTTGGTATATATTCCGGGCCGTGAAACATGCGCGTATCCAGGTGAGCGGTCCCCAGCGGGAACTGCTGGGAATCCTCGCCGACGGCGGCATTATCGCGATCGTCCACACCCGCGGTGGTACGATTGCCAGCCTGTTTCCGCGGGAGGGTCGTCACCGCAACATTTCCTACAAGGCTGTGCAACCCATGGTTGAAGCGGGCTTGATCGAAGACGTCGTTCCCAAGGGCTTGCGGTGGCGTGGCTCGAAATTCGTTATTAGCGACAAGGGACGGCGCCTGCTCAGCGAGGGCAGCGACCCGCACGACCTGCCGAACCTGACCCCAACAGAAGTAGGGATTCGCTGAAAGAAGCCTACCGGATTATCAGCAAATTTTCCCTGAAGGCAGCGGAAGGCGTGAGTCGGGGTGTCCTTCGTGGCGGGAAAAGTCGCTCTGGCATTCCATCGAAGAAAAGAGGAGCGGGGCGACCGGCCATAGCGCCGCTCGCCCCGGCTTTCTCCCAAGCTCTTCGGGAAGACTAGCCCTGCGGGGGCCCTTTCGGGCCGTGCTTCATCCCTCGCCGCATCATTTCCTGGTGTTTCTTGTACTGTTCCGGAGTCAGGATTTTCTTCAGGCCTGCGTTCATCTGTTGCCACATCTGCCGCCGGTGGGCCTTCAGTTCTTCCTGGGTTGCGTTAGGGTTGCTGGTCCGCCAGGTTTGGCGTTCCTGCTGTTGTTTTTCGAGCAGTTCCTTCACTTGGGTCGCCTGATGGTCGTTCAAGTTCAGGTTGCTCTTCATCCGGGCAACCTGCTCGTCAATGGTGGGCTTACCCTTGCCCATCATCTTGCCCATTTTGCCTTGCTGTTGCGCGGCGAAAGCCATGCCGGCCGACAACAGCATCACCACGAACACCACCACGGTACGCTTCCTCATACACTCCTCCTCCACGGACGCGGTCAAACAAACGATGACGTCCCATAAGACGGGGAAGCTCAGTGCATTGCCTAATTGGACGAGGCCGGTCGGAGAAAGGTTTCTTTCAGGGGCGTGGGCCGGCGCCGCGGGCGAGCAGACGATCGCGGATAGAGGGCGTCGAGGCCATATCAATGGCCGTCCAGGCCATGGCTAACGCCCCGTCCCACAATGCTTTATCGGCTGCCTCGGAAATGCAGTGGGCGGTGAATTCCGGCTGGTGATTGACTGCGGGATACGAATCGATGCCAATCATGGGATGAATGGAAGGGATAGCGAGCGAGACGTTGCCCATGTCCGTGGAAGCGGCGAAGCGGTTGCCCGCCTTACCGAGATCGGGGAATTGGCGGCCAACGCTCTCGGCATTGCGACGATAGAGTTCAGCAAGGGCAGCGTCGTGAACCACCTGGGCGTAAGGCTTTTCGCCGCCAATGATTTCCAGTTTCGAGCCGGTGGCCAGCGCTCCCGCTTCGAAGCAGCGGAAAACCTTCTGGCGAACTTCGGCCAGTTCCTCGATCGTTTGCGCCCGGACCATGTATTTCGCGGTTGTGTGAGCGGGAACGACGTTAGGCGCGTCGCCGCCGTGGGTAACGATGCCGTGGATGCGGTCGGTCGAACGAATGTGCTGGCGAAGAAGGCCGATGGCGACCTGCGCAACGGTCAGGGCGTCGGCAGCGTTGATGCCCATCTCGGGGAAGGCGGAAGCATGGGATTCCTTTCCTTCGTACTGAACGTCGAAGAGCGCTGCGGCGATCATTGGCGGAGTGATGCCGTCGATGGGAGCCGGGTGAACCATCATCGCGGCATGCGCGTCGTTAAAGGCACCGCGCTCCAGCAGGAGGATTTTCCCGCCGACGTTGCCGACCTCCTCGGCGGGCGTTCCGACGACGGTGACAGTCAGCCCGGCCTCGTCGGCGGCCCGTGCCGCGGCGATGCCCGCGCCGGCCGACATGGCGGCGATAATGTTGTGGCCGCAAGCATGGCCGATCCCGGGAAGGGCATCGTATTCGGCGCAGATGGAGACGTGGAGCGGCCCGGAGCCCGCGCGAGCGATAAACGCGGTGGGTATGTTGCAGACGCCTCGCTCGACCTGGAAACCGGCGTCAGCCAGCAGTTCGCAAAGCCACCCGGACGCGCGCTCCTCCTCGTAACCCAGTTCCGGATGGGCATGGATCCTGTGGCTCAAATCGATCAGGGAAGGGCGGGCGGACTCGAGAGCTTCACGTGCGCTGGCCTTGGCATCCTTTGCCATGCTTCCTCCTGTCCAGGAACCGGGAACCGAAGATTGTCCCGCTATTCTACCTCCGTGTCGCGCGGCGCCTTCAAGCGGCCCGGACGCCGGCCGCAGGCGTGGCCGAACGGGCGAGGAGGCGGGCGACCCTGTGACGGGCCGGCGAACCGCGTTTGGCCGCGAATACATGCTCAGGAATGGATGCAGCCGTTTCGTACTCAAAAGCGGCGTTTGTCCGGCCGAGCCGAAGGCGGCACGGGAGGACCAAGGTTCTAGAACGAAGGCGGCAATTGTTTAGACGCATCGCCGCAAGAGTGCGGTAGCTTCCTCGGGCCGCTTTGGAGGAAAATGATGGCAGAGAATCTGGACCCTGGACGGCAAGACCCGGAGGCGGCCATGAAAATACCCGCGCGGTGGATCGCAGGCATCTTGGCAGCCGGCGTGGCGACGGCAATGCTGGCCGCCATGCCGCTGATGGCCTTTCCTGCTTCGCAGTCACAATCCTCCTCACAGTCCAAATCTCAGTCCCAGTCGCAAGCGAAACCCGCCGATAGTGGGCAACATTGGGGCTGGTTTGTGCCCAAGCCAGTGCCGAAGCAGCCACCGGCCACCCCACAAGCCGGGCAGCCGGGCGCCAAGCCGGCTCCGGCGCGGGTAACCGTTAGCCAGGGCGGCGGCACGACGGGCGGACGGCCGACCGTCACGAGGACAATTGCCGAGACCGGTACGAAGGGTGGCGTTGGCACGCAATCGGAGGTGGTCTCGATACCGGGAATGAACGGCGGCGCGCACACGTTGGTCGACCAGCAAACCGAAACGATTCAGCTGAACGACCATACAACCCGTACGATCACGAAGATTTATGGCCAGGACTCCAACGGCAACCGAAAACTGATCGGTATCGAGCAGACCGACACCACCACCCTCGGCGGAGGCAAGTCGAAATCCGAAAGCACTTACTCGAAGCTCGATGCCAATGGCCAATTCAAGGTGAGCCAACGCGATGTCAGCGAGACGACGCCGACGAGTCCGCACTCGAGCGTGACGAATACAACCGTTTTCAGGCCCGGGATGTCCGGCGGGATGGATGCGAAGCAGAAAATCGAGATCACCCGGCAGACCGGAAAGAATACCGAGCACACAGTACGCACCCTGCTGACGCCCAACCTCAACGGCGGTTGGCAGACCAGCAAAAGGACCGTGACGGTGTTCGACAAGCAGGCCGATGGTCGGCAAACCGAGGAAAAGACGCTATACGTTCCCGATGCCAACGGCAACCTGACGGTTGGGCAGCGTGTCGTCACGAAGGACTGGAAGGCCAAGGACGGCCAGGAGCATCAGGTCGTCAGCACCTACGTGACGAAACCGGCCGGCACACTAACGTCGCAGGGCACCGCGCTCTCGCTCATGCAGCGCGTCTCCACCCTGAAGACCGTCAAGCCCAACGGTACGGTCGAAACGCGGCAGCAAACCGAAGAGCGTTCCCGCGTTTCGCCGTCCATGGGACTCAAGGTGTCGGGGGCCGTTGTCAGTATTGCCAAGCCGACCAAGTCCGGAATCATGGACACCCAAAGCACCGTCTATCTCGATAATGGCAACGGACAGCTCCGTCAGGTGAGTGTCTTCACCGGCCATGAGCCGAAATCCGAGCCGGCGGCGGCCACCAAGCTTGCCAATAGCAAAGGACAGCAAAATCAGTCGGGCGGACAGGAAGCCAAAACCAAGAAACACTAACAAAAGGCGTCAGGCGAGGCCGAAATGGTGTGTCCTCAATGCGGGGCCAGGAATCCCGATCGCGCTGTCAACTGCATCTTCTGCGACGAGCCACTCCCTTCGACGGAGCGTAAGCAAGCGGAAACGACGCCACTCTCTGCCACGCCGGAACCAGGTGAACGAACTTGCGGGCCCGGCCACCCGGGCAGCGACCCTTCCGCGGAAGCGCGGCACGGGGTGGAATTCCGCAGACATCACCCATCGACAGCCGAGGCAGGTGCCGGAAAACCTCCCGAGGAGGAAGAAGACGTCTTCCGCGAACTCTTCGCCGAAGTTGTCGAAATCAATCGCCGGATCAAGCTCCAGAAAAAAGAAATCGACGTCGAGACGCTGGCCGGGCTTTACACGGCGCGTTCGTTTTCGACCCCTGAGGCGATGGGAAGAACAACCGCGGCCATTCGCCAGTTGCTCCGCACCAATGAGCACCTCGCCGAAGAACTGGAGCGGGCGCTGGAGCGGATCAAGGCGCGTGTGAGAACCGCCAACTGGAGCCAGATTGAAAAGCGCCGGTTCTGGAACGAAATTGCCGACGGTTTTCTCACCCGGTTCAGATTGCGTCCGGCCATCCTCGAAAAACAGACTCGGTGGACAGACGCAACCATTGACCTTTACGAGTTCGTCCTGGCACACAGCGGCGAATTGAGCTTCGAAGGCAAATCGGTCCGCTCATCGGATCGGGAGACCGGAGAAGAATTCGTTCGACTGCTTCGCCTGGCCAAACAGTACCGGGACGCTTTTCGTGCCGCGACCGATAGAATCGGGGAGGTTCGCGGAGAACCGCTCGGCCGCCGGCGAGTAGCCGATTCCGGTTGGAAGTAAACGCAACTGGGGGATTCGAAGCAAGTCCCCGCGGCACATTCGCTGGTAAATCCCACTGCTTCAATCTATTGACGTCTTGCCAGCCCCGAGAGGGGTATCGCGCGCGGTCCTGTACGTTTCCCTTTCAGCAAACCAGGGCAGAGAGTTCTTGCAAATCCTTTCCCAATTAGTAATTAGTGTATCCGTAATCGAAAGGGATGCCACGCTCGGAAATTCGCAGTACAGGGGGGATCGAATGGGATTACGAGCATTAGTTCGTTCGGGATGGTCTCGTGCGCCACGTGCCCTGAAACAGGCCGGCTATCTGGGAGCGGTGGCGCTGTTCGCCTTGGGCTTCCTGTCCAGCCGGGCCGCTGCGCAGGGCTGCCCGGGCAACATCACCACAAACCTGACCCTGACCGGCAACATCGCCGCTACCGCCGGAGGCCAGAATCCTTGCATCGTCATAGGAGCCAGCGGCCTCACGGTGAACCTGGCAGGCTATACGATCGATGTGAGCGCGCTGGGAGATAGCGGTGTAGCAATCTCGAATGGCACCAACAGCAACACCACGATCGTCGGCAACGGCGCCACCATCATCACCGACTACACCACCAGCAGCGCTGCGAACACTGCCGCCATCGAATCCACGGGCGGCACGAACCTGACCATCACCGGCGTGACCCTCGAGAATGAACCGGGTGGCTCACTTTGCGGGAAAACACGCACCGACGAAAACTGGGGCAACGGGATCAGTCTCGACGCCGTCAGTGGGGCAACGATCAGCGGCAACAGCGCCACTTGCTTCCAGAACGGCATTTCCGTCGCGAACAGTTCGATCGCTCGCAAAGCAGTCGGATCGATTTCCGGAAACAATTTGACCTATAACAACTTCGACATGGTCGCCGCGGGCCAGGCCGGCATCTACAGCTCCGGTCTGGTGCTGAGCAACAGCAGCGGATGGACGGTGAGCGGCAACACGATTGAGTACAACGGCAGCTATGACCTGAATTACACCTGCACTTCCAACGTGCCGAACCTGATTTCCTGTGCGTTCGGTCTGCAGATTATCAACAACTCGACCGGCAACACCATCGAAAGCAATACGGTCAACAGCAATTACATCGGCGGGATTTACACCGGGCCGAACACCTCCAAGAATGTAATCGAGGAGAATACGGCGCTGAATAACCTGTTCGACGTTTGGGACGACGCGCCTGTCCACTCCAATCGGTGGGTAAAGAATACGTGTTCAACAATTGGAGGCACACTCACCACGCGCGCCTGTTCGTAGAGACTCGTCTTTTAATTTCGCGCAAGATGAGAGGCCGAGGCATTCCACATTTAGCGAATGTCTCGGCCTTTGCCTTATCGAGGGCGCACTTCCAGGCGATTGCCCAGTTGCACTGTGGGAAAAGTGTTGGCTCGACCGGTACGGCGCGGGGCAGCTAGTCGGACTCGCAGGCGATGCGAGTCAGCGTCTGGAAATGGTAGCCCATCACGGCCAGGGTCATGGCAACATCGAAGGACTGCCGGTAACGCGTGGCCGCGTCAATCACGAATTTCCAATAGGCAGCGCGGTCCCGGCTGACGACACCCTGCTTGAACAACGATCGGCAAAAAGCGACGTAGTCGCAGAATCGCCGCTGCTTGTGATGAACCGGGTGATAGTCGGCCAGGAACCGGCGAACGCGCTGGTAGTAGGCCTCGGCGCCATAGATGCGTTCGAGGATCGACCGGTATCCCTCCACCAGGCGTTCCGGGTTCATCGTGGGGATAAAGTTCAGCCGGAAATCCATGTTGTCGCCGTAGCCTTCGTGGAGGATTCGCCCTTCCTTCATCAGTCGGCGATAGAGCTGCGTGCCCGGCACGGCCTGCAGCAGGCCCACCATGGCCAGCGGGATCGCGCTTTCCTCGATGAATTCCACCTGGCGGTCGAAGACGTCCTCGGGGTCGTTGTCGAAGCCGACGATGAACCCCGCCATCACTTCCATTCCGTACTGGCGGATACGGCGAACGCTCTCCAGCAGGCTGCGGCGCGTATTTTGCATCTTCTGCGCCTGCTTCAGGCTGGATTCCACCGGCGTTTCGATGCCGAGGAAGACGCGGGTGAAATGGGCGTCTTTCATCATCTGCAGCAGCTGCGTGTCGTCAGCCAGATTGACGGAGGCCTCGGTGAAGAACGTGAACGGATTGCCGCGCTGCCTGTTCCACTCGGTCAGAGCCGGGAGCAGTTCCTTCACCTTGCGTTTGTTGCCGATGAAATTGTCGTCGACGATGAAGACCGACCCGCGCCATTTGGCGTCGTAGAGCAGATCGAGTTCAGCGGTGACCTGTTCCGGCGTCTTGGTGCGGGGAACACGGCCGTAAATCTCGATGATGTCGCAGAATTCGCAGTTGAAAGGGCAGCCGCGGGAATACTGAATGGCCATGCCGCTGTAATACTTGGGATTCACCAGGCTGATGTCGGGCAGCGGCGTTTTGTCGAGCGTGGGCAGCGCGAGGGCGCGGTACACCGGCTTCGCCTTGCCTGCCTCGATATCGGCCGCCAACTGGGCGACCAGCTCTTCGCCTTCGCCGATGACGATGTGATCGGCGTGGTTGGCCATGTCCTCCACGCTGCTTGTGATCGGTCCGCCGACCACCGTCTTCAGGCCGCGGCGCCGGCAGCGCGCCAGCATCTCGAGCATCGGGCGCTTTTGCACCAGCATGCCGCTGAATAGCGCAATGTCGGCCCATTTCAGGTCAGCTTCGGTCAGCTTTCGGATGTTCGTATCCACCAGCCGCTTTTCCCAGTGTTTGGGTAGCAGCGGGGCGATCGTCATCAAACCAAGCGGAGGGAAGGCAGACTTCTTGCCTTCGAAAGGCAGCGCATGCTTGAAGCTCCAGTACGTGTCTGGCCATTCCGGATAAATCAGTAGTGCTTTCATAGTGTTTAGGCCGTATCCCCACGCCTGATAGGCGATTCAAGACTAGTGCGAAGACGGCTGCGTTGCAAGCGGAATTCCTGATTGGCTGTCTTCCTGCTCGCCAGGAAAGCATGGCCGGCTGCTGGGGCATTGAGCCGCGGGAACTCTCCGCAACAGGAATCCTGGGTCCGGTTTCTAGCCTGCGCCGGTCAGGCGTCACGACGGCTCCCATGGTCGCGTTCCTGGCCTGTAATTTCTGACAGTTGAGCCGGCCGCCCGGCGCCTTTAGCCTGCCTGTGTGGGCGGGTCTGCCCGCTCTTGAGTCCACGCCCGGGAAGGAGAACGCCATGGCACAGGCCGTCGCACGAAAGAGAGCGGTAGCGGAGCCCCGGGAACCCTCCGAAAGGACCCGGCAAGCGAACGCTGCGCTGCTGAAACGGCTGCCCTTCGACGATGTCGAGTCGTTCGACGACGTCAAGAAAGGCTTCATCGCGCCGCTGGCCGATGGCGGCGTGATCCGAGACGCCCATGGACAGCCGATCTACGATCTCAGCCAGTTTGCTTTCATCCAGGAGGGCCAGCCGGCTCCCGATTCGGTGAATCCCAGCCTGTGGCGCCAGGCGCAGCTCATCACCCGAGGCGGCCTTTTCCTCGTCACCAAAGGCATCTACCAGGTGCGGGCGGCGGACCTCTCCAATATCACCTTCATCGAGGGCGAGGACGGCATCGTCGTGGTCGATCCGCTGATTTCGACCGAGACGGCCAAGGCGTCGCTGGATCTCTACTACGCCAACCGGCCGGAAAAACCGGTGGTCGCGGTGATCTACTCCCACAGCCATGTGGACCACTATGGCGGGGTGCGCGGGATCGTGTCCGACGAGGATGTAGAGTCGGGCAAGGTGCAGGTCCTGGCGCCGGAACAGTTTCTCGAACATGCGTCCGCCGAATTCGTCTACGCAGGCAACGCCATGAGCCGCCGCGCGAGCTACATGTACGGCACGCTTTTGCCCGCCGGGCCGCGTGGCCAGGTGGGAGCGGGGCTCGGGCCGACGAACTCGCTCGGCACTATCACGCTGGTCCCGCCGACCGACATCATCCGCGAGAATGGCGAGAAGCGTCAGCTGGCCGGGCTCACCTTCGAATTCTGGATGGCGCCCAATTCCGAGGCGCCCGCCGAAATGTTTTTCTACATTCCCGAAATGAAGGCCCTGTGCACCGCCGAGGACGCCGTGCACACCCTGCACAACACCTACACGCTGCGGGGCGCCAGGATTCGCGACCCGCTGGCGTGGTCCAAATATCTGAACCAGGCCCTCCACCGTTGGGGCGGGGAAGTGGAAGTCCTGTACGCGCCGCACCACTGGCCGGTCTGGGGCCGCGAACGGGTGGTCGAGCATCTCAAGAAGCATCGCGACGTCTACCGTTACATCCACGATCAGACCGTGCGCCTGATGAATCACGGATACACGATGACCGAGATTGCCGAGATGTTCCAGTTGCCCCGGAGCCTCGAAAAGGTCTGGTCCGTGCGCGGCTATTACGGCAGCGTCAACCACAATGTCAAATCCGCCTACGTCAGCTACCTCGGCTGGTTCAGTGGCAATCCCGCCACGCTGCACGAACTGCCTCCGGTCGAGGCCGCCAAGCGCTACGTCGAGTTCATGGGTGGCGCCGGCGCCGTGCTGGCCAAGGCGAAGAGCTACTTCGACAAGGGCGAGTATCGCTGGGTCGCGCAGGTGGTGAATCACGTGGTCTTCGCCGAGCCCGAAAACGAGGCCGCGCGGCACCTCCTGGCTGACGCCCTGGAACAGCTGGGCTACCAGGCGGAGTCGGGGCCGTGGCGCAATTTCTACCTGACGGGCGCCCAGGAGCTGCGCGAAGGCGTCAAGACGCCGACCATGAAAACCACGGCTAGCCCCGACACCATCCGCGCCATGACGCTCGATCTGCTGCTCGACTGGATCGGCACGCGAATTATCGGCCCGAAGGCTGCCGACGTAACGTTTACCCTGAATGTGAGGTTCACCGACACGAACGAGCGGTGCATCGTGGGGCTGGAAAACGGCGCGCTGAATTCCCTGATGGGCGCGCAGGCCGAGCGTTCCGACGCCACCATCACGTTGACGCACGCGGTCCTGGACGATGTGCTTCTCGGCCGCACCAGCCCGATGGCCGCCATTGCCGCCGGCAAGATCCAGGTCGAAGGAGCCACGAGCAAACTGGCCGAACTGGCCTCGCTCTTCGACTCCGCGGATGTGTGGTTCAACATCGTCACGCCCAACCCGGTCCACTGAGCCGAGCACAAAACCGCGACAACGCCACTGAATCGCGCCGGCGAGAAACGCAAGCAGTGCGCCTGTTCGTTGCGGAGCCCCGCGGCAGCCGAACTAAAGGTCGCTCTCCTGGTCCTTCGGAATGCCTCCTGGTAACGCCGGCGAATCGCTCGCAGATATTCGCGTCCCCTGTATTTTCTTGGCCTCGTGGCATCTTTCTCGTGTTTTGGCTGGGTAACATCCTAAACGGCGCGACACTGGACCCTCCGGTAAAGTCTTCGATGGCGCGAGATGCGCCCGCGAACTCCTTCCGCCGGGTATGGTATGCTGGCGCCTCCGCGATAGAAGGATCAGGGGCGCTGGCCGAGGCCAGACCGCTCCGGCCGGCAACCGCAGGTCACCGCGAAGCTCTGAAAAGACGCGCTATTCTTGAGGAACTGCAGCCGGACGAGAGCGGGCGGAAATCCCGGCTGGCAGGGACTGGAGCACGACGGCGTCCAGTCCGGTTTTGAAGGAGTGAGGCATGATCGCCGGAAAACGGAGTTGTGGGCGTTTCCCTCTCAAAGCTGTTTATCCGCTGCTGGGGCTTTGCCTGGCGTTCAGCTTCGGCTGCGCGAAGCCTCAGAGTCCTGCCGCAGCTGCGGTGCCCACTTTCACCAGGTCCTTCGTCGTCTCCGGCCGCCAGTATCGCTACGTTGTGGCCGGCAGGAGTCCGGAGCAGGGCGGTACGACGACGATTCCAACAGTGCTCGTTCCTGTATCGCTCGTTTTCCAGGGGTATCGGGACGCGGCCGGACACCCACTGGCCATCAGCGCCAGTTCCGCGGTCACGCAAGTGGTCGATTCTCCGATCTTCCGGGAGTTCGCTTTCGCCACCGGCGACACCCAATACGGCGACGCGGTGCAGCGCGCCGAATTCTACAAGGATGCTGTCGCGAAAGACTGGCACACGCTGCTTGGCCCGCCGCGCGTAACTCCCGTCCTGTCCATCGAAATTCCGCTGGCCGACGGCTACGTGCTCACTTCGAAGCAAACCGGGCATTCGCTGGCGATCGTCGATCGTGATTTCGTGCAGAAGCAGTTGTTCAACCAACTTTCGAAAATGAAGATCGACCCGCACGCTCTCGTCATCGCGCTGACGAAAGACGCCGATTTCTACGCGCTGCACGACGCGACCGTGTGCTGCTCGTGGGGTTCGCACGGCGTGTTCCGGAACGCCTCGCTGAAAGCCCCTCAGGCGTACGTTCTCGGCAGCTATCTGGAACCCGGCGTCGTGCCCCGCTTTTCCGACATCCAGCCACTCACCGAGCAGATCGCGGAGTGGATGAACGACCCGCTGCGCGGGCTGCGCGCCAGCCGCTTCCCGGCGTGGCAGGACCCCTCGCTGGCGCATGGCGCCTGCGGCGGCCGCGGCGAAGGGAGCTTCTATCGTTTTGGGGAACCGACCGACGGCGGAACGATGCCGAACGCTACTGTCGTGAAGCTGCATGGGACGGCCTATCATCTCGAGAACGTCGCGCTACTGCCATGGTTTGCGGAAAACGCCCATCCGGAAACGTTCCAGAACGCCTACAGCTTTCCCGACACCCGCGCGCTGAAGCAATCCGCGCTTCCATGCTCGCTGCTTGGCCGCGCCAGCGCCCCGCCCAAGGCCGTGCCGCTGCCCGATCGGCACGCACCGAACGGCCACATGCTGATTGGCTATTGGGTGGGCAATCCTCGCGTCAAGACGTTTCCGCTCCGCGACGTCTCGCCCCAGTGGGACGTCGTCATCGTTTCCTTCGCGCCGCCCGTGAAGGGCTCGACCAGCCGCCTGCGTTTCCGCACGCCGGCCGGCTACACCCAGGCGCAGTTCCGGTCCGATATCCGGTACCTGCAGCACCGGGGCAAAAAGGTGCTGGTTTCGCTGGGCGGTGGCGGCCAGGTGGTGACGCTGAGCTCGGCGAAGGACGTCCGCGATTTCGTCAGCAGCGTTTCCGCGATCGTGAAGACGTATGGCTTCAACGGGGTCGATCTGGATTTTGAGACGCCTTCGCTGATCCTGCAGCCCGGCGACACGAATTTCCGCAAGCCAACCACCCCGTCGGTGGCGAACCTGATCGCCGCGATGTGGCAACTTCACCGCCGCTTCGGCCCGAAGTTCATGATCTCGGTGGTTCCGGAAGGCCCGCAGGTGATGGCGGGCATGCAGACCTATGGCGGTCAGTTCGGTTCCTTTCTTCCTGTCATCTACGGAACGCGGAAAATTCTTTCGTTCGTCGACGTGCAAAACTACAACACGCCTCCGCTCGAGGGGCTCGACGGCAACTACTACATGCCCCGCACGGCCGATTACTACGTCGCGATGAGCGAGTTGCTGCTCCACGGTTTCCCCGTGGACAGAAATCCAAAGTCTTTCTTCCCGCCATTGCCGCCGCAAAAGGTGGTGATCGGCTTCCTGGTCGGGCGGTCGCCGAGCAGCGCGATTGGGAATTCCATGCGCTCCCTCATCGAAGGCAGGCCCTACGCCGGCATGAAATACGAGCTGAGGCGCCGAGCCGGCTATCCGGATTTCGGCGGCGTCATGTTCTGGAACATCCAGGCCGACCGGCGAGACAACTACCGGCTCTCCAACTTGCTCGGGCCGTTCCTGCACGGCCTGCCGCCGATTGGCCGCTGATACCGCGGCAGATCGGCGCAAGAGTTTCTATCTGGCGCTGGCTGAATCGGATCGGATTCGAGAATACCGGCGATCAAATCGGATGGTGCCGGGGGACGGAATCGAACCGCCTACGCCAGCCTTTTCAGGGCTGCGCTCTACCAGTGAGCTACCCCGGCACGGGGTCGAACCGCGATTTTAAAGCATACGCGCCCGGCGGGCAAAGCAGCACCCTGCTTCAGAAAAAAAGCCAGCGTCGCGAACCGGAAATAAGCACCATTTACCTTCGGGGGTTAGAGCGGAACCTGTCCCGCCTGCCGAGAGCTCCGACATCCAGGCCGCCGATCCATCAGGAGTTTCAACCCTCGAAGCCACGCCGGGGATATGACAGGTATTTCCGGGACGCGACATTGGTTTCCGGCGCGAGCGCCAATCCTGTGTAGAGCCGGGCTTTAGCCCGGCACCTTCTCCGCCAGCGTGGCCTCCGAGACCCCGAGTGTCCCCGCCTCCCCGGAATCTTTTCCAACAGTCCACGTAGACGTCCCTGTTGCGGCGCCCGCTTACTTTCGCCGAAACTGACCACAGCCTCGAAAAACAGTGGGAGCCAATTATCATGCGGCAAGAAACCGATTCGGTGTCCACGCTGCGGCGCCATCGCGCCCAATGCCAGATTTGTCGTCACCCCGATTGCGCCGAAATCGAGCAGGAATTCCTCGACTGGACGACCCCGCGCGAAATCGCGGAAACGTACCATCTCGGCAGCTACCGCACCGTCTACCGTCACGCCCACGCCCTCGGCCTCTTCGAAGCCCGAGGCGCCACGCTCCGCTTCGCGCTCGATCGCCTCATCGAGCACGTCAGCCAGGTGACGCCAACCGCAGCGGTCGTTCTGGCCGCCATCCGCCTCGCTCACCAGATCGACCAAAAACAGCAAAGGCACAACGAAGACAACGGCCACTCCAAGACCGCGCCCTTCATTCTCAGCCTCGCAGGTCTCCCGCGCACCAACGCCGTCACCGGGCGGGCGCCGGAAGCCGAACCGTACGATCCGAACGCGGTCGGGTACGAACCCTGGCCGGCGCCGGCACCCGCTCCCGCTCCCGCCCCGTCGCTGCCAGCCGGCACTCGCACCCCGCCGTCAGCTCGCCCAGCGCAAACGCCCGTGCGTGAGAACGCCGAGCAGCCGGCCGTGAGTGGCTTCGTGCTCCCGTGGTCGAAAAGAAAGAAGCCTTTCTCCTCACCCAGCCCTTGACGCGTCTGTGCGGCAACTGGCATTCCCGCAGTTTGCATTTCCCATGGATTCCTGTAAGCCGTCAGCGGACAGCGCACGGATTTTCCAACAGCGCGAGGCAATCGCATTGTCTGGCGTTGCCAAACTGGCCCTTGACGCGCATCCCAATCGCCCGGCCCCTTGTCTGAAAGCCGTCCGAGCCCGCGAATAACCCCGGTTTTGCCAGGTCCACGGCCCCGTCCCTGCCGCGACCAGCCTCGACTCACATCGCTCCTCTTTTCTCCGCGCTCGTCCGCTGCCGTGTCCGCAAACATCCCCATAGCGTGACACACCCTCGCAATCGCAAGGAACGCAGACAAAAGAAGATATGCTGTTCGCTGCTCGATCCGCGTTGACACCCTGTCCGTCCCTCCGCGCTCTCCTGATGCCGCCTGTACCGCGCCAACGGGTGCTCTACACCTGGTAGCCGGATGCGTTTGGTTGTCGAGAACAGGCTGACCAGCTGGTATCGCGAAGGGGCTCGCTCTTGGAGTTTTCCGGGGCGACCACACCAATCCCTGAACGGCAGGCGCGTCCTCAGGTTTGGCGCGGGTGATGCGGGGATATGGCTCACCGCCCGACGGGAGGGATGGACCGCAGCTTCAATTCCACCGCGCGGAGCATGTAGACGTCTTCCCGGTTGTAGAGGAGAACTTCGTCGAGCAGGCGCTTATCGCCAGTGGCCTGGTATTTCCGCCAGGACTGCGTGGCCCAGAGGCCGTCCTTGCCGGGCAGTTGCCGCGCGAGGCCCAGCCTCTTTTCCACTTCTTTCAGGCCTCCGTAAAGGCCGCGGCGCCAGCATTCGGGAACCAGATCGATGTGGTCGAATTCGCGGTCGAGCACGATGCCCAACTGCGCGGCAATTACCGGGAAATCGAAGCCTACCGAGCGCTTCACGTCGTCGGGCAGCGAGCGGCCGTTGTAGGTGACGATTCGGCCGGTGCCGCCGAGCGTCAAAAGAAGATTCTCGCGGGTGATCTGGTCGCCAGTGAACTGGAAAAACTGGTCATTCGATTCCTGCAGCGCCTCGGGTGAAATTCCCTCCGGCGCGGCTTCCACCAGGCGCAGACCGAGAATCGTGATGTGATGGTTCTTGTGGTCGCGGAAGAGCCGCTTGTCGGCGAACGGGCCGACGTAGTCGGTTTCAATATCGAGGTAGGCGATTTTCATGGGCGATCCGCGGCTCCCGTCGTTTCCATCGGGACTGATGATGCGTGATTCCGCGGAAGCAGGCAAGCGATCGAGCGGAAAACTCGCTGAGGCATGCGGCGAACCGTGGCCAGAGTCAGCGGAGGAAGGCCGGGCTCAGTGGGCGGCTTCGTCCCACTCCTTGACCCAGTCGCGTTTCTTGAGGACTTCGCGCGGGCGAGGACCGTCGGCCGGGCCGACGATGCCGTCCTTCTCCATGATGTCGATCAGGCGCGCGGCGCGGCCGTAGCCGATGCGCAAGCGGCGCTGGAGGGTCGAAGTCGAGGCACGGCCCATGTCGCAGACGACGCGAACGGCTTCTTCGTAAAGCTCGTCGTCGACGTCGCCGCCGGCTTCGCCGTCACTGCCGTCGGAACCTTCGGCGTCCTCATCTTCCTTGGGCGGATCGAGCAGTTCTTTGTGATAGGCGGCCTTGGCCTGGGAGCGCCAGAAGTCGCAGACGGCAACGATTTCGTCTTCGCTGACGAGCGGGCCGTGGACGCGATCCAGCCGCGAGGACCCGGCGGGGAGATAGAGCATGTCGCCGCGGCCCAGCAGCGACTCGGCGCCATTGGCATCGAGAATGGTGCGCGAATCGACTTTCGTGGCGACCCGGAAGGAAATCCGCGCAGGGAAGTTGGCCTTGATGAGGCCGGTAATAACGTCGACCGAGGGGCGCTGCGTGGCCAGGATCAGATGGATGCCGACGGCGCGGGCCATCTGCGCCAGGCGGGTGATCGATTCCTCGACGTTGTTCGTGTCTACCATCATCAAGTCGGCCAATTCGTCGATGACGATCACGATATAGGGCAGCGGCGCTTCGGGCGGTTGGTTCGCGTTTTCGCCTTCGGCCGGAGCCAGCGGCTCCTTGCGCTTGGCAAGCAGGCGGTTGTACTGGTCGATGTTGCGCACGCCTTTCTGCGCCAGGATTTTCAGCCGGTTTTCCATCTCGCGCGTGGCATTGCGAAGCACGTTGGAAGCGACCTTGGGATCGGTGACAACGGGCGTGAAGAGGTGCGGGATGTCCTCGTAGAGCCCGAGCTCCAGACGCTTGGGATCGACCAGGACGAGCTTCAGCTCTTCGGGCGTGGCCTTGTAGAGCATCGAGATGAGCATCGAATTGATGAAAACGCTCTTGCCCGTGCCGGTGGCGCCTGCGATGAGCAGGTGGGGCATCTGGGTGAGCTCGGCGGTGCAGATGCGGCCGATCAGGCTTTTGCCGAGGGCGATGGTGAGCTTCGAGCCCGAACCGGAGAATTCCGCCGATTCGATCACTTCGCGCAAAGCAATCGTCTGCCGGTGGACGTTGGGGACTTCGATGCCGACGGTGGATTTGCCCGGGATGCGCTCGATGAGGATCGATTCGGCGCGAAGGGCGAGACAGAGATCCTCGGCAAGCGCGGTGACGCGGCTGTATTTGACGCCGGCCTCCGGCTTGAATTCAAACGTGGTGACCACGGGACCGGGATTGATCTGTGTGACCTGCCCGCCGACGCCGAACTCCAGGCACTTCTTTTCGATGGCACGCGCGTAGGACTTCAGATCGTCTTCGTCATACTTCTCGGGACGCTCGGCCATGCGAAGCAGGCCGGGCGATGGCAAGCGAAAGGCAGCGCGGTCCTGCGCGATTTTCGGCCCCGCGCGACGGCGGCCGGCGCCGGTTTCAGTCCCTTCGAAGGCGACCACCGGCGGATCGCTGCCCTCATCGTGCCTGTTGCGCGCCGCTGGGGGCATGGTGATCACAGGCTCAAGGTTCTCGTCGATCTCCTGGGGCTCAGGCAACGGCCGCGCCTGCTTCGGCGATTCCTTGATCCCGATCTGGACCGGGACGGGCCGGCGACCTGTCTCGCGGATCTTCTCGAGCTTGCGCTTTTGCCGCGCTTCGCGCCGCGCGTGCAACCAGTCGCGAACGCGATCGACGCGTTGCGCGAACCATTCGGTCGGCCAGAAGCGGCCAACCCAGGAAGCGGTGCCGCTGATCGAAAATTTCGTGGCCAGGAACAGGGCCACCAGCAGCGAGGCAAACGCCACCACGTCGGCCCCGACCGGATTGAACAGCACGACCAAGCCCTTGGAAAGCAAAGCTCCCAGGAAACCGCCAGGCTCCAGCGCTCCGCCGATTCGCGGCATGTTCAGCAAGCCGGCCAAGGCATCGAACGAAAACACCAGCAAGACACAGCCGATAACCTTGGCTATCGGCGACGACACCTGACGGCTACGGAACCAGCGCCAGGAGAAGAGAAACAGCGAGATCGGCACCAGCAGGGCGGCGTAACCCAGCAACTGATAGAACATATCGGCGATGTAGGCCCCGGACATGCCGATCCAGTTCCTGGTGGGGTGAGCAAAAGCGGTCGGCGCAGCCACATCGAGCGAGATGTCGGAGGCGTGGTAGGAGACAAGGCTCAGCAGCAACAACACGCCAACCGTCATCCCGACGAAGCCCACCAGCTCATTCAGGCGGCGGTTTTCAGTTGGATTCAGAAAGCGCACGAGTCACTCCTGGCCAAGGGAAGGCATAAGACAAGCAACCCCATCACGCGCGGGCGCCGTCGCGCGCCATACAGATGAAGGACGAGCAAAACGAGCATACCGTTGCCTGCTGCAATCCGCTAGTAGGGAAAAGAGTTGGCGGTGCGAAACAGGAAATAGCACGAATTTGGGCCGCGGGGGGCCTATGGCGGATTGACAATGACAGGGGGTGGTGGACCAAGGCGCACAGCGAGACCGCCAGAAAACGGTGGGCCGGAGATTCGCTGTGCTACTAAAGCCGCAGGGACTGCCCGCAGTCGTCGGTGATCACTTCGGAAGACGCCGGAAGGGTGCGGGATTACGTCGCTACGGGTAAGCCGTGTGAGGCTTGCGCCGGCTCCGTTGCTCGCGCTGCGGCGCTCGCGCACGGCGGTAGCGTGCCCATACGGGCTCTAAAGGCGCTTGAGCATCACGTAAGCGTCGATGCGGTTCAGGTAGTAGCGGGGGTGGATGGCGACGATCTGGTAGCCGTGCTTTTGCCAGAAGGCGATGGCCGGCTCGTTGTTCGTGGCCGTTTCCAGCTCGACCACCCGCACGCCCGTGGCGGCCATTTCGCGTTCGGCTTCGGCGAGCAAAGCCGAGCCGACGTGGTGCCGGCGAGCCGATTCCACCACGTCGATCGTGATGATGTGGGCGCGCCAGCGGCCCCAGAAGGCGATGAGGAACCCGACGATTTCCTCGCCGAGCGCGGCTACCCAGCAACGGGAGCCGGGCAGGCCGAGGTATTCGCGGAGTTCCCGGCGACCATAGGCGATGCCCGGCTCGTAACAGGCTTGATCGATGAGATAGAGTGCCTGGAAGTCTTCTGGCTGGTAAGGGCGTAGCGTGATGTCCACGGGCGGTTCGCCTTCGGTTCTTCAGTCTACTGCGGCGGGTTCCCGGCACACGAACCGGGGAGGGAAGAGTTGGAAGCCGGCGATTGCGCCGGCCGAAAGTCAAACCAGCGGCAGAGAGAAACCCCTGTCAAGCCATTCGAAAATGTTACCGAGGCGTGCGTCGTCGAGACATTAAGAATGTTACCGAGGAATGGTCGTCGCCGCGGCTGTGGGAAAGTGGCAATCCCGCGCGGTTGGCGGGATTCCCA
>JAKBLM010000015.1 GCA_021832085.1 Acidobacteriota bacterium | reverse complement strand
TGGGAATCCCGCCAACCGCGCGGGATTGCCACTTTCCCACAGCCGCGGCGACGACCATTCCTCGGTAACATTCTTAATGTCTCGACGACGCACGCCTCGGTAACATTTTCGAATGGCTTGACAGGGGCGGACAGTTCCCTCTTCGCCCCTCGCCCTGCGCAACGGGCCGCCGTGCGCCGCCGAGTTGGGCACGCCGCTGTAGGAGCCAGAAATGGGTAGCACCTGTTTGCTGTTCCGCTGAATGTACCGCAAGATTGCGGATGGAGTCGTGGGACAAAGAACTGGCTGATGTCGAGCACATGGCAAGGCAAGAAAAGGGCGCGGGTAGGCCCGGCCAGCCGCGCCGGCGCTGGAAACGCAAGCGCGCCGCGGGACCACTGGCGCGTCCTGCGTCAGGCACTCTCGACGCCACGCCGCTTCCTTTCCATCTGGTATCTCGCCTATCTCTTTCTAGGCATTGTCACGGCGGGGATGGTGCCGGTCCTGTTGCCGCTGATGATGATTTCCATCTCCCACAAGCTGGGGACGGTGGCCTACGTCATGGGTGCCTACAACCTCGGCCTCCTGCTTTCCCCGCTGTGGGGCATCCTTGCTGAGCGGCGGCGCCAGTACAGGGGGCTGTTCTTCGCAGGGCTCCTTGTCACCGGCCTGAGCGTCGCGGTGATGCCGCTGGTCTCCGGCATGGCGGACTGGTTTGGGGTTGCCTTCGTCATCGGCGCCGGCGCCTCAGCGGCGGCCACGGTGGCGAGCCTGTTCGTCGTGGATTTCACGCCGCGCCGGGAATGGGAGCCGCGCATCGGCTGGCTCCAGAGCTTCAACGGGTCCGGTCAGGTTGTCGGGCTCCTTCTGGCCGGGATCTTCTCCCGCGGCCTGTTCGATGTCGGGCTGTGGGTGGCTGCGGCGTTCATGGTGCCGGGCTTGATCGTGGGCGGGATAGGGCTGCCGGCCGGCGTGGCGCCGGCCAGTCGTGGCGAGGCCGGGAAACGGTCAGCGCACCCGATTTATCGCTTGGACTTCCGCGCGCTGGCCGCCTTCCCGCGGGCGAGCCTGGGAGTCATGGGGTTCCTGCGCCAATCCCATCTCTTGGCAAGGGCCGGCTGGTCTGCCCTGCCCCGGTCCCTGCGGACGTCATTCGGCCGCTTTCTGCTGTCCTGGTTCGCCTGGTATCTGGGTGTGGCCGCGTTCTTCGCCTACTTCCCGCTGCTCATGCAGGACAGCTACTCCGTGACCCCCAGGGTGACGTCCCTCGTTTACGCGGCCGCAGCGGCGGTCGGGATCGCGCTGTTTGTCCTGGCAAGCCGCTGGACCGGTCGTCACGGTTCCGGAGTCGTCTACCGGCTCGGGCTGATCGTGCGGACCGTCGGGTTTGGTCTGCTTCTGGTCATGTTCTACCTGCCCGCGCCGGAGAAGGGCGCCGCGGCGCTGGCGGGCTTCGTGCTGATCGTCCTTGCCTGGCCGATCATCAGTGTAGCGGGCACTGGCCTTGCCGCCCGCCTGACCACGGGCAGCGAGGGCACGGCCGTGGGGATGTTCAACGCCAGCGGCGCCCTGGCTACCGTCGCGGGCACCTTCGCCAGCGGCCCGTTGGTCCGGTTGCTGGGCTACGGGGTCGTTCCGTTCCTGGCCCTGGGAGGATTGACCGCCGCGCTGGTCCTTGCCCACGGGCTGGGGCGACCGGCTACGGCCCCGCCGACGTCGGAGCACGCGAAGGTCTCCGGCGGCTCGCCACAGGAGTCCGCCCGCGCCTGAGCCCACCGAAACACAAAACTTCAACACTGGCGAATGAAACAGGCTAGTGCTTCATCGTCCCCCGCCTGCGAAGCATCCCTTTGCGAAACAGGAGCAGGAAAGGCAGGCAAGCCAGTGTAAGCACCGCCAGCAACCGGAAATCGTCGATGTAGGACAGCAGCATCGCCTGCTGCTGGAGGATTCCGTACAGGACGGCATAGGCTCGTTGGGTCGCCGGCGCAAGCCCCGGATGCACGGTGAGGTATTGGTGGAGCTGGCTGAAAATATTGCGGAAGGGCTGGTCATAGGGAGTCATATGGCTTGCCAGCACATCCTGATGGCGCTGTCCGCCACGGATCAGCATCGTCGTCACCATGGACACGCCGAAGCTGGCGCCCATGTTACGCGTCAGGTTATAGAGCCCGGTGCCCCGGCCCATCTGCTCGTTGGCTAAAGTACCCATTGTGAGCGTGGTCAGAGGAACGAATAGGAAGCCATTGGCGAAGCCATTGACGATGTTCGCCCACACGATACTCCCCATGCTGACCTGCAAGTTGATATGGCCCAACATGAACAGCGAGACAGCGCGGATGACAATACCGATGGCAATCAGTACCCGGCTGTCGATTTTGCCGACCAGTTGCCCTGCAATCGCCAGCGAGATGAGGGCGCCAATGGCCCGGGGCGAAACGGCCAAGCCGCTATTGTAGGCAGTGTATCCGAGGAGGTCCTGTAGGAAGAGCGGCAGCAGCGTGGTTGTGCCGTAGATCACGACACCAATGAGCCCGATCAGGAAGGTGCCGACAGCGAGGTTACGGTTGTAGAGGACTTTCAAATCGACCAGTGGATGCCGGGAGCGCCACTCGCAGATGACAAAGGCCACAAATGACACTGCCGAAATCAAGGCGAACCAGCGGATCCAATCCGCCGCGAACCAGTCGGCTTCCTGCCCCTTGTCCAGGATGGTTTGGAACGTACCCAACCACAAGGCCAGGAAGCCAAGTCCGACGTAGTCCATGGTCAAATTTTTTTCTCGACGGGCATAGGGCGGGTCTTCGACGAAAGCATGAATCATCAACACGGCGGCAATGCTGACGGGAATGTTGATGTAAAACACCCAGCGCCAGCTGAATTGGTCGGTGATCCAGCCGCCCAGCGTCGGCCCGATCAGCGGAGCGAGAATGATGCCCAGCCCGTAAACGGCCATCGCTTGGCCGTGTTTCTCGCGAGGAAAGCTCTCGAGGAGCACGGCTTGCGAGACAGGTTGCAAACCTCCTCCCGCCGCGCCTTGTAACACGCGCGCGGCCACCAGCATGCCCAGGCTTGTCGAAGCCCCGCAAATCGCGGAGGCGATGGCGAAGACAGAAATGGAAAGAATCTGGTATTGCTTCCGGCCGAAGAAGTTGCTGAGCCAGCCGGTGGAAGGAAGAACGATGGCGTTCGAAATAAGGTAGCCGGTGAGCACCCAGGTGGCTTCGTCCACGCTCGAGGAGAGGCTTCCGGCGATGTGTGGCAACGCCACCGAGGCGACCGAGGTATCGAGCACCTCCATGAAAGTCGCCAACATCACGGAGATCGCAATGAGCCAAGGACTCGAACTGGGTTTCCACTCGTCAGCCATAACCGAATAAGCACCCGCCGGACTCCGCGAGGATTGCCTCTCACAGGCTGTAAGTTGGCACCTTCCTCGCGATTACCAGCCTTTCTTCAATCACCATGTGGCGGCAAAGCGTCGAAGCTTGCCAACTCCAAACTCGACACCGGAAACTGCCACCAGCACAGCCAACACACCCATCGCGCACCTGCGCGAGTTCGTCGTGCCCTTCCTCGATTTACAGCCTTTGGGCCCCGAAAACACTTCCTCGCCCGCGAAGTTTCCAGAACCCCCTGCATCACCTCTCGGTTTCGGGGGTCGGAGCCTCGGTTCCAACATCCAGGCCGGTGATTCACCAAGGGTTTCAACCCCTGAAGCCGCCCCATTTCCGGAACACGACACTTGAACGCTCACGGGAACGCCGTGATGAATCAGTCCAGCATGGCAACGGATTGAAATACCTCGCGCAGGACATGCAGGGCCCGCCGGACGATCGCACGGTCTTGCTCACCCAGTGCGCCCACGACTTTCGTTAGTTGCTTTTCCGTGGCCCGTCGCGCGGCGGAAACGCTTTTCTGCCCACGAGCACTGACCGAGAGTGCGACGACTCGCCGGTTGCCCGCAGGGATTCGCCGGAGCACCAAGCCCTTTCGCACCAGCCCCTCGATCAGCCGCGACGTGGCCGGCAGCGACAGCCCGAGGAAATCGGCTAGGGCCGACAAGGAGGCCGCCGGGCTGAGGCTCAGGAATGCCAACGCCCGAAACTGGGGCACGGACAAATCGGACCCGCGATGCCGGCGCATCTGGACCCGGATAAAGCGCATCACGGTTGGGATGGTGTCGAGGATTTCCGCCGCGCAGTCCGTCGCAGAAGTATGCTGTACACTTGCACATTCTAACTGTTGCATATTGCAATCTTATGCAGGCTCCCCATGGCTGTCAATTCCGGCGGATCAACTCCTGCGGTGACGGGAACAGGACTAAGTGAGCAAGTGCGACGTTCCCTCCCGGTTTGGCGGACCCATCACATCTCCGGCGTGTTGGCTATGGCTGTTTTCGGGGCCTGGCGGCCTGTGGCGGCGTGTTTACGGTGAGGCGATTTCTGCGCTACCGCGCAGAGTCTGCTAGGCTCGCGCCGGCAGACGAGTTGTTTGCTCGGCGGTCCGGCCATCCTCGCCCGCCCATACGGCACGGAAAGAAATCCCCGAAATGTCCCGCTTTGAAAATTACATCCGCTTGAAAATGCACCAGATCCTCCGTTTTTGGTTCGGCATCGTGTCCCGGTTCGTGCGGTCTACATGCCCGGCTGCTACTGCGCCGCCCTCGCGGCTCACGGCAAATACTTTGGCCTATTCCGCCCGCAGGGTTTCGACGGGATCGACCTGGGCGGCGCGCCGTGCGGGGAAATAGCCGGCGACCAGCGCGGCGGCCGCGAGGACGGCAATAGCACCGGCAAAGGCCGCCACATTAGTCGAGCCAACGCCGAAAATCAGCCCGCCGAGCAGCCGCGCCAGGGCGTAAGCGAGCGGCAGGCCAACGGCCACGCCGATGGCGAGCAGCACGGAGCTGCGGCGCAGCATCAGCCCGAGCACGCTGCGCGCATCGGCGCCCAGCGCCATGCGCACGCCGATCTCATGTCTCCGCTGCGCCGCCGAATAGGCCGTCAGGCTGTAGACGCCAATCGCCGCCAGCGCAAAGGCGATGAGCCCCAGCGTGCTCATTAGCTCGGCAACGACGCCCAGCCCGGCGGTGGCATCCCGAATGTCCTGCCTGAGCGACCGGATCTGCCCGCCCGCTCCGCCCGAAAGCGGCAGATCGGGGTTGATGGAAGCGATCGCCTGCCGCACTTCCGGCACGAGCGCATCCGCGTCGTGTCCGCCCGCGACCACGAACGACGAATAACCTCGCGGATCCTGCGTGTAAGGCTGGAAGATCGCGTATTCGGATGTCCTGTCGGTCCAAGACCAGAGTACGTTGCCGACGATTCCAACGATGGTCAGCCACGGACCATGCTTCCCTGAATTCACCCAGCGAATCTGGCGGCCGATTGCGCTCCGGCCGGGCCAAAAGCGTTCGGCCAGATTGCGGCTCACGATGGCCACCGGCAGCGTGCCCGATCCGTCCGCGTGGGTAAAAGCGCGGCCGGTGATGAGCCGAATATGGAGCATGGAGAAGAAGCCGGGGCTGATCGACTGGCTGACAGCAATGGGCAAGGCGAAAGACCGCTCGCGCGACTCCTGCGCGCGGCCGGCCACCTGAAAGTGAAGTGTGCGTGTCCTCCCGTTGCTCAAGGGAAACGAAGTGAAGAGCGCGGTCGAGCGAACGCCGGGAACAGCCCGCAGTTTGGCGAGGGCCTGCCGGTAAAAGGCCCGCCGCTGCGCGTGGTTGTAATTCGAGTCCGGCAGCACAACCTGGAAATCGAGCAGATTCGGCGGGGCGTAGCGCTCCTGCCTGCCCGCCAGGTTTTGCACCCCGCCCACCATGAGCGAGGTCGCCACCAGCAGCACCAGCGCCAGTGCCACCTGCGCGACCACCAGTGCGCCTTGCAGCCAGCCGCGGACGCGCCCCGGCGTCGACGACCGCCCGCTTTCTTTCAATGTTCCCACCAGATCGGGCCGGGAGCCGGCGATCGCGGGCAGCATTCCCGAGACGACGCCGGCGAGCACCGCAATCGCCGCGGTGAAAACCAGCACGCGCCCATTGATCGAGATTCGGCTCCAGCCGACGATCTGCTCGCTGACGGCGGTCGGCAGCGAAGCTTCAATCACGCGAATGCCCGCCTCGGCCAGCGGCAATCCCAACGCCGCTCCGATGAGCGACGTCACGAGGCTTTCCAGCAGCAACTGCCCCGCCAAACGCTCGCGCGAGGCGCCAAGGGCGGCACGCAGGGCGATCTCCTTTTGGCGTGCCGCGCCGCGCGCCAGTTGCAGATTCGCGACGTTGGCGCAGGCGATCAGCAGCACCAGGCCCATTGCCGCCACGAACATCAGGCCCCAGTCGTAAGCGAGATCCCCATTGATCCAGGCGCGCAGGGACCGGACGCGCACCGAGAGATTCCGGTTTGTCGCGGGGAAAGCCTTGGCCAGGCGCGCGGCAATGGTCACGAGTTCGGCTTGTCCTTGCGCGAGCGAAACCCCAGGCCGAAGCCGCCCAAGGACGACGAGCGAATGATCGGCGCGATTGGCCGCCTGAGCGGGGCTGAGAGCGAGCGGGACCCAAAGGTCGATGCCGGGAGATCCGATTCCGCGCGGCATCACGCCGACGATCGTGTAGGAAGCGTGATTGAGCTGGATTGTTTTGCCGACGACATCGCGCCCGCCAAAATCGCTTTGCCAATAGCGGTAACTGAGGACGGCGACGTGGTTGTGGCCCGGCTGCGCCTCACTCGCCGTGAACGCGCGGCCCAGCAGCGGCTTGGCGCCGAGCACCGCGAGGAAATTTGGCGTGACGGCCGATGCGTTCACCCGCACGGCCCCTCCCGCGCCGGTGCGTGTGAACTCCTCATTCTCGGAACCGGCGAGCCCGGTGAAGGAGTTGGCGTACTTCTGCCAATCGAAAAGATCCGGAGGGGAAACGCCGATCTCTCCGCGGCGCCTGGTGCGATATTCGTGGATCAGAACCAGGTTGCCGAAATCGTGGACTGGAATCGCATTCCAAACGACGGCGTCGAACAGGCTGAAAACCGCGGTGTTCGCGCCGATGGCCACCGCCATGGCGAGAATCGCCGCGATGGCGAATGCCGGCGAGCGCGCGAGCGACCGCAGTGCGTAGCGCAGGTCCCGCCAGAACATTTCCATGGCCGATGCCTTGTGGCGGCTGGATTGGCGTGAGCCACGCCGCTGCCTCTTTTAGCCTAGCCGCGCGCCGAATCGCGTTCAAATCAGCGCGCCGATGTGGCACACGCCTGCGTGGTGCCCGGCCTTGTGGTTCTTGCCTGCGTGGTGGCAAAGGCTTTAGCCTGTGGCCTGCTCGGTCACATTCGAAGCGAAAGCTACAGGTCGAAGCCTGCGTTACTCACCGGCTGTAGTAAGCAGGATTCAGGAGCGCCGGCGGCAGGCGGGACAATAGCCGCCGATTTCGGTGCGGGCGACAGTGATCTCAATATCACATTCGCGCTCGATCTGGCGCTTGAGGCGATCGAAGAGCTCGCTTTCCACTTCGCGAACTTTCCCGCAGCCAAGGCAGGCGACGTGGATGTGATCGCGGGGACCGTGCGTCTCGTAATAGTGCTGATGGCCGCGCAGGTGGAGCAGATCGAGTTCGTCGACCAGGCCGAAGCGTTTCAGCAGATCGAGCGTGCGATAGACGGTGACGCGATTCAGGCGGGGATCGAAGTGGCGCGCCTGCCGCAGCAAGACCTCGACGTTGAGGTGCTCGGGGGCGGTATCGATGATACGGAGCAGAATCCGGCGCTGGCGGGTGAGACGGATGCCCCGGCGACCCAATTCCCCTTCGAGCCGGCCCGGCTGAGACGAGATATTGATGCGTTCGCCGGTCGAAACCCGGTGCGAAGAGCTAGTGGCCACCTTTGTTCCTCGGCGTGGATCGGCAGACAGACTCAACCTCACATTCTACACGAGTATGGCAAGGGAAGCTGCGGTCCGTTTCACGGCTGGCGCGGGAGCCGGAATGTGCAGAGAGTTGCATGTGGCCACGGCCGAAGTGGCCTTCCCCGGCGCTAACTGCCCGGCTGCCGGAGGGTTGCAGGCGCAAGCGTGTGGCACGGAACCTGCAAGCCGGGTGGGCGTGAAGTCGTGTGCACGCGATTCGCGAGCGGGCGATTCTTCAGCCGGTTTCCCGCTGGCCACTTCCGAGAAGGCTATGAATCCCGAGCGGCGTCAGTCCTTGCGGCAAGTTCCCCAGTCTCTCATCTATCTCGACCTCGAACCGAGCAATGGCGGGATCGTACTGGACCTGAACGAACAGGGGATGAAGATCAGCGTGGCGAATCCCTTGGCGAATGCAAATGCTGGAGAAATCCGCTTCTCGCTCTCCTTGCAGCCTAAGCAGCGGGCGCGCGGAACGTGCCGGATCGCGTGGATTTCGGCTTCGGGGCGGAGCGCAGGCGTGCGGTTCGCTTCCCTGCCCCAGGAAAGTCTGGTGCAGATCCGGGAATGCCTGGCAGTTCAGGCCCAAACGGAGAAAGCATTGGCGACGGAGCGGGTAGAAGGCGAACCGGCAGAGGTGGCCGAAGCCGCCACAACTCAAGCCGAGGCGCCCTTTGCCGCTGCTTCCCTTTCGCCTAACGATGCCTGTGCCGCGGAAGGCGCGGCGTTGCCCTCGATCCTTTCGCTAAACGATCGTGGCCGCCGTGACGAGTTTTCTGCCAGGCCACTCGCCCCGGAGCCGGCGGAGGAATCGGCAACAGAAGCGGTGCAGATGAGTGAAGCCGATTCGCCCTGCCCTGCCGGCGTGGCTCCTGTTTGCGACGCCGCCCCCGACTCGACGGAGGAAAAACAGGCAGAGAAGGAGGCAGCGACGCCAATGAAGAAAGACGCACAGGCAGGGGAACCTGCCACGCCAGCTCCTCCCCCTCCCTGGCTAGAGGCGCTGATCGAAGCGGGACGCCGCCGGCGCGACGAAGACATGTTGTTGCAAACGGAGCCGATGCAGGAGGCCGCGGAGCCGGTACAGGCAGGGATCGGGGAAACGGGGCCGGAAGACGCCAGCACCCAAGAGGTAACCGACCAGGAGCCGGAGCCATTGACCCCGGCTGAATCTCCCAAGGCGCTCTATTTGCCCAACTACCAGATAAAGCCGGATCGGCCGGCGGAAGCGGTACAGTTATCGAAATCCCAGGGTCGGGATAACTTGGAAACCGCGATGAATTTGGCGCTTGAGCGATTCGAGGAATTCGGCTGGACGCTCGAGAGCGACTGGCACATCTGGATTGCGCTGGTGCTGGTGGGGGCAGGTTTCCTGGCGCTGGCCCAGGATCCGCCGTTGCCGCTGGTGGCGGCGGCGCTGTGGGTGGCGAGCGCGGCGGTAGCCGTAAAACGGAAGCAGCGGCCGCGTCCGGCCGGGCAGGCCGACTCGGGCCGTCAGTGACCGCCCGTCACGATCCGCAGGATGTCGTTGTAAGTGACGACCAGGATCAGCAGGAACAGGAAAATCACGCCCACCTGTATCGCGCGCTCTTTCGCCGCGACGCTCAAATCGCGACGGAGCGTGCCTTCGACGCCGAGCGTCAGCAGAGCCCAACCGTCGAGGATCGGGATCGGCAGCAGGTTGACAATGCCTAGGTTGAGGCTGATGACGGCCATCAGCTGCAGGAAGTCCATCAGGCCTTCGCGGGCGGCCTGACTGGTGGCTTCGGCGATTCCTACTGGCCCGGTGATTACCTTGAGCTTATCCTTGTGCTCGACAAGCCTCCAGATAGTGTGGACGATCGCGGCGGTGAGCATGACGTTGAAGCGCACGCCGCCCCGAATCGCACTGGAAAGGCGGTCGACACGATAGGTGGGAGGAGGCGCGAAGTAGGCGCCGATGTACCAGCGCTCCTGCCCTTCGAGTTTCCCGTAGGTGGGGTGCACCGTCAGGTTGAGCAGGCGGCCATCACGCTCGATGGTTAGCTGCACTGGTTTGCCCTTGGAGTCCTCGATGGTCAACGCAACCAGCGCCTGGCTGACGGCGGTGTCGCCATTGACGGCAACGACCCGGTCGCCGGCTTGCAGGCCGTCCTTGGCCGCGGGCTTTCCCGGCTCGACCTTATCGATGAGCGTGGACTCGACCGGATAGCCGAGCATGGAGACTTGCGTGCTCTCGGTAGAAGTCTGGATTTCCAACCGGCGGCGCTGGCCATTCTGCTCGACGACGACGGGGAACTTCGAGCCGGGCGCGACGAACATGATCTGCCACATTACGTCTTTCCATGTTTGGACGTTCTTGCCGTTGACCTGGAGCAGCAGATCGCCGGAGCGCAAACCGGCCCGCTGAGCCGCGGAGTTCGGGATGATGGCGGAAATTTCAGGGCGGTGCCGGAAGAAGTCGGGCTCGGCCTTGCCAGCCATCAGTATGGCCGTGGCAATGACGACCGCGAGCACGATGTTCATGGTGGGGCCGGCGAGAATGATCAGGGCGCGCTGCCAGCGCTTCTTGGACATGAACTCGTAGGGAGCACCGGTAAGCTCTTCAGCAGGATTTTCTCCAGCCATGCGGACGTAGCCGCCGATCGGCACGGCGCTGAGGCGGTAGTCTGTCGGTCCGCGTTTGATGCCCCAGATCCGAGGGCCCATGCCGATCGAGAAAACGTCGACACGAACGCCGCAGAGCCGGGCGACCACGAAGTGGCCCCACTCGTGAATGAGAATCATCACGCCGAGCAGGATGACGATCCCGCCGACGCTGATCAGGAAATTGTTCATGCGCCGGCCGCCTCCCTTTGCCGCACCTCTTCACGGGCCAGACGGCGCGCATCGGCGTCGGCGGCGAGCACATCGTCGATGCGTTCGAAGCGGGTGCGGGGCATGCGGGCAAGAACCTGCTCGATCACGCGGGCGATGTCCTGAAAAGCCAGCCGGCGCTCGAGAAACGCCGCCACGGCTACCTCGTCGGCCGCATTCAGCGCACAGGGCAACGAGCCGCCTGCCTTCAGCGCTTGGCGAGCCAGACCCAGGCAGGGAAACTTTTTGGCCGAAACCGGCTCGAAATCCAGCCGCATCCGTGTCCAGTCGAGCGAGAAGCCGTTGGCCGGAAGCCGTGCGGGATAGGTGAGCGTGTACTGGATCGGGATGCGCATGTCGGGCGGACCGAGCTGCGCCACCACCGAGCCGTCGACGAACTCGACCATCGAGTGGACGGTGGATTGCCGATGAATCACCACGTCGATCTGCTCCGGGGCGGCGTCGAAGAGCCAGCGAGCCTCGATCACTTCGAAACCCTTGTTCGTCAGGGTTGCCGAATCGATGGTGATGCGCTGCCCCATCTTCCAATTTGGATGTGCCAACGCTTGCTCGGGAGTCACGTTTTTTAGCCGGGAAAGGGGCGTTCTGCGGAAGGGGCCACCGGAAGCGGTGAGCACGATGCGCTTCAGTTCAGGGCGATTGCCGGCGCGAAGACACTGGTGGATGGCGCTGTGCTCGCTGTCGATCGGCAGGATGTCCACGCCGGCGCGGCGGGCCGCGGCGGAAACCAGCGCCCCGGCGGCGACCATTACTTCCTTGTTGGCCAGAGCCACGGACTTGCCCAGCTCGATCGCCTTGTAGGTGGCCGGCAGGCCGACGACGCCGACCGCGGCGGAAATCACCAGGTCGGCTTCGGGATCGGTGGCCACTCGCTCGATGCCTTCGGCGCCCCAGCCAATTTCCGGCAGCGGGGCGACGCCGGCAGCGCGAAGCCGTTCGGCCAGCTGGTCGGCGAGCCCAGCCGAACCAACCGAAACCAGCGCCGGCCGGTGACGGATAATCTGGCCGGTGAGTTCATCGAGATTGCCGCCGGCGGCAAGGCCGCGGATGCAGAAAAGATTTCGGAGGGAATCAACGACTTGCAGGGATTGGCGTCCGATCGATCCTGTGGAGCCCAACAGCGCGATTCGTTTCATTTCGCCCGTGTCTGGTCGATTTAGCGGAGGCGCCCGGTGCCCAAGAGCCACCAGAGGTACCACCAGGCCATGGGTGCGGCCAGCGTGAGACTGTCGATCCGATCGAGCATGCCTCCATGCCCGGGGAGGAGCTGGCCGGAATCCTTAACGCTGGCGCTCCGCTTATAGGCTGATTCTAGCAGGTCACCAGCCTGCCCGGCGAGATTGGCCATCAGGACCAGGCCCAAAACCGTCATTGCGGGCAACGGCAGCCAGCGGGCCGCGATGTAGCCGACCACCAGCGAGCCGAGCAGGTTTGCCGCTGCCCCCTCCCAGGTCTTCTTCGGGCTCAGAATGGGAGCCATTGGGATCCTGCCCACGCTCTTGCCCACAAGATAGGCACAGATGTCTCCCGCCCAGATCAGCGCAAGCACTAGCAGAAGGAAACGCCTTCCGCTGGGAAGCCCGGCAATGCGAATCAGGTAGCTCAGCGGCAGCGCCACGAGCAACAGCCCCCCGACGCTCATGATCAGCGCCGAAAGACGCCGGCTCAGCTCGAGTTTTGTGAAACTGACGCTAATTGCCAAACCGAGCAGGAAGAGAAACAGCACGGCTTCGAGGCCGCTCGGAACCGAAGCGGGATGGAACGGAAGCAGCCGCGTCGCGGGCCGGCGCGAGGCATTGGGGGCGCTGGCGTTCGCCCACTGCACGTAGACGATCAGCAGCGAGCAGAGCGTTGTCCATTGGACGAATCCGGAGTAACCGGCTATTTCCCCGAGACGGAAAAACTCCCAAAGAGCGAGCAGGAGCACCACGCCCGCCACTCCCGAGAGCAGCCACAGCGGAGCGAACAAAACCAGCGCGACGATTACCGGCATGAGGATGGCCGCAGTCGCCGTTCGTTTCCAGAACAAAGTTGGGATACCCTCCGGGGAAAACCGGTGCCGCCGCATTCGAGCCGATCGGCTCAGGACGCGGCTTGCCCCTTGGAACTTCGCCGTCCGGGTCCGAGTCCGCCATAGCGCCGCTCGCGCTTCTGAAACTCGATCAGGGCCTCGATCAGGCTGGCGACCTGGAAGTCCGGCCAAAGCGTTTCGGTTACGTAAATTTCCGCATAAGCGATCTGCCAAAGCAGGAAATTGCTGACGCGCATCTCGCCGCTGGTTCGCACGAGCAGATCGGGATCGGGCAGGCCGGCGGTGTAAAGGTGATCGGAAATCATTTGCTCGTCGACGGTGGGCAGCGGCCCGCCGGATTGCTCGGCACTGCGGAGAATCGCGTTGAAGGCATCCACCAGTTCGGCGCGGCCGCCATAATTGAGCGCCACGACAAGCTTCATGCCGGTGTTGGCGCCGGTGAGCTTCATCGCTTCGTCCAGGTCGTGCCGGACCTCCGTGGGCAACTGGCTGCCGCGGCCGATCACGATCAGGCGAATGTTGTTCTTGTGAATGACGGGGAGTTCCTTGTGCAGGTACTCCCGCAGCAGCCGCATCAGGAAATCGACCTCAGCATGCGGCCGGCGCCAGTTTTCCACCGAAAAGGCATAGAGAGTCAGCGCCTCAATTCCGAGTCGGGCCGAGCTTTCGATGATTCGGCGGGCTGCCTGCACGCCTGCGCGGTGGCCAGCGACACGCGGCAGATGGCGGCGGCCGGCCCAGCGGCCGTTGCCGTCCATGATGATGGCCACGTGACGAGGCAGGCGTTCGAGGTCGAGTTGTTCGAGCAGCCGGGCTTCCGTGCGGTTCGACGGCTTCAGCAAAGTGATTGGCGCCTGTGTTTATATCTTTTAACTTCGGCGTCGAAGCTAGCATAGGCCGGAAGTCCGTGCAACCGCCTGCGGAGCGGTGGCGCATCTGCGGGGGGGCCAGTCCGGCCGATGGAAACCGGACCAGCTGGCCGGCGCGCGGCGGGGGAATGGCGAGGAAGAGGCCGGGGGTAACTGATTGAAGGCAGTATGGGCCGGAATAGTTTACCGCAGCGCCAACATAGGGTACTACGTAGTAACTATGAATACGGATTGCCAGTACCCTCTTTGCCGAGGGGTCGTACCGTTGGTTCTCGAGTCGGAGGGTTTGTGCCCGTTGCACTTCCTCCGGAAAGTGGATGCCGAGTGCGCGGAATTCCGCCGCGAGGCGATGAGGGGCGATCTCGACAACCGGCGGTGCGCCGAGATCAACCAGTTCCTCTCGACCCGGGCGATGGTGCTGGCGCAACTGGCGACCAGCGGGACGCGGCTGCGTGACGACGCCAGGCCCTGCCTGCTGAGCGTTTTCCTGATGCTGGTGAACGTCTGCGAACGCCTGGCGCGCGCCGCAAACGACACCGAGCGCGAGCCCGTCCTAACTGCAGTCCATCGCCCGCTCACTGCGGCGTGAAGGCCACCGGAGTGAGACGCCGCAAGCTGTCGATCCGGTGAAACGGATCCGGGCACACGACCAGAGTTTGGTTCCCACTTTCCTCAGAATCCGACGGTAGAGGGGCGCCCAGTCATCGGCTAGTCCGGCCCACGCGAAACCACCTATGGGAGAAGGAACATTCCCGGCAGCGCCTTGGATGGGAAGATCGACATATAAATCCAGACGAGCGTCACCAGGATCATCACGATGCTGGACGACCAGGCGATCAGGTTGAAGATGGGGCCGTTGGTCATCCGGCCCATCAAGTCGCGGCGGTTGATCAGCAAGAGCATGAAGATGAGTACAATCGGCAGCCAAATTCCGTTAGCCACCTGTGAGAACAACAGGATTTTGAAAAGCGGCGCCTTGGGAATCAAAATGATGGTGCCGGCAACGACGATCAAGCCTGTGTAGAGCCCATAAAAAATCGGCGCCTCGCCGACCTTGCGGTCAATGCCGGCCTCGAAACCGAGTCCTTCGCAGATCACATGGGCGGTGGAAAGGGGCAGAACGGAAGCCGAAAACACGGCGGCATTGATAAGGCCGAAGGCAAACAGCCAGGAGGCCCAGCGTCCGGCGAGTGGAGCGAGCGCCAAAGCGGCTTGTGCGGCGCTGTTGATGTTGGTGAGCCCGTGGAGATTGAGCGTGGCGGCGGTGCAGACGATGATGAAGAAGACCACGGCCATTGAGGTGATGCTGCCGAGCAGTACGTCCATGCGTGCGTGACGGTACTGTTTGGCGCCGACCTTCTTTTCCACCTCGCTCGCCTGGAGGTAGAAGAACTGCCAGGGCGCCACTGTCGTTCCCACCAGTCCGATCAGCATAACCAGATAGGGGCCGCTGAAATGAACATCGGGGACGAGGGTCGCGCGAAGCGCCTTCGACCAGTCGGGCTCGGCAAGCAAGGCTGAAAGCACGTAACAGACGTAGAAACCGCAGCCTACGAGAAAGACCTTTTCGACGACGCGGTAGGTGCCGCGCACCACGAGCAACCAAACCAGCAGAGCAGCTACCGGCACGGCGATGTACTTGGAGACGCCGAACACCCCCATCCCCATCGCCACGCCGGCGAATTCGGCGGTCGTGTTGCCCAAATCGACCAGCAAACCGGCCAGCATGATGAAAAAGGTCCAGCGAAATCCGAACTCCTCGCGCGTCAGGTCCGATAGCCCCTTGCCAGTGACAACGCCCATCCGGGCGCACATCTCCTCACCGACATAGAGCAGAACGGTGAGCGGGATCATGGTCCAGAGGAGCGAGTACCCAAACTGGGCGCCGGCCTGGGAATAAGTGGCGATGCCGCCGGGGTCGTTGTCGACGTTGGAAGTGATGAGCCCAGGTCCGATCACCGCCAGGAACAGAAACATGCGGCGGCGCCAGTGATGCAGGCGGTGGCGGAGGGTCGGCTTGACTTCGGGCCGGCGGCGCGACGAGCGAATCCGATTGGCAAGTGTGGGCCAGTTCATAGCTTCCGCCGCAGGCGGCCGACGACGTCATCGACCGTGATCACGCCGATTGGGCGGTTATCCCCGTCGACCACCGCGAGGCTCCGCAGATTGTACTTGTCGAACAACTCGAAAACTTCCTTTTCCTCGGTTTCAGCGCGCACCGAGAGCAGCGGCTCGCTGCGCAATTCGCGCAAGGGACGTTCGTCGTCGGCGAGCAGCAGCCGGCCGACGGGCACCATACCCGAGAAAACGGCGAGGGCGTCGATCAGCACGACCGTGTCGATCTGGTCGGGATGGATGTCGCGCGAACGGATCCAGTTGACCGCTTCCTGGCACGTGGCGTCCTGACCGACAAAGACGAATTCGGTGTTCATCATCCAGCCGGCGGTGCCTTCGCCGAACTGGAGCAGTTCGCTCACCCCACGGGCGTCTTCGCGGGAGAGTTCGTAGAGCAGTTCCTGGCTGGTCTCGGGAGGCAGATCGGCCAGCAGATGGGCCGCTTCGTCCGGCTCCATCTCCTCGAGAATCTCGGCGGCCCGGCCGGGGGCTAGCTTTTCGACCACCTGCGTCTGCAAGCGCCGGTCGAGTTCGGCGATCACATCGGCAGCGGTCTGCTCATCGAGCGAGGCGATGATGCCCTCGCGCTCGGTGGGCGAGAGTTCCTCCATGATATCGGCAAGGTCGGCCGGGTGTAGCCGAGCGAGGCGGTGGCCGGTCAGGCGGAGCTTGACGCGGCGCAGCGGGTCGGGCTCGATCAGGTTCACGAACTCCCAGGGGATGACGCGAGGCGGGAGCTTTTCCTGCAGGCGCCGGATCACCTGCGTGGGCGCCAGGCCCTGGAGAAGGCGCCCAACGGCACCGGGCAGGCCGACGTCGACCTGGGTGACGCGGAGTTCGACGGCGCCGTCGCTGCGGACCTCGGCCATGGCGATGTCATTGACGCGAACGACCTTCCTCCCATGGGTGTCTATGATCTGCCGGTCGAGCAAGTCTTTGCGGACGGCAAGCCAGGCTTCGTTCGGGACGTAGGGGCCCAGAGTGCGCTCGTCCACGCTGAGCCGCACGGTTCCCGGGGCGACGAAGGCCAACTGGTCCCAACGGGCTACCAGCGGCTGGAACCGGCCTCGGGTGAGCAGAAACCACGCGACGCGATTGGGTTGCTCTGCGGGCTCGATGAACATCTCCTTCAGGAGCCCGACAAAGTTGCCCTGGGCGTCGTAGGTCTGAGCCCCCAGGATTTCCGTGGCCCTCAGCACACCCGCCTCCTCGGTGGACTCGCAATGACGCCCGGGCAAAAGAAAAGCCCCGTGGCCGATAGCAGGCGGGCGGCCACAGGGCACCAATTCAGGGCGCCTAAATCCCCGGACCGATCGCCACCGGAACGGAACCGCCGGCCCGACGCGCCCCGCAAAAGGCGAGCGGTCGAAGGCCGGCATGACGTCTGCTCAAGTCCATTCCTCCTACCTATTCCTTACTAGGTGGACTCGCAACCTTTGTCAAGAACAGAGTCGCGGAAATTGCCGATTATTCCTTCGAAGGGAACACCATGGCGTCCGGAGGCAGGCCGAGGCGCTCGCGCTGCTCGAGGAACAGCTCGTAATAGCTGACGTTGAGGTAATCGGACGGCTGGTATCCCAGGCGCCGCGCGGCGCGATCGATCGAATCGCGCGGGCCTTCGAGCTCGAAAAAGACGCCGACGGGCGTCTCGTCGAGTTCGACCGAGAGCCGGGGCAAGCCGGGCAGGCGGAAGGTGGTGCGGAACTTTTCATAACGGAACCAGGGGCGATAGCCGAGCCGGCCGAGGATGTGCTCGGCGCGCTCGGGCGGATCGATCGAGACCTCAATCTCCTCACGGGCCTTGTAACGGCCGCCCTCGACGGGAGCTTTGAAGGTGAGCACGCCGGTGGGTGGTGACAGCTTTCGGCGCGGGCGCGAGCCGTTCCGCAGGGAGCTTTCCTGCCCCATCTTTTGCACGTGGCGGACGCGGAGAATGCGCCCGGAGCGGCCCAGCACGTTTTCGGCGGTATCGAACAGGGTGTTTTGCTCGTGAATTCGCCCAAGAGACCGCGCGCGCAGCCGGCGCAGCAACCGGCGGGCAGCCGGCTCGTCGGCCACGCGCAGCTTGATTTCGATTTCCAACCCGGCTTCCGACATGGCTGCCACCCAGTATAGCCGGGCCGGGCGTCGTGCCCCCGCTCGACAGAATACCTTGCGCGAAGGTATAACGCTTCGAGTGCCGGCCTTCCGCTGGCGCGACCCGAGACATGGCCGAACCGAACAGCCCGCTGCTGCGCCAATATCACGGCATCAAACAGCGCTACCCCCAGGCCTTGCTGCTCTTCCGGCTGGGTGACTTCTACGAGCTGTTCTACGAGGACGCCATTGTCGCTTCCCGCGAGCTGCAGATCACGCTTACCTCACGCAATCGCGAGGCCGGCCAGGCCGTGCCCATGTGCGGCGTTCCCTATCACGCGGCCGAGAATTACATTGCCCGGCTGGTGCGCGCCGGCCACAAGGTGGCCATCTGCGAACAAATGGAGGAGCCTTCGCGGAAAAAGAAGCTCGTCCGCCGCGATGTGATCCGCGTAATCACACCGGGGACGGCGACCGATTTCCCGCTGCTCGAGCCGCGCGAGAACAACTACCTGGCGGCGATTGCCCGCGACTCGGATGAAGGTATCGCTGGTCTGGCCGTTGTCGACGTTTCGACCGGCGAGTTTTCCGCCACCGAGTTTTCCGGCGCCGACGCGCAAACCCGGCTGCGCGAGGAACTCGAGCTGCTCCATCCACGGGAAATCCTGCTGCCGCGACCGACTACGCTTTTTGCCAACGCGCGTGAGGCGGTTAGCGCCGGGGCGACGGAGACGCGACTGGACGACTGGGTTTTCCGCCCCGATTACGGCACGCGGCTGCTCACCGAGCAGTTTGGCGTGGTGACGCTCGAGGGTTTCGGGCTGGAGGGCCATCCGCAAGCGCTGGCGGCGGCCGGTTCTCTGGTGCATTACCTGCGCGAGACGTCTGGGGTAGGCGGCGGCGGACTCGATCACCTCGACCGCATCCGCTTTTACCATGATCGCGACGCGCTGGTGCTGGACGATGCGACGGTGCGGAATCTGGAACTGGTGGTGCCGCTCTCTGGCGGCATAACCGAAGCGACGCTGCTCGCCTCGCTCGACGAGACGGCGACCGGGATGGGCGCGCGGCTGCTGCGCTCGTGGATTCTCCGGCCCTCCGTGGATCGGGCGGAGATCGATGCGCGGCTGGACGCCGTGGCCGAGCTGGCCGCCTCGACGGTGCTACGCGAGGAACTGCGCAAGGACCTAGCCGGGGTGTTGGACCTCGAGCGCCTGACCAGCCGGATCACGCTGGGCGTGGCCACACCGCGCGACCTGGTGGCGCTCAGGCAGTCGCTGGCACGGCTGCCGCTCATTCGTGGGTTCCTTGCCCGCTGCGCGAGCGCGCGGCTGGCGGAACTGCGCGACGGGCTCGACGAACTGGCCGACGTGCGCGAGCGGATCGAGCGGGCTGTGGCGGACGATCCACCGGCGCAGCCCAACGAGCCGGGGATCATCCGCAAGGGCTACGACGCGGAACTCGACGAGCTGCGTGGACTGAGCCAGAACGCGAAACAGACCATCGCGCAGATGGAGGAGCGCGAGCGGAAGCGCACCGGGATCGGCTCGCTGAAGATCCGCTTCAATCAAGTGTTCGGCTATTCGATCGAGGTATCGAAGCCCAATTTGCATCTGGTGCCTCCCGATTACGAGCGCAAACAGACGCTGGTGGGCGCCGAGCGCTTCATCTCGCCGGAACTCAAGGAGTACGAGCGCAAGGTGCTCGAAGCCGATTCCCGGATCTTGGAAATTGAGCGGCGGCTCTTCACCGAGCTGCGCGGCTGGGTGGCTGGCCACGCGCAGCGGTTGCGGGCCACGGCCGGGGCTGTGGCGCAAATCGACGTGCTGGTGAACTTTGGTCGGCTGGCCGCCGAACGAAACTATGTGCGGCCCGCATTTCACGATGGGCACGAGCTGTGCATCGTCGGCGGGCGGCATCCGGTGCTCGAGCGGCTGCTTGAGCGGGGCGGCGAGCGTTTCGTGCCCAACGATTTGTACCTGAATTCGACCACTCACGCGATCCAGGTGATCACCGGGCCAAACATGGGCGGCAAATCCACCTATCTGCGGCAGGCGGCGCTGATCGTGCTGTTGGCGCAGATGGGCTCGTTCGTTCCGGCGGCCGAGGCGCGGTTGCCGATCACCGACCGTGTCTTCACCCGCATCGGCGCTTCCGACAATCTGGCGCGCGGCCGTTCGACTTTCCTGGTGGAAATGAGCGAAGTGGCGGCGATCCTGAACACGGCAACCGAAGCGAGCCTGGTGCTGCTCGACGAAGTGGGCCGGGGCACGGCAACCTACGACGGGCTGGCGATCGCCTGGGCGGTGGTGGAAGCGTTGGACGCGCACCCGCGTCCGCGCACGCTCTTCGCCACGCATTACCATGAGCTCACCGAGCTGGCCGATCGCCTGGAGGGGGTGCAAAACCTGCATGTCGCCGTGCGCGAAACCGGGCAGCAGATCGTTTTCCTCCACCGGGTCGAGCCGGGCACGGCCGACCGCAGCTACGGCATCGAAGTGGCCAAGCTGGCCGGGCTGCCGCCGCGGGTGATCGAGCGGGCGCGGGAGATCCTGCAGCGGCACGAACAAAGCGAGCAGCAGCTCTCGGAAAGGCTCTCGCCCGGAGCGGCGGAACAGCCGGCGATCTTTACCCCGCTCGACCAGAAAATCGTCGAGACGCTGCGCGCGCTCGATCCCGATACGCTGCGGCCGATCGATGCGCTCGCGCTGCTGGCCGAGCTGAAGAAGCAGATCTCCTGATGCGCGTTCTCGGGCTCATCTCCGGAACCTCGGCCGACGGCATCGACGTGGCGCTGGCGCGGATCGAGGGCGCGCCCCCGCGGCTCAAGGCACGGCTCGAGCAATTTGTCACCATTCCCTACCCCGGGGCCGTGCGCCGAAAGGTGCTGCGGATCGCCGAGGGTGTTCGCGCGACGGCGGCCGAGATAAGCCAGCTGAATTTCCTCGTCGGCGAGCTGTTTGCCGAAGCGGCGCTTGCCGCCTGCCGGCGCTTCCGCGTTTCGCCGGCGAAGATCGACCTGGTGGGCTCGCACGGACAGACGATCTACCACCAGGGACGCGCGTCGCGGTTTCTGGGCCGCGAAGTGGCCTCTACGCTGCAGATTGGCGAGCCGTCGGTGATCGCGGCGCGCACCGGGATTCCGGTGGTTGCCGATTTCCGGCCGGCGGACATGGCGCTCGGCGGACAGGGCGCGCCGCTTGTCCCCTTCGTCGATTACCTGCTCTATCGCGACGCGCGGCGCGGCCGCGTGGCGCTGAATATCGGCGGCATCGCCAACGTCACTGCGATTCCGGCCGGCGCGCAACCAGCGGACGTTTTTGCCTTCGATACCGGACCGGGCAACATGGTGATCGACGCTTTGGCGCAAAAGATTAGCGGAGGCCGGATAAGTTTCGACCGCGGTGCGCGGCTGGCCACGGGCGGGCGGCCGCTGCGCCGCGTGCTCGACCGGCTGCTCGCCGACCCGTATTTTCGCCAGGCGCCGCCGAAAAGCGCCGGGCGCGAGCAGTACGGCCACGCCTACGTCGAGCGGTTGCTGCGGCTGGCGCGTGGAGCGCGGCCGGAAGACGTGCTGGCAACGGCCACGCTGCTGACGCCGCTTTCGATCCTCGATGCGCTGCACCGATTCGTTGTGGCGCAGATGCGGATCGATGAACTGATCGTCTCGGGCGGCGGGGCGCACAATCCGCTCATCGTGGCGCAGCTCGAAGCGGGACTCGGCGGCACACGCCTGCGCCGCGCCGAGGAATTGGGCGTTTCCGAGGACGCCAAGGAAGCTTTCGCCTTTGCCATTCTCGCTTACGAAAGCTGGCATCACCGGCCGGGGAATCTGCCCGCAGCTACCGGGGCCCGGCGCCCCGCGATTCTCGGAAAAGTGGTATACCCTCCTCGTGGCACAAAATAGGGTCGGAAACGCTACAAACGAAGAGCCGTTGGCTCGATTTTCCTCCAGTGCCGGAGCTCCAGCGGAGGCTTACAGGCTGAAGCCCGTGCTAAGGAAGCCGCCGGCGCAGCGCCACCGGGAAGCGAAGCGGAGATTCGTGCGCGGGATTGCGGGGCTGGTTCTTGCGGCCGGCGTTGCCCTTTGCCTGGCGGGCTGCAGCAGAGGTGCCGCGGCCACGCGCCGGCCTGGCACGGTTGTCGTCCTGCTTGAAAACAGCCCCACCAATCTCGATCCGCGGATCGGCACCGACGCCAATTCGGAATATCTGGACGGCCTGATTTACGACAGCCTGGTCAGGCGCAACAATCAGTTGAAAGTGGTGCCGGACTTGGCCGAGAGCTGGCAGATGCCCAATCCGGTCACCTACGTCTTCCATCTCCGGCCGAGGGTGCGATTTCAGAACGGGCAGCCGCTGACGGCGGCCGACGTGAAGTACACGTTTGAATCGATCATGTCGGGCGCGGTGAAAACGGCCAAGCGCGGCTCGTACGACATCGTGCGCTCGATCGATACGCCGAATCCGTTGACCGTCGTTTTCCACCTGCGGCGCCCTTACGCTTTGTTTCTTTACGATGTGATGCTGCCGGCGATCGGGATCGTGCCGCGCCCGGGCACGCCCGGTGCGCGATTCAATCCGGCCGTGCACCCGATCGGCACCGGCCCGTTCCGTTTCGTGAGCGAGGAGCCGGGCGAGCAGGTGGTGCTCGAACGGAATCCCGACTATTTCGGGAAGCCGCCGAACATCCAGCGAGTGATTTTTCGTGTGGTGCCCGACGCCACGACGCGGGCGCTGGAGCTGCGCAAGGGTAGCGCCGATATCAACCTGAATTCGCTAACGCCCGACATGGTGGACGCGCTGGCGAAGACGACTGGCATTCGCGTGACCAACCAGCCGGGCACGATCGTCCAATACGTCTCCTTCAACTGCACCGATCCGATCCTGCGGCACCGGAGGGTGCGCCAGGCGCTTGCCTATGCCACCGACCGCGCCCAGATCATCAAGTATCTGCTGCGTGGGCAGGCGCGAATCGCTTACAGCCTGCTACCGCCCGGCGCCTGGGCCTACGACGGGAACGTGCCCCACTACAACTACGATCCCGCGAAGGCCGACCGGCTGCTCGACGAAGCCGGGTTCAAGCGCGGCCGGAATGGCATTCGTTTCCAACTGACGCTGAAGACTTCAACAGACGAAACCTCGCGACTGATCGGGGCCGTGCTGCAGCAGCAGTGGCGGCAGGTGGGCGTCAGGCTCAATCTCCGCTCGCTCGAATTCGGCACCTTTTACGCCGATATCACCCAAGGCAGCTTTCAGCTCTACACGCTGAAGTGGATCGGGGCGAACACCGACCCGGACATCTTCTACTACGTTTTCGATTCGAAGGAGATTCCGCCGACCGGGGCGAATCGCGGGCGCTACCGGAACCCGACCCTAGACCGGTTGCTCGAAGAGGCTCGCGTCGAGCCCGATCCGGCGCAACAGGAGCAGCTCTACGCCCAAATCCAGCAAATCGTCGCTCGCGACGAGCCCTACCTCAATCTCTGGTATCTCGACAACGTCGCCGTCCATCGCGCCCGCGTCGAGAACGTTCATATCAATCCCGCCGGCGGATTCAGTTTTCTGACGTCGATTGTGCTGAAGGACCGGTAACAACTAAGCGAGGGCGCGGAGGATATCAGCTTCGGGGATGGCGCCTTCACGGACGATGTGCCACTCGCCGTGGCGCAGGTCGATGATGGTCGAAGGCATGGTGCGCCCGGTCTCTCCGGCGTCGAGGATGAGCGGCAGGCGGTCTCCCAGTTGTTTGGCCACCTGTGCAGCGCTCGAACAGGGCGGGAATCCGGAAAGGTTTGCGCTGGTGCCCGTTACCGGGCCATCGACCTGGAGAATCAGCTCGCAGACGGCCGGGCATTTCGGCCAACGCAGGGCGATGCGGCCGGTGTTGCCGGTCACCTTGAACGGGATACGGTCGGAGGCGTCGACGATCACCGTGAGCGCGCCGGGCCAAAACGCCTTCACCATGCGCTGAAACACTTCCGGGACTTCCCGGGCGAGGACGGGAACCTGTTCCAACGAGGCAATCAGGATCGGTAGGGCCTTGGTTTCGGCTCGCCCCTTGATACGGAAAACGCGCTCGACCGCGGCCAGGTTGAATGGGTCGGCGGCAAGGCCATAGAGGGTGTCGGTGGGAACGCCGACCACCTCGCCGCGGCGAATGAGATCCGCAGCGCGCTTGAGCACAGCGGGATCGGGTTGGTCACGGGAAATCTTTAGGATTTCAGCAGGCAAGTTGTGCTCGCGCGCATTGTGGTTCGGGGCTGAACGTTATCACAGGCTTTCGCGGGGTGCAACCGATCGGAGGATCTGCGGGGGAACGGCGGTAACGGAAGCCGTTGCGAATGTTCGGGAGCGGGATGGCAGGGGAGGTCCCCAGGGCCGACCAGGAGGACGGGCAGTCAGGAGAATGATCTTCGCGAAGGCAGCCCAGGCGCCGGTTTGCTGGTCCTGGCGCAATCGCTTAGAATCCGCCCAATCCGCCACGCGGATAAACTCGCTCCCATTCCGAGGTGAATTGTGTCCAGCTTCCCTGCTACCGCTGTAACTCCCGAACCGATTTTCGAGGCACTCAACGCTTTCCAACTGCCTGCGGCCATGAAGGCGGCGATCGAGATCGATCTGTTCACAGGCATCGCCGAGGGGAAAAACACGCCGGCAACGCTGGCGCTCCACTGCCAGGCGGCCGAGCGCGGCGTGCGCATCCTCTGCGACTATCTGACCATCCACGGCTTTGTGACCAAGGACGACGGCCACTACGGCCTTACGCCCTCGGCGGCGGCGTTTCTCGATCGGCACTCGCCGGCCTATCTCGGCTCGATGGCCCGGTTTCTCGCTTCGCCGGAAACGATGACCGCCTACGCGGGGCTGACCGCTGCCGTGCGTAGCGGCGGCGCGGTGTATCAGCCGGGCGGCTCGGTGGCGCCCGAAAATCCTCTCTGGATCGAGTTCGCCCGTTCGATGGCTCCGCTGATGGCGCTGCCGGCCGAAAAGCTGGCCGGGCTGCTCGGCGCGGGCGAAGGGAAAAAGTGGAAAGTGCTCGACATCGCCGCCGGCCATGGGCTCTACGGCCTGGCAATCGCGCGGCAGAACCCGAATGCCGAGATTTTCGCGGTCGACTGGACTGCTGTGCTCGAAGTGGCTCGCCAGAACGCCACGAGATTCGGAATCGACGGCCGCTACCACACGCTCCCCGGCAGCGCGTTCGAGGTGCCGTTTGGCGAAGGCTACGACGTCGTCCTGCTCACCAATTTTCTGCACCATTTCGATCCGCCGACAATCGAAACCCTCGCTCGCAAGGTCCACGGCGCGCTCGCGCCGGGCGGCCAGGTCGTCGTCCTCGAATTCGTGCCCAACGACGACCGCATCTCGCCGCGAACGCCGGCTGCGTTCAGCATGGTGATGCTGGGCACCACGCCGACGGGCGACGCGTATACGTTCGCCGAACTCCAGCGGATGCTCGGGAACGCAGGCTTCCATTCGATCGATCTGAAGCCGTTGGAGCCGACCTTTCAAAGCGTGGTGCTGGCCCGGAAATAGCCCTCGGCGAGGCAGTGAGCGCGGAGGACGCATCTTTACGGCTCTGAGGGGCTTTGCTAGGCTTCCCTTATGATGGGTGACCGTGCCCACTCCGCCCCTTCCGCATCGTCGCACGCCTCTGATTCCGCCGCGGCGCGCATTACCAGCCGGGAAAACCGCTGGCTGAAGAAGTTTCGCGCGGCGCTGGCGGGCGATTTGGACGAACCGAACCTGGCCGGCATCGAGGGCCCCCACCTGGTCGAAGAGGCTCAGCGTTCCGGCATTGAAATCCAAGCCATCCTGGTGTGCCCGTCGGGCGAAAAGCACCTCGAGCGGCTCGGCCTGGCCGGCGCGGGTGCGGGAGCCCCCGAAAAAGCGACCGGGCCGCGCGTGCTGCGCACGAGTGACCGGTTGTTCGCCGCGACCGCGGGCACGGAAACGCCACAAGGAATCGCTGCGCTGGTGCGGCTGCCCGAATACCATTTTGAAGACCTGGTCGGTGGGGTGCCGCTGGTGGTGGTTTTGGTGGGCGTGCAGGATCCCGGCAACGTGGGCACGATCGTGCGCTCGGCCGAGGCGTTTGGCGCGACCGGCCTGGTGGCCGCGGCGGCCAGCGCCAGCCCATACGGCCCGAAAGCCATGCGGGCTTCGGCTGGATCAGTGTTCCGGCTGCCGATCCTGGTGCGGACGCAGCCGCCGGTGCTGCTGGCGCAGTTGCGCATGGCCGGCGTGAGGTTGGTAGCGACCGCGGTCACCGAGGGCGCGGCGGGGCGGCGGGCAACTTCGTTGCACCGGGCGGAATTGGCCGGGCCCGTTGCGGTGCTCATCGGGGGCGAAGCGCGCGGCCTGCCCGAGGATGTCTTGCGCTCGGCCGACGATCTTCTGCGGATTCGGCTCGCCGGACCTGTGGAATCGCTGAACGCGGCGGTGGCGGCATCGGTGGTGCTCTACGAAGCCGCGCGGCAGCGGTCGGAAGAGGGCCGCGCCGGGCAGCCGCTTTCCGGCAGCGCGCCGGCACCGGAGGCGCGATAATAAACTCTGCGGAACGGCATGACCGACGATGAGCCTCTTTCCCACAGCCACGCGGGAGCGGAAGGAATCGACGCCGCTCGCCGACCGCATGCGGCCGCGCACACTCGAAGAATTCGTTGGGCAGGAGCATCTGCTCGCCCCCGGCAAGCCGCTGCGGACGCAGATCGAGCGCGACGAGATCGGCTCGATGATCCTGTGGGGCCCTCCCGGCTGCGGCAAGACGACGCTGGCGCGGATCATTGCGCACATGACGCGGTCGGAATTCATTCCCTTCAGCGCGGTGCTTTCCGGCATCGCGGAAATCCGCAAGGTGATGGAGCGAGCCGAGCGTTCGCGGGAATTGGGCCGGCGAACGATCGTCTTTGTCGATGAGGTGCACCGCTTCAACAAGGCGCAGCAGGACGCCTTTCTGCCCTGGGTCGAACGCGGCAGCATCGTATTGATTGGGGCGACGACCGAGAATCCGTCGTTCGAGGTGATCGGGCCGCTGCTCTCGCGGACCAAGGTCTACATGCTGCAGGCGCTGGAGCCGGAGCTGCTCGTTGCGCTGCTGCGGCGCGCGCTCGGCGATGCCGAGCGCGGGCTGGGCGACCGGAGTGAATACGGGGAGATCGTCATCGACGAAGATCTGTTGCGGCGAATCGCCGTCTACGCCAACGGCGACGCCCGTGCCGCCTACAACACGCTCGAAGCGGCGGTGCTGGGCGCGACACCGGACACGGCGGGCCGGCGCGTGATCACGCTCGAACTGCTCGAGGACGTGCTGCAGCGCAAGGTGTTGCATTACGACAAGGCCGGCGAGGAGCATTTCAACCTGATCTCCGCGCTGCACAAATCTGTGCGCAATTCCGATCCCGACGCCGCGCTCTACTGGCTTGCCCGGATGCTCGAATCGGGCGAAGACCCGCTCTACCTGGCGCGGCGGCTGGTGCGCATGGCGAGCGAGGACGTGGGCTTGGCTGACCCCGGCGCGCTGCGCATCGCCGTCGCGGCGATGCAGGCGGCCGATTTCATCGGCCGGCCCGAGGGCGACCTGGCGCTGGCCGAGGCAGCCGTCTACCTGGCGCTGGCGCCGAAATCAAATGCTCTCTACACCGCTTACGGCGCGGTGCAAAAGGATCTGGCCGAAACCGAGGCCGAGCCCGTTCCGCTCCATCTGCGCAACCCCGTGACGCCGCTGATGAAGGAAGCCGGTTACGGCCGCGGTTATCAATACGCTCATGATTTCGAGGAGAAAACCACCGACATGCCTTGCTTGCCTGAATCGCTGCGCGGCCGGCGTTATTACGAACCGACTGCGGAAGGTTACGAAGCCATCATTCGCAAACGGATCGAGGAGTGGCTGCGGCGGAAAGCGCTGCGGCGGGAGCAACCCAAGCCATGACCCCCTCCCCGAGGCATTCCCGTCCACTCCTGCCCTGGATTCCGCTGCTTGCGCTGGTGGCGGCGGCCGCGCTGGTCGCGCCGGCAGTGCTGCCGGCCCTCGCGCAACAGGCCAAGCTGACCATCAACAAGGATTGCATCGCGTTTGCTTTTTCGCCGAGCGGCAACCGCATCGTCTACGCCACGCGGAACGTTTCCGAGGAACGCGTGACGAGATACAAGCGCATGCAGGTCGAACACGACGATATCTGGCAGGTGCTGCTCAACGGCAAAGAACACCGGCTCGTCAATGGCAAGAAGCTGGTGAAAGGCCCGCTGCGAGTGAGCTACCACATTCAGGCGATCCGCATCGGGCCTGATGACCAGCACATGACCGTGCAGATGGTCACGCGGACGCTGGTTCCCACGAGCGAAACCACCGGGAAGGTCGAATCGGGCGAACTGACCGACCTGATGGACGGCAAGGGCAAGGAAATCAATATCTATGGCACCAAGCCAAAGAACAGTGCCATCTTCGGCGCGGTGAACGCCGCCTGGCTCGCTGATGGCCAGACGGTTGTCTACATGGTGCAGCCCAAGAACAGCCTGCTCTACACGCTCGCTTACATCAGGCCGGTTTCCGGAGTTGGGGGCACACTGCTGCCTCACCACTACTACGCAGCGGTTGCCTGGAGCCCCGCGCACAACGCCGGCGCGGCGATCGAGCGCGATAAGGATCTCAAGGGTCCGACCAAGCTGGTTTGGATCGATCTGGTCAACCAGAGCGAGCGGACACTCGCCGAGCTCAAGGGCTATAGCGGCCATCTCACCGTTTCCCCCTCCGGCCAGGAGGTTGCCTACTTCAGCGACGGCAATACGATCTCCATCCGCTCGGTGGCCGATCCCGGCAAAGTCACCCGAATCAAGGTGCCGTTCGGGCGCTACGAATGGTCTGCCGACGGGACGCATCTGCTGCTCAAGCGCGGCGCCAACGACCATACCGATCAGTTGATCTGGATCAGTCTGCCGAGCGGGCACTATGAAGACGTTTTCCACGGCCTGATCTATCACAATTTCCACGTTTCGCCCGACGGGAAGTGGGTCGGCGTGACCGAGCCCGGCATGCAGGTGTTGAAGCTGCTGCCGGCCCCCTAAGGGCCTGCCTGGCTAGCGACGGTTTCACCGCCGGGGCGCGTTTGGAATCCGACCCTTCCAACCTGTCGCGGGGGAACGGTCTCGCTGCTACTTGGGTCTCGCGCTGAAGACCGGCGCTAGCGATAAGGGTAAAAGATGAAAAAGAGAAGCGAGAGCAGGCCGAGGACCCACAATCCGCCCGCCACTTCCCTTCTCCGGCCCGCGACGACCTTGCAGAAAGGATAGAGCACGAGGCCGGCCGTGATGCCGATGCCGATGTTGTAGGTGAAGCTCATCAGCGTGACCACGGCGAAGGCGGGGATCGCTTCGGTGAGGTCGTCCAGGCGCAGGCGCGTGATCGGCGCGAGCATCAGCAGGCCCACGATGACGAGCGCCGGCCCGTAGGCCTGCGGCGGAATTGCCGAGACGAGCGGGGCGAAAAAAAGCGTCAGCGCGAAGCAAAAGGCGGTCACAAGCGCGGTGAAGCCGGTGCGGCCGCCGGCTTCGACGCCGGTAGCCGATTCGATGAACGCGCCGGCCGTCGTCGTCCCCAGCAGCGGCGCAACAACCGTCGAAAGCGCGTCGGCCAGCATCGGGCGCTCGATTTGCGGCAGTTCGCCGTGCTCGTCGAGCAGGCCGGCACGCGCCGAGACGCCGATCAGCGTGCCCATCGTATCGACAAAGGCCATCACGAAAATCGTCAGCACAACCGGAAAGAATCCCCAGGAAAAGGCGTGGTGGAAATCCAGGTGCAAGAAGAGCGGCGCGAGGCTCGGCGGCCGGCTCACCCAGCCGTGGGGCAGCGGGACGAGGCCGGTGGCCATGCCGACCGCGGTTGTCAGCAGCATGCCGACCAGGATCGCGCCCGGGAATTTCCGGATCATGAGCAGCGCGAGCACCAGCACGCCGCCGATGGCCAGCAGCGCGTGTCCCGAGGTGAGCACGCCGGCCTGAACCGGGGCGCCGGGGCCGCCGAGGGTGACGATGCCGCACTCGTTCAGGCCGATGAAGGCAAGGAAAAGCCCGATGCCGGCGGCAAAGCTGTAGCGCAGGGCTTCGGGCACCGCGCGCACCAGCCAGGCGCGCAGGCGGAAAACCGTGAGCAGCAGGAACAGCACGCCTCCAAGGAAAACCGCGGCCAGCGCCTGTTGCCAGCTGTAGCCAAGCACCTTGACGACGGTGTAGGCGATGAAGGCGTTCTCGCCCATGTAGGGCGCGATGGCGAATGGGCGATTGGCATACAGGCCCATGATCACCGTGCCGAAAACGGCGGTGACAATCGTCGCCACCATCGAGGCGCCCACCGGTATGCCCGCCGCATGCAGGATCGCCGGATTCACCACGACGACGTAGGCCATCGTCAGAAACGTGGTGATGCCGCCGGCGATTTCCCGGCGGAATGTGGCGCCGTGTTCGGCGAAGCGGAAATAGCGGGCGACGGCGGCTGCCAGCCCGTTCCCGGCGGAGGGATCGGGAACCTGATCTCTGCGAGCACTCTGGCGCTTCGGTCCGGTCATGACATTAGCGCGGAAATTCGGAGAACCGAAGAGTATCATCACGGCGACGCTCTCCTGTCCAGCGAATGGCCAAAAGAGTGTGGCGGGCGGAACGGAGGAAGACGATGCGAACGGGATTTCGGCGAATGCGAGCGGGACTGGCGCTGGCTGCGGCACTCGCGATCGTGTCGTTGGGCGCTCGGGGAGCGGCGCAGGGTTCCGTGCGCGGCGGCAAGCACTGGGTGGTCACCTGGATGGCCGCGCCGATGGCCGGATCGGCGAACGACGTATTTCGCGATCAGACAATACGAATGATCGTCCACACGAGCATCGGCGGGAAGCGCGTGCGCGTGGAGTTTTCGAATGCGTTCGGGAAACGCTCCCTGCACATCGGTGCGGCGCACGTGGCGATTCGCGCATCTGGCGACGCCATCGTGCCCGGCTCCGACCGCGCGCTCACCTTCGACGGCTCGCCCTCGGTGACTGTGCCGCCGGGCGCGCCGGTGCTGAGCGATCCGGTGGACCTCGACGTGCCTCCCCTAAGCGACCTGGCGGTAAGCCTTTACGTTTCCGGCCGGGCGGGCCCGGCAACGGTGCACCAACTCGCGCTGCAGACCAGCTACATTTCGAATACGGGCAATTTCACGAGCGCCGTGAAGATGCCTTACCGATGGACTGACACGACCTGGTATTGGCTCACCGGCGTGGATGTGGAGGCCGGCCCGGAGACGAGCGCCATCGTCGCCTTTGGTGACTCGATCACCGAAGGCTTCAACGCGAAGCCGAACACGAACAACAGCTGGCCCAGCCAGCTGGCCGCGCGGCTGCAGGCGAATCCGGCCACCGCTCACCTTGCGGTGGTGAACGCGGGCATTTCCGGGAACCGGATCCTGCACGCGGTCGACGGACCGGCAGGGCTGGCGCGCTTCGATCGCGACGTGCTGGCGCGGGACGGGGTGAAATACGTGATCGTGCTCGAAGGCATCAACGACCTCGGCTTCCCATATCTGCCTGGCGCTCACGGGCAGCAGCAGGTAACCGCGCGGGAGGTGATCGACGGGCTGAAGCAGATCGTCGCCCGGGCCCACGCGCACGGGCTGAAGGTATTCGGCGGCACGCTGACGCCGTATGAAGGCTGCTTCTATTACAGCCGCAAGGGCGAGGCCGAACGCGAGGCGGTCAATCGCTGGATTCGCAGCAGCGGGGCGTTCGACGGCGTGATCGATTTCGACGCGGCGCTCCGCGATCCCGCCAATCCCCTGCGGCTGCGGCCGGCCTACGACAGCGGCGATCACCTGCATCCGGGCGCTGCCGGTTACAAAGCGATGGCCGACGCGGTGCCACTTTCGCTTTTCCGCTGAGGCGACGCCAGGCGGCTCGGCGCGCGCATCCAACGAAGCGTAAGGAGGTCCGCGGCGCAAGCAGCGCTGCATTGAGCGGATGCACATTTGGCCAAGTATCGCGATCGCGCTCGCCATCACGGTGGTGATCATCCATCTCGTGTTTGTGGCGTGGGTGATTTTCGGGGCCTTTTTCACCCGGGGCCGGCGCTGGCTGACGCTAGTGCATATCCTGTGCGGGATCTACGGGGTGATCATCGAGATCGCTCCCTGGCCTTGCCCGCTCACCGAGGCCGAGTATTGGCTCGAGGTGCAGGCGGGCCGTAGGCCTTTCACTGGGCCGTTTCTGCTGCATTTGCTCGATTCGATCCTCTATCCGGACGTCCCGGCCATGCTGCTGGTGTGGGCGGCGGCGGTGGTGTTGGGAATCAATGTGCTGGTTTACGTGCGCCGGTGGCGGCGCTGGCGGGCGGCGCGGCGCAGCAAGCTCGAGCCGGAGAACGCGAACGGGTGAAAGGCGTCGAAGGCTCGGAGCGAACCGCTTCGTCAGTCAGAAACCGGCGCAGGGAATACGAATCCCGAATCTGGCAGCCCGCGGCATGAAATGCTAGCATCCGAAGGGATGCTTCGGCTGCAAGCCATTGTCCTCGTCATCGCCCTTTTCCTTGCCCCGGCGGCGCTTTTTGCCGGAGTCTGGGAATGCGCCTGCGCGCCGGCCTACTGCACAATGTCCTGTTGTCGGCACGGCAAGTGCATGGCGATGGAGCACGGCCGGTGCCAGCGTTCGGGAACGGCGGTGCGATGCAATTGCATGCGCTTCCCGACGCTTGCGACACTGGCGCCGCTTACCGAAATGGTGTTGACGGCCCCGGCGGTGCTGCCGACGATTGAGCCGGCGCCGGCTGCCGAACCGCCAGTGGCCGTGGTTGTCCTTCCGGGTTTTCTTCCCACGCCGTTCCACCCTCCGCGCGGCTGATCGCCAAAACCCCGCAATTTCCGAAAAGCGAAAGCGGAGGTCTGTGTGTTCAGACTTGGGAAGTGCCTAGGTTTGTTGGTGCTGGTGTCGGTGGCCAGCCCGGCGTGGGCGACAATTTTCGGTACAGTGCGCGGAGTGGTGCGCGACCCGCAACGGCGTTCCATCCCCGGGGCGACGGTGGTGCTCGCCGCGCGGGATTCGCAATGGAAGCGGACGACGAAGACCAACGCCTCGGGCGCATTCGAATTCGACGCGGTCCCCCTCGGACGATATAGCCTGACGATTTCGCGGCAGGGATTCACGACGGCGCACAGCGAACTGACGGTGGAATCGGGCAGCGCGCCCCTGCTTCATTTCGAGCTGGCGGTGAAAGGGACGGCCCAGAAGGTGATGGTTTCGGCCGCGCCGCCGGTCGTCAACCCACAGTCTTCGACTGCCGAAACGCTGGTCAGCGGCCGGCAAATCAGCGCGACCCCCGGCGCGACCCGCGCCAACAGCCTGGCGATGATCACCAACTACGTGCCGGGCGCCTACATCGTTCACGACATGCTGCACGTGCGCGGCGGGCACCAGGTGTCCTGGCAAGTGGACGGCGTGCCCGTGCCGAACACAAACATCGCCGTCAGCGTTGGCCCGACATTCAACCCGCACGATATCGATTACCTCGAGATACAGCGCGGCGGCTATTCGGCGGCCTATGGCAACCGGACCTACGGCATCTTCAACGTGGAACCCCGCACCGGATTCGAGGGCCATCGCTTCGGCGAATTCGTCACCAGCTACGGCGGGCTCAACCAGACCGACAACTACCTGAGTTTCGGCAGTCACACGCGTCGCTTCGCCTGGTACGCCAGCCTTAACGGGAACCGCTCGGATTACGGCCTGGACCCGCCGACCGCCCAGGTGATTCACGACGCGACGAACGGCTACGGCGGTTTCACCTCGCTGATCTACAACGCCACGCCGAACGACCAGTTGCGGCTGATCAGCTCGCTGCACCACGACTATTTCCAGGTGCCGAATACGCCCGAGCAGCAGACCATCGGGATCCGCGACGCCGAGGCCGAAGACGACAACTTTGTGAACTTTTCCTGGGTGCACACCGCCGGGCCCGGGCTGATGCTGGTCGTTTCGCCTTTCTACCACTTCACCCGCGCCCACTACATCGGCGGGGCGCACGATATCCCGATCAGCCCGCAGGATGACCTCGGCTCGCAATACGCGGGCGGCGAAGCGACGCTGAGCCTGATCCGGGGGCGGCACAACGCCGAGATCGGCATCGAATCCTTCGTGCAGCGGGACAACAGCTTCTTCGGCATCACCGCCAACGACGGGAGCGGCCTCTCGCTGCAGCAGCGGGTGAAGCTGCTCGGCAGCGTCAGTGACGTTTTCCTCCAGGACCAGTTTCGGGCCACGTCGTGGCTCACCTTCAACGGCGGCGTACGCTACACACACGATTCGGGTGGGGTGGTGGAAAACGCGACGAATCCCCGGCTTGGCGTGGCGATCCAGCTTCCGCGGCTGCACTGGGTGTTGCGCGGATTCTACGGGCGCTACTATCAGCCGCCGCCCCTCGAAACCGTCGGCGGGCCGCTGCTCGATTTCGCGCTGCAGCAAGGCTTCACTTTTCTGCCGCTGCGAGGCGAACGGGATAAGCAATGGGAAGTCGGCCTGGGGATTCCGTTCCACCAGTGGGCATTCGATTTCGATCATTTCGAGACGCTCGCGACCAATTTCCTCGATCACGACGAGCTGGGCAATTCGGATATCTTCTTCCCGCTCACCATCGCCGGAGCGCGGATTCGCGGCACCGAGGCGACCGTGCGCTCGCCGCTGGTTTTCGACCGGCTCCAGGTTCACCTTGCCTACTCGAACCAGCAGGCCGAGGGGCGCGGCGCGGTGACGGGCGGGCTGACCGACTTCACGCCGCCGCCGGTCGGCTACTACTACCTGGACCACGACCAGCGCAACACGCTCAGCACAGGCTTCGACCTGATGTTGCCCGAGGGGTTTGCGGCTTCGACGGACCTGCTCTACGGCTCAGGTTTCCTGAATGGCGACGGTCCGGCGCACTTTCCCAGCCATACCACCTTCAACCTGGCGGTGGCCAAAAAGATCACCGATTCGCTCACTCTGAGCCTGACGGCGATCAATCTGGCCGGCTCCCGCTACCTGCTCGACAACAGCAACACGTTTGGCGGCACGCACTGGAATGCGCCGCGGCAGGTGATCGGGCAGCTCGTCTACCACTTCCATTTCTGAGCCGATTTTTCCGCGCGGAGACGCGCAGCCGGCGAGGCGCCGGCTGCGGCGAACACAGCTCTCCACGGAAAGCGAAGCTGGTGTCCCGGGACCGGTTTCGAGGCGGTAGACGCCTTGCCGGCTCAGGGGCGGCCGACGCGGAAGTGCTTGACGTGCTCCTTCATCAGGCAAAGGTCCATGACGACGAGCAGGCCGGCCTGGCGGGCGGCTTCCGCGGCTTCGTGATGGACGACGCCTTCCTGCATCCAGACGGCGTGGGCGCCGACGGCGATGGCGCTCTTGACGATTGCGGGCACGAATTCCGAGCGGCGGAAGATGTTGACTATATCGACTTGGAAAGGAATATCTTCCAGGCGGGCGTAGGCCTTTTCGCCGAGCACCTCGGTCTCCTTGGGATTGACGGGAACGATGCGGTAGCCAACCGATTGCATGTACTCGGCAACGCCGCGACTGGGCCGGTAGGGCTTGGAGGAAAGGCCGACGACAGCGATCGTGCGGCCCTTCTTGAGAATCTCCGTAACCGTGTCCATCGCGGCCGGCGGATCAGGTGGTGCGATTTCGGCCGAATTCATAGCTCTTGCCTCCTGAAGAAGTAAAAAGGGATTAAACAATTCTGCGCGGCATCCGGCAAATAAAACCCGAGCGGCGGACGCTGCGACAACGGGAAACGGAAACTATTTTGGGCCGCTCGTGCAGCCCCGCCCTGGCGGGAAAAAGCGTTTGCCCGGCAAGCCATGCCTGAGGCCGGCTCAAGAATGGGAAACACGCTTCCCTCGCAACGAGCCGAGCGCCTGGGCCAGCGCCGCGAGCAGTTTGCGGTTTTCCTCGGCGGTGCCGACGGTGACGCGGATCGACTGGGGAATGCCCATCCACGCCATGGGCCGGACGACGATACCCAGGTGGAGCAGGGCGTCGGAAACGGCGGCGCCGTTGCCGACATCCGCGAGAATGAAATTGGCCACCGAGGGCACGAAGGAAACGCCAAGTTCTGTGAAACCGGCGGCGAGCTGATCGAGGCCGGCACGGTTCATCTCGATCGAGCGGCGGACGTGTTCGTGGTCGTCGAGGGCGGCAAGCGCGGCAGACTGCGCGATGCCCGAGGTGTTGAAGGGGTGCCGCACCCGGTCGAGCGCGGTGACGATCTCGGGCCGGGCGATGCCGTAGCCGATCCGGAGGCCGGCGAGACCGTAAATCTTCGAGAACGTCCGCAGCGCCAGCAAGTTCCGGCCCTCGCGCACCAGCTCGATCGAGCGGGAATAGCCGGGCCGATCGGCGTACTCGTAATAGGCCTCGTCGAGCACAACGAGGATCTCGTCGGGGATGCGGTTGAGAAAGGATTCGAAGGTCGAGGCGGGAAACCATGTGCCGGTAGGGTTATTCGGGTTGGCGAGATAGATGACTCGGGTGTGGCGGGTGACGGCGGCGGCGATGCCGTCGAGATCGATCGCCTGATCGGCCAGCGGGACGCGGACCAGGCGCGCCCCGGTGGAAAGAATCGCCGCGTCGTAAACCGGGAAGCTGGCTTCCGAGGTGAGTCCTTCGTCGCCGTGCTGCAGATGGCCGTGGCTGGCGAGCAGAATCAGTTCGCTCGAGCCGGCGCCGAAAACCAGGTGGTCCGGCGGCACTCCCAGTTCCTTGGCCAGGCGTTCGCGCAGATAGTAAGCCGAGCCGTCCGGATAGCGGTGAACGCCGATGGCGTCGCGCCGTAGCGCCTCGACGGCGAGCGGCGATGGGCCGAGCGGGTTTTCGTTCGAAGCGAGCTTGATGGCCCGAATTCCGAGTTCGCGTTCCACTTCCTCGATCGGCTTGCCTGCAACGTAGGGCTGGATCTGCCGCATGTATTCCGGCACACTGGGCGGTTTGCTCATGCCGACTTCCCCTTCCTGTGGAATTTCCTGCCCCTGCGTTTGTCAGGCGGATGCTTCCCGGCACCCGTTGCTCCCGCTCGATTTTCGCGCCGCCCCATCGGCTTTGCGGATGGCCGTTTCCGTCGGCCCGGGCCCAAGGGCCGAGGCGGCCGGCGTCGGCCGGGACGGGCCGGGGCGGGGTAACTCACGGTTTCCGGGGCCCCTGCGACAGCGCGGGCTTCAGGACGGCGAGTTGCCCGGAACGGCCGCTTCAAGTCTTGGTCGAGGCCGCGCAAATCCGTTTCGCTGAGGTTGCGCCAGCGACCGGGCTCGAGATCGCCCAGCTCGATGCGTCCGATCGCCACCCGTTTGAGTTTCTCCACCGGATGCCCCAATTCGAGCAGCAGCTTGCGCAGCCTTTCCTTGCTTTCGCCGGCCAGCCGGGCTTCATACCATGGATTGGGGCCCGAGCGCGAGATCCGAATTGGCCCAATCCGCCGCGCAATCGTTTCCATCTGTTCGCGCGAGAGCGGATTTTTTACTTTCACCTGGTAGGTTTGCGGCAGGCCGCGGCCCAGCGCGCGAAACAGCCGCTCGGCAAACGCGCCGTCGCTCGTCAGCAGAACGAGCCCGGTGGAGTGGTATTCCAGTCCGCCGACCGGATAGACGCGCCCGGAAACGCCGTGAAGAAACTCGCGCAGCGTGGGTCGGCCCTCCGGATCGGTGAGAGCGGAAACGCAGGCGTCGGGCTTGTTCAGCGCCAGGAAAACGGGCCGTTCGGGAAAGCGCAGGCGGCGGCCGGCCACGCGAATCACGTCATGCTCGGGATCGGCCTTGGCGCCCAGTTCGGTGACCACTTTTCCGTTCACTTCTACTTGGCCGGAAACGATCAGGTCTTCGGCGCGGCGCCGGGAAGCGATGCCGGCACGGGCAATCAGTTTCTGGAGCCGTTCGTTCATCGGGGCTGTGGCCACGGCCGGCTTGCCGGAAAAGCGGTCATGGCGTGGAACTCCGTTCTCCGTTCGTTTCCTCTTCCGCTGTCGAATCGGCGCCAACCGACTCGATCTGTTCCGGCTCTTCGAACCGGGAAGCCGCGGCGGATTCGGCCGGGATTCCGGCGGCGGTTTCTTCCTCGGTTTCGCCGGCGGGCTCGCTCGCAATAGTTTCGTTTTCGGTGGAAACGCCAGCGTCTGCGGCAAGTTCGGTGCCCGCAGTCTCTTCTTCGGCCGGGGCAGCGCCTGATTCTGCGACCTCGGCCTCGGCCGGCGCTTCGCTTTCCGTTTCGGCGCTTTCCTCCGTGCTTTCGGGTGCCGAACCCGCTTCGGCAGCGCTCTCCGTCGCAACCCTTTCGCCGGCTTCCGATTCCGGCACAATTTCAATGCCCGCTTCCGGGCCGAGGGCCTCGCGCGCCAGTTGCTCGAATTCCTTGAGGCTAGGCAATTCATCGACGTCGTTCAGGCCGAAGCGGACGAGGAACTCCTTGGTGGTGCGGTAAAGAATCGGACGGCCGATCACCGCCTTGCGGCCGGCGGTCGTGACCAGCCGTTTTTCGAGCAGCGTCTGGATCACGCCCGAGGAATTCACGCCGCGAATTTCCTGAATCTCGGGCAGCGTGATTGGCTGCTTGTAGGCGATCACGGCGAGCGTCTCGAGCGCCGGCATGCTGAGCCGGACCGACGGCCGGAGGTTCTTGATGAATGTGCGCACCACCTCGTGATATTGCGGCTTGGTGGAGAATTTGTAGCCACGCGCCACGCGGCGAATTTCGATGCCGCGCTCGTCCGCGGCGCAGGCGGCGATCATCTCGTCGAGCACCTTGCGTAGTTCGTCCTTGTCGGTTTCGGTGGCCTTGGCGAGCTGATCGAGCGTCGCCGGCTCGTCGGCGGCGTAGATGATCGCTTCGAGTGAACCTTTCAGTTCGGCAGGGTTCATGCTCAGTTGTAATCCTGATCCAGATTCCCAAAGGCGCCCTGGCCGGGCTCGCCTGAGAACACTATGTCAAACATCTTATGCTTGCGCAGCAGGATTTCGCCGAACATTTCGTTTTGCACAACCAGCACGGCACCCAGCCGCGTCAGCTCGAGCACCGCGAGGAAGGCCGAAATCATCGCCCGGCGCGTGGGGCATTTTTCGAAGAACTCGACCAGGCGCAGCGAATCGTTCTGTTTCAGCCGGTCGCGCAGCCGCGCGATCATCACCGCGACGGTGAATTCGTCGCGCTCCAACTCGATGTCCTTGCGCTCGCGGCGCCGCTCGAGCACGCCCTGGAACACCTTCACTAGGTCGATCAGCGAGACAACCAGCTCGCCCTCGGTTTCGGCGCCTTCGTAGAGCGAGCGGTCGGGCTTCGACCAGACGTGGTCCTCGATCTGCTGGCGTTCGTGGAGCATCTGCGCCGCGCTCTTGAATTTCTCGTGTTCGAGCAGTTGGTGGACGAGCTGCTCGCGCGGGTCCTCCGGCGGCTCCTCGCCCGGCAGCACGGGCTCGGCAGGGAGCAGCATTTTCGACTTGATGTAGATCAGCGTGGCGGCCATGTAGAGGAAATCGGCCGAGATGTCGATATCGAGCCGCTCCATGTGGTGCAGGTATTCCAGATATTGGCCGGTGATTTTCGCGATCGGAATGTCGTGGATGTCGATCTGCTGCTTGCGGATCAGGTCGAGCAGCAGGTCGAGCGGCCCTTCGTAGCGTTCCAGTTGAACTTGATATGGGAGCGCAGGAGAAAGCTCGTCAGGTGCAACCGGCTGTGCCGGGCCACTCCGGCTATCTTCCTGCCCCGGCTCGGAAGAAGCCGGCTTTGGTGGGTCGGCCTGAGCCTCACTCCGGGGCGGCTCAGGGAGCCCCGGCTGAGTCGAGTCTTCCCTGCCCTCATTTTGGGACGGCTCAGGTGATACCGGCTCTGCCGGACCTCCCGGCGTGTCGGGCCGGGGTGGTTCAGTCACTTTCGCTCCAAAGCGGTTCGGAGGGATTCTCGGGCGCCGGCTGCTGCCGGGCCTTGCGCCCGGTAGGGCCGAAAATCGCCTCGCGCACGCGCTTCATCGTCCGGCGAGCGACGCGCTGCGCGCGCTTCGAACCGTCGGCGAGGATCTGCCGGACGCGATCGGGATCGGCTTCGAATTGCTTCCGCCGCTCCTGGATCGGCTCGATCCAGCGCACCAGGTTTTCCGCCATCGCGCGCTTGCATTCGACGCAGCCGATGCCGGCGCTGCGGCAGCCGTTTTCGGCCCACGCGATCGTTTCGGGCGGCGAAAACAGCTTGTGATAAGCGAAGACCGGGCAGATTTCCGGCCTGCCTGGATCGGTGCGGCGAACGCGCTGCGGGTCGGTCATCATGCCGAGCACTTTCTTGCGAATCTCGTCGGGTTCGTCGCGCAGCCAGATCGCGTTCCCGTAGCTTTTCGCCATGCGGCGCCCATCGGTCCCGGGAAACCGCGGCGTTTCCGTGAGCATGGCGCCGGGCTCGATAAGCGGCGGTCGGGAGCGAACGAAAGACTTCACGGCCTCGTTGCGTCGGAGGAAATTGTCTATCCCCTCACTTGCCGCCAATCGGCGCAGGCCCCAGATTATTTGCCCGGTTCGGTCCGGCGCGTTCTCCCAGGCGCCAGCGGAGGGGGTTTCGAGGAGCTTTGCCTGCGTGACCAGGGCAGTTGCGACGTCCAGATTCGCAGGGGCCACGAGGTTCTCCTCGTCCACGTCCAGGCCAAAGAGAACATTGAACCGCCGCACGATTTCCCGCGACAGCTCGACGTGCGGCACCTGGTCCTCGCCCACGGGAACGAAATCCGCGTCGTACATGACGATGTCGGCGGTTTGCAGCAGCGGGTAGCCGAGAAATCCGTAGGTGCCCAGGTCCTTGTCGCGAAGCTGGGCGATCTGCTCCTTGTAAGTGGGCACGCGCTCGAGCCATTCGAGCGGGGTGATCATCGAGAGCAGCAGATGTAGTTCGGCATGCGCAGGCACCATCGACTGCACGAAGAGCGTGCTCTTTTCCGGATCGATGCCGGTGGAAAGCCAGTCGAGGGCGATGGCCAGCGTGTTCTGCGGCACCAGCCGCGTGTCCTCGGCGTAGTGCGTGGTGAGCGCGTGCCAATCGGCGACGAAGTAAAAACAGTCGTATTCGTCCTGCATGCGCACCCAATTCGACAGTGCGCCGAAATAGTGCCCCAGATGCAGCGGCCCGGTCGGCCGCATCCCGCTCAAGACTCTCTTTTTGCGCCCCACGCTGCTTCCCTTTCCTTGTGGCCGTGTTTGTTCACAAAACCGGGGGCTTGAAATCCGCCCCGCCATGTGCCCGCGTATGGCATTGGGCCGGTTTGAAACCGGCCCCTACCCTCTTTTGGAACCGCCTTGGCCGAGCAACTCGCGGGCGATCACCAGGCGCTGGATTTCGCTCGTGCCTTCGTAAATGGTGAGCACGCGAGCGTCGCGGTAGAACCGCTCGATTTCGCTTTCGCGCGAATAGCCGACGCTGCCGTGAATCTGCACCGCCTGATAGACCACCCGGTTGGCCATTTCGCTGGCGTAGAGCTTGGCTTGCGAGGAAAAGCGGCCCAGCCGTCCGATGCCCTGGTCGCGCATCGCCGCCGCCTGCCAGACGAGCATGCGCGCGGCGTCGATCTCCGTCTGCATATCGGCCAGTTTCCACTGAATCGCCTGAAATTGGGCGATGGGCTGGCCGAAAGCCTGGCGCTGCTTGGCATAGCGCGCGGCCAGTTCCAGTGCACCCTGCGCCACCCCCACCGATTGCGCCGCGATGCCGATCCGGCCTGAATCGAGCCCGGCCAGCGCGATCTTCAGGCCCTCGCCCTCGTTCCCGAGGCGCTGATCGGCCGGAATGGTGCAATCTTCCAGCGCCAGTTCGGCCGAATGCGACATGCGCAGGCCCATTTTATCTTCGTAGCGGGGGATGCGAAAGCCGGGCGCGGTCGGTTCGACGAGGAAAGCGGTGACGCCGTGGCGGCCCGCCGAAGGATCGGTTTTGGCGAAGACGATGTAGAGCCCCGAATGGCCGCCATTGGTGACCCAGATTTTCGTCCCGTTCAGCACGTAGTTGTCGCCGCGGCGTTCGGCGCGCGTCTGGAGCGCGCCGGCGTCCGAGCCGGCTCCTGGCTCGGTCAGGCAAAAGGCGCCGATCATTTCGCCGCGCGCCAGGCGCGTAAGCCAGCGTTTTTTCTGCTCCTCGGTGCCGTGCTTGAGCAGCGGGCCGGCAACGACCGAGTTGGTGACGCTCAGCGTGACGGCGGTGGACGCGTCGACACGCGCCACTTCCTCGAGCATCAGGACGTAACTCATTGTGTCGGTGCCCGCGCCGCCCCATTCCTCGGGCACGAGCATGCCGCAGAATCCCATTTCCCCGAGCTTGCGGACCTCCTCAGCCGGGAAATGATCTTCCTTTTCGTATTGGCGGAGTTTTGGCCGCAGTTCCGTTTCCATGAACTGGCGGGCGGTGTCGCGAACGAGCTGCTGCTGATCGGTGAGTGAGAAGTCCATAAGCTTTTCTTTGGGGCACAGCCTGAAAAGGCTCCGTGGCAACGCTTTTGTGAGGGCACGGCTTCAGCCCTGCCGTAAGTTGACCACCACCCCGAGCGGCTTTAGCCGCGAAGGGCCTGTTCCCTGTTGCCACACAGCCTGAAAGCTGCGCTACGGGTTCCGAGCGATGCTAGCACGATGGCGAGGCGCGGCCCAAACAACTTGGCCGGCTTGCCACCGAGTCCGTAGCAGGGCATAATAGGGAGGCGCATTAAGCCAAACCATCGCACAGGAGGGTTTTTCGTGACGGAGCCAAGCCGTGGGGGACGGCCTCTGACGGGGCCGCAGCGTTTGCAGCAGATGCATTTCTCTTTCGCCGCCGAGCGGGTACTTTCGGCATCGTTGCAGATTGACGTTTATTCGCCCATCGCCGCCGGCAAGCACACGGCCGCGGAAATCGCCGCGGCGGCCGGTGCTTCCGAACGCGGCACGCGGATGCTGCTCGACGCACTGGCCGGATTCGAGTTGCTCACGAAACGCGAGGGCCGTTACGAACTTTCGGCGGATGCCGCGCGCTACCTGGTGCGCGGAAACCCGGAATACCTGGGTACATTTCTCGCTTCCGACAGGCTTTGGAACGCCTGGGGACATCTGGCCGATGCGGTGCGCGAAGGCAAGCCGACGCTCTCGTCGAGCCAGAAAGAAGTGGCGGAAGACTTTTTCCCTGTGCTCGTTCGTACCCTCCACATCACCAATAGCGAGCCGGCGCAGCATCTGGCGGCGCGGTTGCTATGCCCGGGTGCGAAACGAGGCTTGCGTGTGCTCGACATCGGCTGCGGTTCGGGCGTCTGGAGCATCGCCATCGCCAAAGCCGATTCCGAGGCCCGCGTTACCGCCTTTGATTATGCAAGGGTGCTCGAAACCACGCGCCAGTACGTCGAGCGGGACGGCGTGGGCAGCCGGTACGAATTCGAGCCTGGCAACTTGCGCGAGGCCGAATTCCCCGAGCGCCGCTTCGACCTGGTCATTCTCGGCAACATCGTTCACGGCGAAGGCGAGGCAAGCGCGCGTGACCTGTTTGCCCGCATCCATCGCGCACTCGACGCTGGCGGGCGGCTCGCGATCATCGACATGATCCCCAACGAGGAGCGCACCGGCCCGCTCTTCGCTTTGCTCTTCGCGCTGAATATGCTCGTCAATACTGACGCCGGGGGCACGTACACGCTCTCGGAATACCGTACCTGGCTCACCGCGGCCGGATTTGCTCGTATTGAAACGCTCGACATTCAGTCGCATTCGCCCGCAATTGTGGCGACAAAGGAATAAATCGTATCGCGCCGGACTCGAACAGCGTGACTCGAACCGGGACGCGAAGGGCGAACCGTCTGCTCGCTCCTATGAACGTTGCCTGAGTAGCCGGGCAGTTCCCGGTCGGAGCGATCCGCGGTCGCCCGGCTGCCAGGTTTATGGTGAAACGCGTTCAGCGCAGCGTCGCGCACCCTGCTATGCTGGCGCCGGCAGGCGAGTGGGATGTACCCTGCCCCTTTCCGGAAAAGCAGCGTCCTCACGCCGCACGAAAACGTTAAAAATGTGACGCTTCGAAATTCTCAACTCGCTGATTAAAAACCAATTACGAGAAATTCCGATTGACATTGTGTGACACTTAAACCAGGTGCGCCACCGCCGGGCGAAGCGTCACACGCCCTGGCCGGAGCGCTGTCAGTGGCACAGCTTCAGCCAGTGTCTTTCCGCGGCGATTTCAAAAAGGGAACGGCCAGAAAGCGCGCTACAGCTTGAAGAGTTCGCGCAGGCGGCGGGTTTGCGTGCGGCTGACGGGAATCTCGCTCTGGCGCCGGTCGGCCATGCGGAGCATGTAGCTCGACTTGAACCACGGCACCACTTCCTTGATGTGGTTGATGTTGACCAGGTGCGAGCGGTGCGGGCGCCAGAAGGATTCGGAATCGAGCGTCGACTGCAGTTCCTCGATCGTGCGGAAATTCGAGATGCCTTCGAGCTCGCGCGTGCTCACGGTAATCACGCCCTCCTCGATCGACGCACATACAATCTCGTCTGCCGAAACCAGCAGCAATCGTCCGGCGACCTTCAGCAGCAGCTTGGTCGGGGTGGCCGGCTTTGCCTTTGGCGCCGAGAGCTGTTCGAGCAGGTTTTCGAGGCGTTCGGAAGGCGAGGCCTGCGCTTCGATCACCCGCCGCGCGCGCTCAACCGCCATGGCGATGCGATGGCGGTCGAAGGGCTTGAGCACGTAATCGACGGCGTTCACCTCGAAGGCGTGCACAGCGTAGTTGTCGAAGGCGGTGACGAAGACGATGTGCGGCACCGGCAGCTTCCGCTCGACCAGCTTGCGCAGCACGCCGAAGCCGTCGAGCCCCGGCATCTGCACGTCGAGGAACACGAGGTCCGGCGCGTGCTCCTTGATCAGGGCCAGGGCTTCGATCCCGTTCTTGCCCTGCCCCACCACGCGCACCTCGGCGAAGCTCTTGAGAAGGTAGGCGAGTTCGTCGCGGGCGGGTTTCTCGTCGTCGACGATCAGCACACTGATCTGCGCGGTCTGTGTGGAGGCCACGCGAAGAGTATAGGGAACGCCGGGCGAGGGCCGCAAGAGCGGCGGCGCGTTCCGGGCAGGACGTGTTTCCGGCGCCAATGCCGATGTGCGGGGCGGCCTGGAAACCAGCCCCCTACAATCTCTCGATGCGATTTATGATGGTCTCGCTTCGCGGAGGAATCCATGGACACCAAGACGTTTGCGAAAGAGATCGAGACGCACGTGCGGCCGGCGACCTTTCCCGTGGCGGCGAAGCTGCTCGGCCCGGATGACGCGCTGCCGGCCAAGGCGAAGCGGCCCTGGCGCGACATGAAAATCCAGGTCGCCATCTGCCAGGCAGTGGCGATGGCGCGGCGCTACGGCTGGACGATCGGCGTCGGCGAGGAAGACGTGAACTGCGTGCTGACCAAGACCGCTTTCGGCCTCGCCCCGCTGACCGAGCACTACGAAAGCGGCCACCTGGCTTGCGGCATGTACGTGGAGACGCTCGAAGCCGGCGCGCGCACCGAGCAGGCGACCGATCGCCTGCCCGCGGGAAAGTACAAGCACCTGGTGGTGGGCCCGGCGGCGCGCGTCGATTTCACGCCGGACGCGATCATCATCTACGGCAATCCGGCGCAGGTGCTGCGGCTGGTGACCTGTGCGCTGTGGAAGCACGGCGGCGCGCTCACCAGTTCCTTCACCGGCCGGATCGACTGCTCGGACGAAATCATTCGCACAATCGCTAGGCAGGATTATCAGGTGATCCTGCCCTGCTACGGCGACCGGGTCTTCGGGCAGACGGAAGATTCCGAAATGGCGTTCACGCTGCCCGGTTCGAAAATGGAAGAGCTGGTCGAAGGGCTGCAGGGCACGCACAAGGGCGGCGTTCGCTATCCGATACCGGCGTTCCTGCGCTACACGCCGCAGTATCCCGAGCATTACTACGAGCTGGAGCGGATCTGGGCCGCGGGCGAACCGAAGCCTTAGCCGACAAGGCAAAGGCGCCGGAGAGACTCCTGTGCTCCGAAAAGTCGGTATTGGGCGGGCGGCGAAGCGCGTAAATGCGGCGAGTTGCGACGGACGCGTTTCTAGCCGGCTGATTGCCGAACAGAGAGGATCAGCGGGTTTTCCCGGCCGCGGGCGGCGACGCGATCGAGCCGGGTGACTTTCCCCTGCTCCACGATCAGCGCGTGATCGAAGTTGTTCACCGTCGGGCAGATGTGCCGGGGCAACAGGTAGAGCAGTTCGCCGAGCGCGGGTGCCTGGCTGCCTTCGGGCACCGCAATCGGCAGATGTTCCTCGCTGGGCTTGAGCGGCACGAGGTCCTCGCGGCCGATCACCAGGCAATTCGGCACGCCGGCATCGGCGGAAACGGTTTTGTGGCCGGCGTCGCAGGTGACGATATTGGGTCGCGGCCGGCTGACGACGCGCGAGAACACAAGAGCCCCGGGCCGGAAACCCCATTCGCGCGGGAGCTGGCTGAGGCTGCTCATGTCGTTGAAAACGAACGTGCCGGGGGAAACCTGGTGGTGGAATTTCGCACTGCCGAATCCCGTGTAGGAAAGCGAGCACGGCAAGGCGGGGGTGCCGGCGGTGACGACGCTTTCCACGGGAACGCCCGCCGCTTCGAGCCCTGCAACGATCTTCAACAGTTGGTCGTAGCCGCGGTGGGCCACGTGGGTGCGCTCGTCGAGCCCGAGTGCGGAGAGATGGCCATCGTAATAGTGCAGGCCGCGAAACGGGATCTTCGCGCGGCGGATCGCCTTTGCCAGTTCGACGATGTCCTCGGTGCGCTCCTGGCCGATGCCGGTGCGGTCCATGCCGGGGTTGACGTCGATGAAGAGTCCGATGCCGGTTCCGGCCCATGCGGCCACCATCTCCTGCGTATCGACCAGTGCCGAAACAGCCACCGACGGGAACGATGCGGCGATAGCGCACACGCGCTGCGCGGCGGGTCCGGCCACGGGATAGGCGACCAGCACATCACGCGCGCCGTTGCTGGCGGCGACGAGCAGTTCGAGCGTGGTGGCACACTTGAACGCATAGACGCCCTGGCTCACCAGTTCGCGCACCACCCACGCAAGCTTCGCCGTCTTGATGTGCGGTCGCAGCCGGCCGGCCTTGCCGTCGAGCAGTCCCAGCGTCGTCTGGATGTTCTGCCGAACAGCTTCGGCATAGACGAGCAGCGCCGGCGTGAGCAGGCGCTCGGGTCGAGCAATCAGGTAGGAAGCCTTTTCGAACGCCGGCAGAGTTTTAGTGGCCATTTCCCTATCCCTTTTTCTTTGGCCGAGCCGCGCGTCAGGCTAGCAGCTACCCTTCCCAGCGTTCCAGCACTACATCCGACGCCGCCCGCGCCAACCTCGTTACGCCAAGTATGTACAATATCCCCTCCGCGCCTGCGGCGAAAAGTCTACCGGGGGCGCGCCGCGCCGGCCGCCGGCGGGATTCGCTGGAAATCGCAGGGCCGGAAAGCGAGCGGGAGCACCGTTGAAGGCCAACCGCACGCGAGGCCGAAGAACAAGGCGCCTGGGTGGCGCGGCGCTCATCGCGTTGGCATTGCCGGCGGTTCTCTGGGCTGCTTTGCGTGCGAGCCCGGCGCCGCTTCAGCCGGAGCCCGGCACGATCGCTCCGGTGCCGCGTTACGAAGCGGCGGCGCTGACGCTCGGTCGCTTTATCGAGCGCCAGATGCGGGAAAAGAAACTGCCAGCCTTTTCGATCGCCCTGGTCGACCACGACCGGATCGTCTGGGCGAAGGGCTTTGGCTACGCCGATCCGGCTCGCAAGATTAGCGCCACGGCCGCCACCGTCTATCGCGTGGGCGCAATCTCCGACCTGCTCACCGATGTGGCCGTGCTCCAGCAGGTCGAGCACGGCGCGGTCGCGCTCGACGCCCCCGTCAGTCGCTACCTTCCCGATTTCCAGCCGGAGAATCCTTACAACACGCCAATCACCCTGCGCGATCTGCTGGCCCGGCGTTCGGGGCTCGTGCGCGAGCCCCCGGTCGGCGGCATCGCGGACGCGAGCGAGCCGTCGCTCGAGGAAACCGTCGCGAGCCTGAACAAGACGCGGCTTGTCCTCTGGCCGTCGACGCAGCCCAAGAATTCCGACTCTGCGGGGGCGGTGGCCGGCTACCTGCTCGAGCGGCGCCGCGGGCAACCCTTTGCCGAGTACATGCGGCACGCCTTGCTGGGGCCTTTGGGGATGGACGACAGCTCTTTTGGACCGTCTCCGCGGCTGGATGCGCTTCAAGCCGAAGGGCGGATGTGGAGTTACGACGGCCTGCGAATCAAGACGCCCACGTTCCGGCTCGGCGTTGCCCCAGCCGAAGGGCTTCGCAGCAACGTGATCGATCTCGGCCGGTTTCTCGAGTGGCTCTTTGCCGACAAGCGTCGGCCGCCGCTCGACCGGCGCATCCTGGCCGAGATGTGGCGGCCTCAGTTTGCGCTGCCGGGCGAACACGTCGGCTATGGCCTCGGTTTTCGCGTCTCGCGCCTGGATGGACACCGCCTGGCCAGCCGCTCCGGCTCGATCTATGGGTTTTCCGCCGAACTGGCCATGCTGCCGGGGCAGAAGCTGGGTGTGGTCGCGGTGACGTCTCTCGGGGGCGCGAACGGCGTGACCATTCGCGTCGCCGAAACGGCCTTGCAGGTGATGCTTGCTGCCCATCACGGCCACCGGATGCCGAAAATTCCCGAAAGCACTGCACTGTCGCCAGGAAGCGCGCGTTCCTTTGCCGGGCGCTACGGCGTGCTGGCTACCGCGTTCGATCTCTTCGACCGGGAGGGCCGGCTGTTTTTCCTGCCGATCGAAGGCGGGCCGATGGTGGAAGTGCGGCAGATGGGCAAGGAGATGATCCTGGACGGCCGGCTCGGCTACGGCATCGAGCTCGACCCGCTGCCTGGAGGCATCCGCATCGGGCACACGATCTATCCGTTCGTCGAGCGGCGAAAACCGAAGCCGCTGCCGGCGCGGTGGCAACGACTCATCGGGGAATACGGACCGGATTACGACACGCTGTACATCCTCGAAAAAGACGGCAAGCTCACGGCGCTGGCCGATTGGTTCGAATACGATCCGCTACAACAAATTTCGCCGAACGTCTATCAGTTTCCGCGCTACGGCCGCTATCAGAGCGAGCGCGCGGTTTTCCTTCGCGGGCCGAACGGCGTAGCGAAGGCGGTGCGCGTGGGCGGGGTGGTCTTTGCGCGGAGGAAACTCGGCGGCGTGGAAGGCGAATTCTTCCATATCCATCCGACGAAGCCGATCGCCGAGCTGCGGCGCGAGGCATTGCACGCGAAGCCGCCGGTGGAAACCGGGAATTTCCGCAAGCCGGACCTAGTGAACGTGGCAACCCTCGATCCGAAGATCAAACTCGACATTCGCTACGCCACGACCCACGATTTCCTCGGCGCGCCGGTCTATCGCGAAGCCAAAGCGTATCTGGAGCGGCCGGCGGCCGAAGCGCTGGTGCGCGTGGCGCACGGCCTGGAACGGCGCGGTTACGGCCTGCTCATCCACGACGCCTACCGCCCCTGGTTCGTGACGAAGATGTTCTGGGACGCAACGCCGCCGGATCTGCGGATCTTCGTGGCGAATCCACGCGAGGGCTCGCTTCATAATCGCGGCTGCGCCGTGGACCTGACGCTGTATGATCTGGCCACCGGGCGGCCGGTGCCGATGCCCAGCCACTACGACGAGATGAGCGAGCGTGCCTACGCCTTTTATCCAGGCGGCACATCGCTCCAGCGCTGGGACCGAAACCTGCTTCGTCGGGCAATGGAGAGCGAGGGCTTTACGGTCTACCGGTTCGAGTGGTGGCATTTCGATTACAAGGATTGGCGCCAATACCCGATTTTGAATCTGACATTCCAGCAGCTTTCGCGTGGTGCGGCGCCCGCCGTGCCTCGGCCTCCCGAATTGCCCCGGCAGCCCGCGCCGGCCATCTCCGGTGTGCCAAATGTCCAAAACAGCGAGGTGCAAAAACCATGAAGAGATCGACGGCACGGCTTTGCCGCCACGGTATCGTGGCGGGCGTCTTTCTGTTGCTGTGCATTCCCGGTTACGCGCAATCGACGGCGGCGTTCGCAGCACGGGTGCGGCGTATCATCAGCCAGCCGGTCTATCGGCACGCGAGTTTCGGGATCGAGGTCTATTCGCTCGACCGCAACCGGGTGGTTTACGCGAAGAATCCGCAGCAGCTCTTCACTCCGGCTTCGACGACCAAGCTAGTGACAGAGGGCGCGGCACTCGAGCTGCTCGGCGCCGATTTCCGCTTTCATACGCGCGTCTATCGCACCGGCCCGATTTCACCCGACGGCACGCTGCACGGAGATCTGATTCTGGTGGCGAGCGGCGATCCGAACCTTTCCGGCCGTATCCGGCCGAACGGAACGCTCGCGTGGGAAAACGTGGACCACTGCTATGACGGGAGCCGGTACACGAAGGCCGTGCCAGGCGATCCGCTGCTGGTGATCCACGAGTTGGCGCGCAAGATCGCCGCGCGCGGGATCAAGCGGATTGATGGACAGGTGCTCGTTGACGCCAGCCTGTTTCCCGAGGGCAAGCGGGAACAAGGCACTGACGTGGTGATTTCGCCGATCTCGCTCAACGACAACCTGATTGACGTCACCGTGACGCCCGGCGCGCAACCGGGCGATCCGGTGCATCTGCACGTCTCGCCCGTTTCGGCCTATGCCCAGTTCGTGAACCAGGCGACGACCGGGGCCTCCGGCTCCGAACGGACGATCAATTGGTCGAGTGACGAGAAGCAGCTCAACGGCTCGCACATCGTCACCGTTTCCGGCACGCTTCCGGCGGGTGGACCGAGCATTCTCTACAGCTACCGGGTGCCGCAGCCGAGCCGGTTTGCCGAGATGACGCTGGTTCAGGCCCTGCGTAATGAAGGCGTCGAAGCGGATTACGCTCCCTATGGGGTGCCGGTGGATTTCTCGTTGTTTCGAAGCGACTACACCGCGGCGAATCTGGTGGCCGAGCACGTCTCGCCGCCCTTTTCGCAGGAGGTGAAGGTAACGCTGAAGGTGAGCCAAAACCTGCACGCCAGCATGACGCCCTACATCCTCGGCGCGGTGCTGGGCCATGCGCGCCAGCACATCCTGCAGGCCGGCTTCGACCTGGAACACGCCTTTCTGGAGCGAGCGGGACTCGACCTGAGCGGGGCGTCGCAATCGGACGGCGCCGGCGGATCCCAGGCGGCGTTTTTCACCCCGGATTTCATGTGCCACTATCTCGCCTTCATGGCGAAGCAGGAAAATTTCCCGCTGTTCGAACGGGCGCTGCCGATCCTCGGACGCGACGGCACGCTCTGGAACATCCAGGTGCATTCGCCCGCCGCGGGCCACGTTTTTGCCAAAACGGGCACCTACTATGTCGAGGACCGGCTCAACGACAACATGCTGGTGACTGGCAAAGGCCTGGCCGGATATATGACTTCCGCCAACGGGCGGCACTACGATTTCGCCTTGTACGTCAACCGCGTCTCCATCCCCATGAGCGGCCTCAACGACGTCGAGAAAACCGTCGGCGGCACGCTGGGCCAAATCGCCACGGCGATCTACGAGATTGGGCCGTAGGCTTTCAACTTGCCGTGAGCCGTCGGTGAAGAGCGGGATGGTCGCCCGAAGGTCTCTGAAAAAAGGGAGGGTGGATTGAAAAAAGCAATCGGCAAGCGGGCACGGGTGCTTGCGAGCCGCACGGTATATCGCGGGTCGGTGTTCGACGTGCGGAGAGATCACGTGCTGGAGCCGGGCGGCATCGAGGCGACGCGAGACGTGGTCGTTCATTACGGCTCGGTCGTGCTGGTTCCCGTGCTGGACGACGGGCGCGTGCTGCTGGTGCGGCAATACCGCCATGCCACCGGCCAATTCCTCTGGGAACTGGTGGCCGGTCGAATCGAGCGCGGCGAGAGCCCGGCACGGGCGGCACGGCGCGAACTGGAGGAGGAGACCGGCTACCGGGGCCGGCGTTTCCGCCGCCTGATCGACTTTTTCCCCACGCCGGGCTTTGTGAGCGAGCGGATGGTGACCTACCTGGTCGAGGGACTGAAGCCCGGCTCCGGCTCGGCACAGCCGGATGCCGACGAAAAGATTTCGACCGCCGCTTTCTCGCTGGCCGAGCTCGAGCGGCGCATTCGCACCGGTTCGATTCGCGACGGCAAGACCATCGCGGGGCTGCTCTACTATTCCTGTTTCCTGGCCGGGCGCAGCCCCTCCGGCGGCAGGGGGCGTCGCAAACGGGGGCCGGCAAGCCGATGAGCGATCAACCAACGACAAATAAACCGGACAAGGCCGGAGACCACCTGGCCAACGAGCGCACCTTCCTGGCTTGGGTGCGCACAAGCATCAGCGTCATCGTCTTCGGATTCGTAGTCGCCAAATTCGGCCTGTTCCTGCGCCAGTTCTTGCGACCTTCGGTCGGGACCGCGGCGGAGGGCCGGCTCTCGATGATAATGGGCGTGGCTTTCATGGGGATGGGCGTTTTCATGGCGATCGTGGCGCTCTACCGTTACCGTGTCACACTTCGCCGGCTGGAGTCGGGCGAGTTCAAGCCGGCGCGAGCGGTAATCGTCTTTGTCGGGTTGATCACGGCTCTTTTTGGCGCGGCCCTGGCCATCTACCTGATCGTCACCGCGCGAACGTTTTAGTTCGATTCCGGCCGAGGCACGGCCGATGTGCGTTGGTATCTTGACACTTTATGCAAGTTTGATACACTCGGCCCGCATTTCGCGCCGTGGGGGAAGAAATGCTTCCTGAGCTTTTTCTGTCTTCTCCCACCGTGAAAACAGGAGCGTAAGGAATGAACGAAGGAGAAACCGAAAAGGTTACGGGCCAGGTTAAGTGGTTCAATAACGCAAAAGGCTATGGCTTCATCGGCCGCGATGGCGGCAGTGATGTGTTCGTCCACTACAGCGCAATCGTGGGCGACGGTTATCGTACACTGCAGGAGGGAGAAACGGTCGAATTTGAGATCGTTCAGGGACAGAAAGGACCGCAGGCAGCCAACGTAATGAAAATATCCTGAAATTCACCCGTCATTCATTTTGGCTTCCCGTTTCTTTGCCCGGCGCCGGCCTCTTCGTTGGGGCCGGCGATCCCACCTACCTCCTTGCCACGCTTCCATCCTATAATTGGGAACAATGGAAAATCGTGAGGTGGCCCGGATCCTCCGGGAAACTGCGCAACTGCTCGAAATCGACGGCGCCCCGATTGGTCGTTTCCGCAGCTACGAGAAGGCCGCCGAACTTCTCGACAACCTCTCCGACCGCGTGGAAGAGCTGGCGCGCAATGGGGAGAAGCTGACCGAGTTGCCCGGCATAGGCGAAGGGCTGGCCGAGCACATCCGCGAAATCCTCGGTACCGGCGACTATTCACTGCGCCGCAAACTCCTCAAAAAATATCCGGAAACGATCCTCGACCTGCTCGACCTGCAATCGCTTGGTCCGAAGAAGGTGGCGCTGATCTGGAAGAAGTTTCACGCCGCCACGGTGGAGGACGTGGCGCGGCTGGCACGCGAAGGCAAGCTGCGCGACGTGCCCGGTTTCGGCGAGAAGAGCGAACAGAACATTCTGCGCGCCGCCGAGACGTTCAAGAAGGCTGCCGGCCGCTTCCTGATCCACGATGCCGACGAAACGGCCCAGGCGCTGGTGGCGCACATCGAAAAGCTCGGCAAGAAGATCGGCGCGGTCGAACCCGCCGGTTCCCTGCGCCGCCGAAAAGAAACGATCGGCGATCTGGACCTGCTGCTGACGCTGGCCAGCCGGCGATCGAAAGAAACGGTCGAGGAGATCACCGAACACATCCTGGCCTTCCCCAGTATCGAGCAGATCCTGGCCCGCGGGGAAAACAAGATCAGCTTCCGGCTGGAAAGCGGCATGCAAGTGGACGTGCGGTTGCTTGAGGCGAAGCACCGGGGCGCGGCGCTCATGTACTTCACCGGATCGAAGGAGCACAACGTCGCGCTGCGCAGCCGCGCCAACAAGATGGGCTATACGCTGAACGAATACGCACTGGCCACGCTCGAGGACGAGAAGCCGGTAGCGAGCACGACGGAAACGGAAATTTATAAGAAGCTCGGCCTTGCCTTCATCGAGCCCGAGCTTCGCGAAAACACCGGCGAAATCGAGGCGGCGGCAAAAGGCACGCTGCCGAAGCTGATCGAACTTGGCGACATTCGCGGCGACCTGCAGATGCACACCGTCGCCAGCGACGGCAAGAACACGATCGAGGAAATGGCGCTGGCCGCCAAGCAGCTCGAGCACGAATACATCGCCATTACCGAACATTCCAAGGCGGTCACCGTCGCCAACGGGCTGGACGAGAAGCGCACGCTCGAGCAGATCCGTCTGATTCACGAGGCGGACAAGAAAATCGAGGGCATTCACCTGCTCGCGGGCAGCGAGGTGGACATCCTGAAAAACGGCAAGCTCGATCTGGACGACGAAGTGCTGGCTCAGCTCGACGTCGTGGTTGTCTCGATCCATTCGTTCATGAATCTGGATCCGGTCGCGATGACCGAGCGGATACTCGCCGCGATCGAGAATCCCTACACACAGATCATTGCCCACCCTACGGGGCGGCTGCTACTGCGCCGCGAAGCATTCACCTTCGACATGGAAAAGGTGCTTGACGCGGCCAAAAAGCACAATGTTGCGATGGAATGCAACGCCTATCCCGACCGGCTCGATCTGAACGATGTCCACCTGAGGATGGCCAAGGAGCGCGGCGTCAAAATCACGATCTCCACCGATTCGCACAGCACCAAAAACCTCAGCTACATAAAATACGGTGTGAGCATGGCGCGGCGCGGCTGGATCGAGCGCTCGGACGTGCTGAACGCGCTTCCCTACGAACAGTTCCGCAAGAAGCTGAGGGCGAAACCCGGCGCCAAGCCTCTCCGTCACCCCCGCCGAAAGAGCGCCTGAGCGCGACTCCTCGCCGGCGGCATCCTCTCTCGCGGTAATCCGTCACGCAGAAGTCGGAACCTCTGCATGGCGATGCCCAGTGCGCCTCACGAAACGACCGAATCGCTGGAACCGGAGGCCGGGTGGCCGGCCGGATTAATGGTTTTGACCCCGGCGCCGGCCAGGTGCTGCCTGAAAACCTGCTGGGCCTCGCGCGAAGCGACGATCATCAGGCGGTCGCCGCTCTGGAGCGGTGTATCCGGCTCGGCCATCACAACCTTACCGTTGCGCAAGATCGCTACCACCTCGATCGGCTGGGGCTTGGCCAGTTCGACCAGCGCCTGCACAGTCTGCCCGTGCAGGAAACTCTCCGGGGGCAGCTCGCCTATGCTCAGTTCGCGGCGCCCCGAAAGTTTGAGAGAGACGCCGGAATCGAGCAACGCAACCAGATCGATATGACCCACCTTCGCGTTCCTGGGCAGCCGGTGCTGCTCCAGCAGATCCAGCGCGACACGCACGTGGTCGGCATAGCGGGCCGGCGAGGCAGCACGGCCCTCTACTTGTGCCTCGTAGAGGCTCTTGTATTTCAGCCGCTGGGAAAGCTGGTTCTGAATCAGGTAAGCCACCAGCACCGCAAAAGCGGCTGGAGCCAAAAGCCGGTAGCTGCCGGTCATCTCGGTGACCATGATCAGCGAGGCGATTGGCACGTGCGCCGCCGCGCTGAAGACCGCGGCCATTCCGATCACGACGAAAGGCGCGGCCGGCAGATGCAGCAGCGCCGCGAGGAAACCGCCAAGCATGGCGCCGATAAACAGCGTCGGCGCAAAGACGCCGCCCGAGCCGCCCGACGACACAGTGAGCGAGAAGGCGACGATCTTCACGAACACCAGCACGAGCAGCAGTCCCAGAATCATCCGTCCGTCGATCGCGTTCTGGATCCAGCCGTAGCCGCCGGCCAGGATTTGCGGGAATTCCAAGGCCAGCAAGCCGACAGCGAGTCCGCCGAGCGCCGGCTTGAACATGTTCGGGATCGGCAACTCGCGAAATGCGTCGCGCAGTCCGTAGAACACCATCGGCAGGATCGTGCCGATCAGCGCCGCGAGAGCGCCCAGCACGATATACCAGAGATAGGTGAGCGGGTGTGGAGCCCCGCCCTGCGCGGCGGGAAAGGAAAACAGCGGCGCCCACGTGCCGAACAGCCCGTTCACCGCATAGGCGACGATCGAAGCGATCATCGTGTAGACGAGCGCTCCCGCCTCGAAGTCCATGCCGCCGTAAAGCACCTCGATCGCGAAAAACGCCGTGCCGATCGGCGAGCGGAAAATGGCCGAGAGGCCTGCCGCCATGCCCATCAGGACCAGCAGCCGCCTCTCTTCGTCGGGCCGGTGGGCGTAGGTGGCGTAGATTGAGCCGACGCCGGCGCCAATCAGCGCCGTGGGTCCTTCCCTGCCCGCCGACCCGCCCGAGCCGATGGTGATGGCCGAGGCAACCAGCTTCAGCGGGGCGACGCGAGTGCGAATGAAGCCGCCGGTGCGATGGAACGCCTTGACGGCGGTATCGGTGCCATGGCCCTCAGCCTCAGGGGCGAAGGTGTAGATCAGCCAGCCGGAGATCAGCCCGCCCACGGTGGTGACGACGGGAATCAACCACAGCCAGTGCGGCCCGATATGCTGGCTGAGCGCGCCCGGCTTGCCCGAGAGCGTCGGCGCCGTATAGCCGGCGATGGTCGTCAGGAAGAAATGCGAGCACAGATGCAGCGCCCACAGGAACAGCTGGGCCGCCAGGGCGCCGATGACACCGAGCAGCACCGCTTCGGCCAGCAGCCGCGATTCGCGCGGCTGGGGCGGTATGGCCTGGCCCTCGACGGATCCGGAGACAGGAGCATTTTTCAACATATCGAAAGTTTTTCTTTGCCCGTGTCACTTCAGGCGGCCGGCGGCCCGAAGCGCGTGCGCACGCGGGAACAACCTTCCCCCAGCGCAAATCAGCAGAATGCCAGAAACGGTTTGCCCATTGTACCCTCGCCGGGCGGCGTTTCCCGGCTTAGGGCCGAACTCACGGCGAACGGCGCCTCGCGGTGAACTTTTTGAGGCTCGGGACCGTATCAGGAAAAGACGGGATTCACGAGGGAGGAGACATGCGCCGAACTATCTTCGGGAGTTTCGCTGTCGTGCTGGCATTGCTGGTGTCCGCGACGGCGGCCCGCGCCGACGAGTGGTCGAAGAAATTTCCGGTTACCGCCAAACCCAACCTCACCTTGCAAGCCGATAACGCCGCGCTGAATATTTCGACCGGCCCGGCTGGCGAAGTGGCCGTGCGCGTTACCACCACCGGCTGGAAAATCCCCGCCGACGTTCGCGTCACCGGGACGCAGACCGGGAACGACATCCGCGTGGAAGTGCGGCAGGTGCACCATTGGATCAGTTTTAGCCACGGATCGGTGACGGTCGACGTCACCGTCCCATCGCAGGCCGATCTCGATCTTTCCACCGGCAATGGCGCGGTCACGATCGGCGCCGTCATGGGCACGGTGCACGTCTCCACCGGCAACGGCCGCATCGAGGCCAACGGGGCCCATGGCAGCGTCTCTCTCCACACCGGCAACGGGCGCGTGGAAGCCACCGGGCTGGACGGCTCGCTCGCAACCCACACCGGCAACGGCAGCGTTCACGTCTCTGGGCGGTTTGATTCGCTGCGGGTCGACAGCGGGCGCGGCCATGTAGAAGCGACAGTGCTTGCCGGCTCGAAAATGTCCGGGGACTGGCAAATCGGAACCGGTGTAGGAAGTGTGACGGTGAGCCTGCCCTCGAATTTCTCGGCCGAACTGGAGGGTTCGACCGGGGTCGGGCACATCACCGTCGCTTTTCCGCTTACGGTTTCCGGTTCGCTCACCGGGTCGTCTGTGCGCGGGCGCATCGGCAACGGAGGCCCCACACTGCGCGTGCACACCGGAGTCGGCAGCGTCCACATCGAGCGAAGCGGGGCCTGACGACCCCTCAGGGCATGCCGGGATACGGCTTTTTCGGCGTGTCGCAAAACCGCGGGGCGTAGCTCTCCTCCAAGCTTCCGCGCACTTCCGGCTGCCTCCCCGTCTGGCCGGCCGGCGCCTGAACATTGCAAAAGTGACGCCGGTCGCGCATCATAGCTCCTTTTGTGCTTTATCCGAGTTCACAGTTCCATCAAGGGGGTACCCGTGGAGATAGATCAGACGATGCCGAAGCCGGAGATCGCGCCGCCGACCGGGAAGCTCGGCGTTATGACGGTAGGCATGGGCGCGGTGGCCACGACGTTCATCGCCGGCGTGGAATTGCTGCGCCGGGGCGCGGCGCCGGCGGTCGGCTCACTCACCCAGCTCGGCACCATTCGTCTCGGCAAACGAACCGAGGGCCGTTCGCCGAGAATCAAGGATTTCTTGCCGCTGGCCGGGCTGGACCGGCTGGTTTTCGGCGGCTGGGACATTTTCCCCGACAGCGCCTACGAAGCGGCGCAGAAGGCCGGCGTGCTCGACGGCCCGCATCAGGCGCGGGTCAAGCGTTTCCTGCAAGGCATCCGGCCGATGAAGGCGGCCTTCCAGCAGGATTACGTGCGCCGGCTCGACGGGCCGCACGTCAAGAAAGCGAAGAACAAATTCGAGCTGGCGGAACAGCTGCGCCAGGACATCCGTGCATTCCGGCGGAAATCCGGGGCTTCGCGCCTGGTGATGATCTGGTGCGCCTCGACCGAGATCTTCCTCAAACCGCACAAAGTGCATCAGACGGTCGAAAGTTTCGAGCGGGCGATGAAGCAGAACCATCCGGCGATTGCGCCGTCGATGCTCTACGCCTGGGCCGCCATGCGCGAGGGCGTTCCCTTCGCCAACGGGGCCCCGAACCTCACCGTCGATATTCCCGCCATCCAGCAGCTCGCCCAGGAAAACGGCGTGCCGATCGCTGGCAAGGATTTCAAGACCGGCCAGACGCTGATGAAGACGATCATTGCCCCGGGGCTGAAGGCCCGCATGATCGGCGTGAACGGCTGGTTCTCGACCAACATCCTCGGCAACCGCGACGGCGAAGTGCTCGACGATCCCGCCTCCTTCAAGACGAAAGAGGAATCGAAGCTGGGCTCGCTCGAATATATCTTTCAGCCGCACCTTTACGAGCAGCTCTACAACGGCATCTACCACAAGGTCCGCATCAACTATTACCCGCCGCGCCGCGACAACAAGGAAGGCTGGGACAACATCGACATCTTCGGCTGGCTCGGCTATCCAATGCAGATCAAGGTGGATTTCCTTTGCCGCGACTCGATCCTGGCCGCGCCTCTAGCGCTCGACTTGGTGCTCTTCCTCGATCTGGCTCAGCGTGCCGGCATGCGCGGCATCCAGGAATGGCTGAGCTTCTATTTCAAGTCGCCGATGTGCGCGCCGAAGCTTTATCCCGAGCACGACCTCTTCATCCAGCTTATGAAGCTGAAAAACACGCTGCGCTGGATGAAAGGAGAAACGCTGATCACCCACCTCGGCCGCGAATACTACGACTGAACCCTCCGGCGAACGGCCGCGACCAGTTTTCGGGTCTCGATAGCCCGGCCCGATGCGCGGCGGTTCCAGGTGAAAGTGTTCCCAGGGTAGGCTTTGTGCCTGCCCTGTTTTTTTTTTGAGTGGCCATGGCTTTGGTGCGGGCCACGCCGGCCGCTCGCTCCGCGTTGGCCTGCGCGGCGGTCCTTGGGTGGTCGACCGTCTTTCGACGCCTCACCGCCGCGAGGAATGGGCGTGAAACGATGTTTCACGGGGCCGGCGACCCGAACCGGCCCCGACTCCGGGAAAAGCCTGAAAAAATGGGGGCAAAATGCCCCGTCCTTCTTGACGCGCTGCTGGCATTTCGTTATCTTCACCGATTAAAATTCTCGCGGTGTGTTGGCCCTTACGGAGGGGGAATGGACGCGAAAGGTGTACTGGAATATGCACGGAAGCACGAAGCCAAGATTTTAGACCTGCGCTTCACGGATCTGCCCGGCCTCTGGCATCACGTCAGCTTTCCCATCCATCAACTGGACGAGAGCTCCTTCGAAGAAGGATTCGGCATGGACGGCAGCTCGATTCGCGGCTGGGCCTCGATTCACGAATCGGACATGCTGTTGGTGCCCGATCCCTCGACGGCTTTCCTCGATCCCTTCCGCGACGTGACGACGCTGGTGATGATCGGGGACGTGGTCGATCCGATCACCAAGCAGTCCTATTCGCGCGATCCGCGCTTCGTCGCGCGCAAGGCCGAGGCGTACCTGGGCTTCAGCGGCGTGGCCGACCAGGCGTTTATTGGCGCCGAAGCCGAGTTCTTCATCTTCGACAACGTGCGTTTCGATCAGCGCGAGCAGCACGGCTATTATTTCATCGACGCCGAGGAGGGTCGCTGGAACTCGGGCCGCGAGGAGCACAACCTCGGCTACCGGCCGCGATACAAGGAAGGCTACTTCCCCGTTCCGCCCACCGACCACTACATGGACCTGCGCACCGACATGGCGGTCAAGATGGAAGACTGCGGCCTGACGGTCGAGTGCCACCATCACGAAGTAGCCACCGGCGGCCAGACGGAGATCGACATCAAGTTCGACACGCTGCTCCGTTCAGCCGACCACATGATGCTCTTCAAGTACGTGGCGCGGAACGTCGCCAACCAGTACGGCAAAACGGTGACCTTCATGCCCAAGCCGCTCTTTCAGGACAACGGCAACGGCATGCACACCCACCAGTCGCTCTGGCTGAAGGGCAAGCCGCTCTTTGCCGGCGACCAGTACGCCGGACTCAGCCAGACCGCGCTGTGGTACATCGGCGGCCTGCTGAAGCACGCGCCGGCGACTGTCGCCTTCTGCGCACCGACGACGAATTCCTACAAGCGGCTCGTTCCCGGCTTTGAAGCGCCGGTGAACCTGGCCTATTCGCGCCGGAACCGTTCGGCTGCCGTGCGGATTCCGATGTATTCGCCCAATCCGAAAGCGAAGCGGCTGGAGTTTCGCCCGCCCGACCCCTCCTCGAACCCGTATCTAGCTTTTGCCGCGCTGCTGATGGCGGGAATCGACGGCATCGAGAACAAGATCGATCCTGGCGAGCCCCTCGACAAGGACATCTACGATCTTTCGCCCGAGGAGCTGAAGCAGGTGCCGTCGCTGCCCGGCTCGCTCGACGAGGCGCTGGCCGCGCTCGAAAATGATCACGAATTTCTGCTGAAGGGCGATGTGTTCACCGAGGATGTGATCCGCCTCTGGATCGATTACAAGAGGAAGAACGAAGTCAACGCCGTTCGCATGCGCCCGCATCCTTACGAATTCCAGCTCTATTACGACATCTGAGGCGGCTTAACCGCGGGCCGCGAAGCAACTCCACCTTCGAATCGGGCGATCGCCCTTGACCGGGTGGGCCTGCGCTCTTGCTCCTTGCCCGGTGGGTGGCCGGGGTTTTGCTCCTGAATTTCGGGTGCCCGATGCTCGGTTTATGAGCGCGGGCGGCTGTTGCCTGTCCAATCTTCCTGGCGGCGGGCTGGGAGTCGAAAAGTCCCCCGGCTTCCTTTGCGAACGGGCATATCCTGACAGGCGCTCGGGGAAACCGATATCAGCGGAAACATGCTCCGCGATTACATCCTCTTCGCTGGCGTCCGGACCGTTTGGCGCGAAGGGATTCCCAAGGATTTGCATCTTCACTACACTTCTTCGATATGCGAATAGGACGTCGACACTTTTTGAAATTCCTGAGCGTCATCGCATTCACGCCCATCCTGACTGGCTCAAAGGAGGCGAACGGCATGTACGGACTGATTTCGAAGCTGGCAGTTGTACCCGGCAAGCGTGACGAGATGATCGCTATTTTAAGCGAGGGTGCGGCAAAAATGCCGGGATGCTTCAGCTATATCGTTGCCAAGGACTCTTCCGACGAGAATGCAATCTGGGTGACCGAGGTTTGGGACAACGCCGCGAGTCACGACGCCTCGCTGTCATTGCCCTCCGTGAGAAACGCAATGGTTCGTGGAAAGGCCCTGATTGCGGGATTCGAGAAAGTCGCCACTACAAAACCGGTCTGGGGAATTGGATTGCCGGGGCCGGTATGAATGGGAACAGTTCGCTCGTTGTGTCGCCTTCCGGGGCCAATCGGTCGTTCGAGGGCGGAAAGCGGAAAGATTGCGGGAGCGAAGCGCGTCGCATCGATCTGCGTGTTGTATTCCTCCGCGAGGCCGGGCAATTGGCCTCGGCCGCGCGGGTTTGTGCCTTTACACCATTCGCGACACCGGACTTCCCTTGCCTCGTTGGACGATTCCCTGCCCGCATCGGGCCGTTGACCGCGGCCGGAATTTTGCCGACACGGGTGGCAGCGCAATCGGACAAATACCTGCTAGAATCCGTGATGCGCTGGAAGATGCCAGAACCGGCCGGGTGGCGCTCAGCGTGATTTTCCAAACTTGAAACGACTTGTGCATTCTGGGAGCGAACGCGTGGGCAAACCCTCAACCTCTCTCGTTGGGATTTCCATCCTGCTGTTGACTTTCTTCCTGGCAGGATGCGGCAGCTCGAGCCCGAACATTACGATCACTCTCACCCCGTCGACGTCGCAAACGATTGACCAGGGCCAGTCGGTGAATATCACCGCTGCATTGACAAACGATTCGTCGAACAAAGGGGTGACCTGGAGCTTGAGCGGCCCCGGCACGCTCGCCAACAAGACCTCCAATTCGGTGATCTACGACGCTCCCACGACCCTGCAGAGTGCAGCGTCGGTAACCGTGACGGCCACTGCGGTCGCGGACACCAGCGCCACGGCAACGCTCTCCATTGCTGTGAATCCCGGCCCCACGATTACCACCACCTCGCTGCCGTCCGGAGCGGCCGGCACCGCTTATAGCCAGACGCTGACTGAATCGGGTGGCACCGCCCCGTTCACCTGGGGCGTTATCTCCGGGCAGATGCCGCCGGGGTTGACGCTAAATGCCGGCGGCGGACAGATCACCGGAACCCCGACCGGCGCAGGCACCTTCAACTTCACGGTGCAGTTGTCGGATGAGGCACGGCTCACAACGACCAAGGCGCTCTCGATCACGATCGCCGCTCCGCCGGCGCTGGCGGTGACGACCACCGCGCTGCCGAACGGCGCGGTGAACGTGAGCTACAACGCCGTGCTGGCGGCTTCCGGTGGCGTTCCGCCCTACTCCTGGAGCCTCAGTAGCGGAAGCCTGCCGCCCGGACTCGACCTGAAAGCCAGCGGCGTCATCAGTGGCACGCCCACGACCACCGGGACCTCGACTTTCACGGTGCAGGCGAGCGATTCGGAGACGCCTACGGCGGCCACCGCGACGCAAACGCTCACCCTGACTGTGAATCCAGTGCCCTATTCGATTACCACTACTTCCCTGCCGAACGGCACGGTCGGAATTGCCTACGGCACCACGCTGCAAGTCAGCGGAGGCGTGCCGCCCAACACCTGGACCGTGGTGAGCGGGGCGTTGCCGAGCTGGGCCACGCTCGATAGCAGCACCGGCGTCATTTCCGGCACGCCGACCGCGACCGGCACGACCGACTTCACCGTGGAAGCGACCGATTCCGAGTCGTCGGCCGCGACCGCCACTCAGGCGCTCTCGATCACCATCACAGCCACTCAGGACGGGCTCTTGGCCGGCCACTATGCCTTCGCGCTCGGCGGTTATCGCGGGGGACTGGCCGGCACCATCGTCGCCGACGGGAAAGGCAAAATCACCGGCGGCACCGAGGATCTGGAAAACACCGCGGCCGGCTTGAACGCGGTCGATATGGCGATCACCTCGGGATCCTACGCGGTTGGCACTGACTACCGCGGCACGCTCACCTATACCGACGCCAACGGCAACACCTTCACCTTTGATCTCGCCCTCACCCCTGTCTCGTCGGCGGTGGCCACCAAGGGCGCGATAATTGAGACCGACCTGAAGAACAACTTCACCGGTTTCATCTACCTGCAGGACCAGTCGGCGTTCTCGACCTCGGCCATGTCCGGTAACTACGTCTTCGACCTTTCCGGGTGGGACGCGACCGGGAATGCCAACGTGGAGCTCGGCATCGCTACAGTGGCCAACGGCGCGGTCAGTGGCGGCCATCTCGACGAAAACGATGCCGGCACGGTGAAGTCGAACGTTTCGTTCAGCGGGACGCTCAGTGTCAATTCGTCGGGACGCGGGACCGTGACCTCCAGCACCGCCCAGGCGAATTTCACCTTCTACGTAGTCTCTTCGAGCGAGTGGGTGGCAATCGCCACCAACACGTCGACCGGCGCGGTTGCCACCGGCCTGGTCCAGAGTCAGAGCACCGGGGTGTATTCGGATTCCTCGGTGACGGGGACGGTTGTGGTCGCTGACGAGTCGTCAACCAGCACTCCGGCGCCGCAAGCGATTGCGGGATTGCTCACTTCCAGCGGGGACGGCAGCGGGAATTTCACCTTTGACGTCGACGCCGGCGGGGCGCTTAGCTCGGAGGCCGGCACAGCCACGTTTACCTTCGACACGGCGGTCAACGGCCGCTTCACGATGACCCTGCAGACGCCGGCGGGCTCGAGCCCCTACGTTGGCTACATGGTGGCACCAGGCAAGGCGGTCATCGCCAGTACGGGTTCCCGTCCCAGCCTGGGCAGCTTCGATCCCCAGGAAGCTCCGCCCTTCAGCAATACGTCGCTGACCGGCTCGTTCTTCTTCGGATCGCAGCCGCTGGTCGCGGCGCCATCGGCAACGCAGAGTCCGATTCTGGCCTCGGGCGAGATGACGTTCGACGGCAACGGTGGCTTTAACTCAACGACCGACTCGATACAGGGCACTACGGTGACGACCAGCCAGTTGACGGGCACTTACACAGTCGGATCGAACGGGCGGGTTACGCTGGTGCCAGGCACTTCGATTCTTTACGTGATCTCGTCATCGAAGTCCATCATCCTCTCCACGGGCCCGGCGAGTTTCCCGAACCCATTTATCCAGGTCGTCGAGCGGTAGCCGCTCGCGGCGCTTCGACCAGCAGAGCATGCGCCGCCTGCCCTGCGGCGAACGATATCGTGGCGGGCGTTGGCTTTCCGAGGGGCATGGAACCGAAAGACGACGGCCTTTGTGCGCCGGCGCGGTCGAGCCTGCCGGCCTTCCCTTCTCCGTCTCGCTAAAGCGCAACGCCGAGCGATGGGGTAACACAAGCCCAGCAAATGACCCGCGGGATCTCTCGGGCAAGACCTCCGACGGGAAACGCGCGTGCGGATGGTGATTCTTGAAGGTTCGTTGCCGGGAGCGGGGCGGCTGGCTTTAGTTCTTTGCGGTTGCGCTTTCCGTCATCGGCGTGGCGGCGGGCTGAAAGCCCGGCAGTCCCAGTTGCCAAAACAGGAAGCTCATCTCGTCGGTGAATAGCTTCCTTTCCTGCTCGGCAGTCGAAGCCAGGAAGTGCCCCACTCTTCTGTGGACGCCCAGCAGCACCGGCAGATTGCTGGTCGTGTCCGCCTGTAGGCGTGCGGCCATCTTGGCCGATTGCCAGGGACCGACGCGCGGATCGTTCATGCCGACTTCGAGCAATACCGCCGGATAGCGAACATGCGGTTGGACGTGGTTGTAGGAACTGACAGAGTAAAGGGCGTCGAATCCGGCCAAGGTTTTCGTGCTGCCGAATTCGGGTACATTCATCACGCCGTTGGCCGTGCGCTGGTAGCCGAGCAGGTCGAGCAGTCCCGACTCGATGACAACGGCGCGGAACAGATGCGGCCGGGCGGTGATGGCGCGCCCCACCAGGATTGCGCCGGCGCTGCCACTCATGCCAGCGAGCAGACGGGGTGTTGTGTAGCCCTGGTCGACGAGATATTGGGCACAAGTGAGGTAATCGTGGAAGCGGCTGGCCAGCCCGACCTTGCTGCCTTCGAATCGCCACAGCGCGCCGTACTCGCCGCCGCCGCGCACGTGGGCGAAGGCAAGCACCCCACCGCGATCGAGCCAGACGCGCCAGAGCGGCGTGTAGACCGGCGCGAGCACCACCGAATAGGAGCCATAGCCGATCAGGAGCGTGGGATGAGTGCCGTCGCGCTGCGTCCCTCGTTTGTAGACGATCGTCAGCGGCACGAGCACGCCGTTGGCGCTGAGCGCGTTGACATTGATCGCGACGACGTTTTTCGGATCGTCGTACGGACCGGTCGGCCAGAGGTCGGTGTGGATCACGCTATGGGTCTGCGGATCATAGCGGTAGATCGAGGGTGCGCGGGTCCAGGAGGAAAGCATCACCAGCGCGCCGCTGACCCGCGGATCTTGCGGATAGAGGTGCACGTTGCCGGCGAACGGGAGCTTCACCCGCTTGATTTCCTGCGCCGCGTCGTAGGGCAGCCGGACGAGCGAGATGTTGCCGTTATGGAGTTCGCTGAGATAGATGGCGTCGCTCGCAGCCTGCATGCCAGTCACCCCCGCATAAGGGGATAGCTGGAGCATCAGGCCCCAGTCGTAGACCGATGGCTTGGCCAGCGAAACGTTGGCCACCGCCGGGCCCTCGCGGCCGGCGACCAGCAAATAGAGCCGGTTGCCGCGCAGGCTGTAATCGAGGATGTGCGTTTGGCTGTCGCCGACGCGCTGCCAATGCACCTGGGATGTGCCAACCTGCTGCAGCGGCGCGGTGTAGAGCACGAGCGTATGGCTGACGCCGTTTTCGAGCACGCCGACGGCATAGCGCGAGCCTGGCGCGATGTCGACCCAGGGGATATCGGTGGCTGCAATCTTCATGCCGGGCACAACCCCCGCTCCCAAAATGGGCAGATCGTCGGCAGGACTGGTGCCGAGCTCGTGCAGATAGACGCGGCTGCGCTCGTATTTGGCCGTTGCCGGAGCGCCGGGCTTGTGCGGGGCGAGCCGGTTGTAGAAAAAGGAATGCCCGTCGGGCAGCCATGCCGCTGCCGGAAAGCGGACGTCGCTGATGGTATCAGGAAGCGGCTGTCCTGTTCGGGCGTCAACGACGTGAATCGTGGTCATCCCCGTGCCGCCACGGGAGATGCCAAAGGCGACGTAGTGGCCGTCGGGTGAAGGGGAAAAGAAACTGATCGTCGCAGGCGGACGGCCCGGCTCGTTGAAAGCCATCGGATCCACCAGCAGCCCCGGCTTCCCACTCAAGCCATCGCGCCGGTACAGCCGATAGGTATTCTCGCCGGCGATCTCGTCCAAGTAGAAAAAAAGATCTCCGGGCAGCACCACCACCTGCCCCACGCGCGCAGGTTCTGATTCGTCCAGTTTCGTGACTTCGGCCAGCAGCTTCGCCCGGCCGGGAATCCGGTCGAGCCGCGCACGGGTGTATTGGCCCTGTGAGTTGATCCAGGCGCGCACCTTCGGGTCCTTCAGGTTGTCCATGTAGTGGTAAGGATCGGAGATCTTCATCCCGTAAAAGTCGCGGCTAAAGGGCTGCACGGGAGCCGGAGGTGGCTTGCGCGGCATCCCCTGCGCGCCCGCCGCAGTACCCATCGCGAGTAGCCCGAGAAGCAGGGCCAGCCTCCGAATTCCCCCTTTTCCCAGCATGCTAGAAAACCTACGCCAATGGTGGCGATCACGGAAGTCAAACTATCCCGGTCGCGTGCGAATCGGTTACGACGTGGCGCCGAAAGCCCGGACCGGGATGGAGTGAAACCACGGAGAGCGCCGGTAGTTCCCGCCAAACGCCCCCGGCGGCCGATGACCGACCTGGCGAAACCCGCACTGGCCGCGGAAGGCCTAGCCGCCGGCCTTCGCCCCGGCTCGCTGTACACTAGGGGCTCGCTGATGGACGCCGCCTTCGCCAGTATCCCGTTCACTGACCCGGCGCGAGCCGAGACGAACTTGCGCCTTGTGCAGCAAGCCCTGCCTCCTGGTCTCTGGGGGCGGCTGGCGACGCTGCTGGGGCAAATGCCGGATTCGGATGAGGCGCTAAATAAGCTCGAACGCTATCTGGGCGAGGCGCCGCAGGCGGTGCTCCGCTACCTGGACGCCAATCCCGCCGCGCTCCATTATCTGCTGCTCGTCTTCAGCCATTCACGCTTCCTTTCGGAAACGCTGATCCAGCAGCCCGAGCTGATTCAATGGCTGCATCGGCCGCCGGGACGCGTGGGCGGCGACCGGCTGGCGCTTTTGCGCACCCCGGAAGACCTGCGCGAGGAGCTGGCCCGGTTTCGCGCGACGAATTTCGACCTTTCGCCCTCGGTCCTGCTGGCGCGCTTCAAGCGCCGCGAGTATTTGCGGATCATGCTGCGCGACGTGCTGGGCGTCGGAACGCTGGCGGAAACGACGCTCGAACTCTCGCACCTGGCCGATGTGATTCTCGATGCCGCGCTCGCTGCCTCCGAGCAGAAGCTCGCCGCCGCTTACGGCCTTCCCCAATTCACTGACGCCGCAGGGCGCGTGCGCCGCTCGCGCCTGGTTCTCTTTTCGCTGGGCAAACTCGGCGGCCAGGAATTGAACTACAGCTCGGACATCGACCTGCTTTTCCTCTACGAGGCCGATGGCCAGACGGCCGGCGGCGAATCGGGCGCGGTTTCGAACGCGGAGTGGTTCGCGCGGTTGGCGGCGGCCGTGCTCAAGATCATCACCGAGCCGACGAAGGAGGGCGCGGTGTTTCGGGTCGATCTGCGGCTGCGGCCCGAGGGAACGCGCGGCGACATCGCCTCCAGCCTGCCCGGCGCGCTCCGTTACTATCGCGGGCGCGCCCGCCAATGGGAACTCCAGATGCTCATCAAGGCCCGCGTCTCGTCCGGCGAGCGGGAACTCGGCCGTCTTTTCCTCCGCGAGGTGCGCCCCTTGATTTTTCGGGCCGAATCGCGCCAGCAGGCGGTCGCGGCAGCGCTCGAAGGACGCCGGGAAATGGAACGCGAGTTGCGCCGCTCCGTTTCGGCGTCCGCGGCCGCGCGCAATGTGAAGCTCTCTCCCGGCGGTATCCGCGATATCGAGTTCCTCGCCCAGGGACTGCAACGGATCTACGGCAGCAGCGATACCTGGCTGGCGGCCTCGGCCGCCGGCCCGACGCTGGTGGCGCTGCAGCGACTGCACGACAAAGGTCACCTGAGTGGACGGGACTTCTTCCGGCTCGGCACCGCCTATCAGTTCTTGCGGCAGGTCGAGCACCGGCTCCAGCTTCGGGACGGCCTCCAGGTTCATACGCTGCCCGCGGGCTCGCGCGAACTCGAATGCCTGGCGCGCTGCCTGGGCATTGAGCCGGCTGGCGGCAGGAAGGCGAGTGAGATGCTCGTCGCGCGGCTCGAGCAACATTTCGCCGAGGTGCGCGAGATTTACGAGCGAATTCTGGAGCGCCAGGAGGCTCGCCAGGCATCCGCGACCGGGGCTGAACGCCAGCGTGCGGCCCAGCCGGGCACTTCGCTGCTCGGCCGGCTGACGGCGGAACACCCGGCGATCGCCCAGGCGGCACGGGAGGCCGGTTGGGCTACCGATGTGCAGTTGCGGCACGGCCTGGGCCAGTTCCTGGGTGCGGCGATGCTCGACGCTTCGCTCGTCGCTCGCCTCGAACGCCATCCGGAGTGGATTCAAACGGTGAGCCGTTTGGTGGCGCGAAGCGATCTGGCGGCAGCGATGCTCGCGCGCCATCCGGAGGAGATCGAAATCGCCGTCGATCCGGATGTGGCGGGCATCGAGCGGGCGCTCGCGCTGGCGCGGCGCCCGGGCGGGGAGCGGCGCGCGGGGCTCGACGACCTCCGGGTGGTTGCCCGGCAGGCGGTGCTGCGGCTCGTGACGCGCTCGGCCACTGGTCAGTGCCGGCCTTTCGAAACCTTCGAGGCGCTCACGCGGCTGGCCGACGAGTTGCTGGCGCAAGCGCTCGACCGGCTCGCCCGGGAATTGCTGCCCGACATGGATCTGGCAACTTCGCCTTTCGCCGTGCTCGCGCTCGGCCGGCTCGGCTCGCGGGAAATGGATATCGGCTCGGACGCCGATCTGGTATTCGTTACCGGCGAGCATCTGAGTGCGGAGGAGCGCGGGCCGTGGCGCAAGCTTGCCGAGCGCTTCGTCAACGCGATAAGCAGCCATACGCGGCACGGCCTGCTGTATCCGGTGGATACTCGGCTGCGGCCGCGCGGCAGCGAAGGAGAAATCGTGCAGCCGGCCTCCTATCTTGAGACATATTGCCGCGACGAGGCAGCGGGCTGGGAGGCGGTTGCGTTCGTCAAAGGCCGGCTGCTTGCCGGCAATGCCAAGCTGGGCCGCGACGTGCTCGGACGCATGCACCGGGCGCTCCGGGAACGTTTTGCCGCAGGTGAAGGGCCGGCGCGCCTGCGCCAGGAACTGGCCCATATGCGCGCATTGCTCGAACAGGAGTGGCGCAATGCGCCCAATCGCGGCGGACTGAAAATGGCTCCCGGCGGCTACCACGACCTTGAATACGCGCTCGGATTCCGTGCCCTCGTCGGCGGCCTCGACCCGGGCGGCCGCACGCTGCTCGGCCAGATCGAGGCGCTCGAATCGAAAGGGCTGATCGACGGCAATTCCGCTTCGGCACTGGTTGCTGCTGCCACGCTGTTTCGCAGCGTCGACCACGCCGCGCGCCTGGTCACCGGGCACGCGCTCGACCGTCTGCCCGACCCTGCCGTTGCCGCTCGTCTCGTGCCCTTACTCCGCGACTGGGCTGTTCCCGAAGCCGGTCATTTCCTCGAAGCTATCGAGTCCCGCCGCGCCGATGTCGTCCGCCTCTACCACTCCCTCGTCGAATCTTCCTCGCCTGAAAATTGAGAATCCCCGGGCCACTGTCGCATGCTGATTCCCTGCTCCACAGCGTGCGTCTGCCTTCCGCCAGTTCGGCTTTCGTAAGTTCTTGTGTCCCCGATGGGCTATTGCCGTTTTGAACCTGCGGCGCCCTTCCGCGTTCTTCACAAGAGTAGAATGGCGACAACAAGCGGGCTGCGCTCGCATTTTGGAAACGCCTCAATGCAGGAGAAACGGAGGGGCTGTGCCTGAAACGGCAAAGGGCTACGGGGCAGCAAAACGTATGGGGACTGCCATCCTGACTATCGCTTGCAGCGCGCTCCCCTGCCTCGCGCAAAGCCATGCCGCTTCTCCGACGGCGAAAGTCGCAGCCAATTCGCTGCCGGTTTATGCGCAGATGGACACCTCGAGCAGCGTGGTCGAAACGCTGAAAAAGGGCCAGGCGCTGGCGCTGAATTTCCAGATCGCCGGCGCCGACGGCAGTTGGTGCAACGTGCGGCTCCCCAAGCAGAGCGCCACTCTCGGCTTCGTCTCCTGCGCGGGACTGAAGATCACGTGGCCGCGACCGATTGCCGAAAGCCGCGCGGCATATCCCGCCGAGGATTCGACGGAAACAAATGGCAACAGCCGACGGAAAATCCGTGTGAAGTTGCCGGCTCCAGTTGCCCGCTTTCTCTCCTCCTACCAGAGGATCACGGCGCAGGTCGTGTCACAGGGCGAACTCAACGGCCTCGCGCTCGAAAAGCTCGACGCCGCGGCCCGCGGCGGTTCCCCTGCGGCGCTGGATCGCGCTGCGCTCGGGCATCTTGCCGCCGGCCATTTCCAGCTCGCGCACAGCGACACCAGCGATGCGATCGACCAGTTTCGTTCGGCCGTGGCCCTGGCCAGGGACAATCCCGAAATCCGGCTGATCAGCCTGATCGATCTGGCCTACGTTCACCTGCTGCGCAGCGAATATTCGGCCGCGCTCGGTCCGCTCGACCGCGCGAGCGCACTCGCCCCGAATTCGGCCGGGGTCGCGCGATTGACCGGCTGGGCCTACTACGGCCTCGACCAGACCGGCAAGGCCATCAGCGAATGGAAACGCGCCCAGCGGCTTCAGCCCGACGCGCAGATCGCCGCGCTGCTCGCCAAGGCTGAGCGTGACCAGCAGGCCGAGCGGAATTTTCATGAGGACGCGAACGGCCATTTCATTCTCCGCTACGAAGGCGGCGAGGCGCCCGAGCTGGCGAGCCGGATCCTGAACACTCTCGATGCCGATTTCGCCACCCTCCAGCAGGACTTTCAGTACACGCCGACGGCCCCGATCGGCGTGGTGCTCTACACCCAAAAGACTTTCCGCAACGTCACGCGGGCGCCCAGTTGGGCGGACGGCCTCTATGACGGCCGCATCCGCGTGCCGGTGCAGGGCTTGACTTCGGTGAGCAACGAGCTGGCGCAAGTGCTCATGCACGAGCTCACGCACAGCTTCGTACGCCAGATGACCGACGGACGCTGCCCTACCTGGCTCAACGAAGGGATCGCGCAGTACATGGAGGGCTGGCGAAGCGCGGGCAGCGCGAAGATGCTGGTCGCTCTGTACGACGAGAAAAAGTTTATTCCCCTCAACCGGCTCGAAGGCCCTTGGACCGGTTTCCCTGCCCCAATCGCCGATTATGCCTATGCCTGGTCGTTGGCCACGGTGGAATCGATCATTGCCAATTCCGGAATGTGGGGCATCCGCAGCCTCTTTACCGAATTCAGGCAGGGGGTCTCGGCGCGAACGGCGCTCGGCGTGGCGCTGCAATTGAACTATTCCGACCTCGAGTTGCAAACGGTTCAATTCTTGCGGCGCACCTACCTGCAGTAGCGCCGCTTACCGGCCCTGCCGCGGTTGCGTTGACACTCCGCCTCGCCGGTTTTAGGCTAGAGTTCGTCGCGGAGCTGTCGCGACGCCCGGCCGTCCCGGGAAGGAAGTTTTGGCGCGGGCGCGTAAAGCGCGCACAATCTTGGCCGTTGGTGCCGGGCACGGAAACCGCATGGACCTCTTCGAAGAAATCGTTCGTTTGCGCCAGGAGGGTCGCCGCGGAGCGCTCGCGACGATCGTGCACGTCAACGGATCGATCCCCAGTTTCGAAAGCTCGCGCATGCTCGTGCGCGAGGACGGCTCGATCTCCGGCACGATCGGCGGCGGCTGCGTCGAAGCCGAGGTCTGGGCCGCGGCCAAGGACGTGATGCGCGCCGAACAGCCCCGCAAACTCACCTTCAACTTGAACAACGAGCCGAGCTACGACACCGGCCTGATCTGCGGCGGCTCACTCGAGATTTTCGTCGAGCCAATCCTGCCCTCGCCAAAGCTCTTCCTCTTCGGCGGCGGCCACGTTTCGCTTGCGCTTTCCCGCATCGCGCACCAGGCGGGCTTCGAGATCGCCGTGACCGACGACCGCGAATCCTTCGCCAACCAGGAGCGATTCCCGATGGCCGGGGAAATTCACACGAGTTTCGAAGAAGCCTTTGAGAAGATCCACCCCAATCCTTCGAGTTACGTGGTGATCGTCACGCGCGGCCACCGCGACGACATGCGGGTGCTGAAATGGGCGGTAGGAACCGAGGCGCGTTACATCGGCATGATCGGCAGCAAGCGCAAGGTGATTGCCATCTATCGCGCACTGGAATCCGAGGGCATGCCGATCGAAACCTTCGCCCGCGTCCATGCGCCGATAGGCCTTGAAATCGGCGCCCGCACGCCCGAGGAGATCGCCGTCAGCATCGTCGCCGAACTGATTGCGGTCCGGCGCAACGCCGCTGCCCTGCCGCACAAAATGGTTCAGGTCGAGGCGAAAGCGACTCCTGCCTCGCCGGCCGCTTCAGGCTGATCTTATGCTTGCCGCCGTGATTCTGACCGGCGGTGAATCCCGCCGGATGGGCTCGCCCAAAGCGCTGCTTCCCTACCGCGGCCGCACCTTCCTTGAACATCTGCTCGAAATCACCGTGCATCCGCGGATCGGCGTTCGTCGCGTTGTCACCGGCGCGAGCCACACCGAAATTATCCACCGGGTTTCGCTGCCGCCGGGGCTGGTCGTGATGAACCGGCAGTGGCAGAGGGGCCAGCTTTCCTCGATTCGCGCGGCGATCGAGAGCCTGCGTGCCGTCGATACCGAGGGTATGCTGGTCGCGCTGGTCGATCACCCACTGATCGGCACTGGAGTGATCGCGGCGCTCATCGAGGCCTTCGATCGTTCGCCCGGCTCCATTGTGTTGCCCACGTGGCGCAGCCGGCGCGGCCATCCGCTGATCTTTCCTTCCCGCTTGTATTCGGAACTCTACGCTGCCCCGGACGACGTCGGCGCCCGCTCCGTCGTTTGGGCGCACAAGAAGGACGTGATCGAAGTCCCCACCGATGAGGAAGGCGTGGTGCTCGATATCGACGACCGCGCCACCTTCGACCGCCTGTTTCCGCCCCCGTCGCGCAGCTAGTTGCAAAATTTGGTAAAGGGCGAGAGCCGGCGCTCGCGGCGTGCCGCTTCAGCGGGCCTGCGCGAGCAGCGCTTCCACCGCGTCGCGCGCCAGTTGGGCGGCGTGGCGTGTTGACGGCTCGAGTCCGCCGAGCCGCTCGCCGATCAGTTGCGGCGTGATTGCGTCAGCTTCGGCGAGCAAGCGGCCGGCGAGCAGTTCGGTAAGCAGCGAGCTGCAGGCGATCGATGTGACGCACCCGCGCGTTTGAAAGCGGGCTTCGGCGATGCGTCCGTTTTCCACGCGCACGGCCAGCCGCAGGATGTCGCCGCAGACGGGATTGGTCGCCTCGACCACGGTTGTAGCGCCTGGCAGTTCGCCGGCGTTGCGCGGATTCTGGAAATGGTCGAGAACGGCCGGACTGAACATCGGGAAAAGTATGGCAAAGCCGACGGCGGCCGCGCAACGCTTGCAGCAAGCTCCCGGTGACTGATCGTCGTTTCCTCACTGGTACGGAAGTTGGATTGACCGTTATTCCCTCGCCCACCGAGAATTGCGCCAAGAGGACACAGGGGTTTGAGTCGGCTCGGGAAGTCCCTTTATTGTGTCGGCATTGGTGCCGCTCTGGCTGCAGCTGGCCTGTTACTGGCCTATTCCTATTCGGGATCGGCGGCCTGGAATGCCGTTTTCTTTCCGGAAACATGCGGAGCAGGGTTTGCCGTCGTCCTCTTCTGCCTGCTGGCGAAAGAGTCGGCGAGCCGGGAACGAGCCTTCTGGCAGCTGTGGGCGTTCGGATGCGGATTGTGGATCGTGGGCCTGACGCTCGACGTGCTGGCATGGCCGCGCACGCTGCGTCCGGAGATGGGCTTTTTGGGTCTGGCGTTCAGCTTCCTGCCGGAAGTGGCGATGATTGCGGCGCTGGTGATACAGCCGGAGCTTGCCGGCGGTCGCCTGCGCGACCCGGTCGTGGGCTACGAAGCGGGGCTGGTGGCGCTTTGGTGGATCTACCTGTTTCTCCTGTTTGTGACGCCCTGGAATTGGGTGATGCCGAGTGCGCACCGCTTTTGGGCTTCCTACCTCGGGCTCCACTATCTGCAGGATTTCGCCTTGGTCGTGTGGCTCGCGGCGCTGGCGAGCGGCTCCCACGAGCGCTGGCGGCGCATTTACGCCCAGATGGCCTGCGCCATCGCCTTGCTCACGATGGCGACCGGTCCGCTGTACCAGGCGCTCGGCACGCAAGCGTGGCTGCCGGCGGCCATCTACGGCCTGTTGATTGGCGCGGCCTTTCTCTGGCTGGCGCTGGCCGCGCTGTTCAACCGCCCAACTTCAGCCGACATGCCCCTCGCCGATCCGGTTCCGGCCCCGGGCCTCGGGAATCTGCTGGTTTCAATCACCGTGCTCGGAATTCCGGTGCTGATGATCTGGTCCCGATTCTTCAGCCGTGCGCCGGAACCGGTCCATCGCTTTCGGCTGCTGGTTTCCTTCGCCGTTCTGATGATTGGGGTCTTGCTGGTCTACCGCTGGCAGGACGCGGCCGATCAGAGCGAGGAAAGCATGGTGTGCGAGCTGGAAACCTCTGTGCGCGAGTTGCGCCATCTGCTCGGGCAGTTTGCCGAGACGGAAAAGCTGGCATCGCTCGGCCAGTTAGCTGCCGGCGCGGCCCACGAGATCAATAATCCGGTCGCCGCCATGCTCGGCTATGCCGAATTGCTGCACGCCGACTCCTCGGCCGCGCCACGCGTTCAGGAGATCGGGTGCAAGATTGGCGATCAGGCACGCCGCATCCGCACGCTGGTCCACAACCTGCTGAGCTTCGGCGAACACGCGACTTTCGAGGCCCAGTCGGTCGACGTGGCGGCACTGCTCCGCAGCGCCATCGAGTTGTTTCGCCTCGACGAGCATCATCGGCACAGAAGTCTGCGGCTCGATGTCGAGTCCGGTCCGATCGAGGTTCTCGGCGACCCCGAGAAGCTGCTCCAGGTTTTCTACCGCTTTCTTCTCGAGTTGGCCGGGGGCGAAGGAGAAAACGGAGTCGAAATTCGCCTTCGCCCGGCGAAGGGGGCGGCCGGCGCGGTCGTGGAGTTTCTCGATCGTGGAACCGGGTCGGAAGCCGCTCCGGTCGGCCCGGAACCCTACGACCCGCAACGCGCGCAGCAAGGCGTGGGGTTCGGCCTCAGCGTCTGCTACGCCATTGTTCAGGAGCACGAAGGATCGATCGCGCACGAAACGCTGCCCGGCGGCCGGCGCATGTACCGCATCTTGCTGCCGGCGAGTCCGAGCCGTGCCGCTCGCACTGCCTCCGCTGCTGGCACCGTTACAGCAGCCGAGAATAGCTGAAACATTGGATTTTCAGGCCCGGTTGTTGTCGGACTGCGGGCGGACCGATAGAATCGGAGCGAACGCGCCATGGCCGCTTCCCTGCGAACCCGTTCCCGCTGGCGAATTGTCTCCCTGGCTCCGTCGGTCACGTCGATCCTTGTGGAACTCGGCGCACGGCGCGACCTGGTAGCTGTTACGCGCTGGTGCCGTGAAGTGGCGGATGTGCGGGGCTTGCCGGTTTTCGGCGACTGCTGGGCCACCGATACGGCCGGCCTCGCGCGGCTTCGACCAACGCTGATCATCGGCTCAGTTCCCTACCAGGCGGAAACGCTGACAAAGCTGCTCGAGTATCCGGCTCCCTTCGTGGCGACCAACCCGCGGACGCTCGCCGACATTTTCTCGGAAATTCATATGCTCGGCGCACTGATCGGGCGCCCGACGGCCGCCATGCGGCTGGCAAGCCGGATGCAGCGGGAATTCGACCGCGTGGGCCGTGCGGCGCGCCGCGCAGCCAATCGGCCGCGCGTCTACGCCGAGGCTTGGCCGCACCCACGGATCAGTTCCCCGCCCTGGGTCGCCGAGCTTGTCGCGCTGGCCGGCGGGATGATGGTCGTCACGCCGGGCCGGAAGGTGAGTGACACCGAGGTGCGCCGCGCGCGTCCCGAAGTGATTGTGCTCGCTTGGGCAGCGGCCGGTAACCGGTCCCGGCCTGGGTCGGCACTGAAAAACCCGGCCTGGGGTTCGGTGCCCGCCGTGCGAACAGGCCGCGTCTTCGTCGTTCCTGACTACTTGTTGAATACCCCCGGCCCTCCGCTGGCCGGCGGACTCCAAGTGCTATTGCATCTACTGCACCCGGAACTGCGAACGCGCCACACAAGGAGATAGCCGATGGATGTCGAGCCAGGAACCGTCCGCGCGCCCGAACTGGGGCCGGAATGGGTGAATTCCGAACCGCTCACGTTGAAAGCCCTGCGCGGCCGCGTGGTCCTGGTGGATTTCTGGGATTACACGTGCGTGAACTGCGTCCGCACGCTTCCCTACGTGACCGAGTGGCATCGGCGCTACGGATCGAAGGGACTCACGGTTATCGGCGTTCATACGCCTGAATTTGTTTTTGGGCGTTCGCGCGAGCTGATCGAGGAGGCGGTGGCGCGATTCGGAATCGAGTACCCGGTGGTGATGGACAACGACTACGCGATCTGGCAATCGTTTTCCAACCGCTGCTGGCCGGCCAAGTACCTGATCGATACAGAGGGCTACCTGCGTTTCTTCCATTTCGGGGAAGGTGAATACGAGCAGAGCGAGCGTGCAATCCAAACCTTGCTGCGGGAACGGGATGGCTCCGTCGAGCTGCCCGAGCCGATGGCGCCGGTCCGCGATACCGACCGTCTGGGAGCGGCCTGCTACCGCACCACGCCCGAGCTTTATCTTGGCGCCCGCCGCGGCCAGATCGGCAACGAGGGCGGCTTCCGCAACCCGGGTCAGCCCAATCCGGCCGACTATTCCCTGCCGCAGAAGGTGGAGGCCGAAAAGGCATATCTGGGCGGGTCGTGGATCAGCGCCGAGGAGCATGTTCGTTCGGCCGGCAGCGGGGAGCATCCCTCTTCCCTGCTCGTCTATTACGCGGCGAAGGAAGTGAACCTGGTGATGGCTTCGCTCGAAGGCGAGCAAGCGGTCGAACTGCTGCACGATGGCAAACCGCTGGGGCGCGAAGACGCCGGCGAGGACGTCCGCTTCGATGAAAGCAATCGGAGCGTTGTTTCCGTTTCCGATCCGCGGATGTACCGGCTGGTTTGCAACCGCGAATTCGGGCAGCGGCTGCTGCAGCTGGTGAGTCGGCGTCCGGGCCTGCTGGCCTTTGCATATACCTTTGTCACCTGCGCGGCTCCCGGCGGCGCGAAGAACGCCGCGGAAGGTTAGCCCTCGATGCGCGTGGTTGTGGCGGCCTTGATCGAGCGGGAGGGGTGCCTGCTGGTGGGCCAGCGCAGGCGTGACGGGCCTTTCCCCTTGAAATGGGAATTCCCGGGCGGAAAGGTGCGGCCCGGCGAAACGCCCGCCGAAGCGCTGGCGCGCGAATTGCGCGAGGAACTCGGCGTGAGCGCCGCGGTCGGCGCTGAGCTCTACCGCACGCGCCACCGCTACGCCGAACTCTCGGACGAGCTACTGCTGATCTTCTTTGCCGCACGAATCGAGGGTGAGCCCCAGTGCCTCGCCTTCGAACAAGTTTGTTGGGTGGAGCGAAGCCGGCTGGATCGTCTCGACTTTCTTGCCGCCGACCGCGAGTTGGTGATGCGGCTGGCTGCTGGAGACTGGGCACTTAGCTGAGCCTTCCGCGGAAGTGGACTCGGAAGCGCCCAGTAGGCGCATTCCGGACGCGAAAGGAATTCGAAAACCGCGCGCACCCCCAGCCGCGGCTGCCGCATCATTGATGCTATACTCTGGTTGACTCAAAGAGACAAATCGGCGATCGAGCCGAGAGGAGAACGCATGGCGACGAAAGTGAATCGCGCGACGGCGGTGGGGGAAACGTCCGCCTCGCGTCTTTCGCCGGAATTGCTCCTCGGCCTTTACCGCATGATGGTGAAGTGCCGGATGTGCGACGAGAAAGCGCGCATTCTGTTTCGACAGGGAAAATATGCCGGCAATTTTTATTCCAACGTGGGCCAGGAGGCGGGCGAAGTAGGTGCGGCCTACAGCTTACGCGACGACGATTGGGTCGCTCCCTCGCACCGCGACTGGACGTCCAATATCATCAAGCGAGCCCCGCTGAAATACTGTTTCGCCCAGCTTTACGGCAAGGCCGATAGTCCCGATCGTGGTAAGTCCACTCCCGCGCATATGGGCTATCCCGAACTGCACGTGATTACGCCGGCCAGCACGATTGCCGCTCAGCTGATGATTGGCACCGGCGTGGCCTGGGGCCTCAGGCGCCAGGGCAAGGATTCGGTAGTGGTTTCCTTCTGCGGCGATGGGGCCACCAGCATCGGCTGGTTCCACGAAGCGCTCAACTTTGCCGGTGTGCATCAGCTGCCGATGATCTACGTCGTCCAGAACAACCTCTGGGCGGAATCGGTGCCGCTGCGCCTGCAGACCGCGCTGAAGAATCTCTCCGACCGCGCCAAAGGCCACGGCATCGCCGGCGTTTCGGTCGACGGCAACGACATCCTCGACGTCTACGAAGCCGCGACCGCGGCCATCGCCCGTGCCCGCAACGGCGAGGGGCCGACCGTCCTCGAGTGCAAGACGTACCGCTGGTACGGCCATTCCGAGATCGATCCGGCCAAATACCGGATGAAGGAAGAGGTCGAGGAGTGGAAGAGGAAGGACCCGATCCCCCGCTTCGAGAAATATCTGGCCGAGCACAAGCTGCTCGACGACGAGCAGAAGAAGCAGGTTCGCGACGAAATCACTCGCGAAATCGACGAGGCGGTCGAGTTCGCCGAGAAGAGCCCCTATCCGGCGCCCGAAGAGGCGCTCGAGCACGTGTGGGCATAGGGAGCGAACAGACGACCATGGCTCGCACGATCACTTTCATCGATGCTATCAACGAGGCCTTGCACCAGGAGATGGAGCGCGACGATCGCGTCTGCATCCTCGGCGAGGACCTCGGCATGGGCGGCGGCGTCTTCAAAGCGACCGCCGGCCTTTACCAGAAATTCGGCGAGGAGCGCGTCCTCGATTCCCCGCTCGCCGAAGGCATCATCATTGGCGCCGCTATTGGCGCTTCGCTCGTCGGCTTCCGGCCGGTACCGGAAATCCAGTTCGCCGATTTCATTGGCGATGCTGTCGACCCGATCCTGCAGCAGGCGGCCAAGCTCCGCTACCGGAGCGCCGGCGGCTTTACCTGCCCGATCACGATTCGCGTCTGCTGGGGTGGTGGCACCGGCGGTGGGCTTTACCACTCGCAGGAGAACACCGTCTGGTTCGCTCATGAGCCCGGTATCCGCGTGCTCGTTCCCTCGACGCCCTACGACGCCAAGGGCATGCTGATCGCCGCGATCCGCGACGAGAATCCCGTCCTCTTCTTCGAGCACAAGAAGCTCTACCGCACCGCCAAGGGCGAAGTGCCCGAGGACCTCTACACTGTCCCGCTGGACAAGGCCTCGGTGCGCCGGCCCGGCCGCGACATGACCGTGCTCACCTACGGCTACATGACGAGCTTGGTGATGAATGCAGCTGAAGAGATGAGCAAGCGCGGCGTCGAGGCGGAAGTCGTCGACCTTCGCAGCCTCGCTCCGCTTGACCGTGAAACCATTGTCGAATCGGCCCGCAAGACCAGCCGCTGCCTGATCGTTCACGAGGATACGAAAACGCTCGGTATTGGCGCCGAACTTGTCGCCATCCTCAACGAAGAGGCATTCGACTACCTCGACGCGCCGGTCATGCGCCTCACCGGCCCCGACATTCCGCCGGTTCCCTTCAGCCCGCCGCTCGAGAAATTCTTCATGGTGGACGAGCAGAAAATCCTCGCGGGCATGGAGAAACTCGCGGCTTACTGAGCCGGCCACAACGAATTGCAAATCACCGAACGGCCGCCCCCACGGGCGGCCGTTCGCTTTTCGCGAGGTGCTCCGTGGCAGCCTCTTCGCAGCTTCGCGGCCAAGTTGCCGCTCTCGCGAATTCCGCGCTTCCGCGCGCCACCCGCGCTGAGCGCATCGCCGAAGTCCTCCGACAGGCTGGCGGCTATCGCTGGGTTGGAATCTACGACGTGCTGGAAAAGGAGATCGCCGCCATTGGCTGGACCGGCCCGTCGGCGTCGGCCTATCCACGATTTTCCCGCGATCGGGGACTCTGCGGTGCGGCGGCCGCAAAGGCTGAGACGGTGATCGCCAACGATGTCAGCCTCGACCTGACTTCCGCGCCCGGCCGGGTGAAGTATCGCATTGCCAAGGGGATAGCATTTCATTCCGTCACTATGGCGAGGGGCCCGACCAACTCTTGACCGGCCTCATGACCTCCGCCGATATCTTCAG
>JAKBLM010000061.1 GCA_021832085.1 Acidobacteriota bacterium | reverse complement strand
CCGGGGGTACAAGAACCTCCGCTACCTGTTGCTGAAGGCCCAGCGCCTGGCGGCTACCCGAACGGAATTCATCACCATCAGGAAAGCAGCCTAAAATGCGGCTCCATACAAATTCTTGCGCAGAACCAAAAAATCTTCAAGACGGGAGCGGAGGCCACGGCGATGATCTACAAGCGCGGAAACGTCTACTGGTACAAGTTTATGTGGAACGGGCAGTTGGTGCGCGAATCCACAAAGCAGGGCAATGACAAGGTGGCTCGCCAGATGGAAGCGGCCCACCGCACGGCGCTGGCAAAGGGCGAAGTGGGCATCCGCGAACGAAAGCCAGTGCCGACGCTGGCCACTTTCATCGAAGACCGCATCCTGCCTTGGGCTGAGGCCACGTTTGAAACCAATTGTCCGAAAAATCACAAATGGTACAAAGACCAGTGCCGCGTGCTCAAAGCCTACAAACCGCTGGCCCGCCGCTCCCTCGACACGATAACGACTGAATCCGCCTCCGAGTTTGCCGCGCATCGGCTGGGCGAGGGCAAGCAGATTGCGACTGTGAATAGCGCCCTTCGCGTGCTGCGCCGGATTCTCAATCTTGCCGTCGAATGGGGCGTGATCGAACATGCGCCGAAAATCAAGGCGCTATCGGGCGAGAATCGGCGCGAGCGCGTTGTGACGGCCGAGGAAGAGGCAAAATATCTCGCCGCCGCTGCTGAGCCGCTGGCGTCCATTGCAACCGTGCTTGCTGACACGGGGATGCGCCCGGAAGAATGCTTCCGGCTCTGCTGGGAGCATGTGACGTGGATTAACGGGCGCAATGGGGCGCTGCTGGTGACGCGGGGCAAGACCGCCTCCGCACGCCGAGTGCTTCCAATGACTCCCCGCGTGCGCGCTGTACTGGAGGCACGCTGGAACGCGGCAGAAAAGCCGGAAGAGGGCTGGGTATGGCCCGCGCGGACGCAGAGCGGGCACGTCGTGCCAAACAGCATTTACGGCCAGCATCTCGCGGCGCTCGCCGCTAGCAAGGTCCGGCCCTTTGTCCTATACTCGCTCCGTCACACGTTCCTCACGCGGTTGGGCGAGTCTGGTTGTGATGCATGGACGCTGGCCCGAATCGCTGGGCATAGCTCCGTGGCTGTTTCAGCCCGCTACGTCCACCCGAGCGAGGATCGAGTGATGGAAGCGATTGCGCGGCTGGGTGGGCACAATTCTGGGCACACCGGCGAAACGCAGCTTCCGGCCCCGGCTGGCGAATTGCCAGCAAGTGGCATACAGTAAAAGAGTTGCAGTCAGCGGAGAGGTGCTGGAGTGGCTGAACAGGGCTGCCTGCTAAGCAGTTACACTGGCTAAAACCGGTGTCGGGGGTTCGAATCCCCCCCTCTCCGCCAGAACGACATTTCCAACAACTGACAGAATAATCCGCCTGGGCTAAGAATTTCGTGCAGGCAGCCGTGTGTGCAGGAGTCGTATCGCTACGGCGGCATTCGCGGGCGCCAATGTTGGTCGCGATTCTTGCGCGCTGCGTTTCGGATGCGGCGCCGGCCAAAGCGGCAGCCGTGTTTCGTTGCAACGCCCGTCTCTCTGGCGCGTGGTTGGCTGCCGGTCTGTCTGCGATATTGATGAACGTGAAGGCCGCGTCGGAGCCGGCATTGCTTGAGCGTTTCGAACCGATCAGCTCGACCGTTGCAGCCTGATCGTGGTTTTGGGCGCTGCCTACGCAGTTCGGCCAGGAAAGAAAAGGCGCAAAGCGGTAAGGCGAATCCTCCCCGGCGCTCGAAAAATACTTAAAAACTCCTTGACATTCGATTGTTTTTGATTTATGTTCCTCAGCGTTTTGGGGGGTGTTCTAGCCGTCTGGGGCAGCCGGCAAAAGCACAATCCATGTTTCACCTGGAGGCGGTTTCACGGGTCCAAGGCAGGAAGGGTGGGCAATTACCCGTGCCTTCGGTGAACAGTTGACGAAACGGAAGCTTTGCTTCCTGTCGTCTTTAGCATGTGCGTGGGGGGTGCTCCTGGCGGGGTTGGCTGTTCCCTGACGTGCGAGGTGTCTGCGGACTTTTCCTTCCTTAGATTCCCACTTCTAACTCTCGTTTTCCAACTCTTAGTCGTGGAACCGTCGGCCTCCGGGCGATTCATATACTAGCGGGCTTTGTGCCCGTCCAGGAGGTGTCGAATGCACGAGAGGCGTGCTGTATTGCTCGCCTTTGCTTGTGCCTTCCTGTTTGCCCTGGTTCCCGTGGGCCTGCACGCACAATCGGCCACCTCGGGCTTGGTCCAGGGGGTGGTGAAGGATCCGACGGGTGCCGTCATTCCCGGTGCCACAGTGGCCCTCACCGAAAAAGCCACCAACGTAACGATCAAGACCACAACCGATGCAACCGGACATTATCTGTTTCCCGCCGTTTCGCCGGGGGATTACTCCCTGCGCATTACCGCGACGGGTTTTCAATCCTACGTTGTCGCCAACCTCGTAGTCGAAGTCACCAAGTCCTACAACGTTTCCGCAAGCTTGAAAATTGGCACGGCTGCCCAGACGGTGACCGTCACCGAAGTCCCCGGCGCCGAACTTCAGACCACTAACGCCAGTGTCGGCACCACGATTGCCGGGAACACGCTGCAGTTTCTACCCACCGCGCAGCGCAGCGTCACCTCCTTGCTCAGCCTCCAGCCTGCCGTCATCCCCGAACTGGCCGCTGACGACGTCTACGGCGGCCAGGTGGCCGGCGCCCTGAGCGACCAGACCACCTTCCTCGTTGACGGCGGCGACGCCACCGACGACCTGTCCGGAACCAGCAACTACTCCGCCGTTCCGGGCCAGCCCGAACCGGCCCCTGCGATTCAGGTCAACGTCGCGGCCACGCAGGAATTCCGTGTGGTCACCGGCAGCCCGACCTCGGGTTTCGCACGGTCCCAGGGCGGCGAAGTGGCGATCGTTTCCAAGCGCGGCACGAACCAGTTCCATGGTTCGCTCTACGAGTACTACACGGGCAGCGCGCTCGGAGCCAATAGCTGGACGAACAACAGCATCGGCCTGCCCAAGCCGCACCGCGTCAACAACCGCTTCGGCTTCACCCTCGGTGGCCCGATCCTCAAGAACAAACTCTTTTTCTTCGGCAACTATGAAGGCCGCCGGTTCCGCGAAAGCCAGAGCGTCGGCACCGATGTCCCCACCTACTGCGCCCGCAACGGCATCCTGCGCTTCACAAACGGCAACGGCCAGGTGCAGAGCTACAACTTCGATCCGAACCTGACCTCCGCGGTCGCCAGCCAGTGCGGCGTGGCGATGGGCACGCCAGTTTCCAGCCTGGATCCGCTGGGCGTCGGCATCGACCCGACCATCCAGAAATACTGGGCCAACGAGCCGCTGCCCAACCTTCCAGGCTCCGGCGACGGCCTCAACAGCGAGGAATTCCTCCAATCCTATTCCACGCCGACCAACGAAAACTACGGCATGGCCCGGATCGACTACAGCATCAGCCAGCGCTGGCACCTCTACGGCACCTTCCGCTACCAGAAGATGTTCTACAACACCACCGACCAGATCGATATCATCCCCGGTCAGCAGGGACTCCTCAGCGGCACGCCGGTGCAGCCGCGCTTTGTCACCTTCATGCTCACCGGCCAGATCGGCAACAACTTCACCACCCAGACGCACGGCTCGTTCTTGCGCGACTGGTGGGCGTGGAACCGCGCGCCACTTGCCAATCCCTCGAACGTGCCCGGCATCGCCGGCACGCTGCAGGTTTCCGGCGAAGGCCAAACCGGCGGCGCTGGCACCGGCAAGCCGTTTGCCGATCCGATCAACTTCAACACGCAGCAAGCCCGCGGCCGTCTGTGGGCGGCCAAGGACTGGTATCTGGCCGAGGACGATAGCTGGCTGCACGGCAACCACAACATCCAGTTCGGCGGCGCCTGGTACTTCTGGAATATCATTCACCAGCGCACCGACGACATCCTCGGCGGCCTCACCAATGGCCCGATCTACTGGGTCCAGTCGCGGCACGCGAGTAGCGGCAGTTTCGTCAACACCTCGGCCAGCGAGATGCCGCAGACCTGCTCGACATCGCAGGGCATTCTCACCAACTGCATCCTGTCGAGCGACGCCGGCCGCTACGAATCCATGTACTCGGCCATGCTGGGATTGGTCGATCACAGCTCACAGGTGGCCGCCCGCAACGGCAACTTCCAGGCCTACCCGCTGGGCACGCCGATGACCACCCACGTCCATGTCACCTCCTACTACACCTACATTCAGGACATGTGGCAGGTTCGGCCATCCATCACTGTCAACTACGGGGTGAACTGGGGCTTGCAGCTCCCGCCACGGGCGCTCGACGGCAAGCAGGCCATAGCGCTTTACACCTCGAGCCTGACTCCCGTCACCGACATCAACGCCTACTTCAACGACCGGCAGGCGGCCATGGATTCGGCCAACTGGGACGCAATTGCCGGACTCAACAACTTCTCCTTCTCTCCGATCCGGCATGTCTCGGGCATGACCCGCCCGATCAAGACCTACTGGGGCCAATTCGGTCCCCGGTTTGGCGTTGCTTGGCAGCCGCCCTTCCACAATCGGTTCTTCGGCAACCGTCAGACGGTTCTCCGGGCCGGCTATTCGCTGGTCTGGAACCGGACCAACGCCGTTGGACTCGTGATGACGCCACTGACCGGCACGGGCATGGCCCAGATCGTCGGCTGCAACGGGCCGGTCTGGAACTCAACTACCGGCGATCCATGCAGCGGCGGATCCACCACTGCCGCTGACGCTTTCCGGATCGGCGAAGCAAAATATGGTGGCAATTCCCTGCCGATGCCGACACCGACCAGCGGCTACCCCGTCACCACCCCTGGCGGCCTAGGCACCACCTACAACTTTAGCCTCGATCCCAATTACAGTCCGGCGTATTCCCACCAGGTTTCGGTCGACCTGCAGCGGACTTTCCCGCAGAACTGGATGATCGACATCGGCTACATCGGCCGCTTCACCCGCAACCTGGAAAATGGCGCGGACATCAACGCATCCGACATGTTCGCCAAGGATCCGGTATCCGGCCAGACGCTCGCGCAGGCCTTCGATGCCGTTTCCACCTACTTCCGCAACGGAGGAAACTGCACGGTAGATCAGAACGGGGTGGCGTCCTGCCCCGGTCTTCAAGCGCAACCCTTCTTCGAGAACATGGCGGTTAACGGCCAAAGTGCTTACGGCACCGATGGCACCGCCTACTGCCAAGCCGAGTACGGTTCTAACTGCACCTGGGCTGCGGCGGCGGGCGATCCGACCGACGCATCCAATGGCGGCCTGGGCGAGTTCATGACCTTCAACTACGACTTCCTCGCTCAGCAGTCGATGGATCCCTTGCAGTTCGTCTACAACTTCTGGAACTACGGCGGCGGTTGGGCCAACTACAACGCAGGTTTCATTTCCGTTCACAAGGCCTTCTCCCAGGGCCTTAGCCTTACCTTCAACTACACCTTGTCGCACGCCCTGGGCACTCAGGCCCTCAACCAGCAGTACATCATCTATGGCAACCCGTCGCCCTTCGATCCGCAAACCGGTTACGCCACGGCGCTCTTCGATCGCCGCAACGTGTTCAATGCCACCTATTACTACACGCTGCCGTTCGGCCATGGCCAGAAGTTCTCGTTCGCCAATTCCTTCCTCAACCGCATCGTTGGCGGTTGGTTCAGCTCGGGGATCTGGACTTGGCAATCGGGTCAGCCGCTCTGCATCGCCGCCGATGGCGAGTACGGCGACTACGGTGCAGGCGCCGTCAACCAGACCTGCGCTCAGACGACCATGAACCTCTATGGCCTCCAGGGCCGTCACAACAACGTTGTCGGCGCGAACGGCGTCGGCATCACCGGCGATCCTGCAGCCGGCGGCAGCGGCATCAACATCTTTGCCAACCCCTCCCAGGTCTTCAGCACCCTCAGCCGTCCGCTGTTGACCCAAAACCTCAGCCCGTTTGACCCCAACTTTGTGGAACCGTCGTCGTGGAACATAGACCTTTCGGTCGGCAAGAACATCGTCGCCACCGAACGTTACAAGGCCATTTTCACCGCCGACTTCTTCGACGCCTTCAACATCTTCACCCCGGCCGATCCTTCGCTCGACATGAACAACCCGGCCGCGTTTGGTGTTGTCACCGGACAGGCCAACAGCCCGCGCACCATCCAGCTCGGGCTGGATTTCGAGTTCTAACCCCTCATTCCTGTCTGCAAAACCGGGGCGGTCCGCCGCAAGGCGGGCCGCCCTTATTTCATTGAGAGCCTTCCACGAGGCCGTTCAACGGTCCGCCCAAAGGTTCCGGCTTCCACCGCGTCACCATTGCACGCGTGGGATTTTTCGAGACGGATAGCCAGTTGTGTCCGCTAAACTCAAAAAATGGAGTGACGTTTTCTCTGCTGGATTGCTGGTCGGATTCTGGCTGGCCGAACGGGCCGCCGTTTCCTGCCATCCTGAAGTCCTGGGCTCTTTAAGGGCGCGTCGTCCGCGCCTGCGCTTCAGCCCCTGTGTCCACCCGCAGCCGGCGGCGACTATTCGATCACCAGCCTGCCGTGTCTCGCCTGCCACGAGACAGGGCGCGAGTTTCGGCTACCACCTTCCCGCCGACGCCAGAACGAAGATCGCAACGACGAGGACGCCCACTCCGCTCCACATGATCTGCAGTGGCTTGCGGCCCGCGTTCCGCCACTCGCCGGTGAAGACTCCCCACAGGGTTGCCGTGATCACGATCAGCGACATGAACAGCGGCCAGCCCAGCACCGTGCCCAGGCTCCCCATCATTCCCGCCGCGATCCCGTAGATCACCGTGCTGGCAAACCAGCAGAAGCCCATCACCGCTGCCAGGCTGACGTGGCTCACCCCGCCTCCGCCGAGCTGTTTGCCCGTCTTGTTCTTTCCCATCAGGCAGAGGCAGTAGATCAGGTTGGGCACGCCGCCCGCCAACATCAGCGGCATCCAGACCGCGTTGGGCGACCAGCGCGCCGCCGCTCCGATCCGTTGCGCCACTTCCAGCAATGGATGGCCAAACGTCAGCCCCAGGTTCACCAGCGCCGATCCCAGCCCGCTGATCACGCTGAAAAACAGGCCCACCATCACCGAGACTTTCGCCGGTCCCTGCCCCAGCGCCGCTTCCCGCCGGCGACCGGCCACCGCGCAAACGCCGACGCCAATGAGCACCAGCAGCACCCCGACCATCACCGCGATCCCTTCGCCCGTCAGCACCTCGCCGGGATGCAGGCGAATCAGCGGAATAATGCTGCCCACGGCCGCTGAAAGCCCCAGAATCACCGAAAAGGAAAGCGCCATGCCGATCGCATCGACCGCCAGCCCCAGGAACACCTGCGAAACGCCCCAGCCGGCTCCGCAGGCGATCACCATCCAGATCACCCCGCCACTGGCCTCATGGTAGACCGCGCCTAGCCGCGGCACGGTCAGAAAGGTCAGCAGCGGCGGGAAAATCACCAGGGCGAATATCGTCCAAAAGAACCAGGTGTTTTCCCACGCCCAGCGCTTGGTGAATTTCATCGGCAGCGTGAAGCTGCCGTTCATCGCTCCCGCCAGCAGCAGGAAGAGTACTCCGATGGCCGTAGCGCTCATGCTTGGCCTCCGCGTCCGCTGGGCATTCCGCTGTTTCCCCCGCGCCGAAGCGCGCCGCGCGACGATCTCGCGGGCAATCCGCCTTTTCCCGTCGGCGCGCGTCCTTGTGACGGACGCTCGTTTGAGTGACAGCCGCGGATTATATCTGAATCTCGGCGCCCGCCGTCATCCTATCGCGCCGCCGCGTCGATATTTTTCCGAAGGGCGGTCCTCGTTTCGCCGAACCGGCAGCCGCGCCGGGCCTCGGCCCTTGCACTGACGGCGCGTCGCACAAAAGTCGGTCGCATAAGCTTCGCTCCGTCCTTCCGCCGGCGTCCCTTTGATGTATGCTGTCTCGGGAAATCAGGCGCAAGAGGCTGCCACTTTATTCCAGGAGTCAGATGCGTTATGAAACCTGCTCGCTCCCGTCTCGCTCTTTGGCTGAGCTTGATCGCCGTTGCCCTTTTCGCTTTTGCCGCCCGGTCGGGCCATACCGCTCCGAAAACTCACCCGGCCGCCGGCCGGCAAGAGCCCGCTGGCTCGTTCACGCCGGCGGCTTTCGTGAGACCTTTCATCGGCACCGGAAAAGGACCTGGCGGAACGATCAATCTTTTCCCCGGCCCCTCCTTGCCCTTTGGCATGGTGCAGCTCAGCCCCGATACCGAAGCCCGCGGCTACGGCTATCACTACGATCAGCCCGATATTCAGGGTTTCAGCATGACCCACATGAGCGGGCCCGGTTGCGACAACGAAGGAGACGTCTTTTTCACGGCCACCACGGGGCCGGTGCACACGCAGATCAAGAATTTCCAGTCTCCCTACAGCCACAGCGAGGAATCCGCGCGGCCCGGCTACTATCGCGTGAAATTGACTCGCTGGGATACAGGGGTTGAGCTGACGGCCACGCGCCGCGCCGGCCTGGCCCGGTTCCGTTTTCCCGCCGGGCGCCGCGCCAACGTCCTTGTCCCCATCAGCCATACGCTCAACTACACCGTTGGCGCCCAGGTGCACGTCGCTAGCGACCACGAGATCACCGGCTACGTGAAGGATCATTGCTTCTGCGGCAGCCGCCAGACCTATACCGTCTATTTCGACATGGTGTTCAGCGAGCCTTTCTCTTCGTTCGGAGTTTGGCGGGGAAATCTTTCCGGCGCGCCGGCCAAGCTTTCGCCCGGCAGTCGTGTGTCCCTGCAGACAGAGCACCAGCAATGGATCGGCGCCTACGCCAGCTGGCCGTTTTCGCCGCGTGCGCGCACGGTGACGGTTCGCGTGGGGATCTCCTATGTCGATCTGGGGGGCGCAACCCGGAATCTGCGAGCCGAAACGCAAGGCAAAAGCTTCGCCGAGATTCGCACCGCCGCTTGGGACGCCTGGAACAAGGCGCTCAGCGTCATTCGTGTTTCCGGCGGAGCGCCGGGCGAGCGCCGGATGTTCTACACCGCGCTCTATCACTGTCTCTTGATGCCCAGTGTGTTCAGTGACGTCGACGGCCGCTACATGGGCTTCGACGGCAAAATCCACCGCGTTTCCCCCGGTCATCAGGTCTACGCCAACTATTCCGGCTGGGACATCTATCGCAGCGAAATGCCGCTGCTGGCCCTGCTGGTCCCGCGCCGCTTTCAGGACATGTGCCAATCAATCGTGCTGATGTATCAGCAAGGCGGCTGGATCGGCCGCTGGCCGCAGCTTCATCACTACACCAATGTGATGGCTGGCAGCCCGCTCACCACGGTGCTCGCCATGGCCTGGCTCGACGGCCTGCACGGCTTCGACATCCAGGCCGCCTGGCGGGGAATGGTCAAGGACGCGACCACCGCTCCGCCGCCGGGCAAGCCGTATCAGGGCGAGGCGAGCATCGACTGGATCAACAAGATTCACTACGTGCCCAACGATAAGCAGCGCTACGGCTCCGTTTCCCAGCTCCAGGAAGACGCCATCGCCTACGCCTCGCTCTACGATTTGGCCAAAGCGCGCCACGACGCCGCGGCCGCGCGCCTCTTCTACCGGCGCGCCCTTTACGTCCGCAACGTCTTCGATTCGGCTGATCGTTTCTTCCGCCCGCGCAACGCCGACGGAAAATGGGTGCCCGATTTCAATCCCGCTCAGGAAGGTCACGGCTTCATCGAAGGCTCTGGCTGGCATTACCAGTGGCTGGCGCCTTTCGATCTGCACTGGCTGATCGGTGCGGTCGGCCGCAGCCGGTTCAATCGCCGTTTGCGCGCCTTTTTCAGCTACCAAAAACCGGGCTGGCACGGCCGGTATTACAACCCCTACAACGAAACCGATCTCGAGGCTCCCTTCGAGTTCGAGTTTTCCGGAGAGCCGTGGGAGAGCCAGCGCGTGGTGCGCAAGATTCTCCGCCAGAACTTCACCCTTTCCGTCAATGGCATCCCTGGCAACGATGATTGCGGGGAAATGTCTTCCTGGGCGGTGCTGAGCATGATGGGCATCTACACCGTTGATCCCGCCAGCACCGCGTACGAGTTGGTGAGTCCAGTCTTTTCTCGTGTCACCATCGCTCTGCGTCCGCCCTATTTCGGCCGCGAGTTCACCATCGAGACTGCGCCGCAGCCGGCCACTCATCCCTACATTCAGAAGGTCAGCCTTGACGGCCGCACGGTCTCTCGCGATTGGGTCCGCTTCGCCGATCTCACGCGGGGCGGGGAACTGCTCTTCACGCTGGGCAGGCAACCCAATCGCTCCTGGGGCGCCGCGCCGGCCGATGCGCCGCCCTCGCTGAGCGAGCAGCAGCCGTAAACCGGGGCCTGCGAAAATTTTCGCCCGCCGGGCCTTGCCAACCGGTGGTCTTGCGCGGGCACCCCAGGCTCCTCGACGAGCGGGGATGCCCGCGTTGGGAATAGCTCCCGTGGGGGTGACCCGTTGGGCACCCCCAACCACGCTACGCGCCATTGCCTATCTCGACGCAAACCAGGGGACCTCTTCAGGCGCCGAATCTGCTAAAATTGAAGGCGCAAATGTCGGTTTCGCGGAACGGTTTGCCCACGCCAGTGGGGAGCGGGGCTGTTCCGGCGCCCGGCACAAGGGGTGTGTAAACAACTAGAGGCTTGCCGTAGAGCCAGCCTGTCTTCGGGGTCCTCCGAAAGCGGTCCCCCCATGGGGAGAATGGCTTGAAAACGAATTGTGTCGATTGTCCCGTAATGACAAATGCGGTTTTCCAGAACCTTTCCGCGGATCAAACCGCTCGCTTTGCCTGCATTTTCCGACCCACCAACTACCGCAGAAACCAGATCATCTTTTTTGAGGGTGGGGCGGCCGATCACCTTTTCGCGTTGAATTCGGGCGTGGTCAAGCTGGTCAAGTCGCTCGAGAACGGTAAGGAGCGCATCGTACGCGTCCTTTTCGCCGGCGAGTTGTTTGGCCTGGAAGCGCTCAGCGAGACCACCTACCCGCTGACCGCCGTGGTCCTTCAGGATTCCAAGATCTGTGCGGTGCCTTGCCGTCAGTTCGATGCCTTCCTCCACTCCAATCCCGACATCTCGCTTGAAATGATCCGTTTCCTGCTCGGTGAGATCGCCAAGATCCGCAGACAGATGACCACGATGAGCTTCAAGGACGCGCGGGCGCGCGTGGCGATGTTTGTCCTGTCGCTGCTCTCTCCGCGCCAGACTGCTTCGGCGCAGAGCTGTTCGCTGACGCTTCCGCTCACCAGCCACGAAATGGGCGAAATCCTCGAACTTTCGCCGGAAACCGTGAGCCGGGCCTGGAGCTTCCTGCGGCATGAGGGCTTGGTTGAAAAGCGCGGACGGCGCCTGGTCATCCAGGACCTGTCCGGACTCCAGGACGCTGCCCGCCACTGACGGCGCGCGGGCCGTCCCGCGTTCTTCATTGTTCTTGTGGAATTTCTGGTCCCGGCCGGAATCAGGCTGGCGCGTGCCCGCGAGGCATTTCGCAACTCCTCGACCGTTGGCCTGGCAATCCATGCTGCTATCGGCTCGCGCGCTTCGTTCGCTTAATCCGGGCGCGTGGCTGTTAGCGTCGGCACGAGTGCGGCGAGCCAGTCGCGTAATTGGTCGCGTACTTTCCTGAAGATTTCGAGTTGTCCGTCGGAGGGAGCGGCAGCGGGATCTTTGAAATCCTGGTGAAAACCAAGTGCGCGGCCGGGAAAGACGGGACAGGCTTCCCGTGCGCGGTCGCAGACGGTGAGGATGCAGTCGAATGAGCGGCCGCGAAATTCGTCCACTGATTTCGAGCGCTGCCGCGAAATGTCGATCCCGAGTTCCGCCATCGCCGCGACGGCGTTCGGGTTGAGACCCGCGGGACGCGTGCCGGCGCTGAAAACCTCCAGCCGTTCGCCAGCCATCGCGCGCAGCAGGCCCTCGGCCATCTGGCTGCGCGCCGAATTCCCTGTGCAGAGGATCAGCACCCGTTTTTTCGGTTCCGTCATTTGCCGACAGGTCCGCAGATCGGCACCGTCGCGCGGCCGCCCGCGGGCGCCCCGAAATAGCGGCGCTGGAAATAGAGCGAAACGTTCACCAGGCTGATCAGCACGGGAACTTCCACCAGCGGGCCAATCACCGCGGCAAAAGCCTCGCCCGAATTGATGCCGAAAACGGCCACCGCAACCGCAATCGCCAGCTCGAAATTGTTGCTCGCGGCCGTGAAGGAAAGCGTCGCCGTCTGCGAATAATCGGCTCCCACCTTGCGCCCCAGGTAGAACGAGACGAGGAACATCGCCACGAAGTAGACCAGCAGCGGTGCGGCGACCCGCAGCACGTCGAGCGGCAGCCTCACGATGTAGCCGCCCTTCAGCGAAAACATCACCACGATCGTGAAGAGCAGCGCCACCAGCGTCACCGGGCTGATCCGTGGAATGAACCGCTTCTCATACCACTCCCGCCCCCGCCGCCGCACCAGCACCAGCCGCGACACGATCCCGGCCACGAACGGGATGCCCAGGTAGATCGCCACGCTTTCGGCGATCTCGCCGATCGAGATGTTGACGATCGCCCCGTGTAGCCCCAGCCATTCCGGCAGCCGCGTGACGAAAAACCAGGCGTAGACCGAATAGAACAGCACCTGAAAAACGGAATTGAACGCCACCAGCCCCGCGGCAAACTCGGTGTCGCCTCGCGCCAGCTCGTTCCAGACGATCACCATCGCGATGCAACGCGCCAAACCGATCAGGATCAGCCCGGCCATCAATGCCGGATATTGCCGCAGGAAGAGAACCGCCAACCCGAACATTAGCGCCGGCCCGATCACCCAATTCTCGAAAAGCGAGAGGCCCAGAACGCGCTTGTTCCGCAGCACCTCGCCCAGTTCCTCGTACCGCACCTTGGCCAGCGGCGGGTACATCATCAGGATCAGTCCCACGGCGATCGGAATTGACGTGGTGCCCACGCTGAAGCGGTCGAGGAAGGGAACAATGCCGGGCAGCGCCCAGCCCGACGCCACCCCCGCGGCCATCGCCGCGAAAATCCAGATTGTCAGATATTTGTCGAGGAAACCCAGGCGCGGACAAGCGGCGTCGTTCATCTTTCTCCTTGCTTCGTGCGTCCCGCCCGCTACGCTTTGGTTTCCGCGACGGAGGAAGGCTCATGCCACTCGGTCGCGTTGCACGAGCCTCGTTCAATCGCCTTCCTGAGTTTGCGCGCGTCGCGCTCAAACCCGGACGAGGCCGCGAACGCTTTCTCCAGAAAGGCGAGCAGCGGCCCGCGCACCGCGTCGTCCTGCTCGACCAGCCGGTAGTACATCCGCTGGCCTTCGCGCCGGTCGAGCACCAGCCCCGAATGTTTCAGGTAGGCCAGGTGCCGCGATACGTTCGGCTGCGGCGAATCGAGCACGTACTGGATGTCGCAGACGCACAATTCGCCGTGCAGCAGCAGGTTGATGATGCGCAGCCGTGTCTGGTCGGCGAGGCTCTTGAAGATCTGTTCCAATTCAACCATGGGCGGCGTCCCGTGCCAGACATATTATCATAAGCGCATAGGCGGATGGAAGCTTGCTTTGCCTCTGCCGCTTGCTCTCCCGCGATGCCCGGTAAGGATGGACTGCCCGCCGTCCTTCATGCGGTCCGTGGCCTGTTCTTGAAATGCGTGACAACCGGAAAAGGCGTGAATTTCGCGAGGAAATCATGTCTGCCGCGCTGCCGATTCCCCCTGTTCGAATACACCCCTCCCCGTCAAGCTCTGGCAGCGCGGCAACTCCTCACCAAACCTGTTGCTGTGTCTTGGAAGAGCGAAATGTGGTCAAACGGTTACCGGCGACGCTTCTTTTTGCGAAGTCGCCAGCAGATAGACTTTTCCCGTGATCGGGGACGAGTAGATGTAATAGACGGCAGCGTCATCGTGGACTTCGTAGAAGTCCCTGCGGTGCGGATCCTCGCAAACCCCGGCGCCATCGGCCAGAAGCCTGCGCAATCTCTCGACGGCTTCGTAAGAATGATTTCGCGGATCTTCGATCCGCAGATTCGAATTCCAGCGTGCTCTGGTCATTGTCCTATCCCGCTCTGAACTTCCGCCACTGGTTGGATATACGAGGCGAAGCCCCGAAAAGTTTCTTGATCCCTGAGGTTTGGCGCTCCCCGTCGCACCCCACGGACGTCTCGTTAACTTGGACATCGGCACCCGAGTAAAAGTTGCATCTCTCTTGTGTTTTCTCGTTTTTTCGTTTCCGCAATGGTCACATCGTCCGCGCTTCCTCCGGCCCCGAACTGACATCTGCTGCGGCGGCCCTGGCGTTGCCGCACACGCTTGGCTCCTCTATAATGAGTCGAGGCTGCGTTCCTCACTTCTCTATATTTGCGAGGAGCACACGGGTATCTATTCATGACCGACGCTGCTGCCAAAATTCGTGCCAAGCTCGAGGATGAAATCAAAACTATCGAGTTTGAGCTCAACAACGAGCTCCCAAAGGAGTTGATGAAGGCCCGTGCTCACGGCGACTTGTCGGAGAACGCCGAATACAAGTACGCCAAGGAGCGCCAGGGCTTTCTCTCGGCTCGGCTCGGCCAGTTGAAGCACCGGCTTGCCGATCTCTCGATGCTCAAGCTGGATAATCTGCCGCGTGATCGCGCCGCTTACGGTTCGCGCGTCAAGCTGGTCGACCTCAAGAGTCAGGCCGAGATCGTCTACACGCTGGTCACCGCCGAGGAATCCGACGTCTCCAAGGGAATGATCTCCACCAGCTCGCCCATCGGCCGCGCGCTGCTCGGCCGTCAGGCCGGCGACGAGGTGAAGGTGCAAACGCCGGCGGGCGTCAAGGAATTCGAGATCGTGACTTTGGAAACCATTTACGATATCGGCTGAGCCCCGAGCGGCCCGGCCATTTCCCGATGCCGTCTGGTTCTGTCTCTCGTGCGCTGCGTTTGATTCCTGATGGTGTGGTGCGGCTCGTGGCCCGCACGCGCATTCATCCCAACCTGCTGAGCGCTTTCGGCCTCGTCCTCAACCTGCTGGCGACGTTGTCGTTTGCCACCGGCCGCTTCTTCCCGGCGGGCCTGTTGATGCTGGCCGGCGGAGGCTTCGACTGGTTGGATGGGGCGGTCGCCCGCGCCCAGGGCCGTGCCTCGCGCTTCGGCGAATTCCTCGATTCCTCCTGCGATTGCTATTCCGACCTGGTGCTCTTTGTCGGCCTGCTGGTCTACTACGCGCGCGTCAACCGCTTCCTCTACGCCGCCCTCGTCTGCGTGGCGATGGCCGGCGCGGTGATGATCGGCTACGCGCGTGCGCGCTCGGATTCGCTGGTCGCCCACGGCGACAAGCGGCCGATCCAGGGTTTCGAAAGTGGTTTCTGGGAACGGCCCGAGCGGGTCGTGCTGATGATCCTCGGCGCGATGACCGGTCGCATGGCCCCGGTGCTCTGGCTGCTGGCCATCGGACCGAACCTCAGCGTTGTGGCGACGATTCTCCGAGCCCGGAACAAAATCCACCTGCTGGCCGGCCCCCGGCCCTCTGAAAATCAGCCCTCTCGGTCCGCTGGTGGCCGCTGAGCCTTTCGCTGCTTCCACCACGAAAATTCGCGGCGTGCCGTTTTCCTTCAGGGTAAGATTTCCATTTCACGCCCGGCTCGCCGTCGCCCCCGTCGGTGCGCGGCGCCGCGCGCCGCCGGCCCTGCAGCCAAGCCGCATGGCAGATGATTGCCGGAAAGAAGGAGTCCCTTTGCAACCAGCATTGGTAGTGCACGGCGGTGCCTGGGAGATCCCCGACGTCGCCGTCGAGGCTTGTCGCGCCGGCTGCCGCCGCGCCTTCGAAGCCGGCTGGCGTGTCCTTGAAGCGGGCGGCCCGGCGATCGACGCCGTGGAAGCGGCGATCGTCGTGCTCGAGGACGATCCGGTTTTCGATGCCGGCTTCGGCTCGCATCTCAATTTGAGCGGCCGCGTGCAGCTCGACGCGATCCTGATGGAGGGCGCCACGCTCGATGCCGGCGCGGTCGCCGCCGTCGAGCGTGTTCGCAATCCGATTCGCCTCGCGCGCCGCGTGCTCGACGCGAGTCCGCACGTTCTGCTCGCCGGCGACGGTGCCGAGCAGTTCGCCTGCGAGCAGGGCATTCCGCTCTGCCGGCCGGAAGATCTGATCACCCCGTCGCAACTCGCCGCTTGGCGGCGATGCCGCGAGTCGGGCCACACCTCGGCCGCGCATTTCGCTTGTGAACACGGAACGGTAGGCGCCGTTGCCATCGACGCCACGGGCCGCATCGCTGCCGGAACCTCAACCGGTGGCACCTGCTGCAAGTACCCGGGCCGCGTCGGCGATTCGCCGCTCATTGGCTGCGGCTGTTATGCCGACGATGAAGCCGGCGGCGCATCTTCAACCGGCTGGGGCGAAGCGATCATGAAAATCGTGATGGCCAAGACAGCCGTGGATTGGCTTCGCGCCGGCGAGGAGCCGCAGCGGGCTGCCGAGCGCGCGATCCGCCTGCTTTCCGACCGCGTCCATGGCACCGGCGGCCTGATCCTGGTCGATCGCCAGGGCTGCATCGGCGCCAGCTTCTCCACTCCGCACATGGCCCACGCCTATCGCGACCCAGACGGCAACCTTGTCGTTTCGCCGTAGCCCCCGCGCTTGCCGAACTCGAGGATTTTTCCCAGTTCGCTGGCCGGTGATACGACCAGCCCCCTGTTGCACCGTCCCCCGTTGCACGGCGCCAGGACATTCTTTACACCTGGCTGCCGCCCTCCGGTTCGTAAGGGCACGGCTTCAGTCCTGCCGCAAACGCGCCACCCGAAAAGCGGCTTCAGCCGCTGGGGCATCACTCGCCACCCAGACCCTCCAGCCCGTCACGCGAAGGGTGGCTGCACAACTTGCCGGTGCGGTGTTTCACAAGTGCAGCGCTGGACTTCAGCCCGGCAATTTGTCGAGGCGGGCGGAGCGGATGGCAGGCTGGCTTGTGAGAAGCGGGGGTTATTCCTGCGATCCTGTCGCCGCCGCGCGGCCAAGCTGCCCTTTCATCATCTTCCAAAGTTCCCGCAGGTATTCGTCGAGTTCCCTCAGACGCAGCAGCCGACAGAGCCCGACGAGCACCACCACGCCCAGCGCCGTCGTGAGGACCAGATCGAGCAACGCTCCGGGAATCGTATGCCACGGCTCCCACCGCCCCAACCGCACCATCACCGGGTGGCATATCGCCGCCATCGCGGCCGACGCGGCGCAAATCTTCACGAAGAACCAGACGAGCTCGCGTATCTGCTCGTTTTTCGTTCGCCGAACGAGCAGTACGAACAGCGCCAGCGTATAGGCCGAGATGGCGATCGAGCTGGCGAGTGCCAGACCACGATACTGCATCCGGCGCGAAAGCCACCAAAAGAGAGGCAGGGTGAGAAATGTTAGGGCCGTGCCAACCAGGGCCGGCGTAAGCGTGTTGCGCATGGCGTAGAACCCGCGGGCGACCAGGGTCCGCGCGCCCCACGCCGCCAGGCCCAGGGAGAAGAAGACGAGCGTTTGCGCGATGGCCTCGAAATCGTCACTCCGTAGCAGGGTGTGCGAAAACACCAGGCGCACCAGCGGCTCGCTCTGCACGATCGTCAGCGCGGCAATCGGCACGAGCAGCAGTAGCAGCGCTTTCAGCGCATGGTTGAGCAGCCGATTCAGTTCCCCATACCGCTTCTCCGCATAGAGCATCGCCAGCACGGGGAACGACGCCACGCCGATCGCTTGCCCCACGATCCCCAGCGGCACGCGCATCAGCGTCTCGGCGTAACCCAGCCAGGTGAGCGCACGGCTCGCGAGGAACGAGCCGAACCAGCCGATGATTAAGTCGTAGGCATAAGGAAGCGAAAGCGCCACCATCAGAGGCGCCGTCAGCTTCAGGAACAACCGGAATCCCGGATGGCCCAGATCGAGTCGGGGCCGGTAACTTGCCCCCGCTCGCCGCGCGCCCCAAATTTGCAGCAGGAAATTGCCGACCAGGGCACCGGCCACCACGCCAATCGAAAAGCCGACGACGCCGATGTGCGGTCCGAGCAGTAGCCCTCCGAGGATGATGCCGGTGTTGTAGATGACCCCAGTGAGTGAGGCGATCAGGAACTGCCCGCGGACGTACTGCACAGCGGTGAGAATGCCACCGACGTAAAAGCAGATCTGCGCCGGAAGCATCACCCGGGTGAGGAAGGCCAGCAGCGTCCGCTGGTCGCCGTGGAAGCCCGGCGCGATCAAGGCTACCAGTGGACGCGCGAAAATCTCCCCCACGATCACCAGTGCAACCAGCAGCAGCCCCATGAACGTCGTCACGGTCGAGAAGACCTTCCACGCCTCCTCTTCGCGTTCTTCCGCCACGTATTTCGTAAAGACGGGAATGAAGGTCAGGCTAAGTGCGCCGCTCGCCATCAGGTAATTCAGGAAATTAGGCAGGCGGAAAGCTTGAAAGTAGGCGCTGGTGTTGCCGTTCGACCCGATCACGTGCGCCAGCGCCCAGTTCCGCACCAGGCCCAGGAACCGGCTGGCGACGATCGTCGCCATCACGATTCCCGTCGAAGCGGCGATCTGGCGGCCCAGGCTCCTCTGGCGGTTGGCTGGCAAGCAGATTCCTTTCCTCGCAAGCGGCGCGCGGACGCGCGCCTCGTTCCCGGAGACTGTATCCTGCTAGCCCAGCGCTGCGCCAGACCCTAGAATGCCCGATGTGCGCATCCCGCCCCGGGAGGGCAATGGAGATGGGAAAAATGACCGATCCCAGCTGCAAGTTCTGCGACGTGGCGCAAGGCCAGCTCGACGCCACAATCGTCTACGAGGACGCGGACGCCCTTGCTTTCCTCGATCACCGCCCGCTCTTTCCCGGCCACTGCCTGCTCGTCCCCCGCGACCACATCGAGACGCTCGCCGATCTCCCCGAAGATCGCGTGGGGCCGTTTTTCCTCACCGTTCAGCGCTTGGCCCGCGCGGTCGAACGCGCGATGGACGCCGAAGGCACCTTTGTCGCCCTGAACAACCGCGTCAGCCAGTCCGTTCCCCACCTGCACGTCCACGTCGTTCCCCGGCGCAAGGGCGACGGCCTTCGCGGCTTCTTCTGGCCGCGGCAGAAGTACCCGGATGCTGCCTCCGAGCGAAAGGTAGCCGCCGCCATCCGCGCCGCTCTGGAAAAGGAAATACCCCGCCGCAGCCGTCGCTAGCGCCGCCAACCTCCGACAACAGCCAACGGTTGGGCGGGCGCCCCAGGTTTAGCCTCTGAATTTCAGGCTAGCGAGCGTCCCTTGAATTTCGGTGTGGCAGGTGGCATAAGTCTCGATTCTGAATTTCAGGGCGGTGAGTGTCCCGGGTTTCTCCTTTGAGTTTCAGGGTTCTTTAAAAGGGGATGTCAGGAGGAAGCACTTCTCCTGGGCGAATGTCCAGGTTTCGCTTTTGAAGTTCAGGGCGCCCCATGCTCGCCTTGAAGCTGTGAAAAAACTATTGCAGATGAGCGCGAGTTCCGTAATCTTGCGGGATGAGCCGAGCAAATTTCTCCAGTCAACCTTTGATTCGCTACGTGAACCGGCAGCAGATGAGTTGGCGAGCGGTGGATGTGGACAGGCTCGTCAGCGAAGACCATCTCGCGCGTGCCATCTGGACGCTCGTGGGACATCTGGATCTGCGGCCGTTCGATGAGGGGATTGGGAGCAGGGCGGAAGAAGGAGGGCGCCCAGCCTTCGATCCACAACTGCTGATCAGCCTGTGGGTGTATGCCTACAGCCAAGGGATCGGCTCGGCG
>JAKBLM010000014.1 GCA_021832085.1 Acidobacteriota bacterium | reverse complement strand
GCTGAGTGCCAGTAGCTGCTTACGCTCCGACCCCGAAAGGGCCAGTTTGGCTGCGGCTGGAAGGGGCATACCTCACTATGCACCTGTTCCGAGTATTAGAAAAGACATTTACGATACAGAAGACTAGGGTCGGAGTTTCGGAGGAAAACCGGCACAAACTGCCGGCCGGCGCGGACCAGCACACCTCTGCGAGGCTCACGCCGCAGGGAAATCAGGCGGCGCGCGGCAACTCGCGGATAATTTCAACCGAGCAGGGCGCGTGCCGCGTCACATATTCCGAGACGCTGCCCAGCAGCAAACGGGGCAGCCCGCGCCGGCCGTGGGAACCGACGACGATCAGTTGGGCCTTGATGCGCTTGGCATAGTCGACGATAGTCGTTCGGGGCTCGCCCTCTTCGACTGCGGTGATCACCTGGTAGCCGGCGTCGCGGAGGGTTTTGGCCGTTCGCTCCACCAGTTCCTTCGCGCTTTCCCGGTTTTCGTTGCGCAGGGCCTCTATGCGGTCGAAATCGCGCATCGCGCCCTCATAGAGTGGCAGGTAGATCATTGGGTCGATCACGTTGAGCAGGTGTATCACAACCTGCTCGGGGCGGAACTGGCGGCGCACAGCCGATACGGCCTCCTCGGAGAAATCCGAGGTCTCGATCCCCAAGAGGATTGTGATCATGGGTGCTCCCTCCCCTCCTTCTCGCCGACACCCTAACGTCGTCCGGCTTCCTTCAAGGCGAAGGAACATACCTCCGGCCGCGCCAGGCCCTCAAAATCCTGGTAAGTCATTCTGACCGCGGCGTCATGGGTTCCGGCGGGAAAGACGATTTCCTGGTCCAAGGCCAGTGAGACGTCGACGTAAACCGGCACGCCATAAAGGCGTCCGAAGGGAGGGATTGCGCCAAGTTCGCAATCCGGGAACAGCTCCCGAATCTTCTCCTCGCTGGCCAGATGCACCGGTTCGCAAACGACTTCACCGAACCGATTCAGATCTACTTGGTGCGAGGCAGGCAACACCGCCAGGTAGCTCTGCCCCTTGCCTTCCAAAACCACCGCTTTTGCCATCTCTTTGCCAGGCACGTGCATCGTCGCTGCAGTCATCTGTGAACTGAACGCCGGCTCGTGTGGAATCATCGCGTATGGAACCCGGTACAGGGCGAGTACGTGCCTCAACCGGGTGGCACTCACTTGCATGGCCGCCTCCGGACCCGAAAAGATAGACTGATCCTGCCCTTTAGTTAGCATCCTCCGTGCCAAAACGAAAGCCGTGTTCCTGCCCGGCAGCTTATTCTTTCTCTTAGGGTTCCGGACGCACGAGTGACGCCGAAACGGACGGAGGTTGTGGCATTTCCCCCTTCCCGCTGGGCCTTTTCACAAAAAAGCCCGCTTCGCCACCGCGTGCGAGATTGCCTAAAGCCAATTAATCGACGGAAATTCCGACTGCCGTCCCTCAAGCCACAGTGGCCCCGCACGTGCGGGGACCGAGCCAGATGCTTCTCCATGGCCAGGGCGAACCTGGCAGGCGTGTCTCGCGGGGTGGATTCCAGTCGATTGCAGCACAAGGAAGGCAACGATGAGTTTCCCGGTCCAGGTTACGTTTCGCAACGTTCCGGCTTCCCCGGCCATCGAGGCCTGGGTGCAAAAGCAGGCGGAGAAATTGGAAACCTTTCACCAGCGAATCGTGCGGTGTCGAGTGGTGATCGATCTCGCACACCGCCATCTTCGTCGGGGAAATCGGTTCCTGGTCAAGGTGCTGTTGTCGGTGCCCGGTGGGCAGTTGACGGCGCGTAACCTCGCCGCCCCGGTCGATCCGGAAAAGTTGCTCGAGGCGGGCCGAAAGGTCAAGAAGTATGAAATCGCCGTGCCGCAGAAGGAATTGCGGCAAGCTATTGCCGATGCCTTCCACTCGGCCGGCCGCCAGCTTCAGGATATGATCCGGCTGCAACGCGGCAAGGTGAAGACGCACGAGGGCGTGGTCGCGCAAGTCGTCGAGGTCTTTCCATCGCAGGGCTATGGATTTCTGGAAACAGCCGAAGGCCGCCGCGTCTATTTTCACCGCAACAGCGTGTTGCACGATGCCTTCGCCGACCTCATACGCGGCGCCGTCGTCCGCTTTGCCGAAGAGAAAGGCGAGAAGGGCCCGCAAGCCACCACTGTGCAACTGCTGCGCCCATCGCAACAACGCCGGCGTTCTCGCCGCGGCAAAGGCGGCCAAGGCCAGCGGGAAGTCTCTCGAATCGAAGCCGCCTAGACAGGTCAGGCAACCACATCCCGCGTCGCGACGTTCCTATTATGCAGCGACAGCAATCAGGGAACCTCACGCGAAGCGGAAATACGGGGGTCGGTCGTGACAAACGGGGATATTTGTGTGCTGCTCGTAGGAGAAACCACCAACAGTTTCCGCCGCCTGAAGAAAAGCCTCGGGCGTCGGCATTGCCGCTATCAAACGGCTACCTCCTACGAGGAGGCGCATCGGCTGATCGGCGAAGAGATGCCCGATTTCGTGCTGAGTGCTCTTCGTCCGCGGCCGGGCGCGATTTCCTCGATCACCGAGCGGCTCTCGGGAAGCCCGGCGAGTTTCTACTACGCCTACCCCGTGGAAGACGGCTGCTGGTGGCTTCCGGCCCTGCGTCGCGGCGAGCGCTGCTTGGGCGCGCCGGCGCTTCGCTCAACCGAATTCACGCGCGTATTCGATAGCGTCCTGGCGGAAATCCGCGCGGCACGAGCGGCCGAGGAAATTCGCACGGCTCCAACTCCACGGCCGGCACGCCGCGCCAAGCCGCGTAAGCCGGTTCTGCTCGCGTACGAGAAAGCCGCGAGCTAGTTCTTCCGCAACCTTTCACGGGCCCGGCGTTATGGCGGGTCCAACCACTCGCCTGGCGTCCGGTCCGGAACGAATCCGGTCTCGAGTTGCACCGCTTGCTTAATGTCGATCATCTATACGGGGTAGAGGGTCCGCAAATCAATTGCCCGGGGGCCTCCTCGCGACGATTTTCTGCTGCTTACGCCGCGGGGAGAGAAGGGAGCGGTAATGCGGGACGAAGAATCGGTCGACGTTCTGCTAATTGGGGAAAGCGTCGGAAGTTTTTCCCATATTGTCGAGCGGCTGGAAAAGAGCGGTTGCCGGTGCCGATTTGCCAATTCCTACGAAGAAGCGCAACAGCTGCTCGCCGATGAAACCTTTGAGTTGGTGTTGAGTGTGATCGCTCCGCACGCGAACTCGATCTCTTCACTGGCGGATCGTCTGGTCGGCACGCACGCGAGCGTCTACTACGCTCAGCCCGTCGAGGACGGTTGCTGGTGGCTGCCCGCTCTGCGGCTTGGCCAGCGCTGCTTCGGCACTCCGGCGTTGCGCCCCAGCGAATTTGCAGGCGTACTCGGCCAGCTGGTGCAGGAGGTCCGCACCGGGCACCGGTCCGAACTGAAGCCGGTCGTCCGGATGTTTGTCTTGCCGGACGAGAGGCGGCCACAGGAACCGGCGATGCCTGCCATCAAGCTGCATTCGAAAATCGCTGGTTAGCCCGGCTGTTACCATCCCAGCCCTTTGCCGGTTAGGAGACGGCAGGGTGTCACACGCCGTCGAGATATCTTTCTCGTAACTGGTGTTTATTCAGCGAGTTGAGATTTTCAGGGTGTCAATTTCCGGGCGGTTTCGGGCGGATTACGGACATTGTTTTTTCGGAATGAGGCGGGGTGCGTTCGACTAGCCTGCCAGCGCCAGCATAGCAGGCTACCAGCCGCCCCGCGGGACCTGTTTCACCATAAACATGCTGTAGGGTGGCCGCCCGTGCGCCAAAGTCCACGGCGGGGCTGAAGCCGTGCTTTTGGGAAGAGATCGATTGCCCAGCCCCCGACTTTTTCCCGGGCCTCCGCAAGCTGCCGCCGCGAAGGATGGTTCCTTAGATCCGGAGGTCCAACTGTCCCAAGCTCGGTTCGTGCCTCAGGCGCGCAGGGCCGGGCGGCTCACCGGCAGGCGCAGGCGCGCCTCGACGCCGGGACCTGGCTGGCGATTTTCGAGCGCCAGGCTGCCGCCGTGAGCTTCGGCAATTTCGCGGCTGAGAACCAGCCCGATGCCGGAACCGCCGGGTTTGGTAGTGAAAAAGGGAATGAAGACGTTGCCTGGATTCGAGAGTCCCGGGCCTTCGTCGCGGACAAACACCTCGACCGATTCCCCATTCTTGTCCCAACCAACGATCACCCCGCCGCCAGTTTCGAGCGAGGCATCGGTTGCGTTCCGGATCAGGTTGATGAGCAGCTGTTCGAGCTGGGCGGCATCGGCCTGGATCCAAACCTCCGGCCCGTCGACCACGCTCACCGTCAGGCGCCGCTCGAGCCCGGCAACCCGGTGAATCCACGAGCCGACGTCCAGCGGAGCCGGGTGCGGCGGCGGCAGCTTGGCCAGCCGCGCGTATCCGTCGACGAACCGGCTGAGCGCCTCGGCCCGCGAAGCGATCAGCGCCAACCCCGAGGTCATGTCGTCGCGCCAGTCGTCGGGCAATTGGCGACGCGCGAGCAGATCACGCAGGCTTTCGGCAACCGATTTCAGCGGGGCAAGCGAATTATTCAGCTCGTGCCCCATCACGCGGATCAGCCGTCGCCAGGTTTCCCGTTCCTCTTCGCGCAGCGCGCGGCTGATATCGGAGATCACCAACAGGTGGTGCGCCATGCCGTCTTGCCGGAAAACGCCCCTGCGAATTTCCCAGCGCCCCGCTTTTTCCGGAAAGGTCCTGGAAACGATCCGCGGCGAATCGCCTTCGAGGTATTCGCCGAGAGCCAGTTCGGCCGCCGACCAGCCGAGAATCCGCTCGCGGCGCCGGCCGAGAAGCCGCTCGGCGGCACGGTTGGCCAGCCGGAGCCGGTCGGCGCCATCGAAAGAGAGAACGGCCACGTCGATTTCGTCGACCACGGTGCGCAGCAGCGTGCTCGCTTCCATGGCGCCGAGGCGCTGCTCGTGCAGGTTGTCGACCAGCGCGTTCAGCTCGCGGAACACCTCGCCAAGGCTGTCGTTGCGCCTGGCGCCACGGGCCCGGATCGAGAAATCACCCTCACGAATGGCTGCCAGCACGTTCGAAAGGGTGCGGAGGGGAAAGGTGACGAGGCCGCCCGAGGCCATCGCGAAGCCGATCCAGAACAAGCCCACCAGAACAGTCAGCGCCCATCGCGAGCCCGATGCCATGTCCCCGGTCCAGAGGTAGACCAGGAAGGCCACTGAACCCGGCAAGCCGGCCAGCCAGGCATAGAGCCGGACTCGCCGCTCGAGACCCAGCGTTTTCATAAGCCGTGTTTCTGCAAACGGCGATAAAGCGCGCTGCGTGAAAGCCCGAGCGCCCGCGCCGCCTGCGTCACGTTGCCGCCGTAGCGTCCCATCGCCTTCTGGATCAGAATGCGCTCGACATCCTCAAGGCCCATCTCTTCCAACCGAACCGGAGCACCGCGCGCCGGTTCCAGCGAGAGATCCGACGGCTGGATCTGGCCACCTTGGGCGAGCAGCACCGCGCGCTCGATGGTGTGGTCGAGTTCACGCACGTTACCAGGCCAAAAATAGCGGGTGAGCATCTGAAGCGCGGCGTCGTCGAAACCGAGCGTCGGCTTGTGGTACCGCTCGGCGTAGCGGCGCAGGAAATAGACGGCCAGCAGTGAGATGTCCTGCTTCCGTTCGCGCAACGGCGGCAAATGGATCTCGATTGTGTTCAGCCGGAAAAGCAGGTCCTCGCGGAAACGCCCACCGGCCACTTCGGCCCGCAGATCGGCATTGGTGGCCGAGATCACGCGCACGTCCACGCGCCGTGTAATCGAGGAGCCGACGCGCTCCACTTCTCCGGTCTCGAGCACGCGGAGCAGCTTCGCCTGCAGGTTCAACGGCAGGTTGGCGATCTCGTCGAGAAACAGCGTGCCCTGATCGGCCAGCTCGAAGCGGCCCACGCGATCCGTCTTGGCATCCGTGTAGGCGCCCTTCACGTGGCCAAAGAGTTCGCTCTCGAACAGGTTTTCGGCCAGCCCGCCGATATTCACCGTCACCAGCGGCTTGCCGGCCCGCTGCGAGAGCGCCTGGATGGTCCGCGCGATCACGTCCTTGCCCGTGCCGTGCTCGCCGGTGATCAGCACGTTCGCGTCGGAAGGAGCCACGCGAACGACCAGATCCATCACCGGCCGCATCGCCGGCGATTCGGCGATCAGCGTCGGGCGGCCCTGCGTCTGCAGCAGCCGGTTTTCCGCCTCGAGCCGTTGGCTGCGCCGCAGCGCCCGTGCCAGCTCGATATGCGTGCGCACGCTGGCGATCAGCCGGGCGTTATCCCACGGCTTCTGCAGAAAATCGCGAGCGCCGCATCGCATTGCCTCGACCGCCAGATCGACCGTGCCCCACGCGGTTAGCACGACGACTGGCAGGCTGGAATCCAGCGCCTGGATGCGGCTGAGCAGGTCGAGACCCTCCTCGCCCGAAGTGGTGTCGCGCGTGTAGTTGAGGTCGATAAGCACGGCGTCATATTCGCGCGAGCCGAGCGCGGCCAGCACCGCACCGGGCGAGCCGACCGTTTCGACGGCGAAACCTTCCGCTTTCAGCACCAGCCGCAGAGCCTCGCGCACGTCGGGCTGATCGTCGGCCACCAGCACGCGCGCTTCGTGGTTGCCGGAAACGTTCGTCGTCTGCGGATTCATCGGTTTCGGAGTTCTTGGTTCTATGCTAGCGCGGAGCGGAACCGCGGCGCCAACAGGGCAATCCGCACCTCGGCGCCTGCCGTCCGCCAATCGCCCCCGCTACCCTGGCGTTGTTACCCAGGCATCCGGTTTTGCGACCGTGGCAACCGGCAGCGTGCCCAACGCCGGCTCGATGCCTTGCCAGCTGCCGCGCGCTCCCGCGGGCCCGGCGCCCTTATACCGTCATCCCGCCGTGGCGAGCGCGCGGTCGCTCACGATCCATCCGTCGGCCAGCTGCACGATCCGGTGTGCGTAGGCCGCCCAGGTCTCGTTGTGGGTCACCTGGATGATCGTCGTCTCCTCGGCGTTCAGCCGCCGCAGCAGGTCCATGATCATTTTTCCCTGGGTCGAATGCAGGCTGCCGCACGGCTCGTCGGCCAGGATCACTTTCGGGTTGCCGATCAGCGCGCGCGCCACAGCCACCAGTTGCTGCTGGCCGCCCGAAAGCTGGCTGGGGAACAGATCTTTCTTCCCGACGATCTGGAAACGGTCGAGCATCTCGGCCACCATCGCCTGCCGCTCGGATTTCTTGAAATTGCGGTAGGAGAGCGGCAAATCGAGGTTTTCCGCCACGGTCAGGTTGTCAAGCAGGTGAAACTGCTGGAACACGAAGCCGACGTAGCGCTTGTGCAGCTCGACGCGCTGGCGATTCGAAAGCTTGTGGACGGGATGGTCGGCGAACAGGTATTCGCCGGTCCAATCGCCGTCGAGCATGCCGATGATGCTCAGCAGGGTGGATTTCCCGGCGCCCGATGGCCCCATGATCGTGACGAACTCCCCTTCGCGCACCGTGAAATTGATCCGACGCAGCACCCATGTCTTTCCCGCTCGGGTCTCGAAGACCTTCTCAACATCTCGCATTTCGATCAGCGGCATGATTCCCTCTCATTCCCGGCATATCGGGCACTGCAAGCAGCCGCTCGCCGCCCCTATTTCACACGTCCTGCGCCATGCGTCATCCTGGCAGCTGTCGCCTAGAACGCACCGCGGCTAGCATACCGCAACCCTGCCTCCACGAGGCACCCTCCCCGCGTTTGCCATTGGCCGGCGAGGCGCTGCCACCACAGCGGTCGTGCGCGTATCCACACCGTCATTCCTCCCGCAGCGCCGATGCCGGATCGACGCGCGTCGCGCGCCGCGCCGGGATATAGCAGGCCAGCGTGGCAACAGCCAAAAGGATCACCGCAGTCACAACGTAAGTGGCCGGATCGGCCGAGCCCACGCCGTAAAGCAGCGTCCCGAGCGCCCGCGTCAGTGCCAGTGCGCCCGCGATGCCGAAAATCAAGCCCAGCCCAACCAGCCGCAGGCCCCGGTTGAGCACCATCCTGAAAATCTCCGGCGGGCTTGCTCCAAGCGCCATCCGCACGCCAATCTCGTTTCGCCGTTGCGCCACCGAGTAGGCCAGCAGCCCATAAAGACCCACGGCGGCAAGCACCAGCGTCAGCAAACTGAAGAGGCCAGCGACCGTGGCCGTCAGCCGCACCTGGCGGAAATTGTTATTTACCTGCGCACGCAACGTCCCCACGTCGGTGATCGGCAACCGGCTGTCGACCTGGCCGATCGCCGAGCGCACCTCGCCCGCAGCGGCCCCGGCTGCGCCGTCGGTCCGCAGCTCGATCTCCGCCATGAATGCCGAGGGGTCCTGTGTTTGCAAAATCGAGGTATTCACGAGCGGACGGGTTGGCCGCCGCACGTCGAAATATTTCGCGTCGTTCACCACTCCGACGATTTCATAGTCGCCGCTGTGTTTGGCGCCGCCGAAACCAAAGCGGTGTCCAATAGGATCCTCGCCATGCAGGAAGCGGCGAACAAATGCCTCGTTCACCACGGCGACTTTCGCCGTCGCCGCCGTGTCCTGCCACCCGATGTCGCGGCCGAGCAGAATCTTCAAGCCAAGCGTCTCCGCGTATCGCGGACCCACCTCTACTTGGGCGACGCTCCGGTTTTCACCAGGATGGGTGGCCATGCCCTGAACCGTTACGGAAGAGAAGAGTTCGGTGTGGCTCAGCGGGCTGTAGCTCGCGATCGTAGCCGAGCGGATCCCAGGCAGCGCATTCAGCCGGTCGAGCAATCGCTGATACAGGCTTGCCAGTTCCGCCGGCTGATAGCCGGCAATTCGCGGGTTGATTCCCACCAGCAAAACGTGCGAAGGATTGAAGCCGAACTGCTGGTCCTGGAGATTTACCAGGCTCTCCGAGAGCAGCCCCGCGCCGACCAGCAGCCACAGCGACAACGCCACCTGCAGCACCACCAGCGCCCGCACCAATCCCGACCGCGCCGCCCGGCTCGCCGCCCAGCCGGAATGCTCGCGCAGCGTGAGCATCGGCTCGATGCTCGCAGAGCGCAAAGCCGGCCCAATGCCAAACAAGATGGCGGTCAGCACCAGCACGCCCAGCGTGAAGAGCAGCACCGTGGCATCCGGCCGCACGTTGATCATCACTCCCTGGCCCAGAAGCCCGACCAATGCATCCACGCCCCAGCCGGCGAGCACGCCGCCGGCCACCGCGCCCAATCCCGCCAGCACCACGCTCTCCGTCAGCCACTGCCGCGCCACTCGCGCCTTGGTCGCGCCCAGCGCCATCCGCATCGAGATTTCCTTTTGCCGGCCGGCCGCGCGCGCCAGCAACAGATTCGCCACGTTGGCACAGGCCACCAACAAAACCAGCCCGACGGCGACCAGCAGGATTTCCAGCGGCCGGGAATAATTCGAACGCAAGCTGGAAATCCCGCGCGCCCCCGATGCCAGCGCGATCGAGGAATGAGCGATGCGGTTCCGCGCACTCCGATCCAGCTTGCTGCCCGCCTGCTCGGTCAGAAACTGTCGCAGCTGCACGTTGACGATCGCGTTCGCCTGCGTTCGGCTCTCGCCAGGCTTCAGCCGCCCGATCAGACTCAGCCAGTAGACGTCCTGCGCCGTGAGGGTCGATTTCGCCAGCTCGATCTGCGGCTGAAAGTGAATTGGAACCCAGAAATCCGGCGCCTTCCGCACCCGCATTCCGAAAAACGACGGCGGCATCACGCCCATGATCGTGAACGGCGTCCGGTTCAGAATCACCGTGCGCCCGATCACGCCGGGATCGCCCGAAAATTGCGATTTCCAGTAGCCGTAACTGATCACCGTCGCTGGCTTCGCGTTCGGCATGTTGTCCGCCTGCGTGAGTGTGCGGCCGAGCAGCGCGTTCACGCCCATCACGCCAAAATAGTTTCCCGAAACTAGATGGCCAACGGCACGGCTCGGGCCCACGCCCGAAGCCGCCCCCTCGATTTGAACGGCCACGGCTGTATCGCCGCTGCGTGTCGCGGCCAGCCCCGCGAACGCCTTGTTGTGGTCGCGCAGATAGACGTACAGCGGATAGGAAAAGTAATTCCACGTCCCAGTCGGCGGGGTCGTGCTGGCATAGGTGCCTTGCCCCGTCTGGCCGCTGAACACAACCAGCCGGCTCGGACTCGGAACCGGCAGCGTTTTCAGCACGACGGCGTCGAGCAGAGTGAAGATGGCTGTGTTGGCGCCGATGCCGAGCGCCAGCGTGAGAATCGCAACCGCGGCGAAGCCCGGCGATTTCGCCAGAAGCCGGATCGCGTATTTCACATCCTGCCAGACTGTGATCACCGACCCTTTCCCCCTATCGTTTCTTTACCGACCTCGCTCCCGAAACCCGCAAGAGAAGCGCTGGCGCTACAGGCGCCCGTCGCGCCCCGCGTCATTCATGCCGTAATGCGGTCGTCGGCTCCAGCCTCATCGCCCGCCAAGCCGGCACGAAACACGCCGCCAGCGCCGCCAGCACAAGCGCCGCGGAAACTGTTGTATACGTCACCGGATCCGTCGCGCTCACGCCGACCAGGAAATTCGCCACCAGACGCGAAATGGCCAGAGCCGCGCCGATTCCAATCACAAGCCCGATGCCGACAATCACCAATCCTTCGCGGAAAATGATCCGCAGCACGTCGCCCGGCTGCGCACCCAGCGCCATGCGAATGCCGATCTCATGCGTTCGCTGGCTGGTCGAATACGACACGACGCCGTACACGCCGACCACGGCCAGAATGAGTCCCAGCACGCCCAGCGCGCCGGCCAGCCCCGCGCCCAACTGAAACATCAGGAATCCGTTCAGGCCGTCGAGCGCCTCCGGCATCGTCTGCACGTCGAATACCGGCATGCCGGGCGCCAGCTTCTGAATTGCCTCTTCCGCTTCGCGAATGATGGTCGCCGGCGCCATGGCCGAACGCACATGGAGCGTGGCGAGCGGAGTGTAGTGTTGCGCCAGTGGAACGTAGAAGTAGGGGTCGATCGTCCCGGTAAGGCTCTGCACCTTCGCGTTTTTCACCACGCCCACCACGTGGATCGTGTGCTTTTTGTCGCCCTCCATGTAAAACTGCCGGCCAATAGGATCTTCGTGCGGCCAGAAGCGTTTGGCCATCGCCTGATTCACCACGGCAACGTAGGGTGCGTTCTTGTCGTCCGCATCGGTGAATCCGCGCCCGCGGACAAACTGAAAACGCAGCGTTCGGAAGTAGCCCGGTGAGACGGAATTGTAAGCGACGGCCGGCGGCGGCTGGCCCGGCGGCGGCGTATAGCCCTCGACCTGCAATCCCGCGTCGCCGCTGTAGTAGCCCATGGGAACCGAAAAGGCCAGCGCCGCGGAACTCACGCCGGGCAGCGCCCGCGTCCGATCGAGCAACTGCCGGTAGAACGTAATCCCCTGCTCTTCCTTGTAGCCGATGCCGTTCGGATCCATGCTCAGGTTCACCACGCCCACCGGTTCGAATCCCAAGCTGGCCCGCTGCGCCCTCGCGAGGCTTCGCGTAAACAGCCCAGCGACGATCAGCAGCATCAACGAGCCGCCCACTTGCGCCATCACCAGCGCGCTGCGCAACCGGTGTCGCCCGCCCGAAACTGTCCGTCCGCCTTCGTGCAAAACCTGGCTCACGTTGCACCGCGCGGCCCGCAAAGCCGGAACGATCCCCACAACGATGCCGGTCAGTACCGCGGCGCCCAGGGCATAAGAGAGCACACGCCAGTCGGGCGAAAAATCGAACCGAATCGGCAGGTCCGTGTGCAGCTGAATCGAGCCGAGCATCCTGCTCGCCCAAGCGCCAAGCAATACGCCGGCCATCCCTCCCGCAAGTGCCAGCAGCAGGCTTTCGGTGAGCAACTGGCGGATCAGCCGCCCGCGCCCGGCACCGAGCGCGGCTCGCACCGCCATCTCGCGTTCACGCGCCGTGGCCCGCACCAGCAGGATATTCGCCACGTTGACGCACGCGAGCAACAGCACCAGCCCCGCCAGCGTCAGGAACAGCGCGGATATCGTTTGCAGCGTCCGGTCGGCGTCCGGCTCTGGCCGCGCATCCAGCTCCGGGTAGACGTGCAGGGAAAGCCCTTCTTCCGTCTTCGGCTGCTCGGCGGAAAGCCGCTCGGCGACCACGTTCAAGACCGCTTGCGCCTGGGCAAGGCTCTTGCCGGCATGCAAATAGCCGAAGAGGTACAGATTCCGCGATCCCCAATCGCTCATGAAATTCGGATTCCCGTTCTCCACCACCCGCATGCCGTAGGGCATGTAGGCCTGCACGTCGACCAGTGGATAGAGCCCTGGGAAACCCTTCGGCGCAACCCCCACGATCGTCACCGGATGTCCATCCACCGAAGCCTGCCTGCCCACCACGCCGGGATCGCCGCCGAATCGAGTCTTCCAATATGCGTAGCCCAGCACCAAATACGGATCCGCGCCTGCCGTCTTTCCTTCCGAAGGCAAAATCAGCCGTCCTGCTGCGGGCTGCAGGCCGAGCGCCGTGAAATAGTTTCCCGTCACATAAGCCGTCACGATCCGGTCGGAACTCCCGCTCACCTTCAACCCGTCCAAGCCGAAAGCATAGCCCAGCACATGGGAATAGACCGACTGGCTCTGCTGGCGAATATCCCGATATCCGGGATAGGAAAAGTGAATGCCGAGCGGACCCTTTTTCTGCTGGTAGGCGATGACGGTCAACCGGGCCGGATGACTGACGGGAAGCGGCCGCAGCAACAGGGTGTTCACCACGCTAAAGATTGCGGTGTTCGCGCCGATGCCCAGCCCGAGCGTGAGCACCGCGATCAGGGTGAATCCCGGTGAGCGCGTCAGCAACCGCAACCCATACCGAATGTCTCGCCACCAAGTATTCATCGATAGCTCCGATCCCTTCCCTCACCCGCTGCTACGTCGCCGGTGAGGCAAAGGTTCCGGCGAAAGCGCGCTCTGGCTCCGTCCACACGCCGGCACCGCTGCCACCAAAGCCACGGTCCACGAGGCACGAACCACGAATCAGGAGGCCGCCTCACTCATAGCGCAGCGCCATGGCCGGATCGACGCGCATCGCGCGCCGCGCCGGCAGATAGCACGCCACCAGGGCCACCAGTCCCAGGGCGACCGAAGCGGCGATGTAGGTCACCGGGTCGAGGAAGCTGACACCCACCAGGATGCCGGAGGCAGCCCGCGCAACGATTACCGCCAGCACGCAACCGATCACCCAGCCGATCGCGACCATCCAGCCGCCGTCACGCAGCACGCCGAGCAGGATGTCTCGCTCGCTCGCGCCGATCGCCATGCGGATGGCAATCTCATGCCGCCGCTGCCCAACCATGTACGACACCACGCCGTAGAGCCCCACCACCGCGAGCAACAGCCCGAGCAGGCCCAGCCCGCCGGCCACCGCCGCGCCCAGCCGGAAAATCAACAGCCCGTTCGGGCCGTTGACCTCGTCGCTGAGCGGCCCGACGTCGAAGAGCGGCAACTGTGGCTCGAGCGAGTGAATTTCGTTCTGGATCTGCAGCGTAAGCGTTCCCGGCGCAACCGCGGACCGCACCTGCAGCGTGCGCAACGCGTCGTAGCTCTGCGCAATCGGCCGATAGAAATAGGGCCGGTCGCGAAACGCGACGAAGAGATAGCTGGCATTGCCCGCCACGCCGACCACGGTGATCCATTTGCCTTTTTCCGAAGTGCGGAATCGCAGGCCGAGCGGGTCCTGTCCGGGCCAGAGCTGCTTCGCCATCGCCTGGTTGATGATGGCCACCGGCGGCGCTTTGGCGTCGTCGGCCTTGGTGAACGTCCGCCCGCGCATCAGCGGAATGTGCATCGTGCGGAAATATTCCGGCGTGACGCTGTTGAAGAAGATTTGCGGCGCGTGCTGGCCCGGCCCGAGCACGTGGCCTTCGACGTAGACGTTCGCAGTGGCGTTGTACCCGCTCAAGGGGGCGCCGATGGCCAGCGCCGCCGATTCGACGCCCGGCGTTGTTCGCACCCGGTCGAGCAGCCGCTTGTAGAATTCGATCGTCTGCTCCTTGCTGTAGCCAACGTCGTGCGGATTCATGCTGAAATCGAGCACACCATGGGGATCGAAGCCGAGGTCCACGTTTTCCGCCGTGCTCAGGCTGCGAACGAACAGGCCGGCCAGCACCAGCAGCACCAGCGAACCGGCCAGTTGCGTCACCACCAGCGCCCGCCGCAGCCGCGCCGAACGTATGCTGCCGGAAAGCCGCGCGCCGCCTTCCCGCAATGCCTCGTTCGGATTGGTGCGGGAAGCGCGAAGCGCGGGCGCGATTCCCACGATCACCCCTGTCGCCAGGCAAACCAAAAACGCAAACAGGTAAACCCGCCAATCGAAGCCCACGGCCAGGTGCAGCGAGATCGTGCCTTGCATATGAATCAGGCCGAGGAGGCTGACCAGCCATTCGCCCAGCACAAGGCCGGCGCCGCCGCCAACCAGTGCCAGCACCAGCGTTTCCGCCAGCGTCTGGCGCAGCAGCCGGGAGCGGCCGGCGCCCAGCGCCACGCGCAGAGCCATCTCGCGCGTCCGGCCCAGGGCGCGTGCGATCAGCATGCTCGCCACGTTGAAGCAGGCCACCAGCAACACGAGTCCGCCGAGCACAAGGAACAGCGCGGCGATCATTCCCTGGCGCATGTATTGGTGCGGCTCGGGCGGCCGGGCCAGCCGTTGGGGATAGACGTAGATCTGGAAGCCGCTCTCGCTCTCCGGAAACTGCTGCGCCAGGCGCGCCGCTTCCACGTTCATCGCCGACTGCGCCTCGGCAACCGTCGCTCCCGGCTTCAGCCGGCCCATCAGGTCGAGCATGCGAGTGTCGCGGTTGGTCCACATCGACAAACTGGCGGCTGGATTGTGCCCCATGATGCTGATCGGCAAATACGCCTTCATGTTCATGAAGGGAAACGTGCCCTGAAAATCCGGCGGCGTCACGCCCACCACCGTCACCGGCTGCCCATCCACTTTCACGCTTTGCCCGATGATGTCGCGGTCGCCGTTGAACCGGCTCTTCCAGTAGTCGTAGCTGAGAACGACGACCGGGCTCGCGCCCGGCGCCTGCCCCTCCGATGGAAGGATCAGCCGGCCGAGATATGGCTTGAGGCCCAGCGCGGAGAAATAATTGCCGGTGACGTAACTGACCAGGATATGGTCGGCGCGCTGGTGCTGGCTCAGCCCCACCACATCCAGGGCGTAACCGAAGACGTCGGCAAACGGGCCGGGATGCCTCTGGTAGTCCCGGAACTCGGGCAGGCTGAACTGCGTGAGCAGCGAACCCTGCTGCTCGTTCGTCATCACCGTGATCTGGCCGGGATGGGGAACCGGCAGCGGCTTGAGCAGCCAGGAGTCGATGACGCCGAAAATCGCCGTCGTCACGCCGATCCCGAGCGCCAGCGTCACGATGGCAACGACGGCCAGCGCGGGGTTGCGCCGCAACTGCCGAAATCCGTATTTCACATCCTGGAGTAAGCCCCCCATAGCCTTATCTCCTCTCCGCTTGTGCAACACGCGGCCGGCCGGAAAATCGTCGGCCACCCGTTGCATTCCCGCCCCGCTGGTGCGGGGAACGGAGCCGCGAGGCTCCGCTCCCCGTCCACGGTCGCGTTTTCTCCTACTTCGGCGCCGGTGCCACGTAGAGCACCGGGATGTGGTCCTGCTGCATCTGCCGGTTCAGCGCCGCCAGATCGTTCTGTTGCAGCTGCTTCCACTCGGCGACTTCCTGGCCGAGTCTGCGCAAGTAGATTTGGGTCATCTCCTTGAACGGCACCGTCGGCGCGCCATCGCCGAAATCGACTTCGTCTTCGAGATAGGCGATCTTGCTGTTCAACTCTGTCGGAAAATTGAGCAGCTCTTCGTTGGTCTTGGCGCGCGGCTGGTAGAACACGTTTTCGATGACGCTGGCCTTGTGATCCAGCTTCGCCATGGCCGTAAGAATGGCCTTGGCGTTCGGATCGTTCGCCAACCGCTTGCGCATCTGCTTCAGCTCGGCGCGCAGTTGGAGAATCTGGTCCGCGGTCTGGTGGTCACGGGCCAAGGCGTCCATCAGTGTGGTGGCCAGGTTGTATTCCGCCACTAGGTCGGCCTGCGGCACCTTGGAACGCGGATCGTTCACCACCGTCAGCGGCTGTGTATAGCTTTGCCCGTCGACGGTGAGCTTCACCGTGTACTTGCCGGGCAGCGCCATGATGCCGCGCGGGTAGCGCTCGTCATAAGCCGAGCCGCCCGTGATGTCGGGCGGAACGGGATAGCGCAGGTTCCAGCTCACCCGGTGCATTCCCGGCTGGATATCCAGCTTGCGCTTGCCCGTGCTCGAAAAGAGCACGCCGGTCTTCCCTCGCGCATCGATCACCGCCAGGGTCACCGGGCCGGTCGGCTTCGTCTTCAGGTAATAGCTGAACGTCGCGCCGGTGGGATCGCCCAGCCGCGAGCGAATCGCTGTCTCGGGCCTGAACAGGTAGACGTCGGCTTTCGAAGCCTCGGCCAGCTGCCGCAGCGGCACGATGTCGTCGAGCGACCAGATCGAGCGGCCGTGCGTCGCCACGATCAGGTCGTTATCGTGAATGGCGAAATCGCGCATGGAGCTGGTGGGCAAGTTGAGTTGGAGCGATTGCCAGTGATTGCCTGCGTCGAAAGAGACGTAGACGCCGGTTTCCGTCCCGGCAAACAGCAGGTCTGGGTCCTTGGGATCCTGGCGGATGGCGTGCACGTAGGCCGGGGCCTCGATGCCCTGGTTCACGCGCGTCCACGTCTTGCCGAAATCGCGGGTACGGAAAATCCAGGGCTGCCAATCGTTGTTTTCGTGGTTGTCGACAGCCACCCAGGCGGTGCCGGCGGCCGCGTCTGAGGCGGCAATCATTGAAACGCGCCCCCAGGCCGGCATGCCCGGTGGCGTGACGTTCTTCCAGGTCTTGCCGCCGTTCAGCGTGAGCTGAACCAGCCCGTCGTCGGTGCCGACCCAAATCTGGCCCGCGCGGACCGGCGAAGGCGCAATCGCCCAGATCGTGTCGTAATACTCGATGCTGGAATCGTCCTGGGAAATCGGTCCGCCCGAGCTCACCTGCTTGCTCTTGTCGTTGCGGGTCAGGTCGGGGCTGATCGCTTTCCAGCTCCTGCCGCCGTTGTCGGTTTCGAGTAAGTACTGCGAGCCGATGTAGAGCACGTGCGGATTTTGGGGCGAAAAGGCGAGTGGCGAGGTCCAATTGAAACGGTATTTCAGGTGCGCGGCCCCGTGGCCGCCGTTGTCATTGGTCCAGGGCGCGATGTCGAGCAGTTGCCCGCTCACCTTGTTGTAGGTGGTCAGCGCGCCGCCGTAGCCGCCGGCAACGATCAGGTTCGGATTGGCGGGATCGACCAGCACGTAGCCGCACTCGCCGTCGTCACCACCCACCCAGTAGAGCTTGCGCAGCACGCCGCCGCGGGCGTCGCTCACGATCGCCAGCGCGCCCTCGTCCTGTTGCGAGCCATAGATGTAGTAGGGGAATTCGTTGTCGGTGGTGATGTGATAGAACTGCGCGATCGGCAGGTTCTGCCGCTCGCCCCATGTCTTGCCGCCGTCTACGCTGATCGCCACGCCCTGGTCGTGGCCCTCGATCATGTGGTTCGGATGCACAGGATTCATCCAGAAGGCGTGATTGTCGCCGCCGGGAATCGCCAGCGCCTTGAACGTGCGGCCGCCGTCGACCGAGCGATAGAAGCCGTTGTCGGCGACGTAGAGAACGTTGGGATCGTGCGGGTCCGCGAAGATGTTGGTGAAATACCAGGCGCGGGTACGCAGAATCTGCTGATTGTTCACCAGCTTCCAGGTGGCGCCGGCGTCGTCGGAGCGATAGAGTCCGCCCTGCTTCGCCTCGATCAGCGCGTAGACGCGCTGGCCGCCGCTGCCGCCCGCAACGGCCACGCCGATCCTGCCGAACAAGCCGCTCGGCAACCCGTGGCCTGTCAGGTGATGCCACGTGGTGCCGCCATCGGTGGATTTGTAGAGCCCGCTGCCCGGCCCGCCGTCAGTGAAGTGCCACGGCTTGCGGCTCACCTGCCACAGCGCCGCGTAGAGCACCCGCGGATTGGCCGGATCCATCGACAGGTCCACAGCCCCGGTCTGGTCGTTCTTGAAGAGCACCTTCTGCCAGGTCTTCCCACCGTCGGTCGAGCGGAAGACGCCGCGCTGCGCGTTAGGACCGTAAATGTCCCCCTCTGCCGCCACGTAAACGATATTCGCGTTCCGTGGGTCCACCACAATCTTGCCGATCTGCTTGCTGTCTTTCAGTCCGACGTCAGTCCACGTCTTGCCGCCATCGGTCGATTTGTAGACGCCATCGCCAAACGAGATATCGCCGCGAGGCGCCTCTTCACCCGTGCCGACGTAGATCACGTCGGGATCCGAGGGAGCAATGGCGATGGCGCCAATCGACGCCACCGGCTCGTGGTTGAAGAGCGGCGTCCATTGCAGCCCGCCGTCCGTGGTCTTCCAAACCCCTCCGTCCACCGCGCCGATGTAGTAGGTGTTGGGCTGGTCGGGGATTCCGGTAACGGCCTCGACGCGGCCGCCGGTTCCCGGTCCTACCAGCCGCCATTTCATTCCGGAAAACAGTTTCGGATTGTATTGCTGCCCGTGGAGCGGAGCGCACAACAGAAAGCCGGCGGCAAGACCCGCACCAACAGCCAGCCGGCAAAACCCAGATCGCAGATTCAACATCTAGCCTCCCGAATTTTAGGACATAAGAAAATGGAACATCCCGGGGTGAAACGCCCCGTATCCCGAAAGCGGCCCTTCCTTGCCGCCGTCGAGCGGAACCGGAGACTCACCAACGGTCCTGAAAAGCAACATTGGCGACGGAATCCGGCCCAACGAAGTAAAGCCCTTCGCGTGGCTGAACGCAAGGCGACGCCTCTGCTTTTCGGATCGCCTTTCAGCCTTTGCCCTTCCTGACTCGCCATTTCTTTCCGCGCTCCTACTCATAGCGCAGTGCGATTACCGGATCGACCCGCATCGCCCGGCGCGCCGGGAAATAGCAGGCCGCCAGTGCCACCAGCAGCAGCAAGGCGGAAACGGCGATGAACGTCGTCGGATCGCTCGCGCTCACGCCGAATACCAGGCTAGCCAGCAGCCGCGAGAGCGCCAGAGCCAGCGGCAGGCCGATGGCCAGTGCATGCCCGCGAGCAGCAAGCCTCGCCGGACAATCAGTCCCAACACCTCGCCCGGCCGCGCGCCCAGCGCCAGCCGTATGCCAATCTCGTGCGTCCGCTCGGCCACGGAAAACGACATCACGCCGTACACGCCTACCGAGGCCAGCACCAAAGCGATCACGCCGAGCACCGCCATCATCACCGCCACGTAGCCCAGCCCCACCATCGAATCCGAAATCACCCGGCTGAGCGGCTGCGCGTCGTAAACCGGCAGGTCCGGATCGATTCCGGCAATCCGCGCCCGCGCCGTCGCCACCAGACTGTCCGGGTTGCTAGAAGTGCGCACCATCAGGAATGTCGACGATCGTGCCGCCTGGCTATAGATCTCATAGAGCGCCGGAATGATTTGCCGGTCGGTCCACTGATACTTCACGTCGGCCACGATGCCGACAATCATCGCCCACCCCGCGTGATATTTCAGGTCGCCGAATTTGATCTGCCGGCCGATCGGGTCCCTGCCCGGGAAATAGCGCGCGGCAAGCGACTGGCTGATGATCGCCACGGGCGGCGCATTGGGGCCATCGGACCGCGTGAACAGCCGGCCCTTGATCAACGGAATGTGGAGCGCGCGGAAAAAACTGGGGCTGACCACCTGCCAAAAGGCCAGCGGATACTCGCCGGGACGAATCGGCCGGTCCTTGATGCTGAAGCTCGCCAGAAAAGAGCTGTTGCCGTCCGGAATATTGGTCGCCAGTGCCGCCAGTCGTGCTCCTGGCATCGTCGCCAGCCGGCGCAGCGCCTGCTGGTAGAAATTGGCGCGTTCGCTCTCGTTGCCGTACCGCTTCTTGGGCAGATCGATCCGCATGGTCAGCAGCGTTTTGGGGTGGAAGTTCCCTGTGTCGTTCAGCAGGGAGCGGAAGCCCTTGACCAGCAGCCCGGCGCCCACTAGCAGCACGAGCGAAAGGGCGATCTCGGCCACCACGAAGATGCTGCGCAGTCGTTGCCGTGCCCGGCCCGTGGTTCCGCCGCGGCCGCCCTCCTTCAAAGTCTCGTTCATGTCCGGGCGCAAGCTTTCGATCGCCGGCACCAGCCCGGCCAACAGCCCGGCGGCCACGGCGATTGCCAGTGCAAAGAGAAACGCGCGCGAGTCGAGCCCGATCTTGCTCCAGCCGGTGATGTAGCGGGCCACCGTCGGCGGCATGTAGGCCAGGATCAGCCGGATGCTCCACCACGCCAGCAGCAGGCCCATGCCCGCGCCCACCAGCGAGACCAGCACGCTTTCGGTGAGCAGTTGGCGAATCAGTCGCCAGCGTCCCGCTCCGAGTGCGGTGCGCAGCGCCATTTCCCGCTGCCTTCGGGCAGCGCGGGCAAACTGGAGATTGGCCACGTTGGCGCAGGCAATCAACAGCACAAATCCGACGGCTGCGAGCAGCAACAGCGTGTACTGGCGCGTGAGGTCGCTGTTCGTATGCGAGCGCATCTCGACGACGCGCACGCCCCAACCCTTGTCGGTTTGCGGATATCGCGCGGCCAGCCGCTGCTGAATCATCGTAAATTCGGCGTTCGCCTGCTCGACCGTCGTGCCGTGCCGCAGCAGTCCCACCAGGTACAGCGAATGGTTGGCACGGCTCTGCTTCTCCTTGTCGGTCATCGCCAGCGGCAACCATAGCTGGGCCGGAACCGGATAATCGAAATCCTTCGGCATCACGCCGATCACGGTCGTGCTCTTGCTGTCGATCCAGATTGTTTTGCCGAGGATGGCGGGATCGCCGCCGTAGCGCTGCTGCCATAGCCGGTAACTCAGCACCACCACCTCGTTGTGCCCGGGAACGGCCTCGCTAGGCGCGAATCCACGGCCCAGCGCCGGATGCACGCCGAGCACGCCGAAGAAATTCGGTGTCACCTGGAATCCCCACGCCTGCTGCGGCAGCCCGTTTCCGGAAAGATTCACCGTGTCCCACTCGTAAGCGGCGATCTCGCGAAACGAGTGATTCTGCTGTTTCCAGCCTTCGAAAACCGCCGGCGCGACGCCGTTCCGCGTCAGGCCCTGCTGCGGCAGGGTTTCGAAAAGGAGCGCCAGCCGGTTGAGATGGGGAAACGAAACGGCCTCGTAGAGAAACGCATCGGCAACGCTGAAGATGGCCGTGTTCACGCCGATGCCCAGCGCCAGCGCCAGCGCGGCAATCAGCGTGTAGCCGGGCACCTTCCACAGCATCCGGAGACCGATCTTCACGTCCTGCCAGAAAGTCCCCATCCTTTGCTCCTCATTCGTAACGCAACGCCACCACCGGCTCGACGCGCATAGCTCTCCACGCCGGCACCGCGCACGCACACAGCGCCACGACCGCCAGCAGCGCCGCCGTCACCAGAAAACTCACCGGATCGCTCGCCCGCACGCCGTAGAGCAGCGACCCCATCAGCCGCGTCAGCCCGTATGCCCCCGCCAGACCCAGCGCGGCGCCGAGCGCCGCCAGCCGCCCGGCGTAGCCGAAGACCATCCGAAGCACGTCTGCCGGTGTCGCGCCGAGCGCCATCCGCAAGCCGATCTCCGGCGTCCGTTGCGCCACCGTATACGAGAGCACGCCGTAGATTCCCAGCGCCGAAAGCAGCAGCGCCAACCCCGCAAAAATCCCCATCAGCACCAGCATGAACCGCTCCATCCCCACCGAAGCGGCCCGCACCTGGTTCATCGTCTCGATCCGGCCCACCGGAATCGCGGAATCGAGCGAGGCAACCAGCCGTCTCACCGGCACGGCCTGCCGCAACGGATTGCCGATCGTGCGCACCAACAACACCGATGGGAAAACGCTGCCGAAAAGCGCCACCGTAGCGTAGGACGCCTGTGCCTCGGGAACGAACATCGTCGACACCGCCGGCAGACTGAGCTGTGATTTCACGTCGCCAACCACGCCGACAATCTCCCGTGGCGGGTCTACATAAGCTTTGTCGGGAAACGTCGCACCGATCACAATGTGGCGCCCCAGCGGATTCCCGTTCCCGAAATAGCGCCGGGCAAATCGCTGATTCACGATCGCGACCGGCGTAGCCCCCGCGGCATCGGAAGCCGTGAACCATCGCCCCGCCAGGAGCGGAGCACCAAGCGCCCGGAAATAACCGGGGTCGACGGCACGGAAGTCCGCCGAATGGATACGGCGAACGCCGGGGATCTGTACCGGAAAATTGCCGCCAATGGTGAGCGGCATTCCCCCACTCGTCACGCCCGAAGCAACCACCCTTGGCAAACGGTCGATCCTGGTGCTGAGCGAATGATAAAAATCGGCCACAGCCTGGCTCGTCTTGTAGCGCGAACCGTTCATCCAGAGCTGCACAGTGAGCAGATGGTCCGTCTCGAACCCGGGGCCGACCCGCAGCAGATTGACGAACGTCCGCACGAGCAGCAGCGCGCCGGCCAGCAGCACCACCGTCACCGCCATCTCGCCGACCACCAGCGCGCTGCGCAGCCGCGAGCGCGAAGCCGCTGCCGTCGACCGGAAGCCGCCTTCCTTGAGCGTCTCGTTGGCGTCCTTCGTCGCCGCGTGCCACGCCGGCAACACGCCGAAAAGGATCGCGGTGAGGATGCCCAGTCCCAGAGCGAAAGCGAGCGACCATCCGTTGATGCCGATTCCCGCCGATCTCGTATGCAGCGCGCCCGTGATTTGGGCGATTAGCGGATTCTCCGCTTGTGTCGCCGGCACGATGCCCAGCAGCAGACGCAGCCCGCCGTAGGCCACCGGCACGCCCACCACTGCGCCGCCCAGCGCCAGCAGCACGCTCTCGACGAACAGTTGCCGCACCAGCCGGCCACGCGTGGCGCCAAGCATCTGACGCAGCGCAATCTCCGGGCTGCGCGCCGCTGCCCGTGCCACCAGCAGCCCCGCCACGTTGGCGCAGGCGATCAGCAGCACCATGCCGATCGCGCCGAAGAGCAGCAGGAGATAGGATTGCGCGCCCATGCCCAGAAACGTCTGCAGCGGAATCAGCCGAATGCCGAAGTCGGGCGGATAATGACCAGGGCTGGCGCGCTCGTATTCCTTGGCGACCAGTTGCATGCCCGCCTGCGCCTGCGTGAGCGAAAGCCCCGGCTTCAGCCGCCCGATCACTTCCTGGTTGTATCCGCTGGCCATCGGCCCGGAAGCCCGCGCAATCGGAATCCACAAGTCCGCCTGCTCGATCGGCTGAAAGCTCGCCGGCATGACGCCAACGACGGTGTATGGCTCACCGTCGAGCAGGATCGACTTGCCCAGCACATTTGCATCCGAGCCGAAATGCGTGGCCCACAGCCCATAACTCAGGATCGCCACCGGCCGGCCCGGGCCCTGATTTTCCTGCGGCAGAAAGTTGCGTCCGATCGCGGGACGGACGCCGAGGGTGGGAAAATAACTTGGAGAAACGTATTCTGCAGAGACGCGCTCGGCCTGCCCGCGGCCCGAAAGATTGAAGCCGCCGCCCGTGAACGCCGCCAGCGAGGCAAAAACGCTGTTGTGATCGCGCCAGAAGCGGAACTCGTGCATGCTGACGTTGGCGCGGATATTTCCGCTCGTGCCCTCGCTCCAGACCGGCGTAACCAGCCGATCGGCGTGCGGATAGGAGAGCGGGCGAAGCAAGACTCCGTAGACAAGGCTAAAGACGGCCGTATTCGCGCCGATGCCGAGCGCGAGCGTCAGCAGCGCAAGCACGGTGAATCCGGGGCTGCGCCGAAGCTTGCGCAATCCGTAGCGCACGTCCTGCCAGAATCCGTTCATCGTGCTTGCCCTCCTTTCCTGTCGTCTATTCGTAGTGCAGCGCCGTCACCGGGGCGACGCGCGTCGCGCGCCGCGCCGGAATGTAGCAGGCCGAGGCGCACACCAGCACCAGCAGCACGGACACACCGGCAAATGTCAGCGGATCGGTGGCGCTGACGCCAAACATCAGGCTGTGCGCCAGCCGCGTCACTCCCCAGGCCGCCGCCAGTCCGATCCCCACGCCAATGGCGGCCAGTTCCACTCCCTGCCGCACGAACATTCCCACCAGCGTCGAGGGAGTCGCTCCCAGCGCCAAGCGAATCCCGATTTCATGCGTCTTCCGCGACACGGTGTACGCCATCGTCCCGTAGAGACCGATGACGGCCAGTGTGAGCGCCAGAATGCCGAAGAAGCTCGAGAGCTGCGCAAAGAGCGTCTGCTCGGTCAACGCGTTGGCGAGCGCCTCTTTCTGCGTGCTCACCCCCATGAGCGGAATGTCGGTATCCATTTCGCCAACCGTCTCGCGCAGCGAGGCGACGAGCGCCCGCGGATCGCCTTGTGCACGCACCTCGAAAAACATCGCGCCGAGCATGGCCGGTGGAGTCTGCGCGTAAGCCAGATAGGCTTTCGGCCGCAGGCGTGACTGGATGTTGGTGAGCTCGGCTGGCTTGGCCACGCCCACGATCTCGAAAGTGCTCTTGGGGTCGGGCCGGCGTCCAAAATAGAACCTCTGCCCGATCGGGTTCTCGTTCGGCAGGAACTTCTTCACGAAGGTTTCGTCGACAACCGCAACGAGCGGCGAGGCGGCCGTGTCGCTCGCCTTGATTTCCCTGCCCAGCACAATCGGGATGCCCATTGTGGCGAAGAAATCCGGACCCACCGCCTGGTAGCGCAGCGTCGGGCTGGTGGGTTTGCGCGGAGCGCCCACGATGGCGATGTTCGAATTGTTCGACCAACCGCTGAACGGCGCGTCTTCGATGATCGTCGCCGAGCGCACTCCCGGCAGCGCTCGCACCCGGCGCAGCAATTCCGAATAGAAATTCATCAGCCGCTGGCCCCGGTAGCCGGCCCGTGTGGGATCGACGCCGAACGTCAACAGGTGCGTCTGATTGAAGCCGAAATTGTGGTGTTGGTAATTCATCAGCGTGCGAATGAAGAGGCCCGCCCCGATCATCAGCACCATCGACAGTGCCACCTGAACCACCACGAGGCTCCGCCCGAGCCGGTGCCGGTCGCGCCCCGCGGTCACGTTCGCCGCGGTCTCCCGCATCGATACCGCCAGGTCGTGTCCCGAGGCGCGCAGCGCCGGCGCAAAGCCGAAGAGAATCCCTGTCAGCACCGAAACACCCAGCGTGAAGAGAAGCACCCGCGCGTCCGGCGAAACCGGGAGCACGAACGAATTCTGCGGGCTCGCCATCAGCGCGAGCAGCGCCCGTGTGCCCCACTCGGCAAGCAGCAAGCCGAACGCCCCGCCCAGCACCGCCATCAGCACGCTTTCGGTGAGCAGCTGGCGCATCAGTCGCATCCGCGAAGCGCCCAGCGCGATCCGGATGCTCACCTCCTTCTGCCGTGCCATGGCGCGGGCCAGCAGCAGCGTGGCGAGATTGGCGCAGGCGATCAGCAGGACCAGTCCCACCGCGACCATCAGAATCAGCAGCGGTTTGGTGAGTGCCTCGCGCAGATACGGAATTCCCGACGCCGCCGGGGTCAGCGAGAAGCCGGGCACTTCCGATTCCCGTTGCGGCTTCCAATCCTCGGTCAGGTAATGATGAAACAGGATGTTGAGTTCCGCTTCCGCCTGTCCACGCGTCACGCCCGGCTTCAGCCGGCCCATGATGTTCAGGTTGATCCAGTTTCTCGCGCTGAAGACGGAATTGCTTCCCCACGGCTTCTGGCTCCAGGGCCGCAGGTTCGGCAGGTCGTCAAACGCGATCCACAGGTCGGGCTCGGTGCCTTGCTCCACGCCGTAAAAAGATCGCGGTGCCACGCCGATAATCGTGAATGGCAGGCCGTTCACCGTGATGCCGCGGCCGACGATGGAAGGATCGCGAGCAAAGCGCCGCGTCCAATACGCGTAGCTGATCACGGCGACGCGCGGCGCACCCGGATTCTCGTCCCCGCGCGTGATCGCCCGCCCGAGCAGCGGCGTCACGCCGAGTCCCGAGAAATATTCGCCGGTCACCATCATTCCGTTCGCCTGCGTCGGCCGGCCGTTGATGCCGACCGTGGTGTTCTGCGCGTTGAATCCCATCGGCACAAAGGCGAAGACGCTCGAGAGCGCCTGTTGCCGGTCGCGAAATTCCCGAAACGCGGGATAAGAAAAAGAGAAGCGCGATTCGTTCCCGGTTTGTGAAACGTTCGGCGGCCACTTCCTGTTGGCTTGCCAGGTGAACAGGTAAAGCTGCTGCGGCTGGCTGACCGGCAGCTGCTTGAGCAGCGCCGCGTCAACCAGGCTGAAGATCGCCGTATTGGCGCCGATGCCCAGCGCCAGCGTCAGAATCCCAACGATGGCGAAGCCGGGCGACTTGATCAGTACGCGAATCGCGTAGCGAATATCCTTGACCAGCGAAGTCATGCGTTAGTCCCCTCCCCCACTCGTGGAAACCTCATTCGTACCGCAGCGCGCTGACCGGCGAGACGCGGGTGGCGCGCAGCGGCAGCACATAGCAGCAAATCAGCCCGACAAGACCGATCACCACCACCGCGCCGGCAAACGTCATCAGGTCCGCGCCGCTGGTATTCACCAGCGGGCTGGCGATCACCTGGCCCGCGGCAAAGGCCCCCGCCAGGCCGATCGCCGCCAGCCACCCGCCTTGCCGCAGGATCAGCCGGAAGATGTCGGCCGGCGAGGCGTCCAGCGCCATGCGCAAACCGATCTCGCTGGTGCGCTGCCTCACCGAATAGGCGAGTAAGCCTCTCTTGTTCCTGAGGCCACTCGCGTTCACGGCCCGGTTTTCTGCCCGCAGGGCCGCCGGCGGCGCCGCCGGCTGTGACTGCCCCACTCGGGTTGTTCCGCCAGCGCGGAACTATCCCCTCCGAGGCTCATAGCCGGCGACCGACACCGCACGGACCACCTTCTCGCGCACGGGGGCGGATCCATGCGCGAGCAGGGGATTCTTCAAATTCTTTGCCCGCTTTCTCTGGCGAAAAAGCTGATCCGGGCCGCGCAAGAGCGATGCTTGCGGCTTCCCGCACTTGCGTCGCTTCTCGCCACACCGGCCTCGCCCGCGGCTATTCATAGCGGAGCGCCGTTGCCGGATCGACTTTCATCGCCCGCCGCGCCGGCACGTAGCACGCGAGCATCGCCACGACCCCCAGCACCAGCGCCCCCAGCGCGTAAATCGCGGGATCGCTCGCCTTCACGCCGTAAAGCAGCGACGAAACCAGCCGCATCAGTCCCAGCCCCAGTGCGACACCCACGCCGATCCCAACGAGCGCCAACCGCGCGCCGGAGCCCAGCACCATCCGCAGGACATCGCCTCGGCTGGCGCCGAGCGCCATGCGGATGCCGATCTCGTGCCGGCGCAGGCTCACCATGTAGGCGATCACGCCGTAGATGCCCACTGCCGCCAGAACCAGCCCCAGCGCCGCGAAGAGCCCGAGCAGCATCGCCGAAAGCCGCTGCCCGCTCAGGTTCTGGTCCAAATAGCTCTGCATCGTGCGCACGTTGAAGATCGGCTGCTGGCTATCGACCGCTGCCACCGCGTCGCGCACCGCCGAGGTGAGCGCCGAGGCGTCGCGGCGTGTTCGCGCGACCAGAATCATGTCTCCGTTGGGTTGCTGCGCGGCGGGGACATAGAATTCGGTTTTGCTCTTTTTGCCCAGTCCGTACTGCTTGGTGTCCGCCACTTCCCCCACAATCGTGATCCAGTGCTGTTTCGAATCGGGACCACCGAACTTGAATCGCTTCCCGATCGGATCCTGGCCAGGCAGGTAGCGCCGGGCGAAGCTCCAGCTCACGATGGCGACGGGCGGCGCGGAATGGTCGTCGGCCGCCGTGAAAAGCCGGCCGCGCAGCAGCGGCGGGCCCATGGCCGGGAAGTAGCCGGGCGTGACCATGTGGTAGTCGGAAAAGGGCACCTCGCCCGCTTTCGGCGGCGGCGTTCCTTCCACGTAGAAGCTCCCTTGCCAGCCGTTGCCGCTGAGCGGCAGCGGCATAATCGCCCCCGCCGCCACCACTCCCGGCAGCGCCTGAATCCGGGCGAGCACATCGCGATAGAAGCCGTTGATTTGCGCCAGCTTCGAGTATTTGTTCCCGGGCAGATTCACTTCGGCGGTGAGCACATGGCTGATGCGGAAACCCGGATTCACCTTAAGCAGCTCGTAAAAGCTGCGGATCATCAGCGCAGATGCCACCACCAGCACCAGCCCTAACGCAAATTCACTGACGACCAGCGCCTGCCTGTACCGGTTGCGTCCCACGCCTGCCGTGCCCGACCGTCCGCCTTCCTTGAGCGATTCATTGACGTCCGTGCGAGAGGCGCGCCAGGCCGGCGCCAGGCCGAAAATTACGCCCGTGAGCACGGTGATCACGAACAGGAAGAGCAGCACGTGCCAATCGATCGCGATGCTCACCCGCTGTCGCAAGTCGGCGGGAATCATCGACGCCAGCGCGCCCGTGCCCACTGCGCCGAGCAGCAATCCGAACCCGCCGCCCACAAGCGCCAGCAGCACGCTTTCGGTGAGCATCTGCCGCACCAGGCGCGCGCGGCCGGCGCCCAGCGCCATGCGCACTGCCAACTCGCGATCGCGCCCGGCGGCCCGCGCCAGCAACAAATTGGCCACATTGGCGCAGGCGATCAGCAGCACGAATCCCACAGCTGCCAGCAGCACCCACAGCGCCGTACTTAGGCCGCCGAGGAAGCTGTAGTAAGCCTCGCGCAAGGTCATCAGCTTTGCCGTAACGCCCGTGTTCGTCTTGGGATATTGTTGCGCCAGTCTCGCCGCAATCGTTTCCATCTCCGCTCGCGCCTGCCCCAGCGTCACGCCGGGTTTCAGCCGCGCGACCGCGACGATGCCGGGATGCTGGCCGCGTTGCTGCATCTGGTCGGCCTTGAGTCCAAGCGGCACGAAAATATCGCCCGGTATAGGGAACCGGAAAGACGCAGGCAGAATCCCGATCACCGTATAGCTGCGCCCGCTCAGATCGAGCGAGCGGCCCACAACATTGGAATCGCCGCCGAAGTGCCGCTGCCAGAGCGAATAGCTGATCACGGCCACCGGCGTCGCGCCCGGCCGGTCCTCGGCCTTGGTAAACAGCCTGCCCAGGATCGGATGCACGCCAAACGCGGGCAGGAATCCCGCCGAGACATTGAAGCCCTGGAGTTGCTCAGGCTCTCCAGCCCCGGTCAGTACGAAATCGGTGGGGCGCACTCCGCCGAGCGAATCGAAAACCGTGTTTTGCCGCTCCCAATCCTTCAGGTCGGGATACGAGATCGACATGTCCGGCACCTGCCGGCTGTTTTCGCTGAGGAAGACGAGGCGATTGGCGTGGGGATAAGGCAGCGCCTGGAGCAGCACGCCGTTGACGACGCTGAAGATCGCTGCATTGGCGCCGATGCCAAGGGCGAGCGTGAGCACCGCGACGAACGTGAAGCCCGGGCTTTTCACCAGCAGCCGGAAGGCGTGGCGGACGTCGCTCCAGATTCCCATGGCACTACCTTTCCCCAACACACTCCGACGCCAAGCGGAGCAGCTGCACTTTCAGCGTCTGTTCCCGACGCGCGTTGGTTTCGTCTCTTTGGGATCCGAGCCGGCAGTCCTCAGGACGGCTGGCCTTCGGCCAATTGTTGGGCGCCGATCGTCTCCTCGACGATGCGGCCGTCGAAGAGGTAGATCGTGCGGTCGGCGTAGCGCGCGTAGCGTGGATCGTGGGTCACCATGCAGAGCGTGGCGCCGTCGCGGTGCAGTTCGCGCAGCAAGTCCATAACCGACTCGCCGTTTTTCGAGTCCAGGTTGCCGGTGGGTTCGTCGGCCAGCAGGATCGACGGCTTGCCGACGATCGCGCGGGCCACGGCCACGCGCTGCTGCTGGCCGCCGGAAAGCTGGGAGGGATAGTGCTTCATGCGGTGCGCCATGCCGACGCGCTCGAGCACCTCCTGCACCCGCTGCTTCCGCTCGGAGGAACCCATGCCGCGATAAATCAGCGGCAACTCGGCATTCTCGTAAACGGTGAGGTCGCCGATCAGGTTGAACGCCTGAAAGATGAAGCCGATCTCCCGATTGCGAATCCGCGCGCGCTCCCGCACGGTCAGGTTGGCCACCTGGTCGTCCTTCAGCCAGTGCTCGCCTTCGGTCGGCGAATCGAGCAGGCCGATGATCGATAGCAGCGTCGATTTGCCGCAGCCTGAAGGCCCGGCAATCGACAAGAATTCCCCTGGGTGTATCTGCAGATGAATGCCCGAGAGGGCGTGCGTTTCCACCTCTTCGGTGAAAAACACCTTCTTCACACCCTCCAGGCGAATCAACGACTCGGAGTTCTGGTCCATCTCACCCCTCCCGGCGTGCTCTTAATCCAAACGGATCCGATTGAAATTGCTTTCAGCCGACATGTCCGACAGGATGACCTGGTCACCCACGTTCAGGCCTCGCAAAATCTGAACCTCATTCACCGACACCTTGCCGATCTTCACCGGCACGCGCACGGCTTCCTTGCCGCTGTCGACCAGCTTGAACAAGCCGATCGTGCTGTCGCGCTCGGCGTGTACCGGCCGGCCCACGTAGAGGACGTTCGTGAGCTTCTCGATCAGGATCGTGCCCTCCACACTCAGGTCTGGCCGCGCCCCTTTCGGCAATTGCCCTTCCAAGGTGACGTCGACGGCCACGGTGCCGTTCTTCGGAGCGGGATTGATACGGACTACGTGGCCCTGCACGATGCCGTTGTGCGTATCGACGGAGGCCTGCTGGCCGAGCAGCAGGTCCTTGGCCTCGGTTTCTGGAATTTGCAGTTCCGCCCACAGTTGGTTGGGATCGACCACCTTGGCCAGCGTGGCGCCGGGCTGCACTTCCTGGCCGAGGTCGACATCGAGTTCCTGCAGCACGCCGTTCATTCCCGCTCGCACGTGCAGATCCCGCACTTGCCGCTCCCGCAATTGCAGCAGGGCCCGGTCCTGGTCGATCGTGGCCTGCTGGGCGGCCAGTTGCGCCTTGATCAGCGAGGAGTATTGCTCCACCTGCAACTGCGCCATCTTGCTGCTCTCGGCCAACCCTCGCTTGGCCGCCTCGGATTTTCGCAGCGTGATCTGGTCCGAAAGGCCCTGCTTGTAGAGTTGCTCGTTGGCCTCGGCCTGAATTTTCGCCTGCTGGTAGCTGGCCTCGGTCGTCGCTGCGGTAGCCTCCTGCTGGAGCAATTGCGTCTGGAGCGTTGCTTTCAGGTTGGCATATTGGGCTTCGGCGGCCTTTAAGGCCAACTTGGCATCCTCGGCCTTTTGCTCGAGCTGCGGGTTGCTCAGCACCAGTAGCACCGTGTCGGCTTTCACTGCGGTTCCGGGCAACACCAGCCGCTCCTCAACACGCCCCTCGCTGAGCGCCGGGATGCTCCTGACGTATTGGGGCACCAGCGTGCCCAGGCCGCGCACCTCGATTGTCATGTCGCCGCGATGCACCGACTGAATCCATACGGTCGCGCGATCGACGCTCGGCGGCGCCGGCTTCAGCCGCGAAAGGCCCAGCGTTACCAGCGCGATGCCCACCACCAGCACCGCGCCATAGAGAATCCGCTTCCTTCTACGCTTCCGGGCTAGTTCCGGACGTGGTATATCCATTGGCATGGTCGATTACTCCCCGCTTCTTCCCTCGCAGGCCGATTGCCATTCTGCCAATTTGACAACCTCCACTCGCCCATAGGTTTACCTGATACGCAGGAGCCCGGAGAAAAGTTCCACCGCCCGATTCCAAGATTCCAGTGTCCGGAAACGGACAGCGCCCGCGAGACCGCACCCCCGCTCGCGCTACAATGCCCGGCGGGGCCGGCGCACGCGCCTCTTGGCCACAGCTGTCCGGCAGACCAAGCGAGCCATCCTGTTCCTGGAGGTCCCAAATGAAGTTCGGCAGATATTTTGACGAGTTCGAGCCTGGGCAGGTTTTCGAGCACTGGCCCGGCCGCACGATCAACGAGGCCGACGACACCTGGTTCAGCTTGATGACAATGAACCAGAATCCGCTCCACATCGACGAGAACTATGCCTCGAAGACGCAGCACGGCCAGCGTCTGGTGAATGGCATCCTGGTCTTCGCCATCGCTGTCGGCATGAGTGTCCCGGATGTGAGCGGCCTGGCCATCGCCAACCTCGAATACGAGAGCGTGAAGCACGTGGGACCCGTCTTCCATGGCGACACGATCTATGCGCGGACGCGCGTGCTCGAAACCCGCCTTTCGAAAAGCAAACCGGACCGCGGCGTCGTGACCGTGGAAACCACCGCGTTCAACCAGCGCAAAGAGACCGTGTTGACGCTCCGGCGGCTCGTGCTGGTGCTCACGCGGCCGGCAGGCGCGACCGAGAGCTGAGGAGCGCACAATGCGACTGCCACTCGAAGGACTCCGCATCTTATCCGTGGCGCAGTTCGGTGCCGGCCCCTACGCCACCATGGTGCTCGCCGACCTCGGCGCCGACGTGGTGAAGATCGAGGACCCGCGTACGGGCGGCGACGTCTCCCGCTCGGTACCACCCTATTGCGTCCCGGGCGACAGTCTCTATTTCCAGGCCTTCAATCGCAACAAACGGAGCCTGACACTCGATCTGCGGTCGCTCGCGGGCAGGACGGTGTTCCGCCGGCTCGCCGGCGTTTCCCACGCCGTCTTCAACAATCTGCGCGGCGACGAAAGCCACAAGCTCGGCCTCGATTACGAATCGCTGCGCGACGTGAATCCCCGAATTGTCTGCTGTTCGCTTTCCGGCTTCGCCCGCACCGGCAGCCGCGACCACGAGCCCGGTTACGACTACCTGATGCAAGCCACCACCGGCTACATGAGCATGACCGGCGATCCGGCAAGTCCGCCAGCGGTCTGCGGGGTCTCGGTGATCGACCACGCCGCCGGTCTGGCCGCCGCTTTGGGGCTGGTTGCGGCCATTTCCGCGGCACGCGAAACCGGCCAGGGCTCCGACGTCGAGGTTTCGCTCTACGACGTCGCTATCTCCATGCTCACCTACTTGGCCGCCTGGAACCTGAATCGCGATTTCCGCCCGCGGCGTCGCGCCGGCTCCGCCCATCAGACGCTGGTTCCGGCTCAGACCTTTCGCACCGCCGACGGTTACATCGTGCTCTTCTGCGCCAAGGAAAAATTCTGGCTCAAGCTCTGCCAGGCGCTCGGCGTCCCCGAGCTCGCCCACCGGCGGGGATTCCGCAGCTTCGACGAGCGCTTCGAAAACCGCGAAGCCGTTACCGCCGCGATCGAATCCATCCTCGCCAACAAGACCACCGACGAATGGATTACGCAACTCAAGGGTCAGGTGCCCTGCGCGCCGGTTCAGGGCCTCGCTCGCGCCCTGCGCGATCCCTTCCTTCTCGAGCGCGAGATGATCGTCGAAACCGACCACCCCGAATTCGGCCGCGTACGCCAAGCCGCCGGCCCGGTAAAGATCCCCGGCGCCCGGAAACAGCACCGCCGCGCCCCAAAATTGGGCGAGCACAGCGAAGAGGTGCTCCGGGACTGGCTGGCCCTGAGCCCTGAAGAGATCTCCGCCCTGAAGACCCAAGGCGGTTTCTGACCCGGCCTGCACCCCCATGAAACTGAGGAGGCCCAGGTACCTTCCGCCGGCCGCGCGTACAGAGCGGATTTTCGCACCACCGAGAATCGGTACGCGCCCCGACCGGAGTCGATCCCCCTCCTGTCCACGTAGGTCCTGGTCTTGTCCTGGCCTCTTTTTGCGGAAGGTTGTGCCCCTATTCCCGCTTTTTCCCACTGCCTCCCCGATTTTTCGCGACAGGCCAAAACGCGAAAAGCGTACCGATCCTCAAAATGGATCTACCTCAAAACAAGCCACTTCCGCCGCGTAAGAATCGGTACAGCGTACCGATTCTCCCTCTTCCTTCCCGGGCGCTTTCCACGCCTCTTGGGCTAAGCTAGCGAAATGCTCGAGCAAGCCGCTCGGACAAAAGCCCCGGCGCCACGAGCCACCTTGGCACAGTAGGAGGTAATTTTGGTCAAAGACGCAGCCATTCCTCGCTGGCCTGCAGACGCGCCTCCGGTGCGCTCTCTGCTGTTCGTTCCCGGCGGTCGGCCAGACCGATTCGAGAAGGCACGCGCGTCCGGCGCCGATGCGGTGATCTTCGACCTGGAGGATTCGGTTTTGGAGAGCGGGAAAGCCGAGGCCCGGCGAAACGTGGCGCGCGGGCTGGTTGCGCCGCGCGGCGGAAACGGGCCGCTGGCGGTGGTGCGCATCAATCCGGTAAGCACGCGCCACTGGCGCAACGATCTGCGGGCAGTCGTCCGCCGGGGGCTCGACGCGGTGATGCTGCCGAAAGCTGCTGAGGCGGAAGAAGTGAAAGCCGTGGATCGGCTGATCGGGCAGCTGGAGCGCGACCGCCGGATCAAGCGTGGAACGGTTCAACTGTTTCTGCTCGTCGAGACGCCGGGGGCAATACTGCATCTGGAATCCCTGATCCTGGCCAGCCGGCGCGTAACGCTGCTGGCCTTCGGTCCCGAAGACCTGTCGCTGGCAACGGGCGCTATGCCCTCGCCCGACGCGCGCGAAATGTTCTACGGCCGCTCGCTCACGGTGATTGCCGCCTCCGCGTACGGCTGCCAGGCGGTCGATGGCGTTTATATGAGATTTCGCGACACGCGAGGCCTCGCGCGCGAAGCCGAACGCGCGCGCCGCTTCGGTTTCACCGGCAAGCTGGTGGTCCATCCGGCGCAGATCGTTCCGGTGCATCGGATTTTCTCGCCTACTGAAAAGGAATTGGAGTGGGCGCAGGCTGTGCTGAAACTGGCCGACGACATGGCCGCGCGCGGCGTAGGCGCCGCCGGCATGGAGGGCCAACTGGTGGACGCTCCGGTGATCGGCCGCGCGCGCCGGATGCTGGCCGCGGCGAGGAAAATCGGCGTGGGCTGAGCGGGCCGCGCCGCCAGGCGACCGGAAACGCGGTAGTATTCGCGGCAGACTGGCGTCCGCACCGGTCCGGCAAAACATGGCGATTGACTCGCCCCCCGCGATATAATCCCGAACGAGGGGGCAGTCTTCCAATGAAGCGGCCTTCCCTTCCCCCGGCATTCCGCGTGCGGCAAACGTTCGCGCTGGCGGCGATGCTGGCCTGTGCGGCCGCGCTGGCCGCCCGCCCGCAGCAATCTCGGAAAAATCCCAAACCGACGGTGAAAGTTTCAACGGGCTTGGTGCTGCTGGACGTGGTGGCGACAGGCAAAAAGGACAAGCCGGTCCCGGGACTCACGGAGCAGGACTTTCGCGTCTTCGAGGACGGCAAGCCGCAAAAGATCGCCTATTTCCGGGTCGTGCAGCCGCCGAGCCAGGTCGCGCCGCCGGCTCCGCTGCCTCCGAACGTCTACACCAACCTGCCCGCCTATCATCCGGCAAACGGGCCGCTGACCGTGGTGCTGCTTGATTCGCTCAACACGCCGATTTTTTCGCAGGTGCGGATGCGCGTGGCGCTGATCCGCTATCTGGCAAAGCTGATGAAACAGCATCGCACGGTGGCCATCCTTTCCCTGACAGACCATCTGACCGTGCTGCAGAATTTCACGGCAAGTCGCGGTCTGCTGCTGGCCGCGGCAAAAAAATTCACGCCGCAATTATCGAACCAGATGGCCGTGCGCACCGAGATGACCTCGCACCTCAAAGACGACGAATACCTGGACGTCTTAATGGCGGCCAAGGCCTGCCAGGATTGCGCGGCACTGGTGCACTTCTACAAGACCCTGAAGGCGCAGGACCGGCACATCCTGACGGCCAGCGACGAGCAGCGCGCGGAAATGACCGCCCAGGCGCTGCAAGGGATTGCTGACGCACTGCAGGGCTACCCGGGCAGGAAGAATCTGATCTGGGTTTCGGAGGCGTTCCCGCCGCTCTATCAAGGTGGGCCGGGCATGAAAATGGCGTACTCGGTCGAGAGCCAAATGCATCTCGCCGCCGACCGCCTGAATCAGGCGCGAATCGCGGTCTACCCGGTGGATGCGCGAGGGCTGGTAACCAACGTGAAGCCGGGACCGAGCGAGGTGGACTGGGCGCAGATGTCGCAGGGAAGCCAGTACGAAGCCTTCCCCGGATACTATTACGATTCGCAGCTTCGGCCGCGCTCGCCGATGTACAACTACTTCAAGTCCCAAGCCACGATGCGGTCAATCGCTGAGGCGACCGGCGGAGTGGCCTACTTGAATTCCAACGACATCTCGCATGCCATCGCCCGGGCCGCCGCCGATTCCAGCGACTCCTACGTGATCGGCTACTATCCGGCCAATCGCAAATGGAACGGCGAGTTCCGCCGCATCACCGTCAAGCCAACGCAGAAGGGATTGCATCTCCGTTATCGGCGCGGCTACTACGCGCTGCCGGGCTTCGCTGCAGGGAAAGTGAAAGCTGGGAAGCTGACGAATCAGCAGTTACAGGCCGCGCTGTTCGATCCGCTTCGCGCGACGGGGATCCTGTTCCGCGTGGCGCTGAACCAGCCAGCCTCGGCGTCGCCAGGCAAGGTGAACGGGCGAATCTTTCTGTCAGCTGGAAACGGGAGGCTGGGCCCGCAGTGCAGCGTGGACCTCAGCTTCCGCGTGGCGGCGCTCACGCCCACAGGAAAAATCGCGGTCGAGCGCGGCAGCCATATCCAGCGGCAATTTTCAGCGCGGCAGTGTTCGGAGCTGCGGAGCGGGAATCTGGTCTTTGGCTTCGAACTGCCGCTCAAGCCCGGCTGGTATCAATTGGAGTTCCTGGTGCGGGACGACCGCAGCGGCGCGACGGGCCGGGTCGACGCCTCGGTGCACGTGAAAGGCAGCTAGGCCCGCTTGGGTCATTCGGCCGGCGGAAAATTGGCTGGGAGGCCTGGACTCGAACCAGGATAACCAGATCCAGAGTCTGGTGTACTGCCGATTGTACGACCTCCCAACAGGCAGGCGGGGTACAACGGGAAGAACCTGCGTAAAACAAACCTTAAAACTGTAAACGGCCTGCCGCGAATCGTCAACTGCGGCCGGCGGGGACCAGCCGCTGGTTGCGCACGTAGTAGGGCGAGCCGCGCCAGATGATGCGGCGCTTGAAAAAACTGGTCACCCAGACCATCAGCCCAAAGGCATCCCGCACCGGAAACCACCAGAGACGGCGTTTCAGGGCCGCATCCTGCAGGCCCACGACTCCCACTTGCCACGCCACCGCCAAACGCAACACAACGTAGGCTCCCAGATAAGCCCCGGCCACTGGCCAGGACGGCGCAACCACGGCGGCCGCCACCGACCAAGGCAGCCCGAAGGTCAAGCCGAGGCCGAGGTGCCCGAGCGGACGGGAATGGCGGGTGGTGAGCGCCCAGCGAACCTGATGACGGAAACATTCGCCCATGGTTTGTTTGGGAAAGACGGTGACGACCGGCCAGGGGCAAAGATCCACCTTCCAGCCCTTGGCGGCGATGCGGTTGCCGGTCTCGAAATCGTCGGAATAATGGTCGGCCAGCACCTCGAAGCCGCCCATGTCGTCGAGGGCCTGGCGGCGCACTGCCATCGTTGCGCCGAGAGCGAACTTCACCCCCTCCATGAGCCAGGCCACCAGTACGCCGGGCTGGAACTCGGTGGAGTTGCTCACCGCTTCCAGTTTTGAGGCGAAGGAATTGTCGGCTCGGCCTCGGTATAGGCAGGTGACCACGCCGACGGCCGGGTCGCGGAACGGCCCAGCGACCGAGGCGAGGTAGTGGGGCTCGACCCGGATGTCGCTGTCGCTGATGACCAGGAAGTCGTAACGCGCCTCCTTGGCCATCCGGACGAGTTTGTCCACCTTCAGGTTCGTGCCGATCGGCTCAAAGCCGACGAGCAGCCGGATCGAGCGATCGGGAAAATCGCGGATGATCTGCCGGATCACCGGGACGGCCGGATCGGTTTCCTCGGGCACGCAAAAAAGGATCTCGTAGTCGGCCGGATAGTTCTGGGCGCAGAAGCTGGCGAAATTGTTATAGGCGTCGTGGTCGAGGCCACGGACGGGCTTGAGGACGCTGAGGGGCGGCGTGAAGTTGGCGGGCGGCTCTGCCGGACGATTGCGGAAGAAGCGGTGGGCGCTATAGAGCGCCAGCAAGTAGAAAGCAAACGGCGACAGGGCGAGGAGGAGGATAATCCAGCGGACGAGCGGCTCCATCCGCCCTCATCCCACAGCGACCAGCACCACGCCGACGACAACGAGCAAGACACCCAACCAGCGGATGTGGTCGACCTCTTCACCAAGAAATAGCTTGGCCATCAAGGCACCCACGACGTAGCTGAGCGCGGTGAGCGGGACGACATAGCTGACGTTTTCCCAGGAGAGCAACGCGAGCAGGGAGAAAAAGGCCATCGCCAATAGCCCGAGCCCGAGCCACATCCACTTGACGAGCATGGCGCGGCCGAGGACGCGGAGCAGTGCGCGCGGATGGAACTGATGCACCTCGCCAATCTGCTTCATGGCGCGGGTGACGGCGACTTCGCCACCCGTACCCGCCAAAACCACCACGGCCAGCAGCAGCCATACGCGCATCATTGAGTCTCCGGGGTCGTTCGGGTTGGAGTGTGCCCCACCAGAAACACCCCCAGACAAATCACCAGAACACCAACCCAGCGCAGCGACGGCACCGTCTCACCAAGGGCGACCCAGCCCAGAAAGGTGACGACGGCGTAACTGATCGCCGAAGCCGGGCCGACGAAACTGTAGTCAGCCCAGGAAAGCACCAGCAGATAACACACGAAGAAAATAATCAGGCTGAGCATGCCCATCCAGACTATATCGTTCTGGAAGCCCCGCTCCAAGCCTTCGAAGATCGACCGGACGGAGGTGAGCGCAACCCCGCCGGTCTGCTTCATGCCTTCCCGTAGCAGCGCATCACCGGTGGGCCCGAAGACCACCATCAGGACGATCATGACGTAAGTTTTCAGCCGAACCCGGCGGGCAACACTCATGCGCTCTGTGACTCACTCTCCACTCGTACGGTCCGTGCGGGTTTGATCTCGGGCACGGTGATCAAGGTCGAACGTGGCGGACCGGCATCGATCGTTTTTTGAGCCCAGCGCCAACGCTCCGAGCGGAGCCTGAGAAACGAGACGGCCTCGTGGTAGAGCCGCTTGCGCTCGTGGGAATCCCACAACGCGCTGCGAAGAATCCGCCAAACGACGCGAGGGCGGAAATAGTAGGAATCGTAGAAGCGGTTGACCGCGGCCATCATCTCTTCGCGGCCCAGGTTAGGATACTCGAGGTGGGGCAACTGGTGGCCGGCGTCGTCGGCGGCAGCCTCGCTGGCGAGGAAGCCACGGTCACGAGCCCAGTTGTAGAGTTCGGTGCCGGGGTAAGCGTGTGCCATGGAAACCTGGATCGTTTCGCAATCGAGTTCCTTGGCAAATTCGATCGTGCGATTGATGCTTTCGGACGTTTCGCCGGGGAGCCCGATGATGAAGTCGCCGTGGACGGCGATGCCGAGTTTCTTGCAATTCTTGACGAAGGCGCGGCCCTGCTCGACGGTGGCGCCCTTCTTGATATTCTTCAGGATCTTCGGGTCGGAGGATTCGAAGCCGACAATCAGCAGGCGGCAGCCGCCATCGGCCATGGCCTTGAGTGACTCGTAATCGCCGTGCACGCGCGAGGTGCAGCTCCAGCGGAGCCCGACGCGGCCCAGCAGCTTCGAGAGGGCGATCACGCGGTCCTTGCGAATGTTGAACGTGTCATCGTCGAAGAAAACTTCCTTGACCTGGGGGAAATATTTCGGCACCAGGGCAAATTCCTCGGCGACGTTTTCGACTGAGCGGGTGCGCCAGCCGTGGCCGGAGAGCGTCTGGGGCCACAGGCAGAAGGTGCACTGGGCCGGGCAGCCGCGAGCCGTGTAGAAGCTGACAAAGGGGTTTAGCAGGAACGGGACGTTGTATTTCTCAACCGTCAAATCGCGCTTGTAAGTGTCAACGGCAAACGGAAGCCGGTCGAGGTCCTCTGTCTGCATCAGCGGCCGGGCGGGGTTGTGGACGATGCGGCCATCCTGGTCGCGGAAGCTGACGTTGGGAATTTCGGCGAGCGGTTTGCCCTGGGCGTAGTCGACAATGGAATAGTCGAATTCACCGCGAACGACGAAATCGACGTCGGAGCTGGCCAGCAGACTCTGGGCGGGCAGCACCTGCACGTGCGGCCCGACAAACGCGATTTTGACGCCGGGTTGGACGGCCTTCATGGCATGCGCGAGCTTGACGTCACTGGCAAAGCCCACGGTGGAGGTAAAGATCACGACGAACTCGTAGTCGCGCGAGATTCGGATCGTCTCCTCGCCCGATACATGGTGAGGCGGAGCGTCGAGCAGGCGACTGCCCGGCAGCATGCCGGCGGTGTAGGCGAGCCAGACGGGATACCAGAAGGAGGCAATCTCACGCGTGGCCGGCCAGCGGGAACTGGCGCCCCCGTCAAAGTTTTCAAAACTTGGCGGGTTGAGCAGAAGTGTCTTCATTACGGACGGCATAAGTTCTGTTTCCTCCCCCACACGAAGCCGCTCAGCGGGTATGGCACCGAAGTCGCGTATTTTACTAGATTTCCCGAGCCGCCGGAAGGATGCGCTTTTCCTCGCGTTCCTGCAAAGCGCTTCCCGCCACGGCCACCACTCCCTATTTTAGCAACTGAGTCAGTTGTCCGGTGGTTTTCATCAATTGCAGTTGCGCCTTTTGCGCGTTAAAGATGGTCTGCAGGTAGTCCAGCCATTTCTCGTTCTCGTTGAGCCGGGCCTGTTCCACCGCCGCCAACGTCGCGCGCCCTTGATTGTACTGCGCTTGCACCATTTGAAGCTTTTCCTGATCCAATTTCACTTCGAGCCGAGCCACCTCACGCGCGGCATCCTGCTCCCGCCCTTCGCGGGATTCCTTGCGTACTTGGATTTCCAAGGCACGCCGCCGGTTGTCCAAATTCAGCAGGGCTTCGCGATATTGGCTGTTGGCGAGGGCAATAGCGGCCGAGGTGCGCGAACGGAAGATGGGGATCTGGGCTTGCACGCCGACATTGAGGCTGTTGCGCTGGAAGGCCCGGTAATACTCGTTGTAATTGTTGAACTTACTGAGAATCATGTACTGGCCGACTATGTCCAGGGTGGGCCAGTAGCCGCCACGCTCGCCCTTGAGTTCGGCGAGCCGGGCTTGGCGCTCCTTTTCGTCCTGGCGGAGGCTGGGGCTATAGGCCAAGGCGAGGGTGACAAGCTGGTCGGTGGGCAAGTCGCTGGGCGGCGGGAGTTTGGCGGTGGTGAGCTGGAGAGGTTCACCCCGGGGCATCCCGAGGGCGTCGCGTAGGTCGTCGCCGAGCACTTCATCCTGTCCCTCAAGGGTGATCAGGCGTTGCTCGATTTTCGCGCCGGTGAGTTCGGCTTCCGTTTCGTCGATGGGCAGCTCGAGGCCGGCTTTGACGCGTTCCTTGGTAATCTGGAGCACCAGATGGGCGCTCTGGCGCTCGTCGCGCAAGAGGTTGATGGATTGGCGGACCTCGTTGAGCTGGAGGTAGTCGGTGGCGACGCGATCGATGACATGGTCTCGAACAGAATCGATGGCGATCCGCTGGGCCTCGGTGCGATCCCGCGCCGCCTTCACCTTGCCGCGAAGCGGGGGATCGAAGATCCGTTGGACGTAGGAAAGGCTGAAGAGGCTCGGGGCGGTCCCACCGGGCAGCGCGGGGAAACCGTAAGTGTAGGCAGCGCCGGAGCCGGTGAAAAGGTTGGGCTCGAAGGCGGAGCGATTGACCCGGGTTTCGCGCTGTGCGACATCGGCGCGCACGCGGGCGACTGCCAGTTGGCCGTTGTTGCGCAGGGCCATTTCGATTGCCTGCTTCAGGGTCAGCGGGTTGGGGGCGGCCGCGGCGGCAATTGCCCCGGCCAACACCATCGCGGTCACAGTCAGTAAAGTTCTCTTACTCATAGCGCAACGATTCCGTCGGTTGGAGTTTTGCCGCCTTGTTGGCGGGCAAATAGCCGAAAACGAGCCCGGTGATACAGGAAACACCGATCGCAAGCACCACAGAGATCCACGAGATGGGCACGGTGAATTGCGGGGGCAGTAGCGTACGGGTGAGCACGGCAAGGACGACCGCGATCAAAACACCGAGCACCGCCCCCGAGCCGCTGATGATCAGAGCTTCGAGCAGGAACTGGTCCATGATCATTCTTCGGCGTGCGCCGACGGCCTTGCGGATGCCGATCTCGTGGGTGCGTTCGGTGACGGTGACGAGCATGATGTTCATGATACCGATGCCGCTGATCAGCAGGGCGATGCCGGCGATGACGAGCAGCACGAGCGAGAGGGCGCGGGCGATGTTTTTCACGGCCGCCAGGATCCCGCTGAGGTTTTTCACCTCGTATTGGGCGCCGGCGCGGTGGCGGCTGCGGAGCACTTCCCCAATTTCGCGGGTGACAAGCGGCACGTCCTGCGGGCGGTCGCTGGTGGCATAGAGGGTGCCGACGAACTCATGGCCGGTGAACATTTGCACCGTGGGGAAAGGAATGAGCGCGGTATCCCGCTGGATTTCCGACTGGCCGAAGGTGGGAACGCGCTCGCGAAAGACGCCGATGATGGTGAACCTCAGTTCCCCCAAGCGAAGGGGCTTGCCGATCGGATTCTGATAGGGGTAGGCAAGCTTGGCAAGGTTGGGGGTGATGATGCAGACCTTGGAACGCATCTGCATGTCGACGGAATCGAACCAGCGCCCTTCGAGAACGATCACGTTGCGCACCCGCATGTACTGCTCGGTGACTCCGACGACGGTGATCGCGCGGGCTCGGGAGTTCACCACGGTGGTCATGGGGAAATCGGTTTCGCCGGCGGCGGCAGCGACTTGCGGGATGGCCTTTTGCACGGCCCTCACGTCGTTCAAGGTGATTTCATCAGCGTAGGTGACGGCGTGGGTGGGGCTCTTGATCATTCCGGCGTAGACGAGGTTGGCGCCCACGCCCTCAATCTGGCCAATGATGTAGTGGCTGCTGGTGAGCGAGATGGTAATGACCAACACGATGCAGGCACTGCCGATCACCACGCCGAGCATCGTGAGGAAAGCCCGAAGCTTATTCGCCCGCAGGGCGTCCACCGCAACTCGCCAAGTTTCCAGCTGAAACATCGGCCGTCTCGATCGGGGCCCGGCACTCACTTCATCTGTTTTTCCAGGCGCTTTAGACTCTTTTTCGCGAAGCTCGAATGGGGATTGATCTCGAGAGCAGCGCGAAACTGTTCGGCGGCCTCGAGGCGGCGTCCGAGCCCTTCGTAAACGAGCCCGAGCCAGGTGCGCGCATCGGCATGCGAGGGGTAGCCGGTGCGACTGACCGTAGCAGCCAGGTAGGCTTTCAGGTAGGTTTCCGCCTCGTTCAGCTGCCGGCCCTCGATGGTGAGAACGACGCCGCGGTAATAACCGAGCCGGGGATCGTGCGGCGCCACGCGGGCCACAGCGTCGATCACCCGCTGAAGCCGGTGCGGGTTGTTGTGGCTCGCGTAGAAATCGGCGACTTCGTAGTATTCTTCGGGGCGCGGCCGGTCTTGCCGGAGAACCTTGTCGTATTCGGCGTAGCTGCCGGCCAGATTGCCCGTCTGGCGGTCGTATTCCGCCTGGGCCAGGGAGCCCTGGATCGGATCAAGGGCGGTGATAGCGGCAATCTGTTCCTTAGCCTTGTTTTTGCTGCCACCGAGGATCCAGGGGGCCTGAGTATAGAATTGGGCAAGGTCGCGTCGTGCCGGGATGTTTTTAGGGTTGAGCTCGACCGCCTTTTCGAATTCCTTCCTAGTCCGCAAACCCAGCCAGAGGCTGTGATGGGTGCCGGCCTGCTTGCCGTAGGTGCGTCCGAGCCACATGTGGTAGTCGGAGACTTGGCCATTGAGCTTGATGGCTTTTTCGAACTGAGGGGCGGCATCATCGAATTTTCGCAATTCGAAATAGCAGCGCCCGAGCCAGAAGTAGAGGGCGGCACTCTGGGGACCGTTGCCAATGGCCGCCTGGAGAGTACCGACAGCCTGGACGAAGTTCCCGGCCTGATATTGCTGCTGAGCCGTGGCAAGGGGAGAACCGGCCTGGGCCGGGCGCGCTGACGCGAGCTGCGGCACGAAAAACAAAATAGCGATCGCCGCCGTCAGGGAAAACCGCCGCATTACTGTACCTCCACCGGATGAACTTGCATACCGCCTTTCAGCAGAGTCGCGCCGGGCAGAGCGACCCTTTCCCCCGCTTTCAAGCCCTCAAGAACCTGGAATTCAGACGTGCTGGCAATTCCCACCTTGATGGGTTGCCGGCGCAGGCGCCCTCCTCTCACCAGGAAGACGTAGTGATCGTTGATCTGACCCTGGACAGCCGCACGAGGAATGACAAGAGCGCTGGCGCTGCGGCCTACGCGAATCCGTACATCGACGTTGGTGTTAGGCAGCAGGCGGCCCTGGTAACTGTTGATTGAGCAAAGCACGTCGCCGACGCGCCGCGGTCCGTAAGGCACCACCTGCTTGGGGATCTCCGTCGTGACGCCCGTCCAGGTCTCGCCGGGCAGTCCGTCCCATTGCACCTGAACGGGCTGGTTCGGGGAAACCGAGCCAAGATCCGCCTCGTCGACGTAGGCGAGCACGCGCACGTGCCGGAGGTCGGCCACCGAAACCACCGGATCGCCGGTGCGGACAAAATCGCCGACCTTGACCGGCAACGAGTAGACCGTGCCGTCGATCGGCGCCACCATGCGAGTGGAAGCTACCTTTTCGCTGAGATCCTTGATCTGAGCTTGGGCCTGCGCGATGAGCAAGCGCGCCTGCCGGGCATCAAAGTGCGCCTGCTGGGCGAGATCCCGTTTCTTCTGCTGCAAATAATCCAACTGGGCCTCGGTCTGTTTCAACTGGAGCTGGATTTGCCGCAGTTCGCTGGGCGTGGCGGCGTGCTCCGCAACCAGAGTCTCGAGCGCTTTCTGCTGGGCCGACAGGCTGGCTTGCTGAGCCTGCGTCTTGGTCAGCTCGCTCTGGAGTTGGGCGAGTTCAACCGGCGGGCCACCAGCCTCGGCATATTGCAGCTGGCGCCGCGCCGTCAGCAGGCTCTGGCGCGCAGCGGCCAGTTGGGCCTCGATCCCGGTGGCATCCAGCTGCACCAAGAGTTGCTCCCTTTTTACCTGCTGGCTTGCGATAACCGCGACTTGCAAGACAAACGTATCCAGTCGCGCCCGCAAAATATGGGGATGGATCGGCTCCACTTTTCCATTCGTGGAAATCCAGCTCTCAATCGCCTGGCGCGTGACTCGTGTAACCGTGACCGTGGGCGTATCGCCCCGGCCGTTGAGCCACACCAGCAGGAGCGCCACCGCCACGGCTGCGATCCCGAGCACAACCCATCTTCTGCGCCTCGCCGTCATTCCTCTGGAGCCGCCTATCGTCCCATCGATAAGAAGGCAAAAGGTGATTCTAACAAACGCCCCACCAGTTGCCTACGCCGGCTCCCAATTGAAAGGATGCTATATTGCACAACGAGGATGCCGACTGTCTTCATCATCGCACGAGACTGGCCCTTGCGGGCGATGGTGCGCGCCGAACTCCTGGAAAAGGGCATCGACGCCATTGGCATGCAGACTGCGGCCGAGGCCGGATCTCGAATCGCGATGGGAGCTTTGCCTTCTGTGGTGGTGCTGGAGGCTTCCCGGGAACTCGATCCCGGGCTCCAATCGTTGGCCCGGCGCGTTCCGTTTGTTGTGGTCGCTTCCGGCATCGATTCCGATCAGTGGCCCGCGGCGGCAGCCCGGGTGTTGCGGCGGCCGGTGCGGATCGCCGAGGTGGTCGGAGCAGTGCTCGATCTGTTGCAGGGCCGCCCGGTGTGAAAGAGTGCCGCTTTCTGCCCCCGCCGTTTTTGGATACAATCGCCCGCTCGGCGTCGCAAGGGGAGCCGGGTCGTCCAGTTCGGGAGCGAACGCGATGAAAAACCACACCGAATACCTGACCATCCAGACCCAGCAGGCCCGCGAGGTCCGGTCGATCACTGAACAGGTAAAGGAAGCGCTCAAGAAGAGCGAATTCCGCGACGGCATGCTGCTTGTCGGCGCGCTCCACGCCAATTCAGCGGTCGTGCTGGGTATCAACGATTCGAAATTCTTTGGCGATCTGCAGGCATGGCTCGAACGGCTCGCCCCGGCTCGCGACGATTACCAGTTGGGCCGGGGCTTCGAATCGAACCCGTCGACCGTGCTGCAATCGATTCTGGCGGGACCACAGGTCTCGGTGGCCTTCAGCGAAGGGCGGCTAGATCTGGGGCCGTGGCAGGAAATTCTGTACCTGGAATTCGACGGCCAACGGCCCAAGCGCGTGGTGATCAAGCTGCTCGGAGAGTGATCGTGCAAGGATCGGGCCGGGCGCGACAGTCCAGCTTTTCTTTTCGGCAGCCTTTCTGCTACGGTGGAATTGGTCGAACGGGAGGGTTGTGATATGTCGTCCCTGCCCAGTTTGCTCAGACCGGAACCCACGCCACGCTACACGAAATACTTTAAATACGGCACCCTGATTCTGATCGTCGCGCTGGTGCTGACGCTGGTTTTCTGGCTGCTGTTTCGCTTCCACTCCGAGGAGTCCACCGCCGCAACGTTTATGAACGACGTAATTGCTGGCCACTATGAGAAGGCCTACGGGATGTGGAGCAAGACGTCCACCTATCAATACAAGGATTTCCTGCAGGATTGGGGGCCCAAGGGCTACTACGGCCCCGTCCGGAGCTTCAGGATCGTCGCCGCCCACAAACTCCATGGGGCATCCGGCGTCATCATCGTGGTGGACGTGAGCCCTTTCCATCCGTTCCCTTCCGAGGACGATTTCGAAAAAGCCCGAGAGACGAAGGAAGTGCGGCTCTGGATTCAGTTCAGCACCCACTCGATTTCCTACGCGCCGAGCTTCGGATAGCCGCGCTCTCCGGTCGGGACTGAACACGTGCCTGGCGTCGTGCGCTGAGCAGCAGCGAGGCTCCCCCACTGCCTTTACGGATTCGACAAGGCACCGTAAAAGAGTTCCCATGGCAGCATCGTTTGCTTGTTCTGGGTCTTCCAGTGCTGCGGCCTGCCATTGAGCCAGCGGCGGCACGCCGGCCTCGGCGTGATGAGCCATGGGCGACGCAAGCGAATAGAAGGCGCGGGGGCATGGGCTCAGCCTGGGGAATTTTTGCGGGCGCGGGACTATTTGAGCTTGCAGACGGCGACGGCACTGTTTTGATAGGGGCAGTCCATGCCAGGACCGTCAGCGGTGCGGCGTACGACAACCCACGTCACACCGAATTGGCTCCTGAGCCGATCAAAATCGGCGGGGGTGAACTGGCTCCAGTTGCGCCGGGTCCGCGTCTGGGTGAGGCAGGTCTTTGCCAGGGACAAGCCGGGAAACAAACCGGCCACACTGACCGATTTCCCGAGCGTGGCCAGGCTGCTACGTTCGGCAATGGCGCGGAAGCCCTGATGATCCTCTCCGAGAATCCGCATGTAATATGGATCGAGCGCGAAGACGGCGTCGCGGGGCGTCTGGTCGCGAACCCAGAGGAAGGCCTGCTGCCAGGGATTTTCCGGCGCGAGGCATCAACTCCCACATTTGACCCGGGCTGCGCTCGGGATACTGGAAGCGGTCGATCAGCGTCTTGACGTTGTTGTTTTTCGGCTTGAAGAGCGCGTTGCGGATAGCGGTGCCCAATGAAAGGCCCTGATGCGCTGCACAACCCATTCGGCGCTGATTTCCCTGCAAGGCACGCCCCAGACCTTTTCCGTGTAGGTCTTGAAAAAAACCTGTTAGGGGCGGCGGCTGAAGCGATGGGTCACCCATTGCTCGCGATTGGTTTCGGGACCTTCGGGAAGAGCCTTCGCCCAGAGATAGCTGGCGACCATGCGAGTGGCTTCGACGGGGCCCAGGCCAAACGGAGCATCTTTGGGACGCAGCGGATAGTAGAAGAAGCGATTGCGGTAATAGATGCGGGAAAGCCGGGGCCGAGCGAGGAACTTGTCGCCGAGGATCTCATGCCAGAGCTCTTCGACCGCGTCCCACTTGGTGAAAAAGCGGTGCCCGCCGATATCGAAGAGGTAGCCCCGGTAGTTGACGATGCGGGCGATGCCCCCCACCGTCTGGTCGGCCTCAAGCACCGCAGTGGGCACGCCCTGGCTGGAAAGCACTTACGCAGCAGTCAGTCCAGCGGGCCCTGCACCAATAATCGAGACGCACTTCCCTTCCCCCATCCTCTCCCTTCGGACCACCAACGGCGACTGACTATGACGCGACCGGCTGGCCGGCGGTTGCACGGCTACCAGGGAGGTTAAGAGAAGTAGTGCTATGCGGAAAGTAGCAGATTGGGCGGGGCCAGGGCGTCATGACTGCTTCGGAGCGACCTCGGAAAGCAACTCCCGGCAGGCTTGGCAGACCTGGTCGAGGGTGACCGACAAGATGCAGCGCGGCTGCTCGAAGGCATAGCAGCGGTCTCCGCGGCAAGGGCGGCACGGGAATTCATTCAGGACAATGCGCGAAGCGGTGGCCCACGGCCGCCAGTAGATCGGACTGCTCGAACCGAAGATCTCGACGACTGGGCAGCCAGCCGCGGCGGCCACATGGGTGGGGCCCGTGTCGTGGCCGACGAAAAGGCGGGCCCGGGAAAGCAGCGCAATCAATTGGCGGAGATCTAGCCCGGTCACCATCACGGCTGGAGGGCGGAAAAGGCGCTCGGCCTCTTCCCGCAGCGCTTTCTCGCCCGGACCGAGCAGCACCACCGGAACGAGATTGCACTCGGCAGCCAGCCATTCCGCCAGCGGTGCGAAATTGGCAAGCGGCCAGCGGCGCGTGGCAAACGCGGCTCCCGGCTGAATCACCGCATAGGGCAGGCCGGGCTCGACGCCGTGCCGGGCCAAGGCCGCCGCTACCGCGGCCAGGGAATCGGGTTGCGCATAGACACGGGCCGGCGGAACGGGGCCGCGCGGCATGCCGATCCACCACAACTGGGTGAGTCGGTGCTCTGCCGTGTGCACGCCGCGGTCGCCGAAAAACGAAGCGGGACCGGGCACGCGAACATTGGCCAGAAAGGGAAACTGGCTCTTTTGCCAGGCGACGCGGACCGGTGCCAGAGTGGCGGCCGCCAGCAGCGCGCTGGTCGGCCCACCATGCTGGTTGATCACTACGGGGAAGCGACGGGCGGCCAGACGGGTGGCTGCGGACACGAAATGACGCACAGGGAAAATTTCGCCTACAGCGGGATTGCCTTCCAGAACGGGGATGAAAGGTGGTTCCACGGCGACGACCAAGCGGAGGTCGGGCCGCCAGTCGTGGAGGGCGGCGAGCGATGGGGTGGTGAGGACGATGTCGCCGAGTGAGCGCAGGCGCACCACCAACACCGCCGCCCCTTCGGCGAGGCTTGGGAGAATCTCGGCGGGATTACTCGCTTTCAACGCGGGCTTCGTCGACGATCATCGTCGGGATGCCGTCGCGGATCGGATAGACGCGCCGGCATTGGGGGCACTTCAATCCTTGCTCGTCCGGCGTGAGGCGGACGGGCTGCTTACAGACGGGGCAAACCAGGATGTCCAGCAATTCCTTTTGGATGGCCACCGGCAACCTCCGACCAGGGAACGATTTCGCTTGACTCTACCAAACGGCCGTGGCCGGCACAACCTGGCGGCTCGGTGACACCATGTCGGGCTCGGGCGCGAATCCGGCGCTTCCGGACAGGGGAACGAGGTTTCCGCGAGCAAAGGAAGCCGAACGCGGACTAAATGCCAGTAACGCGCAATTCGACCGTCGCCTCCCAGTTTTCCCTTCCGGGAGCCAGCTCGAGCGGCCAGACCGCTAGAATCTGCGAGCCTTGATAGACGCGCTCGAATCCATCCTCAGATTCGGAAACGGTCTCAATCGGCGCAATCCAGAATTCGGCCGCACCCGGAGCGACGATCTCGATCGCCACCTTTCTCCATTCGTCGATCATGCGCAAGGTTTCGCCAGGCGCCGCTCCCTGCCAGCCAAGCTGTCGGCGCTCGGTGCCGAAGGCAATGTAGCGATCGCCGCTGGCGGGCGCGAGCAGATTGACAACCAGCTCGATTCCGGCGCGGCAAGGCAGGACCGCTCCGTCGAGCAGTGCCAAGCGCGCGGTGGCGGCCGCGGAAAAGCCGCCTTCGAGGGACTGGAACCGAAAACGCTTGGCGCAATGTACACGCGGGGAAGGAGCTACCGGTTCGAGCGAGACCTCGGCTTCGAGTTCAGCCTGGGTCGCGGTCAGCTTCTTGACGCGGAACGGCGATCCCGCCGGTGCGGCGGCCTCGCCGAGCTGGAGCGCGGCGTAGTCGCTCGATTGCTTGCCTTCGGGGAAAACCAGGAGCCGGAACAGATGCCGGCGCCAGCGGTCGTAACGAAGCAGGCGGTCGAGTCCTGCCTCCTTGACGCGGACGCGGTCGTGGATCGAAGCGACCTGTTCACCGCCGGCAGCCGAGGCTTGGGCCAGCCGCTCGTGATAGGTTTCCGGGCGGCGGGCAACGGAATTGATCAATGGGACACCGGCAGTGCGGAAATCGAGCGAGGCGATCGTGGCGCCGTCGGCCGAATCGATCAGGGCAGAATAACGGCCGGAGGTGAAATAGAGTTCGTCGCGGCAGGGCGCGCCGAGGCCCTTGGCGCGGGAACGGGCAGGGGCGGGCGCGCCCTCGACAAGTCGTTCGGCGGCGATCAGCTCGCGCCAAAGTGCATCGCGGAGATGTGGTGAATAGAGACCGCCGAAAATGCCATGCCAATAGGCGTCGTTGCATTCCGAGCGGAGGAGATGGGTACGGGCCTCTTCGAGCCGGGCAGGATCGCTCCGGCGCAGCGATTTGGCGAGCTGGTTGAGCCGGCCCGAGACGTATTGCATCTTGCGCGCCAGCAGATCGGCTTCGGGATACTTGACCAGGAAATTGCGCCAGATGCCGCGACGCAAGCAGCGCTGAACCTCGGGCCGCCCGGCGAATTCCCGCACCAGCGCTTCGACGCGGTGGCGCGCCGGGGTGGGCAAAGCCCATTCCATCATTTCGCTGTAAGCGGCAGTGGGCAGCGCGGCGCAGCCGAGCGGGCGGTAGGCGCGGCGGTAGGCGCCGGGTGTGGTGATGCTCAACCAGTCGGCGTTGGCCTCGAGGGCCACAAAGAAGCGCTCGAGCCAGCCGTTGGTGTAGCAATGGTCGAAGGTTCCGGGCCAGATGCCGAATTTTTCGAGGTCGTCGCCCATGGCAGCCATGCCGCCAGGGTGCTCATCGGCGGCGCGGCGAAGCAGATCGATGATTTCCTCGACCGTGTGGAAGGGGATGAAGTAGCGGAGCTTTTCGAGGCCGGGGAACATGTCGATTGCGGCGTCAAGATCCTCGACGCGGTAGTAGCCGAAAAGCTGCTCGGGTTCAAAACCGGCCAGAAGGAAATGGTTGTCATCGACCAGCGTGTAGCCGACGCCGCTGCCGGCGAGCATGGCGGCCAGGTGCGGTTCCCAGACGCGCTCGGTGAGCCATGCGCCCTCGGGTCGGGTGCCGAAACGATCAGTGAGGAAGCGCTCCATTCGCGCGATCTGCTCCACGCGATCGGCGGGAGGGATGGAGACGAGTATCGGCTCGTAGAAGCCGCCACCAACCAACTCCACTTGGCCGCGGTCGACGAGGGCGCGGAGGCGAGCGAAATATTCCTCGTGGTGACCGGCAATCCACTCCCAGAGCGGGCCGGAGAGATGGAGCGCTACGCGAACATCGGGGTGGCGCTCGAGCGGATCGAGGAACGGCAAATAACACTGGCGATAGGCGCGATCGAAAACGTCTTCAAAGTTGCCGATCGGCTGATGGGCGTGCAGCAAAAGAATCAGATGAAATCGGCTCAAGCGATTTCCCCCACTTCCCCGTGCAAAATTTCCCGCTGAATGCCGGCCGCGGCAGCCCAGCGCTCGAGCCGCTCGGCCAACCGGCCGAGCGCCTTGTCAAGAGAGGCCTCGGGGGCAGAGGCGGGAGCGAAGATGGTGACCAGCAGCGAGTGCGTTTCGCCGGTAATCATCGTTCGCGTCGAATCACTGATCGGGCTGCCGAAAGGCCCGACGGCATCGGCCAGTACCGGCCGGCCGTGCAGATGCCACACGCGACGGCCAATCCCTTCGTACTTTTCCCCATGCGCGCCCGGCCGGAGCGTGATCGGAGGAAGAATCTTTTCCCGATCGTAACAACCATAGGGCCAGGCCGTCTCGATCGAGCCTAGATTGACGATGTCGACGACGTTGGAAATCGAATAAAGCCCCTTGCCCTGAGCCACGCGGCGCAAGAGCGCCTCAGAGGAGGGCCTGTACTTGGAGGGATCGAGCCCCCAGGAACGGAACATCGCGCGGACAGCGCGAACCGGTTCCATAGTAGCAATAGCTTCGACTGTTCGGGCGCGCGACAGCACAGTGGTGACTGAACGAAGCTCGGCGGACAGGCCCTCGGACGCAGGCCCCGTGCGCACCTGGTCGGCTTCGAGCAAGCCAAGCCGGACCGACCCGAGCGTGATGTGAATGGGGAGCATCGCGGCGCGAAATTCCATCATCGCGACGGCGCGGCTTTCCGTCAACCTCCAGTCGGATCGGGTTCGCTCTCGCTGGCGTGGCTGTTTCCGCGGGCAGGCAGGGTCGAGGATGAAGGCGCGGGCGGCGCCGGCCCAAGCGGCTCCTGATATCATGTCGGCAACATGGGCCGCACGGGGAACGGGGGAACGGCATGAAGGGTGATGACGCCATCTTCCGGCGCGGTGCGGAGCAGTTCAACCGCGGCGAATTTTTCGACGCCCACGAGACCTGGGAAGTATTGTGGCTGGAGGCAACGGGCCGCGACAAAATTTTTCTTCAAGCAACCATCCAGATCGCCGCTGCGTTTCACCATTGGGGATGCGGAAACCGGTCGGGAACCCTCTCGCTCCTGCGCCGCGGAGTGGAGAAGCTAGCCGGCCTTCCTCACTCCTGCTGGGGCGTACGAGTGGACCAGTTACGGGAACAGGCGGCGCGTTGGTGCGAGGCGCTTAGCAGTGACACGGGTGCGCCGGGGTTGCCCATTCCGAAGATCGAGTTCGGACCGGTCTCGCCCACTTTGTTGCGGAAATGAGGGGGCCCCGCTGCCAAACACCGCGTTGACAGCAGCCGCGGCCTGTGGGAATCTTGGCAAAACTGATCAAATATGGGGATGGCTGATGCGAATCAGCGCAAAAGGGGAATACGCAGCCAAGGCCGTCTTATACCTAAGCCTGAAGTATCCGAATGTCGTCACGATCCACGAGGTGGCTGAAGGGCACCATATCCCACTCAAATACCTGGAGCAAATCTTGCTGGCGCTCAAAAAGAGTGGGCTGCTCGAAAGCCGACGCGGCGTGCACGGGGGCTACACCCTGGCCCGGCCACCCGACCACATCTCGGTGGGAGAAGTCGTTCGCGCCGTGGATGGGGATTTCTCACAAACCAGCTGCCTGCGGGCTGGATCTGACGATCATTACGCCTGCCCGGAAATGGACTGCTGCGGTTTGCGCCAAGTGTGGGAGTCGCTGCAAGAAAACGTGGACCGCATCCTCTTCCAGACCAGCTTCGGCGAGGTGTGCCGCCGCACGGTCAACGGCGGTGGCGGGCAACAAACGCCGATCACCGGTTTGGACCCGGGCAAGTAACGGCGGCGACGGCTGAAGGGGGCAGCAGGAAAACGATGATGAAGACGCGTCCGCTGCCGAACGCGTCTTGCCTGAGGTGCGTGGTCAGAAAGTCTTTTATTGATTCGCCGCAGCCTGCTTCTTTTTGTACCACTCGGCATTCATCGGCGCGTAGTTCTGCCACTTTTCCGGCAGATCCTCCAGCGCGAAGATGGCCGTTACCGGGCACACGGGAACGCACGCCCCGCAGTCGATGCACTCGTCGGGATTGATGTAGAGCATCTTCTCTGCATCGAAGTCGCTCTCGTCCTTGCGGGGGTGGATGCAGTCGACCGGGCAGACGTCGACGCAAGCAGTGTCCTTGGTGCCGATACACGGTTCCGCGATTACGTAAGCCATCTCCTTCTCCTTGAAAAAAAAACTCAACAGGGAGTCACCCTGGTCTGAAACACCCCCACTAAAGCAACCTTATACCACCAATACCCCGGCTCCAACAACCCGCTGCGTCCCGGAGTTTCCAGCGAAGGTTGAACCGCGGAAAATCGACATCGAATGGCAATGGGGGAGCGCGGGCGGATGGGAAGCGGAGGCCTGCGAAACAGTTCTACGGACCGAAAACAGGGTCACGTTGCGGCGGATCGAAGGGCCCGAATAGAATGGATTTCCCTACGGCAGCTTTTCTCCGCCAGCTGGGGATTTCCCGCGATCGGGAAGCGCGGCGCGGGGCGTTTGGCTTTGGCCATCATTTCGTCATCAAGGGAGGAGATCCATGCTCGAAATGCACGGAAACAAGCTCACCTGGCTCGGGCACGCCGGCTTCAAGATCACCACCGCTTCCGGCAAGGTTGTCCTGATCGACCCCTGGATCAGCGGCCCCACATGCCCCGAAGCGCTAAAGAAATTCGAGCGGGTCGACCTGCTGCTGGTCACCCACGGGCATTCCGATCACTTCGCCGATGTCGTGACGATCGCGCGGGAGCACAAGCCCAAGGTGATCGCCATCTTCGAGACGGGAATGTGGCTGCAATCGAAGAAAGTGGAGAACGTGATGCCAATGAGCAAAGGCGGCACGCAAAAGATCGAAGACATCGCCGTCACCATGGTACACGCCAACCATTCCAACTCGATCGTGGACGACGGCAAGGTAATCTACGGGGGCGAGCCGGCCGGCTACGTGGTGCGCTTGCCCGGCGGGCTGACGCTCTATCACGCCGGCGACACGAACCTGTTGGGCGATATGCGGCTGATCGGCGAGCTCTACCAGCCACAATTGGCAATGCTGCCAATTGGTGACAACTTCACCATGGGCCCACACGAGGCCGCCCACGCGATTCGGCTGCTCGGCGTGCGCCACGTGATTCCCATGCACTACGGAACGTTCCCACTGCTCACGGGAACGCCGGAGGCGCTCAAGTCGGAAACCGACGATGTTGCCGGGCTCAACATCCATGCGTTGAAGCCTGGCGAAACGCTTGGCTGAGAAGGCCCACGCATTGTCGATCGGGCGAGCGCTCCCGCCCCTACGTTTTCCAGCGGGTGGAAACCCAACGCGCCAGTCGAGTAGTGCGGCAAGCCGGCCGTGCGCGTTGCTACTTGCCAAACCCTCCCTGGTTTTTCCACCTCCCTCTCGTCCGGTGTAAGCTCAAGCGGAGGAGGGAAAGACCATGGCCCGCCCGCTTCCTGGTTATGCACCCGAAGGGGTGCTGCAGCCCGGCATCGACCGCTACATCAACCAACTGCTGCCGCCGCGCGACGCCGTTCTTGCCGAAATGGAGCGCCTGGCGAAGCGTGAGAGGATTCCGATCATCGGTCCGGCATGCGGGCGACTGCTGGCGCTGGTGGCGCAGGTTAGCGGGGCACGGCGGATTTTCGAGATGGGATCGGCGATCGGGTACTCGACCGTGTGGCTGGCAAGAGCGATCGGTCAGGAAGGGAAGATCTACTGGACCGACGCCGACCCGAAGAACCTTGTTCGGGCACGCCAGTTCCTGCGGCGGGCCGGCGTGCTGAACCGCGTGGAGATGCTCGAGGGTGACGCGCTGGTTTCGCTGAAGAAAACGCCTGGAATGTTCGACATGATCTTTATCGACGTCGGAAAGGAACAGTACCCGGCGGCCCTCCACCTCGCGTTTCCGCGGTTGCGGCGCGGCGGCCTGCTAATCGCCGACAACGTGCTCTGGTACGGCCGCGCGGCGCGGCCGGCGAAGCGGGGCGACAGGTCCACCCGGTCGATTCAGCAGTTCAACCGCGAAATTCACGCGAACAAGAGGCTATTTCCCGTCATCCTGCCGCTGCGTGACGGGGTGGCCGTCTGCCGTAAAGGTTGAGCGGTTCCCTCCCCCTTTTTCCGTGGCCAACGCTTTTGCCGGCGGGGGTCTTGACTTGCCGCGCGGCATTGTGCCGCGCGAAGACACCCGCCGGAATTCCGCTCCCGGCAGGATTGCATCCGGTGAAGGCGCGCTGGTGTGCCAACACGGGCCGGAGGCCAGCCGCTTTCCGTTACGCGTGTTCGGTGAGGAATTTTTCGGCGTCGAGCGCGGCCATGCAGCCGGTGCCGGCAGCGGTGACGGCCTGGCGGTAGACGTGGTCCGCGACATCGCCCGCGGCGAAGACGCCCTCGATGTTGGTGTGGGTGCGATTGTAGGTTTTCAGGTAGCCGGCCTCGTCCATATCGAGGAGGCCGCGAAAGACTCTCGTATTCGGCTCGTGACCGATGCCGAGGAAGACACCTTCGACCGCGAGGTCCTTGGTTTCGCCGGTTCCGGTGTGACGCAGGCGCACCGCTTCAACGAGGCCCTTTTCGGGATCGAGGACGTCTTCGACGACGAAGGGGGTGAGGAAGCGAATCTTGGGATTTTCCCGGGCGCGCTCAAGCATGATTTTCGAGGCACGGAACTCATTGCGGCGATGCACGATGGTGACGCGGGTGGCGAATTTGGTGAGGAAAGTGGCCTCCTCCATTGCCGAATCGCCTCCACCGACCACGACAATTTCCCGATCGCGGAAGAAGTAGCCGTCGCAAGTGGCGCAGCTGGAGACGCCATGACCAAGCAGCTTACGCTCGGACGGGAGCCCCAGCATGCGGGCGGAGGCACCGGCGGCGACAACGAGCGCCCGCGTGCGGAAGCTGCGTCCTTCGAGCGTCAGCGTGAATGGCCGCTGACTAAGATCGACTGCCCGCACAGCGCCATCGACGTAGCGTGCGCCGAAGCGCTCGGCTTGCTTGCGCATGCGCTCGATCAGCTCGGGGCCGAGCACACCTTCGGGGAATCCCGGGAAATTCTCCACGGTGGTGGTGAGGCTGAGCTGGCCACCGGGCTCGTGTCCATCTATGACGAGCGGGTTCAGATCGGCGCGCGCGCAGTAGATGGCGGCGGTGAGGCCGGCGCAGCCGCTGCCGATGATGACGATATTTTCGATTTCTGGGCTGGGAGGGTTCATGGTCTCAAGCTCTTTCCATGGAATCGGCCGCCGGAACGCTTCGGCAGAGCCCGAAAATTGTAGCACGGCGGGCAGGAGAACAATCCGGCCCTTGCTTTGTGCGCCGGTATCGGCATAATGGCCGGGTGAATACCACGCGATTTACCCAAGTGCTTTACGAGCTGGTCATGTTGGTGCTTGGCGTGTTGCTCGTTTTCCTCGCCTTGAACGGGCGATTCCAACCACCACGCGAGCTGGCATGGTGGATTGTGGTGGGCGCGCTGCTGATCATCTGGGGCTGGCGCACGTGGGTGCGGCGGTGGCAATACGACCGGCCGCTGGTGCGAGCGCTGCAGTGGGTGCGCAGCGGCTCGCTGGTGCTGGCCGGGGCGGTGATGATCGCGATGATGTGGGTGGCGCTCGGAAACGCCAGGCTCATGCTGCTAGTGGTCGGCGGAGTGCTCGTTGTGCGGGGCCTGGTGGGCGCGGCGCTGGCCACGGCCAGCATTCTGCGTTAGGCCGCTTATCTCCCGGCGCTCTCTCCCTTTCAGCAATACGGCTTTCCGGTCGAGGAATGCCTCGCGGCGTGCCGAGGCACCCTTTGGCTGCGCTTGGGATCCGAGGATTGCGTGTGCTGGGCCGCGTGACGGGCGAGCCGTGGCTGGCGCAAAAGGCGAGCTAGGGCTCGTCAGAGTTATCGTGCCCCTCGGCGGCGCGGCGCTTGCGGGTGCTCTCGAGGTGCTCGCGAAGACGATCGAGCACACGCTTGGGGCCTTCGGTCTCCATCTGGCGCTGGAGCTCATCGAGGGCAAAATGGACGATATCGTGATGGTGCAATTCCTCGGGAGCGAGCGCCTCGCTGAGGTGCAGCCATACGTTGTGCAGCAGGTCCACTTCCTTGGTCGTAAGCCGGGGGGCATGCGGGCCGAGGTAGATGATTTCGTCGCGGCCGGTGCGCGAGTAGATCTCGAGGCGGAGTTGGGGCTTGGGATCGGGCAGCGATTCCCAGGCGCTGCCCAGGAGCCGCGCCTGCTCGGAGGTGGTAATCCTGGTCGAGTCGCCCAGGATGATCGCCGAGGAGTGCAGATTCTGCGCGGCACGCATCATCGCGTCGTAGAGGTCGTTGGCCATCACCATGGCCAGGTGGATTGTCTTCCCCTTCTTCTCGGCAATTTCGAGAGATTTCGTGAATAGGTACTGCTCGATCGGCGTGAAGAGCTGGTCGGGCGCAAGTTCGTGCTCGCCCGATCCGGCTCGGCGCAACAGCCGGATGTGGAGCACCACGACGTCGCGGCGCGCCGGGTTTACGCGGTCGAGCACAGCGGCCAGATGGTGAAGATGGTAATAATTGCCCACCGGAACCAGGTAATTGTCCGGCCGCGCCCCTACCGCATCGATCGTCAGTTCCTGTCGCTGCGCCAGATTGAATTCGTCCAGCTCAATGTGCGCCGCCTGGCCGTGGCGCCCCCTGCGCTCCGACACCACGAACACACCGAACAGCAGACAGGTAAAGCTGACGCCGGCGATCGTCGCCGTGGGCTTGGTGAACAGATTCACAGTGGCAATGGTGAACAAGCCAAGGGTGATGGCGCCCAACCCGATCGGGATTTCGACGCCGCGGACCGTGATGTTGGGCGGCACTTTGTATTCCCGATGCACGTCCTTGCGGTAGCGGAGCACCAGCACCCCGATCCCCTTCATCGTGAAGCTCCAAATCACGCCGAAGGCGTACAGCTCGCCGAGCAGTATGAAATTGCCGCCGCTGAACAGGATCACCGCCAGCTGCAGCAGCGCGATGGAACTGACAATGCGGTAGGAGGTGCCGTAGTGCGGGTGCGGCCGCCGGAACCATTCCGGCAGCACCCCGTCTTCCGAGAGCCGGTTGAGCACCCCGTTTGAGCCGACGATCGCGGTGTTGACCGCGCCGGAAAGGATCAGCGCCCCGACGATAACCACCAGCACCTGAAAGATCAACCGGGCCAGGTAGGGACCTTGCAGGTTCATCGCCAGGCCGCCGATCAGGTCGTCCAGGTACTTGTGCATCTGGTTGTCGGGAATGATCATTGCCGCCAGCACCGAAACGATGCCAGTGAAGACGAAGCTGTAGACAAATATGATGAAGCCGGTCTTCTTGAGGTTCGGCAGCTTGGGATGTTCGATCTCGCGGTAGACCTGGGCGAGCGTCTCCTCGCCGCTCATCGCCAGCACGGAATGGCCGAGTCCGATGAAGATGGCGAGGAGCGGGAAAATAGCCAGCGGAATGTGCGTGCCCCACAGCCAGCCCATCGCATGGTGGGTGAGCACGACGTTGTGCGGCACCGGCGCCGGCGGCAGGCTTGGATGGCGGACCCAGATGGTATAGCCGCTCCAGCCCAGCAGGATCACCACCATCACCGTGGTGAGCTGCATGATGCGCAGCGCTTTCTCACTCGATTCCGGTATGCCCTTGACGTTCTGCCACCAGAAATAGATCGTGACCACCGCGGCGAAGACCACTGCCGTGCCGCCCATGGGCACTCGCGCACTCTCGTGCAAGTACGAGAGGATCTCGTTCACCACGGCCGCGAAGTAGAGGCCGGCGCTCACGGCGCTGATCGGGCCGGTAAGGATATAGTCGAAGAGCAGGGCGGAAACGGAGATCTTCGCCATGGTGCCGCCCATCGCTTCCTTGACTACCCGGTAAACGCCGCCGCGAACGAAAATGCTGCAGCTCTCGATGTAGATCGCCCGCACGCCGTAGCTGAACACCATGATGGCCAGCACGAACCACGGCGCCGTGGGTCCGATAAACGACTCGGCCGCACCGGCGGCGTAGTAGGCCGAGGAAGCCAAGTCGTTCAAGACCACGGCAGCTGCGCGCCAGTAGGAGATGAACGACAACATCGCCGTTGTCGCCACCAGCACCTGGGGCACACGCCGCAGCGCTGAGCGCGGCGATTCGGGGCTATACGAACCGGAGGCCATAGGACACTAAATCGGTGTGACGATAAGACGAAACGGAAGGCTTGTCAAAGCCCACCGCGCGGCTCGGAATGTGCGGGAAGCGCAGCGGGAGGGGAGTTCTTCGGGGCGAAAGCCTCGTGGACCTACCGGAGCTTATGGCGTGGCGGAAGCCACAACTCGCTTGGCATGCAGGGAGTTTCGTTAAGAATGTGGCAGCGACTTGCGCGGAGCGGAGCCGAAAAGAACTCTCCTGCGGGTGCGCTACAGGGGGCAAGGACCCAGCGACGCACCAGATGGGGGCGAAATGCTCGCTCGGGCTAATTTTTGTGCGCGTCACGGGCTGCCTGGCATACGTCGCAAGGGCAAAGATCGCGCAGCAGATCGAAGCTAAAAATGCCGGTGGCATGGCCGTCGGAGAAATCGAACTGGAGCGCGTAGTGACCGACGGCGGAGGCAGCGCGGGCGGTCACGCGCGGCTTGTAGAGCGGCAATGGCGACGGCTCGCCGGCCGAAGGCCGGCCGCGCTCGTCCTCGCAGACGGCGCACGGGCAATGGTCGCGCAGGTAGGGAAAGTCGTAGTGGCTGAGGTGGCCGTCGGCCCAGACGATGTCCACGCCCGCCCCGTTCGAAACGTGCACCTTCACATCCACCGGTTTGAGCTTAGCGTTATCTTCCGGGGCCATGGGATTCCCTCCTGCGTCGCTGAGCTCGAAAAGCAAAGAAAACCAGCCTGCCCCGCGGGGTTCGGACCTCGTCCCGGGGATCCTCAAGTTTAAAACAGGCACCACGGACACGCCATGGCAAGGGAGCAAAGCCACAATATCCGACTAAAACGGTCTGAGCTTGGGCATCCCTTCGGGCCACGGTCAAGACACGGTCCAGGAAGGAACCCGGGCACGGACCTGCCCTAACGGGACGTGACCGGCCTGATAGAATAGTCAGCATTTATGCGGCACGGCTTCGTCCTCGGTCTGATAGCCATATTCCTGTTCGGGCTGACCGCTTTCGCCGGCCAGAAAAAGCCGACTGCGGGCCGGCCTTCCGCCGCGGCAATGGAGCGGGCGCGGCGCGAATTCCGCTCGGGCCGGATCGCGGAAAAGAAGGGCGAATGGACGCTGGCCTTCAGCCTGTATAGCCTGGCGGAGCACAACTGGCCGCAAAACAAAAGCTATCGTCTGCGGCAAGCCCTCGCAAAATTCCATCTGGTGCAGGCGCGCGTCTACGATGCGGAAAGCGACGCTGCCGCCGGACATCTGCAGGTGGCCCGGCAAAAACTGCAGGTGGCATTGACGCTCGAGCCCACCTACGGGGTGGCTCGCCAGCGGCTGATGGAGATCGACCAGATGCTGGCGCGGCGCCCGTCCATCGAATCGGGATCCGCGCCGCAGGTGCCCGAACTGCAGCCGGAGCCGGGCAAGCGCACCATCGATTACCGGGGCGACACGGAGGGAGCTTACCAGGAAATTGCGCGGCAATTCGGCGTGGCGGCGGCTTTCGATCCGCAGATGCCGCACCAGATCATCCGCTTTCACGTGAGCGGCGTGAGCTTTTTCACCGCGATGCGCCTGCTGGCGGAAATGACCGGGACATTTTGGCGGCCGCTGACGCCGCGGCTCTTTTTCGTGACGGCGAACACGCCGGCCAAGGTGCGCGAGTACGCGCCCTCGATCGTGCGGACGGTGCTGCTGGGGGCAAACCAGACCCAGAGCGGGATGGAGAACACGGCACGGATCGTCCGCAGCATAGCGGAGATCGACCGCACGCAACTGGACACGACCACACACACGCTCACGCTGCGCGGAACGCCCAACAAGGTAGCGCTGGCCACGGCGTTGATTCATGAGATCGAGCAGCCGAGGGGCGAGCTTCTGCTGCAACTCGACATTCTGGAGGTGAACCGGAACCTCGCCCAGCAAATCGGCATCACTCCACCGACCTCGGCACAGATATACACGATCAGCCCGACGCAGATCGAGGAGGCGCAGCAATCCTTCGCGGGGTTGATCGATGTGATCACGCAGATCTTCGGCCAGCCCTCGGCGATTTCCGGGCTGCCGACGAGCCAGGTGGAAGCTCTGCTGGGGGCTGGGCAATTGAGTGCGGCTAGCTTGCTGCCACCGCTGGTGGCCTTCGGCGGGGGCAAGACGACCTTCCTGGCCACACTGCCGGGAGCGGTGGCGCAACTAAGCGAGACGCTGAATCTGGTGCAGAGCGGGCAGCAGATGCTGCTCCGCGCCGAAGATGGCGAGCCGGCAACGCTCTTCGTCGGGGACCGCTACCCAGTGACGCTCGCTTCTTACTCGGGCAGCCTGACCCCGCCGGCAGTGGTTCCTCAAGTGACCAGCCCCAATTTTCCGCGGAGCGATTACCCGGTCGGTTCGAAGCCCGCGGCAATCGCCAGCGCGGATTTCAACGGCGACGGCTATCCCGACCTGGCCGTGGCGAACGAAGGCGACAACACCGTCTCGATCCTGTTGAACGACGGATCGGGCTCGTTCACGACCGGCCAAGTGATTCCCGTTCCCGCGGGGCCGGTAGCGCTCGTGGCAGGCGATTTCAGCGGAAACGGCAAGCAGGATCTGGCGGTGGTGAGCCGGGACGCGGGCACCGTGACAGTCCTGGGGGGGAACGGCGACGGCACCTTCTCGCTGCTCCAGGAGATCCATGTGGCCAAGGATCCCGTGGCCATCGTCAGCGCCGATTTCAACGGCGACGGAAAGCCCGACTTGGCCGTCGCCAGCAGTGCCGCCAACACCGTCTCAATCCTGCTCGGCAAGGGCGACGGCACGTTCGAGGGGCCACTCGACCTGCCCGTGGGCAGCACTCCTGTGGCCCTGGCCACCGGCGATTTCAACGGCGACGGAAAGATCGATCTTGCCGTGGTTGATCAGGGCGACAACAACGTGCTGATCCTGAACGGATTGGGCGACGGGACCTTCAGCCGTGGCGGCACCTTCCCCACCGGCACCATGCCCGATGCCATCGTCGTCACCGACCTCAACGGCGACGGCAACACCGATCTGGCCGTGACGAACGCGACGGCCAACACCGTCTCGATTCTCTTCGGCAACGGCAACGGCACCTTCCAGCCGAAAATCGATTACGCTACCGGGAACGATCCGGTAGCGATCGTCGCGGCCGACTTCAACCTCGACGGCTTTCCCGATCTGGCGGTGCTCAACCAGACTGACAATACCGTCTCGATCTTCGTCAACAGCGGCACGGGGAGTTTCGGGGGCCGAATCGACATCCAAACCGGCAACACGCCCGACGCGATGGTGACCGACGATTTCGATAAGGACGGGCGGCCGGATCTGGCCGTCGCCAATCAGGCGGACAACACCGTCTCCGTCATTCTGAACAACATCACCTTGATTTCCGGGGTCCCGGGGGCGCTCACGCCGTATCCCAATTTCCAGTTCGTGGACCTGGGCCTGAAGGTGACCGTGACACCGCGCATGCATCCCGACGGCAGCGTGACGCTGAAGATGAAGGTGCAAATCCGCGGTCTCACCCCGCAGGATTTCAACGGTATTCCAGTCCTAACCAACCGCACCATCGAGCAAACCGCCCGCGTGAAGGAGGGGCAGCCAACGATGTTGGTTAGTTTCCTGCAGCCGCAGGAATCGCTTTCGCTCACCGGCTGGCCTGGCTTTGCCGCCCTGGCCGCCCGCAATCGCCAGAACCAGAAAGAGGAGCTGGTGATTGTCGTGCGGCCGCGGCTCATTCGGAAACCCGTGCGGAAATCGGAAACCTTCTACGCCGGCATCGGCCTGCCACAGCCGTAGCTCCGGCGGTCAAACCCATCATCACGCGGCGGAGAATGTTCGGGCCGATTGCCCGCACGTCTCAGCGTTGCCGCCACCAGTGCTCACGCCAGTATTTTTTCGCGTCGTGGCCGCCAGTGGTCCATTTGAAGCCAATGGGAAAAGGGTGGCGTTCGCTCGGAAACCAAAGGGAACGAGGACGCCGCCCCTCCGCTTACTTGCGGTCTTCGCAACCAGGCACGCGGAAAGCGCCGATCACGGTCGAGTAGTGGAGCTGGTACTTCCGCAGATAATCGCCGACGTACCAAAACGTGCAGCCGTTACTCGGGTCCATGGCGGTAGTGGTGTAGTCCTCCCAACGTTCGTCGACGATTTGCGCGGCTTGGCCGTGCACCAAAACGCTTTCGTGGAAGGTGAGTTTGCCCAAGGGATCGTTTGCCTTGCGGGCGGCGAAGCGCTGCCCGACGAAATGGTGCGGTCCGCCGAAGGAGTAGCCGACGCCGATGTCGCCCGCGCGATCGATATCGATGCTGGGCATCCAGCGGAAATTGCCGTCCGGGACATACGTGCCCTCCTGGTAGAGGCGGGGATCGAAGTGGCTATTGAGCTCGAATTCGTACCAGCGGACGCCACCGCCGCCGGCGCTCGTATCGACCGACTGCGCGGCGACGATCCATTGTTTGTTGTCGATCCTGCGGTAGACGACGCGTTGCATGAGCTTATCGCCCTGGGCGTCGAGGTGGGTGCCGGTACCCGGCTGGGGGACGCAACTGGTCAATTGGCCGTTGCAGAGATAGTGGTACGGAGCAACGGGAATGCGGAACGGCCCGGCGAGAGAGGTTTCAGAAGGCTTTCGCCAATCGACGTGGACTTTCCAGTAGTAGATGGAATGGCTGCGGAAAATGCCTTTGAGTTGAGTGCCACCGGCGGCGAAGACCAACTCGGGCGAGCCCGGAGGCGGAAGCGTCCGGCCGTCGATGTCGGCGGGATTGAGGAAGTTGACGCCATTGATGACTATGCACTGCTCAGTGGCTGGCTCGCCCTTCAGCATCCTGGAGCGATCGGCGACGCAAACCTGCTTCTGGATGACGGTATCTCCGCTGCTGGTCGCCACATAGTAGCCGTTGGGCCAAACCGCCGGGCGGGGATAATCCGGAAAGTGCTTCCGAGAAAATGCGTAGCGATAATAGCTGCCAAGCGGGTTGGACGTCGTGCTCACGGCATAGCACACGGCGTAGGTTCCATGAACGGCGGGGCCAAAAAAGCTGATCGCAGTGGGCGGGTGCTCGCGCGGAGCGACGGGCGCACCGGAAACGGAAGGAAGTCCGGGCAAGGCCGGGCGACCGGATTGCGCAGGGGGGACGTTACGGTGCGGCGTCCTGGCTGGAATGGGTCGGAACACCGGCAACACGAAGAGCCAGCGGTTAGCAAGTTGATCGTAGCGCACGACGGCGTCGCCGTCGTTGTTCGAGGCGCAGGGTCCGCCGAAGCCGTGAAAGATTTCGTTTGTGGGCACTGGACCGTAGATGGGCTTGCCCGTTTTCGCGTACTTTGCTCCCTTCTTGGTGTATACGGCGAAGTCAGAATTCACGATTTGAACAATATCGTTTGGGCCGACCGCGAGGCTGTTATCGGAGGGATTCGAGCGACTCATCGCTCCCTGCGGCCCGAAGAATCCGATCCCCAAGCCTGTGAAGCGATCAAGGACGGACAACGCCGGCCGGGTGCCCTGGGAGGTCTGCTCCACCGCCGCGCCCGCAGCGCTGATCACTGGTGCCGGCGTCGCCGGCGCCTGGCGCCACTCAGCATTTCCGGGAGAACTTCCACAGGTAAGGCTGGCGCACCAACTGGATTCGGCGCGAGCGGCCGGCACTGGATACGAAGCCAGCGGTTTCGATTCGTCCAATTGGAACGCACGACGGGTTCTCACCCGTCCGGTCCTGATCGCGTTCCCCAAATGGCGCCCTGCAGGCGCCGCGTGAATTCCAAGACTGAGCCCGGCGAGCACAATACCGGCTGCCGCGACTCCCATCATTTTTTGAAAGTGCGTCATCACTGCTCCTCTGCCGTTTGAACCATATGGAATCAGCGGTCAAGTGGAACCACTGCCGCGATTCATGCCCCCACCCGCCGACACTTCGCCACCGTGCATTCGAAGAAAACGACATCGTCAGCATGACCCGACGCCCACAAGAGTGCCCGCGCAGAAATCGAAATGCAAGGCGCTTCCCCCTCTTGCGGCGCAATCGGATGCAAGAGGTGGACGGAAAGATGAGTGGCGCTCAGCGGACGGTGACTTCCACTTCCTGAACGAGGTTATTGCCCATACCCTGCACGTTCCACGGAGCCTCGGTGGGCTGGCACCTGCCGGTGGCATCTGTGGCGCGGCAACTGAGGACATGATGGCCCGGCCTGGGGTCCCAGGGTGCGCTCCAGGCGCGCCAGGCGAAGGGTCCTGCCGGCGGATCGAGAGAGGCGTCGACCCATTGGCCGTCGACGCCGAATTCGACGCGGGCGATTGCGCCGTAGCCGGACCACGCGCGGCCGCGCACAAGCACCGCGCCGGCATCGACCGTTCGTTGGCGGGTGAGGAAATCAGGAAAACCGGGCGGGAGCAGGAGGGCCCGGGGCTGCATGCGTGTGACCGGCTCGCCGGGATCGGCCGCGTCGCGCCGGTAGAGATAGGCGACGCGCTGCTGGTAGCCGTCGAACGGCGCCGTGACCGCGTCGATGCGCGAGAGCCATTTCACGTGCGTCATCCCGTACCAGCCGGGGATCAGCAGCCGAAGCGGAAAACCATGCTGGGGTTCGAGCAGCCTGCCGTTCATTTCGTAGGCCAGCAGCACATCGGCCCGTGTCGCCTCGGCCACAGACAGGCTGCGGCCATAATCGTGCTCATAGCCCTTTTCGACGCCGTGGTCGGCGCCGGTAAAAACAAGCTCGACCGTCTCCGGCCCCAGCCCCGCCTCCTCGAGCAAGCCGACGAGGGGCGTGCCCGTCCACTCGGCAGTACTCACCGCCTCGTTGAGCCAAGGCTGGCTGATCGGGCGAGGGGAAAGCCGAGCGCGGCCGTTGCCGGCGCATTCGAAGGTGACCGCGAGCGTACGGCGAGGACGGCGGCGAAGTTCATCGAGGCCCAACACCAGTTGGTTCCTCACATTGCCGCCAACGCGCAGGCGCCAGGCTGCGCGATCGATCCAGGGAATATCGAAATGCACGAGCAGGTGGTGCAGGCCGGTGGGCGTGAGATCGTAACGCAGCGCCTCGAGCGGCATGCCGCGGTTGCGAGCGGCCAACTGCAGCTCCTCGAACGTCAGCGGGCCGGTTGTCGGCTCGGGACCGGGCGCGGCGCCAGGCGACTGTGGCACAGCTTGCCGAGCTTTCATTACCCACCTCCCACGCGGAAGCTTGTGTGTCCTTCATAGGTGGATTCGAACCGTATCGCAAGCCCGGGCGCGAAATTTCCCGGCGCCGGAGGCAAGTGGCCTGGAGGAGGCGTGGAATTTCATGGCGCTGAGACTGAGGGCGGGATGTTGGGCACTTTGGCGCTTAGGGATGGGGAGTTTCGCTCAGAGAACGAGGGGGGACAATTGACGCCAACGTCCGCATCTGTCTGACACGCACACAGTTAAGGCTACCCAGTCATCCGCGGTCTTGGTGCCCAGCGTGCAGATTCCGAAGACAAAGCGGGGGTGCGGCTGGGGCCTCCTGCAACGCAGGGAGGGCATGAAAATGCTCAAGTTAAAAGTGACTTCGCTCCTAGGTGTAGTCCCATTGATTTTGCTCGGGCTGGCCGCGGCGGGCGCGCAGAGCGTTCCGATCGATCTCGATCAGGCCTACGAGCACCAAGAAACGCGCGATCTGGTGGCGTTGGTCAACAACGCGGCGGAGGCGGTGAGCACGAAAGGCGAGGCGGCTTTTGCAGAATTTCGTGTTGCCGGCAGCCGCTGGCGGCAGGGCGAAACCTACATCTTCGTCCTCGATCCCCAGGGCAACATGCTCGTCCATCCCGATCCCGCGCTGGACGGCAAAAACGTGCTTGATCTGAAAGACATCAACGGCAGGCCGATCATCCGGGGGATCATCGCCGCTGTGACGACGCTCCCTAACAAGCCGGAAGGCTGGTATCACTACCAGTGGCCCGTGCCGGACGGGCTTCTGCCGCGCTGGAAAAGCACCTACGCGCGGCTGGTCACCGCCCCCTCGGGCAAGCGCTACATCGTCGCCGCCGGCATGTACAACGACCGCATGGAACGGGCGTTCGTGGTGGACGCGGTTACCGACGCCGTCGGCCAGATCGAGAAGAACGGCAAGGCGGCCTTCGCGCTCTTCCACGATCCGACTGGGCCGTTCCTCGTCAAGGACGCCTACATTTTTGTGGTTGACCGGAACGGCGTTGATCTGGTCAACCCCGGCTTTCCGAACCTGGAGGGGCGCAACATTCTCGACGTGAAGGATACCCAGGGCAAGCCGCTGATTCGGGAAATGCTCGAAGTGGCGGAAGCAAGCGGCTCCGGCTGGGTTGACTACATGTGGCCCAAGCCGGGCGAAAGCGTTTCGACGCTGAAGTCGACCTATGTGAGCAAGGCGCAGATGGGCGACCAATGGGTGCTGGTCGGCTGCGGCGTCTATCTGGCCGACGCTCCGAAGGTGGCTCCCGTCCAAAGGAAGATGACTGCGCCGGAATTGATGGCGCTGGTGCGCGAAGGAGCAGCCGTCCTCGAAAAAGAGGGCGAAAAGGCTTTCCCCGAGTTTCGCGTGAAGGGATCGAAGTGGTTTCGCGACGACACCTATTTGTTTGTCTACGCGACGGACGGGACCAGGGTGTTCCATGCCGCGAACCCAGCGCTCGAGGGGCAAAAGGGGCAAAACGTGAGTACCGCCAAGGACGTGCTGGGACGGCCGTACGGCAAGATGATGCTTGCAGTGGCGGACAGTCCTTCGGGCGAGGGATGGGTCCACTATATGTATCCCGAGCCCGGCGATATCTTCCCAGTGTGGAAATCGACGTTCGTCAAGCGCGTGACCTTCCCTTCCGGCAAGCAGTATGCCATCGGATCGGGAATCTACAACATGCAGATGGACAAGGCGTTCATCGAGGACGTGGTGAATCGCGCGGCGGCGCTGGTGTCGAGCGAGGGCAGCGCAGCCTTCGGCCAGCTGCGCGACAAGACCGGCCCCTTCCGCTTCATGGACACTTACGTCTTTGTCGACACGACTGACGGCATCGAGCTGGTGAATCCCGCCTACCCCAGCCTGGAAGGGAAAAACCTGATCAACCTGAAGGACGTGAAAGGCAAAGAGGTGGTCCGGGAGTGCATCGCCACAGCGATGAAGCACGGCAGCGGCTGGGTGGAATATTACTGGTACAAGCCCGGGGATAATACACCGCACCGCAAGCTAACCTACGTGCACAAGGTCCAGTACGGCAGCGACACTTACATCGTCGCTTCCGGCTTCTACCTGGAAGACTAAGTCAAAAACCAGTCCTGTCTCTTTGGAGGGAGGGCCATTCATGCTGAGGCTCTCCCTTTGCGACACAAAAGAAAGGGCATGCTACTCGAAAACGAGCCGTTGCGAAGGAACCGCTGAGCCGGCCCGAGCGAGAGCGCACAACGTACGTGCCAATGACCGGCAAACCGCGGAGTTGGCTAGCGATCTCCCGGCCGGCGCCGGGAAGGCCGAGTGCCAGAGAGGATGAGAGCCCATGATTTCCGCAAATGCGGCCGCGGTGCATCCATCGCGTGCGCAGGCAGCGCTCGAGTATCACCGCAGCGGCCGTAAGGGAAAGATCGAGGTGATGCCCACAAAGCCTTGCTGTACACAGGCGGACTTAAGCCTCGCCTATACGCCCGGAGTCGCCGAGCCTTGTCGCGAAATCGCCAAGAGACCCGAGCTGAGTTTTGAGTTCACGGCGCGCGGAAACCTGGTCGCTGTCGTCTCGAATGGGACGAGGGTTCTTGGGCTAGGAAACATCGGAGCGGCGGCGGGCAAACCGGTGATGGAGGGAAAGGCGGTTCTCTTTAAACGGTTCGGGGATATCGACGTTTTCGACCTGGAAGTGAACTCGGAGAAGGCGGAAGACGTGATCAAGTTCTGCCAGCTGCTCGAGCCGACTGTCGGCGGAATCAATCTGGAGGACATCAAGACACCGGAGTGTTTCCTGATTGAGGAGACGTTGCGGAGGACGATGGGAATACCCATCATGCACGACGACCAGCACGGAACGGCCATCGTTTCGGGAGCGGCGTTGCTGGGCGCGCTGGACGTGGTGGGCAAACGGATTGACGAAGTGAACGTTGTCTTCCTCGGCGCGGGTGCGGCAGGCATCGCTTGCGCGGGACATTACCTTCGACTTGGGGTGCAGCCGGAACGGCTGCTCATGGTGGACACGAAAGGGGTGATCTACGCGGGGCGCAGCGAAGACATGAATCTTTACAAGGCGCGATTCGCGCGAGAAACCGAACGGCGGAGCCTGGCGGAAGCCTTGCGCGGAGCCGACGTGGTGGTGGGACTCTCCACGAAGGGTGCCCTGCCTCCAGAAATGCTGAAGATGATGGCGCCGCGTCCGATCGTCTTCGCGCTGGCCAATCCGGACCCGGAGATTACGCCGGAGGATGCGAGAGAGTCCCGCAGCGACGTCGTCATAGCCACCGGCCGCTCCGACTATCCGAATCAGGTGAACAACGTTCTGGGATTTCCCTTCGTTTTTCGCGGGGCATTGGACGTCCGGGCCAAGGCAATCAATGAAGAGATGAAACTCGCCGCGACTCGTGCCCTGGCTGCCCTGGCGAAGGAACCCGTGCCGGATTCCGTCTGTCAAGCCTACGGCGTGAAGACACTGACGTTCGGCCCTGGCTACATCCTTCCCAAACCTTTCGACCCGCGAGCATTGGTCTGGGTAGCCTCGGCCGTCGCCGGCGCGGCCATGAAAACAGGCGTAGCGCAGCAACCGGTGGATCTGGCGGAATACAGCGCACGGCTGGAAAGCTTGGGAAAGCGACTCATGGCCTCACGCTCCTGACGGGTTAGGCGACTGGCGCTGATGCGAACCGGGCTCGGCGCCTTCGTACCGGCGAGGTCACGCGGAGGGCCCCGCACTTGCCACAAGTAACGGAAGAACGAAAGAGGAAAACTTCAACTGAAGAACGGCCGCATTCAGATCAGCGCTTCCTGCACCGCGTTTACGGCGCGCGTGTCTCCGCCGTCGGCCGTAGCCTTCCATTCGCCGCTGGCGGCACATTCAAGGGCCGCAACGAACCGGGCCGCCAGCTCGTCCCAGCCGGGCGCCCGCGCTAGCAGTGCGTGGCCATTTTGGACTAGCCACCGACGGAGCATTCCATCTTCCATCATTTTTGACATGGCTCGGGCCACGGCCGCCGGATCGAGAGGATCGAAATAGATGGCGGCGTCGCGACAGGTATCGCGCGCGAAGTCGCAGTCGCTTGTGGCGATAGGCAGGCCAAAGTGCATCGCTTCGAAATAGGTTCGCGAGTGGGACTCGAGAAGCGTGGGAAAGATCAGCGCATCGGCGACGCGGAAGGTTTCCGCCAGGCGCTCGCGGGGCAGCGGACCCAGATTGATGATTCGGTCTTGGAGCCCTCGTGCCGCAACTTGCCGCAGCAGCCTTGCCGCTTGCGGATGCTGTCCGGGAGCGATGGTCAGGAGGCAGCGTGCCGGGTGCCGCGTGTAAAGAGGGAGTTTCTCCATAGCCTCAAGCAAAATTTCGAGGTTTTTGTGCGCGTAATAGCGAGCCAGACAGAGAAAGGTGAAGGGTCCGGCAGAATCGGCCAGCTCTTGCCGGCGCGGCCCGGCGACATCGCTCGGGGAAAGGCCCATGCCGTTGGGAATCACGGCCACGTGGCGCGGATCGATGCCAAACCGAGGGCAGAGCTTATTGCGCATGAGTGTAGTTTGGACAACGACGTGCGTGCGATCCGGCAGCTTGTGATAACGCCGCCTGCCGTAGGCGATGACGAGCTTCTCGCGGAAAGTGAGCCGGCGTTCGGCAACGAGATTCCGCGCGACGAGCCAAGCATTTTGCATCAGCACAACAGTGGGACATGGAACCCTTCTCGGCGGCAAATTGCCCAGGCAGAGCAGGGCGTCGGCTCTGTGCTGAACGCAAATCCGGCGGACCACGTGGTTTAGCAGATAACTCCTGCCCACCAATCCAAACGACTCGCGGAAGGTGATCAATTCGACTCGGGCGCCAGACAGGCCGGCGAAACCCGGCAAATCGGGAACGAGGAAGACAAACCGGTGCCGTGGATTTTGCGCGAGGCGGTCCATCAGGTTGAGGGCGAGTTCTTTCCCTCCGCCGACTTTCAGGCCCAGCGCTTCAATTACGAACTTCATTTCGATCCCCTTGCGCGGCCGCCAGCAAACCCTCGGCGCAAGCCTCGGCGGAATAGCGGCGAATGTGCAGGCGGCAACCCTTACTCAAATGCGCGCGGAGTTCGGGATTTTTGAGGATGCGCAGGAGGCGCTCGGCAAGTTCCGCGGGATTTCCGGACGAGATGGCAAAGCCGGTTTCGCCTTCAACAATGAGGTCGTCGCAGGCGCCCGCCACGCGGGAGACGATGGCGGGAACTCCGCAGGCGAAGGCTTCATTGACGACGAAACCCCAGGGATCGCTGAATGTGGGAAGCACCAACACATCGGCCAACGCGTAGTAATAGGGCATGCGTTCGTAAGGCTGCGGTCCGAGGAAAAAGACGCGGCGAAGTTGGAGTTGTTCCGCCAACCGGCGCATCGCCTGCTGCTCGGGGCCGTGGCCGACGATGAGCAGGCCGGCGTCCGGCAATTCGGACGCGACCTGGCTGAAGGCTTCGAGGAGGACGAAAACGCCCTTTGCTCGCACCAGACGCCCGGAATAAAGAACAAGGTGCGGCGGAAAACCAAGGGCACGCTTTTCGCGGTCGGCGTCGACCGAGCCGGAGCGGCGAGTGAACATCTCGACATCTCCGCCGAAGGGCGCGAGAAAGATCCGGCTGCGGTGTGCGCCTAGCGTGGAGACGTAGTCGACCGTCGCGCTGCCCGCAGCGGCAATGCCGTCGGCTTTCGAGACAATCCATTTCTTCAGCCGGCGCTTGATTCGGCCGGGCTCGCGCCGATCGCGCGCATTGCTTTCGAGCCAAAGAACGAAGCGTTGCCCGAACAGTTTGCACCAGCAGAAACTGACCCATGCCGCCACACTGTCGTAGCCGCCGCAGACCACGGTCCGCGGCCGGCGGCGCACCAGATGGAGCAGCATCCCCGCGGCTGAAACCGCTTGGGCCGAGAGCCGGTTCGGTTCCCCTCCGCAAGAAAGAAATCCCCAATCGAACGCCATGAGCTCGGCTGGCACGGCCCATTTCCGGCGATATTCGGCAGGGCTGATAAAGAGCACCTTGGCGTCACCGCCGGTCAAGCGGTCCAGGTGATTCCACGTCGCTACGCGGTAGGGAGCGGGGATGTTGGTCAGAAGTGTGATGCGAAAGCTGCGATTGGCCATCGGTGTGCAGTTCTAGATGTTCCTCGGCAGCCCGTCCGTCGTCGCGAGCGGGGAAATGACGCTTTGTGAGGTTGCGCGTGTGGGGGCCTTCTGCGCGTTGGGCCGGAAACGCTTGGTCGCCGTGGCGACGATCCCAAAACAAATAACGGTGGGCAGCAGCGAATAGAGCAGGGGCGCCGTCGCGTCCAGAATGTCGCCGCGAACTTCTGTCACTAGGCAAGACAGCGCCATAAGGTAGATCACCAGAGCCACCGGATCGCCGCGCTGCCGCATGTACCAGGAGTAGACGGCAGCCGCCAGCAAGCCGAAGAGAAACATGCCGAGCAACGAGCCTACGTAACCGAAGTTTGCGTAGAGTTCGCCTGGCAGCGAGAGGCCAATCGAGTTCTGCGGATTGCCGTCGTAGAGGAGGCTCGCCAGTTTTCCCACGCCGATCGGCTTACCCGGCCATAGCGCGCGGGGAACCGGATTGGCGATGACACCATAGAAGGAATAGCCGTCGAGAAATCCGGCGCGGGCGGGAAAGTAGTCGAGCGTGCGCGCCAGTTGATAATAAGTGTCGAGGCTCTCGCCGGCCCCTGTCCAGACTCCACTCCAACCCGCGCTTTCCGCTTCGCGCAAGTTCCAGGTCGTGCGCACAAGGCCCAAAGGTAAAATGGCTGCAGCCGAAAGCGAGAGAACCAGAACCGGCTTGGCGCCCAGCCGCCTGGCGCCGCGCTCGCTCCCGATCTCTACCCAGACCAGCACAAACGCCACGGCCAGCCACAGGAAGTTTCCCCGGGCGCCCCAGACCAGAAACCAAGCCACCGCGCCCGTCAAGAAGAGTGTCAGGACCACCCGGCGAGCGAGTGAGGTTCCGCGGCGCAGTTGAATAAACGCCAGAATCACTGCCGGCGTCATGAACTCGGTGAACGTCTGCACGTAAGGCATCACCCGCGCCGGCCGCGCCCCGGCAGCGGTGAATTTGCCCGCATAGCTCTGAAGTTGGCCGTAGAGATGCCATTCGAGAAAGACAAAGAAGAATCCGAGAGCGAAGAAAAAGCACGTGAGTGTGAAGAGCTGTTCCGAGGTGAGCGAAAACGTGGGTTCGCTATGGCACGGCGCCGAAACCGGATTGGGCTCGAACAGAACGAACCCCAGAACGAAGCAGAGCAAGGCGCCATAGGTCAGCAGGATTGCGGCCGGCTGGATCGCGTAGTCCGGACGCACGGCATCCACGATCATCCCGCCGCCCAGGAATAGGCCGAAGGAGAACAACGCGAAATATCTCAGATTGGCCGCATGAAACCGGCCAACGAGGATGTCGACGACAATCCAGCCCGCGATCAGGAGGAGCACAACGATCCCGGCGACCACCTGCAATTGGCGGCTCGATGCGCCAATCGCGAAATCGCAGAGTGCAACGCCAGCGAGCGCAAATCCGGCGAAGAGCGCGCTGTGGCTGGCTTTTTTCGTGGGCTTTCTCATGGTCTTCAGGGAACGGTTTGCTTGAGCGATACGGGATCAGCGCGACAAAGGGTGAACGGGATCGGGCCGCCGGGCTGCGGCGCCGGCTATGCGGCGATTCTTCAGGGCTGCGTACGCGAGTGGACTCAGGGCCGCGTTTCTCGGGCCGATTCTCGAAGCCAATTCCGCGTTGAGCCTGGCATGGATTCGGTCCCAGCGGAACTGCTCGGCGCGTTTGCGCGCCGCGTGGCTCATTTCCCCCAGCCTGGCACCGTTGCGCACGGCTTCGAGCAAGCAGCGGGCAAGCGCTTTGGCACTGCCGGTCCTGAAAAGGAATCCATCGATCCCGTTTCGCACGATATCGCGCACGCCGGTCAAGTCCGTGCAGACCGGCACAACTCCCATGGCCATGTACTCAAAGACCTTGATGGGATAGATAAACTCCAGCTCCTCTTCCGGCGGAAACGGGTAGAGACCCAGGCAGCATTTTTCGAGGATCCATAGCACATCAGCATGTGGCAGGCGGCCAGTCAACGACAAGCAGCCCTCAAGCTTCCGTTGCCGACGGAGAATCCATTCGCGATCGCGAGAGACCAAGGGTCCAACCAGCGTGAGACGGACGGGTGCGCCTGCCGACTGCAGCAATTGCATCGCGTCGAACATCAGCCCTGCCCCGCGCGCTCGGCCGATCCAACCGACATACACCGCTTCTGCCGGTGAATTTGGACTCTTTGTTGCCTGTCGTCCGAAAAGCGAGCGGTCGGCGCCATTGGGCGAAACGATCAGCTTTTGGGCAGCGGGACGCAGCGCCCGCACCATGCCCACATTTCCCGTGCAAACAACCACATCAGCCTGCCGCGCCATGCGGTTCGCAACCAGGGAACGAAGCAAGTAGAAAAACGAAGCGCCGCGGTCTCCGTTCTGGCGCGCGTAGTTCCGTTCGAGGAAAGGATGGTCCCAGAATTCCGTCACCCACCGTATACCCAGGAATCGGCGCGCGAACCACCCCGTGAAAATCGATAATCCCCCGGTCGTATACACTGCCGAAAGCCTTGACTGGTTTCGGGCTAGCCAGCGCACACAAAAAAGGAGGTGGGTGAGCCTGGCAAGAATGCCTCGCCCTGCCGGCCCGCGCTGGATCCGAACTTTGCCTGCCACCACCGACGGAATCCGGCTTTCTGCCCTTGTGAGCAGGTGAACCGTGAAGTCCTCTGCCAGGCCAGCCGGCCGCTGAAAAAATGTGGCACTCGGATCTGCGCCGATATCGTACGGCCAGAGGTAGGCGATTTCGGCGCGCGCTACACGGTCCTTGTCCTTGGCGACTGTTCTCGCCGGTCCAAGGTTACGCGATGGGTGAAACAAGCTGAGTATCAGAGGCATGGCGACAAAATCGGTGCTGGGGGTTCGATCAACTCCATGGCCACGCTCGCCTGAGAAGGGTTCTCTCGCGATGATCGAGCGTCCACCGATATTCCGTGGCCACGAGGGCCAAAAGCAGAAGGATCGCTACGGCACAACGGACGGGCGTGTCGCCGATCCGGGCGTCGAAAGCGGTGAGGGCTACCGACGTAAGGGTGAGAATTGCCAATAGGGTAATCCGCTCGTAATTCAAGTGCAGGGCAATCCGCGTGTAGATCCACACACCGAACGTGAAAATCAGGTAGGAAAAGGCAAAAGTAAACGCCAGACCTGTCGGGCCCCATCGCGGAATCAGTAAGCTGCCCGTGGTGAAGAAGAGCGCGGCCCAAAAGGAGTTGACTGCAAACCCTTGCCACATTCGGCCCGAGCCGGCAATCGAATTCCCGATCACGTGGTTGATGACCATGAGCAATGCCACAAAGCTCATCACGGACGCCAGAACCGCCGCTTCGCGATAAGCCGGCCCGAAGAACAGATTGACGATCCACGGCGCAAACAGGGCGGAAGCGAGCGCCAGCGGCAGGGCGATGGCCCATATGAGCCGAAGATTGGTGTTGACAAGCTTGCCGAACGGATCGCCCTGGCCGCATTGGGATGACGCGTAGGCTTCCGAGAAGAAACTGACCGCCGGAATCGTGAGGCTGGTGGGAACCACCAGAATGAGTTGGGCCAAGGCAAAAGCGACGCCGAACAGGCCTACCTGCGCAAACCCGGAATCGCGGGCGAGCAGCGTGTTGGCCCACCAAAAAGCAGGGGCAACAAGCGCTCCGGAAAGAAATGCAGGAAAAGCGAACGAAAAGATCTCGGCAAGAATCGACCGGGAGAAAGCAGTCCTCACCATGCCGGAGAAGCGCCGCCGCGCGGCCCTCGCTCCGGCGGCCAGGAGAAAGCCCAGCCCGAGTATGGCGGCGAGCACTTGGCCACCAAGTGCCCCGTAGAGCCCCAGCAGCGCAACCCCTGCCCACGCCAGCGCCAGAAAACCCGCGCTTCGGATCACCATTGCCTTGCTGTACGAAGCGAAATCCTGGAGGCCGGCCACCGCGCTCGAAGCCAGATTGAAAAGGGACAAGAAAAGAACCAGCAGCGCCGAGAAGCGAAAGAGCGGGGCGAGCGAAGCCTGACGATAGATCGTTGCCGCCATCCAGCCGGAGAGCAGGTAAAAGGCTGTGCAGGCGACCGCCAGGATTCCCGAGACGATCACGATCGTATCGGCCAGGATCATGCCGCCGCGAGCCGGGTCCTTGACGAAATATTCCGGCAGGAATTTTTGCAACGCAGTGTTCTGCCCAAGGTGCGCCACGCCGGCAAAGATGCCGACCAGCGAAACAATCAACGTGTAGACGCCGTACTTGTCCGGTCCCAGATACCGCGCCAGGATAATCGGCGCAAGACCCCCCAGAACCCGGCTGGCCACACCACCCACGCCCGTCTGCAGCGCCGCTTTCACGTAACGCTGGCCGACCGCCTCGCGCGCCCTCATGAGGGCCGCGCCGGCCGCCGATTCGGGAGGGGTCACCGACGTTGTCATGACCGAGTGAGTATCCGAAAGCTGCAAGGTCGTCATCTGCCGGGGCTCTCTTCGATGGCTTCAACGTGTTTGCCGTCTGCGCGGCCCTTCACGCAGTTCCGCGCCGGCTGGGCAGCGGCAAGAGATCGGCGGCATCGGCTTCCACGGCAATCGATCGCAGAATGAGATCGACAGATAGCACCACATGGAAATCCGCCTTCTTGCGCAAGAGGATTCCTTCCAGGCCGGCAAGCGGACCGCTCCGAATCCTGACGCGGCTGCCCACCGTTAGATAGGGGTGCGGTTCGGCGATCAGCCCGCCGCCCAAGGCACCGCGGAGAATTTCGATTTCCCGGTCAGGAAGAGCAATGGCCTGATCGCCGAAGCCGACCAGCCGGGCCACGCCCGCCACCTCCAAAACGCGCAGCCGCTCGGCGAGGGGCAGGCGGACAAATATGTAGCCGGGAAAGAGCGGCAACTGGAGCTGCATGCGGCGGTCCTTCCAGCGGTGAACGGTGGCATAGAGCGGCAGGAAATGCTCGACGGCGCGGGCGCGCAACTGCTCGGCGACGCGCTTCTCATGGTTGGCGCAGGTATAGACCGCGTACCAGCGAGGAGCGAAATGTGCGTCGCTCAGTTGGCGCGTCTCCACAATGCTCATCTCGAATACCGGTTTTGCTGCCATTTCGTTTGCCACTTCTGCTTCGTCCGTCTACAGCTTCGCCCCGTCACCCACAGGGTGGCCAGGCGAACATGACTTGCTTGCGCTGGCGGGTTCCGCAATCGACATCTGCTACCCGCTCGCGCCGTACTGCGTCGCAGCGGAAATTGTCGCCCGCTGCTGCTTTCCGAGGCGGGGGGCGAAGTGCCGCGCCTGGTCGTTCCGCAGGATTGCTACACGGCTCGACCCCGCCCATTTCCGGAGCGGCCGCCATAGCCGGCATAGGCTGCATAGCCGTAGCCTTCGCGCCGCAGATCGACGGCGTTGAGCACCACGCCGATCAGATGGGCACCGACATCGGAAAGACAAAGCTGGGCCCGTTGCACGAATTCACGGGGCGTCGCTCCGCTCCTCGCCACGAGAATGGTTCCTTCGGCGATCGTGCTGAGGATGCGTCCGTCGGCCACATTCAGTAGCGGCGGCGCATCGATCAGGACGAAGCTGTAGTCGGCTAGCGCTTCGTCGACCAGCGCTCCCATCCGGTCGCCCGAGAGCAATTCGGTGGGATTCGGTGGCACGGGGCCACAAAACAGGCAATCGAGTCCTTGCAAGCCCGTGGGCCTCACCAACTCACGCCACTCCGCGTCCCCGGCCAGACAATTAACCAGGCCGCTTTCGCCCGGCAGATGGAAAAAGGAGTGGAGGCAAGGCCGCCGCATGTCGCCTTCGACGAGCAGCACCTGTTTGCCCAGTTGGGCCAGCGAGATCGCCAGATTGCTGCAAATCGTCGTCTTGCCTTCGCCTGGCTCCGCGCTGAGCACAACCAGCGACCGCGGGGGATGGGTCGCGGTGGAAAGCAGTACCGACGTACGCAAATTGCGGAAGGCCTCCGAAAGCGCTGAATGGTCGACCGTGCCTGAATCCACACGAATCCAGCCATTGCCCTTGACCCGCTCGCCCGCGACGCCATGGGCGATTTGCCTCGGGGCAGCCCGCATGTTGGGCAGGAATTTTCGGCCCCCGTTTTTTTTCGGCGGGAGCGACCTCTCCGAAGGAATGAGCGCCAGCGCCGGCACGTGCAGGAAACTTTCCACGTCGGCCTGCGTTTTCAGCGTGTTGTCCAGATGTTCCTGCAGGAAGGCGAGGCCAGCGCCAAACGTCAGACCCACCAACGTGGCAATCGACAGGTTCAGCAGGATGCGCGGCGCGACCGGACTGATAGGCGGTACGGCCGGATCGACCACCCGGATGTTGCTCGCGTTGAGTCCGGCGGAAACGCCCGCCTCGCGCAAACGCTGCAGCAGTCCCCGGTAGAGCTGCTTGTTGGTCTGCACGGCGCGCTCGAGAATGTGGTATTCGACCAGTTTGCCGGCGGTGACGTTGGCCAGTTGCTTCTGGCGGTCGAAGGCTCGGCGAACCAGCGCCTCGCGACGAGTGGCAGCGAGATATTCATTTTCCACGTGTTGTGCCGCTAGCCGGCGCTGCTGCGCGAGAAAGCTGCGAATCCGATCGATTTGGTTCTGAATCTCCTTCATCTTCGGGTAGCCGGCGGTGAAATTGGCCGCCAGCCGAGCCTTTTCCACTTCGAGATTGGCCAATTTCACCGTCAGTTGCTGTGTGGTCTGATTGTCGAACACGCCAGGCAGCGCCCCGTAGTTGCCAGCGTGCACCAGCCGGTAGAGGGACTCTTCGCCGTAACGTTCCGCCTCCGCTCGGGTCAACTCGTCCTGAAGCCGCCGTAGGCGTTCGTCGACTATGCTTTGTTTTTCTCCCGTTTCGCTTTCGAGGAACACCAGGCCATTCGTCTCGGCGTAGCGCTGCAATCGATCTTCCGACTTCTCCAAACGGATTTTCAGGCCGCCGAGCTGCCCGGAAAGCCAGCGGGAAGCCTGGCGTGTCGCCTTCCAGTGGTTACGCAGGTTGTCCTGGATATAGCTGGCGGCCAGCGCGTTCACCACCCTGGCCGCGCGCTCTGGGTCGTGGGATTCGAAGCTCACTTCCACCAGCCGGCTTCCGCGGACCGGGCTCACGACGAGGTTTTGTTCGAATCGCGCGACCACCGTCTGCTCGTGCGCCAGCTCGATGGGAAAAGCCGGGCCGCCGCCCTTGCCGCTCCAAGGCCAGGAGCGGCCCGGCGGATTAAATTCCCGGGTCCGGTTCAGATGGAGCTGGCGAATCACCTGCCGAGCCAAGCTGTGGCTTCGCAGGATCCGGAACTGCGTGGCCAGGTAGCTGCCCGAAATGTTCGGCAGCTGAAAGAGTTCCTGCACCGTGACTATGTTCGGATTCTCCTGCTCGATTTCGAGCATCGCGCTCGCTCGGTACAGCGGCCGCTCGCGCGCCGTTCCGATCACCACCGCCGTCAAGATCACTGCCAGCACTGAAACCACCGTCCAGCCCCGCTTGCGCAGGATTTTCCAGTAGAGCAGCAGATTCGATTCTTCGGCCGCCGCGGGCGGGTAGATCCTCGCCAGCTCTATGCGGCGGGCGTGGGTACCGACCGAAGCAGGCGGGCCCAATCGCGGAATGTATTCTTCCGCCACTCTATCTCCTGTACACGATCACGCCGCCCGCCACCGAAAGCGCAGCTTCGGCGCCCGGATAAAGGACCGCCTTGCCTGTGGTGTTCGGGACAAACAGGATGTCCCGGGAATGCAGTCGTGGATCGGGCGCCTTGCCCGCCAAGATTTTCTTCAGGTTGACGGGAATCTCGGTGCGCTTGCCGGAGAACTGGTCGCTGCGGATGATGCGGGCGTGCCGGGGTGGGGCAACGAGTGCCGGTTCGAAGACGAACTGAAGCGAACAGAGCAGGGCGGCCGGGCCACTCCCTCTCACGATTTCCTCCTCGTTCTTTCGCCTCCGGAATGCCTTCGCACTCCGCCGTCGGCCGGGTCAGAAGAGCGAGCAGCGCAAAGCCGACAGCAGGTTTTCTCGAGAGGCTTCCATGTATGCGCAGCGGACGTCTCCACTGTCCCACCAGCAGAGCACCGCCATGTCAGTTGTCTCGGAGATGGCGAGAATTCTCACCTGTCTGTTTCTCGCCAGCAGCTGCTTGCAAAGCGAGCGGGAAACCCCGTTCCGATCGAGTGCGATCACCAGGCAGTCTGGGTCTGTCAGTTCGGCGGCGGCGACGATGGCGCACGCATCCGAGACTTCGCCGGCTACTTCCATATCCGGCTGCTTGCGGATCGCCCCGTAAAGCGCATCGCGCAGCGATCGCGTCGGGTTTGCCAGCAGCAGGCGAATGGGCTTCTCCTTCAACCGCCGCATTGTGGCGAGGCTGGGGAAGGCAAACAAGATTCAGCGCGGCCCCATTTCGATACCCTTCCAGGCCGTGATTACCGGCATAGCCGGGGGCATTGAACCTTGACGCTGAAAGTACCCGGTACCGTACCAAGACAAAACAGGGCTTCGCCGCGGGGAAAGAGTGCCAGGCCTCCCTGGTGGGTTTTCAAGAAATCGAGGAGCAGGAAGGCCCGTTGGTGGCGCGGTTGGGGGAAAATTCGCTCGTCTTGCCCAGTCGCGTAAGGCTGGTACGGCTGCTTGAGCCGGTTTTGCGGAGAATTCTGTGAACGTGGTTTTTGACCGTCTGCTCGGAGAGATGCAGGCGCACCGCGATCTCCTTGTTCGTCAGTCCCTCGCCGATCAGGGGAATCAGTTGCCGTTCGCGCTGTGTCAGTTCGACTTGCGCCGCAGAGCCGTTGGCGACGTAATCGAACAAAATGCCCTCCAGGTGGGGCGGGCAAACAACTGGGTTCTCCTGGAGATGGCGAACCGCCTCCACGATCTCATCAGCCGAAGCGTCCTTCAGCAGGTAGCCGACCGCACCTGACCGCACCGCTTTGAAAAACACCTCCGCGTCGTCGTCCATGGTGATCATGAGCACCCTGGCAAACGGTGCCACCCCGCGAATCGCTCGCGTCGCCAGAAACTCCGAGTCGCGCCAATCCGGGCTTAACACCACGACGTTGGGATGGAGGGAAGAGATCTGTTGAAGAGCCGATGCGGAGGATTCGGCGGCGCCGAGGACGACAACGTCCGTCGCCGCTGCGAGGAGGGTGGCCAGCGACTCTCTGAAGAACCGATTTGGAGCAACAATAAAAACAGTATGCATTTTCTGGAACCCGGCAAAGGAAACCATGTGAGGTCCCAGTGCGTAAACGGCCCTGCGCCACAATGAAACATTCCCCCGCGCGCTCCTCCTATTGGGTTTGCAAATTAGTTGTCAATGGAGTAATTGCACTTCTCTATAAGTTAACCTGCGAAAGCCTAGTCTCCTGTTTCTGAAATTTCTTTATATTTGTTGACCTTTCGAATGATGCGGCCGGCGCTGGCCACCCACTGAAAAGGCTGCGGGTTCTTGTTGTACTGGCGAACGTACTCCTGGATAGCT
>JAKBLM010000013.1 GCA_021832085.1 Acidobacteriota bacterium | reverse complement strand
GCTGAGTGCCAGTAGCTGCTTACGCTCCGACCCCGAAAGGGCCAGTTTGGCTGCGGCTGGAAGGGGCATACCTCACTATGCACCTGTTCCGAGTATTAGTAAAGACATTTACGATACAGAAGACTAGTACCAAGCCCAGGATGAACCGCCTGGCGTAGCCGGTCGATTGCAGATCCAAAGCGGGGGTCTATCCTGACAACTTGCGCATATTTCCGACCACCCCGGCCGCCCCCGAAATCTCTGGAATGGACCCCGCAGGGTGATGGTAAAATCCCGCAATCGCGTTGTGGACAGTTGGAGTGGGACGGGAAAAAAAGAGGATTCAGACGCCCGCAAGATAAAGTTCGCTGTCCAGTGAGTGGCAATACCCGCCCGGTATCCGCGGACAGCCAGTTCAAAACCGGGCACTGAAAGGTACCGGTAGCCGACGGTTGCCGGTTCCACGATGTCTTCAAAATTTTCTGACCGGTTCTTGGGATGTGCTTAGAGAAATCCGGAGGGACCAGCTGTATCTTTCGGCCGATTGTTTTTGTTTTATTGAACGAGTCCACGGGAAGGCACTGGAATACATCCAAGAAGACCGAGGGGCAGTGTAGGGCGCAGGTGTAGCGCCTGAGCCGGCCCTCGGTGGAGGAGGAGCGACCATGGCGACTCGACTGCAAACGGCCGGCACGCCGAAGGCAGTGCCGGAACGAGAAATCGAAGCCCGTCTGAAAACGCTGGAGGAAAAGCTCGTTGCCCTCGAAGCGCGAGTTCCGGAAGACCGCGTGTCGCTGGTGGTCTTTTCCGGGGAACTCGATCGCATCCTCGAAGCCTTCGTCATTGCGACCGGAGCGGTGGCGCTGGGGCAGCAGGTATCGATGTTTTTCACTTTCTGGGGCCTTGCGGGATTGCGCAGGAAAAGAGTGGTTTCGGGCAAACGCCTGGGGGAAAAACTGATGGCGTTGCTTTCCCCGTCCAGCCGCAACCACCTCCCGATGTCCCGGCTGAATCTGTTCGGCGTCGGCTCCCACGTCATGAGGCGGATGATGCGCGACAAGCACGTCGCTTCGCTTGAAGACCTGATGCGGATTGTCCGGCGCATGGGCGCCCGCATCGTCGCCTGCGAAACTTCGCGCGACGTCATGGGCGTCCGGGACGAAGAACTGATCGATGACCTGGAATTCGGCGGCATGGCGAGCTTCCTCGGCGATGCCCTCCGCTCCCGGGTCACGCTGTTCATCTGAGGTTTCTGGCCCAGATGTGATTGCGGCCAGCTCTTGCAAAGAGCTGCGCGGAGGTGGGCTTGCGGGTCTGTTCGCTGGCGCGCTGCTCGGCAGTATTGGCGAGCTTGCGGGCGAAACAGGATCTTCCGCGAAACCCTAGCCAGTAGCCTCACTCACGCTCTCGACACCGGTTCCGATCCACGTGATCCCGAGCCAGTGCCCCGTCGCCCATCTTCGTTTTATCCTGTATGGGTGTTCTTTCTGGATTCAAGGGGGGAGCATTATGACTCACCAATCTGGTGGTATCCCACCCGAACCGGCCCGCCGCACTCCGGGACACGAGCAGGCGAGCGAGCGGCTGAGCCGAAAGCTGGCACACATCGACCTGGAGGCGGAGATTGCGTTGCTCCGGAGCGAGGAGGGCTATGCGCGCGTCGGGCGCAGTGCCAAGACGCTGGTGAAACGTCCCGATATGCGCGTGGTGCTCACAGCAATGAGCGAAGGCGCGCGCGTGACTGAACACATCGCCCCCGGGCCGTTGACCGTTGAGGTGTTGCAGGGTCGGCTTCGCATGCAGTTGGCCGACGGAAATGTTGAACTCCCCGCCGGCCATCTGCTCGCGCTCGACCGCAACGAGCGGCACGACGTGGAGGCACTCGAGAAAAGCGCCTTCCTCCTGACGATTGCCTGGCCGCCCGAGCCTTAGCCCGCCGTCTTCGCAAGCGGGCGTGTCGCCAGCAGGCGCCGGCCAAATATGACCAGGCCCGGCATCGCCGCGTTGACTGCCTTTTCGCCAGGCCGTACGATGATCGCTTGTTTCCGTCTTTGGACTGACTTCTGGTAATGGATTCAATTGTAGGACAGACGATTTCCCATTATCGAATCGTCGCCCGGCTGGGTGTACGCGGCGAAACCTACAAAGCCGAGGATACCCGTTCCGGCTTGGCGGTTTCCCTCAGGTTCTTTTCTCCCGAGCTTTTGGGCGATTCACAAGGTGGTGCCCAGCTCCAGAGGCTCGCGCGCGCCCTCGGCGGCGTGCGTCAGCGTCACATTGCGGAGCTCTACGAAGCTGGCGAGTGGGACGGCCGCACATTTTGGGCAACCGAGTTGCCGGAAGGCGAATCGCTGGCACAGCGAATCGCCAGCCATCCCCTTGCGTTTCGCGAAGTGCTCGATGTTGGCGTGCAGATCGCCGATGTTCTCGATGCCGCCCACGCCGCGGGTCTGGTTCATGGTGGCCTGTGCCCCGAAAACATCTTCATCTCCCGGACAGGCGAGGCCAAGGTCACCGACCTGGGTTTGGCCGCCATTCCCGTGCCGGGGCTTGTGCCGAGCTCCTGCCAGGCGCCCGAGCAGTTGAGAGGGGAACAAGCCGACGCTCGTGCCGACCTGTTTGCGCTGGGCGCGGTCCTGTATGAAATGGCCTCCGGCAAAGCCCCCTTTTCCGCCACAAGCGCCGACGCCGTTCGTGAGGCGGTCCTCACCCGGGACGTTCCTCCCGCTTCCGAGTCCAATCCCGATTTGCCTGTGCGCTTCGACGAGATCGTTTCCAAGGCACTCGAAAAAGATCGGGAGCTGCGTTACCAGTTCGCTGCCGAATTGCGAGGTGATCTGCGCCGTTTGCGCCGTGACTGGGATTCGGACCGCGTGGCCGCAACGCGGGCTGCGGTGGTCGTTACGCCTCCTGCCCAGATGAAGGAGGTTTTCAGCGGTTTTCCGGGCCTAGACAACAAGACGCCAGCGCGGTCGAAGCGCGCATGGGCATTGGGGATCCTGGTCGGTTTGGTGGTGGGAGCGGCTGCCGGCATTGCGGCGCTCCACCGGTTGCAAAGGCCCGTGCCGCACTCGCCGATCGTGTTCCATCGCGTCACCTTTGACCGGGGCCGCGTCAGCTCGGCGCGGTTCGGCCCGCATGGCCAAACGATTTTCTACACCGGCTTGTGGAACGGCGCTCCTCCGCGGGTATTTTCCATCAGCCCCGGCTCGCCGGAATCGGTCCCGCTCGGCCTCCACGACGCCGAAATCCTGTCCATCTCTTTCGCAAACGAACTGGCCATACTGGCCGGCATCCATTTCACACTGGACGGAAGAGCGCAAGGCGACCTGCGCGAGGTGGCTCTCGCTGGCGGGTCTCAGCAATCCGTGGTCGAAAACGTGGAAGCCGCCGACTGGGCCCCGGCGGGCACCGAACTCGCCATCGTGCGGCGGGTAAAAGGGATGGACCGGCTGGAATATCCCATCGGGAAAGTGCTGGTGCAAACTGCGGGATGGATCAGCGATCCCCGCTTCTCTCCGCTGGGCACCAGCATCGCTTACCTGGATCATCCGGCGCTGGATAGTGCGGCCGGTTCGGTTGACCTGGTCGATCTTTCCGGCAAGAGAAAAGTGGTTTCAGCCGGGTGGACGACCGTACGCGGACTCGCTTGGTCGGCCAAGGGCCGGCAGGTATGGTTTACGGCGGCTCGGAGCGGAACTCCCCGAGTCTATGCCGCGAGCCTTTCCGGACATACGCGCCAGGTGGCGGCGTCTGCCGGTTCCCTGCGGCTCGAAGACATCGCGCGCGACGGCCGGGTGCTGATAGCGCGCGAAGACGCGCGCTGGCAGATCGCTGAGATCGCTCGCGGCCAAACCAGTCAGCGCGATCTTTCCTGGCTCAACGGCTCGGAATTGTGCGACGTTTCCGCCGACGGCAAGACAATCCTCTTCAACGAAGTGGGTCCGGCAGGCGGGAAGAGAGAATCGATTTACGTTCGCCCAACCGACGGTGCGGCCGCCACGCGGGTCGGCGTTGGCCGTGCGCTGGCACTTTCGCCCGATGGGAAGACCGTCCTGGCCGAAACGCTGAGGGCACCACGCCATCTTGTGCTGCTGCCCGTGGGCGCGGGATCGCCGGTGAACCTGCCTGCTGCGGCCGTGCGTTACAAGTGGGCGGCGTGGCTACCGCAGGGGAAGCGATTTGTGTTTCTAGGGCGGGAGCGGGGCCAGGGATTGCAGCTCTTCGTACAAAATGTGGCGGGCGGGCCGCCGCAGGCAATCAGCCCCGCTGGTCTCGGCCACTCGGCTGCCCTGTCGCCAAATGGGCGTTTGGTTGCCGCAATCGGGCCAGATGGCAAAGGCTATCTCTATCCTGTCGAGGGCGGCAGCGTGGCGCTCCTGCCCGGCCTCACTCGGGCCGATACGTTGCTGGGCTGGAATCGCTACGGCAGTGCCGTTTTCGTCTCCGAAGGCACCTTGCCGGTCAAGGTCTTCCTGCTGGGCCTGGCGGGTGCCGGGAAAACGCCGCTATACCAGCTCGCACCTGCGGATCCGGCCGGCGTCCGGCGGCTGGGCACCATTCGCCTCACTCCGGACGGCAATCTCTGTTTTTTCTCCTACCGCCGCACGCTTTCCAGTCTCTACGTCGCCGAGGGTCTCCACTAGCATCGCTTTCGGTCCCCGCTCGAGCGTCCCCCGACCTGGTGCGCGACCACCCCCATGGTTCAGGGCAGCTTGTCGTGGTGCTGCCGCACGCCTAGACTGGGATGAGCGATGGGGGAAAACGAAAATTCCCGCAGCTCTCGCAGTTTCTTTCGCGACCGGTGGGTGCGGGTTGCCGTTGTGTGCGCGATCCTGGCGCTTGCCGGAATGATCACGACCGCTGTCCTCTCGCTGAGAAAGCATGAGAAGGTGGCGCCGGGCTTCGTTTTGCGCGACCAGCGCGGGCGGCTGACCTCGCTCGCACAGTTTCGAGGCAAGGTCGTCGTGCTCACCTTCATTGACCCCTATTGCCGCGAAATCTGCCCGTTGACCACCGAGAGCATGGTGCAAGCCTTGCGCCTGCTCGGCCCGGCCGCGTCACAGGTGCAACTGCTCGGCGTAGACGCCAACCCGCTGGCGACGCGTATATCCGACGTCGCCGCCTACACTCGGGCCCACCAGTTGCAGGGCCGTTGGCGTTTTCTCACCGGGTCACTAGCGCAGCTCAAGCGCGTCTGGGCCAGCTATCATGTCTACGTCGCCGCGATCCAAGGGCACATCGATCACGAAGCGGTCGTCTTCGTGATCGGCCCCCACGGCCACGAACGCGCTGTCTACTCCACCCAGATGAACTACGAGGGGGTTCCCGACCAAGCCAGATTGCTGGCCACTTCGATCGCGCGATTGCTGCCCGGTCATCCGACCCTTGGCGGCCCACCGCGGGCGGAGTTGCCGCCGCTCACACCCACCGCGAAGGTGCGCCTGACTGCTTTCGGGACGCCCGGGCGGACGGTGGACCTGGGCGCCGCGCACGCGCATCTGTTGCTCTTTTTCGCCGGTTGGCTGCGGGAAAAAGCGAACCTGCCGGCGAAGCTGGCCGCTCTCGACCGCTATGCCAGGGCCGCGCGCCGCCATGGCTGGCCCACGCCGGTCGCTATCAACGAAGTCCCGACGGAAACATCGGCGAAGGCTTCCCGACATCTCCTCGCCCAGCTTGCCGCCGCTCTTCACACGCCAATCGTCGACGACGCGCAGGGTCGCCTGGCCGCGGGCTACGGGGTACAGGGTCTGCCCTGGTTTGTCCTCAGCTCGCGCACGGGCCGGATCCTCTGGCATCATAGCGGTTGGCTTTCTGCCGCGGCGCTGGGCTGCCAGGTCCAAGCCGCTTTGGCTACAGGGGAACGAGCTTCCGCCAGTTAGCCCGCGCGAACCAATCGTGCCTTTCCGCTTGCTTGACCGGCGCACTTGCTTTGCGTCGCCGCTTCGTGTATCGGTGAAGCCGTCGCCGGAATTCGTCCGGTGGAAATTTGCTGGAGGAGGAACGTATGCGGGCGTATGAATTGCGCAATTACGGCATCGAGCACTTGACCATGGCTGAGCGCCCCGATTTACAGCCCGGACCGGGACAGGTGGTGGTGCGCGTTCGTGCGGTGTCGCTGAATTTCCGTGACACGCTGATCGTGAAAGGGCTCTACAGCCGCAAGCTGCGCTTGCCGCTCGTGCCGTGCTCCGACGCGGCGGGCGAGGTCATTGCTGTGGGCGACGGGGCCAAGCGTTTTCGCACGGGAGACCGCGTCGCCGCCAACTTCATGCCCGCCTGGGGCGAAGGCCGTTTGACCGACGAAAAGGCGAAGAGCGCGCTGGGCGCTGGAGTTGAAGGCGTGCTCGCCGAGCAGGTCGTGTTTGACCAGCAAGCGCTGGTACAGATCCCCGAGATCCTTTCTTTCGAAGAGGCTTCGACGCTGCCTTGTGCCGGGGTCACGGCCTGGAACGCCCTGATGGTCGCCGGCGGCCTGCGCGCCAGCGAGACGGTGCTTGTGCTGGGCACGGGCGGCGTATCGATTTTCGCGCTCCAGTTCGCCCGGATGGCCGGCGCGCTGGTCATGATTACCTCCAGCAGCGACGAAAAGCTGGCTCGGGCTCGCGAGTTGGGCGCGGACGTCGGCATCAACTACAAGACCACTCCCGACTGGGAGGAAAAGGTGCGCGAGCTGACCGCCCGTCGCGGCGTGGACCACATCATCGAGGTCGGCGGCGCGGAAACGCTGCCGAAATCGGTGCGCGCGGCCCGCTTCGGTGGTCACATTGCGTTGATCGGCAATCTCACCGGCCGCGGCGGTGTTGATATCGTTCCGGTGTTCATGAAAGCTCTGCGATTGAGCGGCATCCTGGTCGGCTCGCGCGAGATGTTCGAGGATATGAACCGCGCCATTGCTCATTCGCGCCTGCATCCGGTGATCGATCGCGTCTTCGCCTTCGATCAGCTGCCCGACGCCCTTCGCTACATGGAAAGCGGTTCGCACTTTGGCAAAATTGTGATTCGCGTGGACTGACACGCACAGGCGGCGTGCCGAATACGTGCGCGGCGCGCCGAGCCACTCATGCATCCGATGGAATGAGGAAAAACAAGATGGCTCATCTTTTCGAGGCATTGAAGCTACGCGATGTGCAATTGCCGAACCGGATCGCGGTCTCGCCAATGTGCCAGTACTCCTGCACTGACGGCATGGCCAACGATTGGCACTTGGTCCATCTGGGAACGCGAGCAGTGGGCGGCGCGGCGCTGGTTTTCACCGAAGCCACGGCCGTCGCGCCCGAAGGGCGAATCAGCCCGCAGGACATGGGGCTGTGGAGCGATCGTCATATCGAGCCGCTGGCCCGCATCGTCCGCTTCCTTCACGAGCAGGGTAGCTTCGCCGGCATGCAGCTGGCGCACGCCGGTCGCAAGGCCAGTACGCGAAGGCCGTGGGAGGGCGAGGGCCTGCTGCCGGAATCCGAAGGTGGTTGGCGGCGTGTGGTGGCGCCGAGCGCGATCCCGTTCAGCGAAACCTACCCCCGGCCACAGGCGCTCGCCGAGGCGGAAATCCACGAAGTGGTCGATGCGTTCGCCGCGGCCGCGCGGCGCGCCGCCCGGGCCGGATTCGACGTCCTTGAAATCCATTCGGCCCACGGCTACCTCCTTCACGAATTCCTTTCGCCCCTCGCCAATCGCCGCGACGATCAATATGGCGGCTCGTTCGAAAACCGCACGCGCATCGTTCGGGAACTCGTCGCTGCCGTTCGCAAGGTCTGGCCCGAGCGCCGCCCGCTGTTTCTGCGCATCTCCTCGACGGATTGGGTTCCCGGCGGCTGGGATGTTGAGCAATCGGTGGAACTGGCGCGGCAGGTGCGCGCTCTCGGCGTCGATCTGATGGATTGCTCTTCCGCAGGCATCGTGCCCGGCGCGAAGATTCCCCTCGGCCCTGGCTACCAGACGGCATTCGCCGAACGAATCCGGCGCGAAGCCGGGATCGCCACCGGTGCTGTTGGCTTGATTACCGAACCGACTCAGGCCGACCACATCATCCGCACCGGGCAGGCGGATCTCGTGCTGCTGGCGCGCCAGATGCTCCGCGATCCCCACTGGCCTTTGCGCGCCGCCCGCGAGCTGGGCCAGCCACAGTCGTGGCCGGTGCAATATCTGCGCGCTGCGCCTCCGGGCTCGCCTGCCCGCAAGCCGATCGAAGCGGGCATTGTTTCTTCTTCGCGGAGCTGACCTGACAAGGTTCTTGGGTAGCCACGGTCAGCGGTTTCCTGACCGCGGGTTCTTGGCGGCAATGTTTCAGCGAACAGCAACTACCGGCGCGAGCGGCCGGTCTTCGATGAGGAAGGGAACGCCGTCGCGATAAGCGATGAATTTTCCCGAGAGCGCCGGCACGCGATCGCCCGGCACGAGGATGCCGACCAGATTCAACGGGTCGGCGGCCGAGACGGTGACCTCCTCGCCGCCCGGCGGCTCCAGCCTGGAAGCGCGGAGAAATTCCACCGCCATTGGCAGGGCGAATTGTTCGCCCAGAAAACCGTCCACGAATCTGCCGCCGCGAACCTCGCCGCGATCCTCGAGACGCCGCAGCGTGACGAGCAGTTCGCGCCAGGCGGGCAAAACGCTTTCTCGCTCGATCATTTCTCGAAACACCACGCCGTAGCGGCCGAGCAGCATCCGGCAGGCCGATTCGAGCGCCTCGTTGCGACCCTCCGCCCCGGCCAGATTCACCAGCGACCAGCGGCCCGTGCTGTGTCGCGGGCGCATCGTGCGTCCGCGCCCTTGTCCGGCACGGCGCTTAGGATCAACCAGCGCGCGAAGATTGTCGAAGTCGTCTGCAGTGACGCGGCCGGCCGCCACCAACTCCCACAGCGCCGTTTCCACCTCGGCCTTCAGCCGGCGCGTGCCGCGCACGATGTCGACAAAGAAGCTGGCACCGTGGCTTTCAAGCCATTCGGCCACCTCGCGGGCCGCGGCACTCAACCCTTCTTCGCCGCGCCCGGCGCCGGGGGCCAGCGCAAGCCAATCGGCATCTTCGCGCAGGAAAAAGGCGATTGGCGCGACGCTCGTGGGCGCCACGCGGCGACCGGAGCGTGAAGAAACCATTGCCGGATGCGGTGTCAGCCGTCCCCAGCCGACCACGCCGCTCAGGCATAGCCGGTCGAGAGTTTCCGGCTCGTAAGCCGCAATGCGCCGCGCCAGGATTTGCGATTCCCAGGCGTTCGCCGGCACTTCGAATCCCTGCATCTGCCGCAGCACTTCGAGCATGCCACGCTCGCCGCGCAGTTGCGTGCCGGGCGCCACATGCTGCCAGCGCAGTAGCCAGCGCAGAAATTGCGCCGCGCTCGCCGGCTCGATCTGGCGCCGCAGTCGCCCCAGCGTCTGCCGGTGAATCTTCGCCAGCACGTGCCGCTCGCACCATTCGATCTCACCGGGCGTCGAGCCTGCGAAATCCGTGAAGTTGCCGCGCAGCACGATCCCCGCAGCTTCGAGATGCGCCAACCCGCTTTCCACTTTCTCGCGCGCGAGGCCGGTCAGCTCGGCTAGTTCCGTCGCCATTACCGGGCCCAGATGGCTTGCCCACCCGGTCAGCAACCGTGCGGCCGCTTCCTCGGCGCCGGGCACCTTAGCTTCGACGGCCAGCGGCTCGGTTTCGAACCGTGCATCCGGGAACAGTCGCCGGAACGTCTGCGCTCGCTCGGCAGCGACCCACCAGGAGCGCCGGCCGTCGCTGGCGCGGCACACGCGGTGCTCGCCGACCAGTGTTTCGAAGAGCGGCGTCCACTTTTCCACGCTCTGCCTCAGCATCTGTTCAACGCTTTCCCGAATCGCCCTGCCACTCCGTGGCAGCGATTCCGGGAAAGCTACCAGCGTCATCAGGGCGTCGTGCAGCTCGTCGGCGCTGCGCACGTCCGGCCGTGCCCGGTTCGAGACTTCGGCCACCGCCTCCGGATCGAGCCGGCCAATTTCACCGAGCGCCTCTGCCGGGAGCATGCGCCGCAGAGAGACGGCGCGCGCGCGTCGCTCCTCAAGCGGGGCATCGTCGAGGAACGCGTAGGGATTGGCGTTCAGAATTTCGTGGGAAAAGAGCGAAGCCGAAGCGGTGTCGATGGCGACGGTGCGGATTTTCCCCTCCGCCAGCCGGTCGAGCACCCGCTCGAGCCCGACCAGATCGAGCGCCTGGGTGAGCACGTCCTTCACCGTTTCGCGCACGAGTGGATGGTCGGGAATCGGAATATCGGCCGGCAGATTTTCCTGGCAGGCGAGCGCCTCGGGAAACGCCGCGGCCAGCAGGTCTTCGGCGCGCATGCGCTGGATGTGCACCGGCACCTTGCGTCCGCCGAGGAAACGCGGCAGCGCAAGCGAGCGCGTCGCGTTCCAACGCCAGCGCGATGTGAAGAGCGGCGTTGGCAGCGCGGCCTGCTCGAGCAGATGGCCGGCGGTTTCTCGCGTTAGAAAGCGGAAGACGTCGGCGAGCGGGAAGCTATGCTGTTCGCCGAGTGAGAGCAACAAGCCGTTGTCGGTGGCCGCTGCCTGCAGTTCGAAATTGAATGAGCGGCAAAAGCGCTTGCGCAGTGCCAGGCCCCAGGCCTTGTTGATGCGCCCGCCGAAAGGGGCGTGGATTACCAACTGCATCGCTCCGCTCTCGTCGAAGAACCGCTCTGCAACCACGGTTTGCGCGCTTGGCACCACTCCCAGCGCCGCGCGCCCGGTCGCCACGTACTCGATTACCTGTTCGGCACCGCTCTCGTCCAGCCCGCATTCCTGCCCGAGCCAGGCGATGGCTTCGCGCGCCTCTGGCGACTCGCGGGGATGCTTGCCGGCCGGCACACGCTCGGCAATCTCGCGGCGCAAGGCCGAAACCTGCCGCGAAAGTTCGGCCGTACGCGCCGGGGCCTCGCCGCGCCAGAAGGGAACGTTGGGCGGCGCGCCGGCGGCGTCCTGCACGAGCACGCGCCCTTTTTCCACGCGGCGAATTTGCCAGGAATGATTGCCGAGCAGGAAGATGTCGCCGCTCAGGCTTTCCACGGCGAAGTCCTCGTCCACGCTACCGACCGTCGCGCCCTCCGGCTGCGCGACAACCGCGTAAAGTCCGGTCTCTGGAATTGCTCCGGCGTTCGTGAGTGCGGTGAGACGCGCACCGCGCCTCCCGCGCAACCGTCCGTTCACCCGGTCGCGATGGAGCCAGGCGCCTACACGACCACGCCGTGCGGCGATGCCTTCGGAAAGCATCTCGACGATTTCATCGAAATCCCCACGCTGCAGCCCGCGATAAGGATCGGCGCGGCACACCAGCCGGAAGAGTTCGTCTTCGGCCCAATCCTCGGCCGAGCAGGCGGCCACGATCTGCTGAGCCAGCACGTCGAGCGGAGCCTCGGGCACTTCGATCGCATCGAGGTCGCCAGCGCCCATCGCGCGAACCAGCGCGGCGCATTCGATCAGGTCGTCGCGCGTTGTTGCAAACAGCCGGCCCCGTGGCACCGCGCCGCGCCAGTGCCCTGAACGACCGATCCGTTGCAGTGCCGTAGCAATCGAGCGCGGCGAACCGATCTGGCAAACCAAGTCGACCGTGCCGATGTCGATGCCGAGCTCGAGCGAAGCCGTAGCCACCAGCGCCCGCAACTCGCCGGCCTTCAGCCGCCGTTCAGCTTCGAGCCGCAGCTTGCGCGACAAGCTGCCGTGATGCGCCGCCACGGCCTCCTTGCCCATCCGTTCGGCCAAATGGAAGGCCATGCGCTCGGCCAACCGCCGCGTATTGACGAAGACGAGTGTCGACCGTTGCTCGCCGGCAAGCTGCGCCACGCGATCGTAGATTTCCTCCCAAAGCTCGTTCGAAGCCACCGGGCCCAGTTCGCTGCGGGGCACCTCCACAGCCAGATCGAACTGGCGGCGCCGGCCGACCTCGACGATCACCGGTTCCGGCCGCCCAGCGCCGGCGAGGAACTGGCCCAGGCGCTCGATCGGTTTCTGCGTGGCCGAAAGCCCCACGCGCACCAGCCGCCGGCCCGCAAGCGCTTCGAGCCGTTCGAGCGAAAGAGCCAGGTGCGCGCCACGCTTGTCGTCGGCAATGGCGTGGATCTCGTCGACGATTACGGTATGCGCGGTGGCGAGCATCCGGCGGCTGCGCTCCGAAGTGAGCAAGACGTAGAGCGATTCCGGCGTCGTCACCAGGATGTGTGGCGGCCGCGCAAGCATCTTGCGGCGTTCAGGCTGGAGCGTGTCACCGGTCCGGACGGCCGTCCGAATCGGCGGCATCGCCAGTCCGCGCCGGCCGGCGAGCGCGACGATTTCCGCCAGTGGCGTCTGCAGATTCTTTTCGATGTCGTTCGAAAGCGCGCGGAGGGGCGAGACGTAGACGACCTCGGTTCGGTCCTCGATTGTTCCGGCGAGCGCCTGGCGCACCAAGCGGTCGATCGCGGCCAAAAAGGCGGCCAGCGTTTTCCCCGAGCCCGTGGGTGCTGAAATCAGCACGGTCCGGCCGGCAACGATATGCGGCCAGCCTTCAATCTGCGGCTCGGTCGGCGAGCGAAAGCGATCAAGGAACCAATCGCGCACCAGCGGGTGCGCCCAATCGAGGCCGCCGAAGGCCGGCGGGGAGGAAAGGGAAGCCATGCTCGGACTATTATCGCACCGGCCTGCGCTTCGGTCAGACGGAGCGGTGTTTCGCCGCTTTCGGCCCGTACATCGTCACCTTGCCGTCGGCGACTGCGGCGACGTAGCGGCCTGCTTCGAGGAACTGCATCACTTTCGCACCCGCTCGCGCCATCTCGGCCCAGCGGGAACTCGTGGCGGGATTCTGCTCAAGGCCGCGCAGCGAACGGCCTTCGAATGTGAAATCGACCTGCCGCAGCCCCTTGCGCGGCGTGGCGCGCACGCGAAAGCGTTGCCCACCGAGTTCGATCACCTCGGCACGCTCCACCAGCGCCTGGCGCCAGACCGAGATCAACACTTCCTCGAGCGTCATTTCATTTTTGACCGGCCCGCGCGGCGCGCAACTGCTCCATCCGTTCGCGTGCAGCAGCCAGCGATCCTGGGGCCCGGCGTTCGCGCCACATTTCGTAGCGCTGTGCGGTCTTCTCCAGGTGTTCCCAAATATGCGGATCTTTGACCGCTTCGCGCACTTCGTTGACGATCGGTTTCAAGCGTTCCCACACGATCCAGAATTCGGCCGTCGTTTCGAAGAACATCTCTTCTTCAACCAGGCCACGCGTGGCGAAGCCGGCCACCATATCCCAGTAGCTGGTAACCATGCGAACGCTAGCGTCTTCTTCCGGGCTGAGCGATGCGCGTTCGGCGAGCGTTTTCGGATAAAAATGGCGGATGAACCATTCGCGGGCTTGCCGCAGGCGCGCTTCCCGCCGCAAGTCGTACAACTTCAAGAGCATTCCTGCCTGCTCATTGCTGACCTGTCCCATCCTTCCTCCTGGCTTGCAAAGATGCGGGCCTTCCCCCGCGGTTCGGCTTAGAATAAACTCGCTTGGGAATTTCGTCGAGGTGGCGTCCGGTGGGCTTCGGCGGTCCGGTACGTTGCCGAAGGAGCGGAGTTGATGAACCGAAGGGGTTTCGTGGGGGCCCTGGTGGCGGGGCCGCTGGTGGCTTGGGTTGGCACCTCGCTGGCAAATGCCGCTCAGTTTGGCGGCACTCCGGGTCAACAGTCGCAGCAGTTTCCAAACGGCATGCCCATCACGAGTCCGGAACCAAAACTCCATCCGCACGCAGTCCTCAAACAGTACGAAAAAGAGATCCAGAAGGACGTCAAACAGCTCTACGAGCTGGCCGGGAAGCTGAAAAAACAGGTGGAAAAGACCGATTCGAGCGAAGTGCTTTCTCTGAATATGATCGACACAGCCGGGGAGATCGAGAAGCTCGCCAAGCACATCAAACACCTCGCCCGAGGCTGATCGGTAGAGTACCTTCCCCGGTCCGAAGAGGATTGGTGTGACGGTTGTCGCCGGCTGCGCTGCGGCGTCTGTCCAGGTTTCTGGTGCGGCCCGCCTCAGTGGAAGCTCCACCAGGCGGGAAACCTACGTGCCGAGCGGTCGGGCGACGAGCCGTAGCTGGTCCGACGACGAAGGCAAGCGCAGCGCCGGCTGGCTGCAAGCGCCGAAACCGGCCGTCCTCCGCAGATGGTGCTCGACGTAAGGATACAGAATGGGCCTGCTCGAATCGATGACCGCCGACGACTGTGAACAGCTGATCGCCTTTCAGAACCGCGCCGCAGGTCTGCGCGGGTTTCTGGCCATTCACGACACCACGCTGGGACCGGCACTCGGCGGCATCCGCCTGTGGCGCTACGCGACGGAAAACGACGCGCTCGCCGACGCCCTGCGCCTCGCCCACGCCATGACGCTCAAGACCGCACTTGCCGAGCTTCCCGCTGGCGGCGCGAAAACGGTCCTGTTCGATCATCCCGGCTTGCACCGTGAGCAGGCGTTCGAGGCGCTTGGCTGCCTGATCGAAAGCCTCGGCGGCCGTTATCTCAGCGGGCCGGACGTCGGTGTTGGCGCGGCCGATCTCGAAGCCGTCGGCCGCCGCACAAGCCACGTCGCGCTCGAAAGCGCACCCGGTTTGGGCGACATCAGCGAGATGACCGCCATCGGTGTCTGGCACGGCCTGCGCGCCTGTCTCGATTTCGCCGGTCTGCGCCGTGCGCGTGTCGCGGTTCAGGGAGTGGGCAACGTTGGCCTCTGGCTCGCCCGCATCCTGCACCGCGAGGGCACGGACCTGCTCGTCGCCGATGTCGATCCCGAGCGGGCACGCCTGGCCGCCCAGGAATTCGGCGCGCGCGTCGTTGCTCCGGAGGAGATCCTCAACACGGAAGCCGACGTCGTGGCGCCGTGCGCGCTTGGCGCCGCGATCGATCGAGCTCTGGCTGAGCGGCTCCGGGCACGCATCGTCTGCGGCTCGGCCAACAACGTTCTCGCCTCACCGGAAGTCGGCGACGTTTTGGCGCGGCGCGGCATTCTGTATGCTCCCGATTTCCTGGTCAACGCCGGTGGCGTGATTCGCGGCGCCGAATTCTATCTGCTGGGTCGTGCCGACAGCCATCCTAGTCTGGCCCACATCTACGATCGCATGCAGAAGGTGCTTGCGCTCGCCCGCGACCGAGGCATTTCCACCGCGGCCGTGGCCGAAGAGCTCGCCCGTGCGCGCCTTCAATCCTCGAAGACTTTCCCACAACTCACCTGGCGGCAAGCGTAGACGTGCTCCCGTTGGGCGGACGACCTTAGGTAGCCTCGCCCGGCCGATGAAGAAGAGAAACCGGGAATCATCGCCGCTTTACGTTTTCCGGGGCTGCGTGCGTTACGTTACAATAAGGAACGCTTCACTGCGCGCCTGTAGCTCAGCTGGATAGAGCGCTGGTCTCCGGAACCAGAGGTCGGGCGTTCGAATCGCCCCAGGCGCACCATTTAACTTGCTTCTCCACCGGAGCTTTTCGCGAACTTTTCCACCGAGGATTCGTGAAGCCCACTTCCTAGTCTCCTGTTTCTGAAATGCGCTTACTATTGGAGCCCGTGAGAACTGCGGCTTGGCGGGTTCTCAATGGTCAAGAGATTTCGGATATAGCAGACTAGGTCCCTGACTACGACATTTCGTCCGATGGAAAGCGATTTGTGCTGATCGCCCCGTCTCACAGCGATAAGGAAAGAACGTAGATCGGCGTGGTGCTGAATTGGGGGAACCATCTGTGTCGACTCACTGCGCCGCATAGCAATGACCCTCACACCATAAAGCCTATAGATTCTGAGTTGACAATAAAAGGCCTTCCCCGGGACCGCCGAGGATGCGCCTGGCCATTGCATCGAGGAGGGATCGGGACTATGCTACCGCGGATTCGAAGTCGTAAGGAGATTCCGGTGCAATTCCGTAGCTACCGACATCGGATCGGAAATCTCCGGGTTTGTGTGTTCCGCTGAGGATCGCGAAAGTCTTAAGCAATTAAACCATTTCGACGACGGTCCAGCGAGTCACCGCCGTATCGAGAGCCGAATGCGGTCAGCTCGAACTCGGCGGTCGCCGGTACAAAATTCGCGCGCAAGGAGGCGCATTCAGCATGTCGATTTCACACCGTGGCAATTGCCGCTCCGAGTCCAGGCTATCGTCGCCTGTAGCGATCGCCGTTTCCCTGGTGATTCTCTGTTTCGCTGTTGTGTCTCCTGCCTATTCGCAGCAGTCGGTCGGTCCGCAGCCGGCTCCGCTTCCGCCGCCGATTAAAGCTCCAGTGGACCAGCCGTATCCGGGCACCATTCGCCTGGCTGTTTCCGCGCAAAATGTCACGCACCGCGTGCTCGACGTGCGGGAAACCGTTCCCGCGGAGCCCGGCGAGCTGACGCTTCTCTATCCCGAATGGATTCCCGGAACCCATTCTCCGACAGGACCGATTTCGGAATTTGCCGGCCTTGTAGTGACAGCGAACGGCAAGCGCATCCCCTGGGTGCGCGACCGTGTCAACGTGTACGCCTTCCATATCGACGTTCCCGCCGGTGTGCGAAACCTGGACGTGAAATTCGAATACCTGACACCGCTGCGAAGGGACCAGGGCCGCATCTCGTTTTCGTCGAAGATCCTCGATCTCTCCTGGAACACGGTTGTGCTCTATCCAGCGGGCTACTTTTCGCGCGACATCACCATCGCGCCCAGCATCCTGCTGCCCGACGGCTGGCATTTTGCCACCGCGCTCGGCGTGCAATCGCAAAGCGGCGACCTGGTTCGGTTCAAGGACACCACGCTGAATACGTTGGTTGATTCGCCGCTGTACGCGGGCATCAACTATCGTCGCGTGGATCTGTCGAGCGGTCCCGATAACCAAGTTTTTCTCGACGTTTTCGCCGATTCACCGAAGGATCTCGCGATCACGCCGCAGGAACTCCAGTTCCACCGCAACCTCGTCGTGCAGGCGGCAAAACTCTTTGACTCCCATCATTACGACCATTACGACTTTTTGCTGTCGCTCAGCAATACGATCGGGGGAGAGGGCCTCGAGCACCATCAGTCCAGCGAAGACGGCACCACGGCGAACTACTTCACCGATTGGGCCGCCGGCGTCGCGGGCCGCGACCTGCTGCCTCACGAATACACGCATTCCTGGAACGGGAAATTCCGCAGGCCTGCCGACCTCTGGACGCCGAACTTCAACGTCCCAATGCAGGACGATCTGTTGTGGGTTTACGAAGGGCTGACCGAGTATTACGGCTACGTGCTGACGGCGCGATCCGGCTTGCGTACGCCCGCCCAAACGCGCGACCTGATCGCCCAGATCGCCGCCAATTTCGAGGTGAGCCCGGGCAGAGCCTGGCGCCCGCTGATCGATACGACGAACCAACCGACCATTTCCCAGCGCCGCCCGGTCACCTGGCCGAGTTGGCTGCGCGGAGAAGACTATTACATGGAAGGCCTGCTCGTTTGGCTCGATGTCGATACGAAGATTCGCCAGCTGAGCGGTGGCCGGAAGTCACTCGACGATTTCGCCCGCCGTTTTTTTGGAATCGACAACGGCAGCTACGTCACCCGCACCTACAATTTCAAGGATCTGGTTGCGGCCCTGAACGCCGTTCAGCCGTACGATTGGGCGAGTTTCCTGCGCACGCGCATCTACAAGCTTCATCCTCAGACGCCGCTGGGTGGCATCACCCGCGGAGGCTATCGCCTTGCCTACACCGATACCGAGCCAGCCTGGATGAAAGCTGCCGAGGGCCCGCGTTCCTCCGGCAACTTCGCAACGTCGCTCGGATTCAGCGTCAGCGCCTCCGGAGATCTGGAAAATGTCTGGTGGGACAGTCCTGCCTTCAAGGCGGGCATGACGCCGGATACGCGCATTGTTGCGGTAGACGGCAAGGCATTCAGCGTTCCTGGACTTCGCGACGCCATCCTCGCCGCCGAGAAGACCACCTCTCCCATGAAATTCCTGGTAGAGCGTGGCGGCGAGTTCCGGACGATTGAAATCAACTACCACGGAGGGTTGCGATACCCGACGCTCGTGCGCATCAAGGGCACACCGGATCGGCTGGACCAGATCCTTGCGCCGCGGTGATTCCGTCCGTTGTGCGTGAGGAGGGCGATGGCGTTTGAGCCACCGCGGCTGGGCTGCGCGTGTTTTAAAGCAAGAAGCGAGGTCGAAGCTGTTCTGCTCGCAGGCTGGCTGGTATTCGGTAAGCCCAGATTCTCGAAGTCACACATGCCGCTCAAAGCGGGACACGATGTCAAACGGAAAACGGCGCAAGTGTCGTGCTTTCAGTGGGATGAATTTTCCAACGTGTCACATTTTGCGGGCTTTGTGCCTTTGCGGCTGGGCTGGCGCTTCGAGTGTGGAAACGGCTCGCCTGCCGGCGCCAGCATAGCAGGCTGCGCGCCGCGGCGCAGAACTTGTTTCATCATAAACACGCCGCACGGTTGCCGTTCGCGCGGCCTCCGGATCCAGGCCGGACTTCCAGGACGACGACCACGGCGAGCCTCTTTCGTGACAAATGTGGGCGCAGGGCCATTTCAGGAAGTGCGTTAAAACGACTGCGGAAGCGTATTGTGCTCTCCGTGGCCATCGCAATTCGACCCGCAAATGGACGTGAAGCGGCTTCGCAGCGGGTGGCGGATGGGCACTGTACGCCCCTACGAAAGCGTACGGTCGCTGATTCTTCCGGTGAAAAACGGTCTTCCCCTACGGGGAATTCATAGCATCGAGGCTCCCGCTCAATGGATTTTTGTCCCGTTCTTGACTCGGTGTGCATTTCGCAATAACTTCAGGCGGGATGCGAATGAGTTCCATTACCTTAAAAGTCAACGGGGTTACGGATACCCTGGAACTCGATCCGACGACCCCGCTGCTCTATGTGTTGAGCGACGATCTGGGCCTCCGCGGCCCGAAATTTGGCTGCGGTCTCGGCGAATGCGGGGCTTGCACGGTGATCATAAACGGAGAGGCAACGCGCTCGTGCATCACGCCGGTGAGCACAGTCCACGGGGCCGAGATCACTACTCTGGAAGGAATCGGAACGATCGAAAAGCCCCATCCGCTCCAGAAGGCCTTCATCGAAGAGCAGGCTTCCCAGTGCGGCTTCTGCGTCAACGCCGTGATCATGACCGCCAAGGCCCTTCTCGACAAGAACCCGAAGGCTAGCGACCAGGAAATCCGAGAGGCTATGTCGAATGTTTTGTGCCGCTGCTTCACGCATGTGCGGATGATTCGCGCGGTCCATCGCGCGAGAGAGGAAATGGCCGGATGAGCCGTAAGGCGCCTGAGTCCACTCCTCTTTCCGAGCTTACGCCCGAGGCGCGGAAGGCGCTCGAAGACCAAGGCCTTTCGCGGCGCGCCTTTTTGCAGGGAGCCGGCGCCCTGATTGTGAGCTTTCCCGTGTTGGGCAAGGCGGCTACCGCGGGGGCGCAATTTGGCTCGCGTGCGACCCCCGGCGCCCCGTCGCCTGACGAACTCAATTCCTGGATCGCAATTGCCACGGACGGCCGCGTGATCGCGTACACGGGCAAGGCGGAGCTCGGACAGGGCATGGGCACGGCCCAGATGCAGTTGGTTGCCGAAGAGCTCTGCGTGCCTTTTGACCGGGTTGACCTCATCTCTTGCCAAACTCCGATTACGCCAGATCAGGGCGTCACCTCGGGCAGCCAGTCCACACCCACGAATTTCAATCATCGCAACCTGGTCCAGGCCGCGGCCACGGCGCGCGAGGCGCTGCTCGGTCTCGGCGCGCGAAAGCTCGGCGTGCCGGCGGCCGCGCTCGTTGCGCGGGATGGCGCGATCCACGTCAAGAGCGATCCCGCGAAGAAGGTCGACTACGGCACGCTGATCGGCGGCAAGCGGTTCCACCTTCGCATCGATCCCAAGGCCAAGCGGAAGCCCGCGAGCGAATGGACCATCCTCGGCAAGCCAATAAAGCGGCCGGATTTGCCCGCAATCGTTACCGGCCAGTTCGAGTTCGTGCACAACGTTCGCCTGCCCGGAATGCTACATGGCCAGGTGGTACGGCCACCCGTCATCGGCGCGACCGTCGTTAGCGTGGACAAAGACTCGGTGTCCAAGATGCCTGGTGTTGTGAAGGTGGTAGTCCGGAAAGATTTCGTCGGCGTCGTGGCGCAAAATCCATGGCAGGCCATTCAGGCCGCGAACAAGTTGAAAGTACACTGGAGCCCCGGAACGGGCCTGCCCGCCCAGGCGAGTTACCACGACTACCTGCGCCACCAGAAGCCGACGCACGATACGCTGAAGGTGGACTCACGCGATGTGCCGCAGAAGCTCGCGGCGGCCGCCAAGGTGCGAAAGGCCACTTACCTTTATCCCTATCAAATGCACGGATCGATGGGCACCTCCTGTGCTGTTGCCGACGTGCGTGGTGATCACGCGACGATCTATTCGCCCACGCAAGGTGTTTGGCCGTTACGCAGCACCGTGGCGATGGTGCTGGGCTTGAGCGAGGAAAATGTGGAGGTTCTCTTCCGCCGGGGCGCCGGCTGTTATGGTTTGAACGGGGCTGACACGGTCTCTTATGATGCGGCGATTCTATCGCAGGCTGTCGGCAGGCCCGTGCGCGTTCAGCTCACGCGCAAGGACGAGATGGCCTGGGGCGAAAACTACGGCTACCCCTTTGTCCTCGACGAGCGCGCCGGCCTGGACACCCACGGTAACATTGTCGCCTGGGAACAGGAATCCTGGTTCCCGGTGCATGGGAGCCGTCCCGGCTACGACAGGCCGGGGAACGTGATTACCGGCATGCTTGCCGGTTTCGAGCCGCGGCCGTTCGAGCCTCGCTCTCCCGCGCCCGAGCCTGACCGTTTCGAAAACGGTGACAACGCGGTACCCTCCTACTGCGCCGGCCGCGTAGGCCCCAGAGCGGAAGGCACCGGTACGATCCAGTCGGAACGCGTCCTGATCCACATGGTGCCCTCGCCGTTCTTCACCGGGCCGTTGCGCTCGCCTTCGCGCCTCCAAAACACTTTCGCGCAGGAAAGCTTCATGGACGAACTGGCGGCGGACGCCAAGGCGGACCCCGTTGCCTTCCGCCTGCGCTACCTGAGTTTTCCACGCTTGCGCGATGTCGTCAGCGCGGCGGCGCGCGCGGCAAATTGGGAAGCGCGCCCCTCCCCAAAGCCTCATATCGACAGGAGCGGTATCTCTTCCGGGCGCGGCATTGCCTGCGTGGCCTATGAAGGGGGAAACGGCTACGTCGGGCTGGTCGCTGAAGTCGCGGTCGACCAGCGCACTGGCCGAATCATCGTAAAACGCTTTGTCACCGCCGTGGATGTCGGCCCGATCTCGAACCCCAACGGCCTGAAGAACCAGGTGGAGGGCGGCGCGCTGCAAGGAATGAGCCGTGCGTTGGGCGAGGAGGTTACCTGGAACGAGCGGGAGGTGACTTCGATTAACTGGGCCACTTACCACACATTGTTCCTCGGCATCGAGGTACCGAAAGTCGATGTGGTTCTGCTCGATCGGCCGAACCTCAACGCCACCGGGGCCGGCGAAGTGTCGATCACCGTTGTGGCAGCCGCCATCGGCAATGCCGTCTTCGATGCTACCGGTGTCCGCCTCCGCGAGATTCCTTTTACGCCCGAGCGTGTGAAGGCCGCGCTGCAGCATCGGGCCTGAATCCAAGCGTGAGGGGCGAGCAGGCGGAAACGTCCACCTCCGGCCTGAGGCACGCACGAACACCATCCATCACAACTTGCGCACGAAGAAGAGGCTGCCCTTGATGGGGCTCTCATAGTAAGGAGCGCACTCCACAAAGCCCAGACTCCGATAGAGCCCAATAGCAGCGCTCATTGTTCCCCGGACCGTATCGAGCTTCATCGCTCGATAATGGCGTGGGAGAGCCCATTCCAGCGCGGCCTGCACGAGTTGCCTTCCCACTCCCGCGCCCCGAAACGCGGGGCGAACGTAGAGCCTTTTCATCTCACATTCGTCGTTGCCGAGCGGCCGCACAGCAACACATCCGGCAGGTTCGCGTGGTTTCTCCACGGCCAGCAGTAACAAGCCGTCAGGCGGAGCGTATTTGCCCGGCAACGTGTCCAGCTCCTGCTGGAAGTCCTGGAAACAGAGGCTAAAGTTCAGCGAAGCAGCATATTCAAGCAATAAGGCACGTACCTGGCTGAGCTCTTCGCGCGATCTTGCTCCCAGAATCATGTCCGCGAAGATATTCACACAAAAAATGCGAGCGCTCACAGAGCCAAATTGGTCCGCCCAAACACGAGCCGAACGGGCAGCCTCTCCGCCAATCGCTCCCGTGAACTCCACAGCGGATGGCGTTCGGCGTGTGCCCTCTTTATCTCATACCGCCCAGAAGCGAGCCCACGATGCCGCCGACGACGCCACCCTCGACGCTTTGACCCGTCTGGGCGGGCATGTACTCCATGAGTTCCTGCGCCAGCCTGGAGATGGGCAGCGTTTGCAGCCAGACTTTTCCGGGGCCAGTGAGAGCTGCGAGGAAGATTCCGTCACCGCCGAACAGCATGTTCTTGATTCCGGACACGGTCGTGATTTGGAAGGAAACGTTGGCCTGAAACGCCCCGACGTGCCCCGGGTGCACCAGCAGGGTTTCGCCCGGCTGCAGATCCTTCATGATCAGTTCACCCGAAAGCTCGATCCATGCGGTTCCCGTCCCTTTGACGCGCTGCAGCAGGAAGCCCTCGCCGCCGAAAATCCCGGCTCCCAACGATTGCTGGAAGCCGACGGTGATCTGAATCTGCGGCGTCCCGCACAAGAAGCCATGCCGGTGAATCATGTATTCGTTTTGCGCGTTAACCTCGACCGGCACAATATGCCCCGGCATTTTTGCGGCGAACGACACCGTCCCCGGGGCGCCAATCGCCCGGTATTCCGTCATGAACAACGATGCCCCACCCACCACGCGCTTCAGCACGCCTAAAACTCCTCCGCCACCGCCATACTGGGTGTGTGTGCTCAACTGGATGGAACTTGCCATCCAGGAAAGTTCCCCCGCTTCGGAAATAACGGAATCGTTGGGATCAAGCGCGACTTCAAGAACCGGCATAGTAGTGCCCAAGATGCGACTCTGCATGGCGGGACTCCCGCTCAAGATTGGATTTGGACGCTGTTGACGAGCTTTGCCCCCGCGCCCAGCGTTCGATTGAATGTATACCGTGAAATTGCTGATTGACAAGCGGCTTCGGCAGCTCCGGATGGTTCACCTCAGCCATGGGGCAAGACGCCGGGAACCGGCCACAACGGAATTTCGTGAAAATCGCGGCCCCGTCCGCCGAGATGCGCAAGCGGCCGGCTTCCAGACAAAAGCCGGGTGGCGCAAAGGCGAGATCGTGGCTGTACGGAAGGGAAGCAGGGGCGCAAGACAGGGATCGCCCGCCGGCCATTGCCTATTCTGAGCGCCCGAGGGCCCGACGTTGTGCGCGTTATGGGCTAGATCGATTCAACCGCAGCCGGCGCGCCGTCTCCGGCCAAGCCCGGCCGGCCCGGTTCCACTGGGCAGGCCTCCTCTTCTTTTCCACGCGGCCCGCCCTCAGTCGTCGAAGCTGCGCGCGCCACCCTGGAAACCGTGCCTGATCACCTGTGACCAGAGCCACTTGATCACACGCGCGTCGTTGTAGCAGTACGCCAGGTTATGGTTCAGCGTCGAAAAGCAGTGCCGCTGGCACTGCATTTTCATTTGCCTCAACTGCCCGCCGTCGAATTTCGGCTCGTCGATACTGCCCCAGTCGTATGTCGAGGGATACATGGGGAAACACGGCGCCACCGTGCCGTCGGTACGGATGACGACGTTGTTTTGACCGGCCCGGCAATTCCACTCGGTGAAATGCAGATCACCCCCGCTGTCCTCAACGATCCCTGGCATCGAAGCCACCATCGCGTCATGGGCCTTGCCGGTAACCCCGTCACCAAACCAGCCATATTTTCGCAAGTCCAGCCCCGAGGACATGCGCATGAACGCTTTCATCTCCTCGAGCCGAGCCACCGAATTCACCATCTGGTAACCCAAACGGTTTTTCTCGATCAGCCAATCGATCAGGCTGTCGATCCGACGCCAGTCTTGGGGACGGATATAAGTCGGATTGTTCTCGAGGTGCTTGAAGTGGTCGTCCTGTTCGAGCATCGGCGTTTCGTTGATGTGGTAATCGGTGGCGATCCGGCGGCTGCGCGCGTACTCGGTCAGCTTCTTCACGTCTTCGACGTTGTTGCCGCAGATATTGATATTGAAAAACACCATGTAGCCGTAGACGTACTGTTTCCGGCTGATATGCTCCAGGTTTTTCTCCACTGGCACCAGCGCTTTCGGCAACCCCGGTTTGAGATCCCACGCGTCCAGCGCCAAGTTGAAGACGGCGACACCCGCATCGCCCAGCCGGTCTGCCACATCCGGCCGCAACAGTCGCCCGTTGGTGGCAATGTAAATCCAGAAGCCTTTCTTGGCGGCGTAGTAAACCACTTTGTGCACGAACTGCGGCCGCAGCAACGGCTCGCCCCCCATCAGCGCCAGCACGCGGCAACCGTTGTCATAGAGCCAATCGATCGATCGCCGCGCCACGTCCTCCGTCATCCCCTTCACCTTGTTGTTGTAGGCCCAGCAATACCAGCAATCGAGATTGCACTTGTATTCGGTGAAAAGGTACGCGGTGATCGGATGGAATTCGCCGGAAAGGGCCCGCGACCGAATGTAGGGAAATAGCCATCCCCGCATCGAGCGATAAATCTGGCTTGGGCGCCAGACGCGCCTCTCGGGTGAAACTTCAGGGCCGGGCTCATTGAGCAGCTTGGGATACTGTGGAAAGACCGGATCGGGAAGCATCAACCCCTTGGAAGCCGGCGGCTCCGGCGCGCGGGGGCTGGAATTCATCAAAAAATCGTGGATTTTCGTATCAATTCTGAATTTTGTCGAAGCAGACATCTTTACCTTGCCTCTATACCCCTCCCCGCCGAAGGAGATTTTTGCCGACTTTGCTCCTCAGACTTGCAAACCTATGACCAAATTGCTAATCGCCGTGTTTTCAAGGTGTAACGCCGGGAAGCTCAAACGCCGCACAAAAAATGCCCGTCAGCTTGCGTCATATCACCCGGGATTTGTTATAGCCTGCCGTGCCTTCGCAGAACTTTGCACATGGCACAAGCCGTCGAGGGCGCTGCATTCCCAACTGTTCTTGAACGTGGGGACCCGGTCATGTGGTGGCTCGACCATGCACCGGGTTTCGAAAAGGATCCAGGTCAGGCCCTCCTGCCGGAAATTCCGATGGAGGCTGCCAAAGGAACGAGTAAGAGGAAAATCGCCTCGATCCTAATCCACGCCGTTCTTCGCGTGGTGTTTTTCCCTACAGCGCGCCGACGTGAATTGAGCACAAACCGGATAAGTGGTGTGAAGTGCTGGAGGCGCGGGTGGGATTTGAACCCACGAATAGAGGTTTTGCAGACCTCCCCCTTGGACCACTTGGGTACCGCGCCGTCGGAATGCAAGTATAACGGAACTGCAGCGGCGCTGTCAGTTGCGGGGAAAGATTGGAAATGAACTCGACTGTCGTGCACAATTGCGAGAGCGATGAGTCCGCTCCACGGATACCGTGTTCGCGCCGAACCGGACGAACTCGAAGGTGCAGCAAACGCCGGTTCGACCTGGTCCTACGGCCCCTGCCTTCATCTTGGCCCGCGCGGCCAGCGGTGCACGCGTCCGGCGCTTGAAGGCGGCTTCTGCGCCCGCCATTCGCCTGAGGCCATAAGGAAGGAAATCTGGATCTGGTCCCGGCGGCTGGCCGCAATCCTGGTGACTGCGGCACTTCTGTGGCCGATTATCGCTTCCTTCCTCGAAGAACTCTCACACTGGCGCCACTAGCCGGCAAATTTCCGGTCGCCAGAATCCTGGCGCCGCCACGCCTCTCGGAACTTCGCCTCTACCCTCCCAGCGTCAATTCCGTTTCCACCGATTCCGCGTAGTCCACGCCCTCGACCGCAAAGCCGAACAAGTTGCGGAACTGCCGCTGAAACACATCGAAGTCGGTCGCGGTCCGCAAATTCTCCGTGGTGACGAGCGGCCAGAGATCGCGGATTTCTTTCTGCACGTCGTCACGCAGTTCGAGGTCGTCGAGCCGGATTCGCCCCTCCTTGTCGACAGTAGGCGTTTTCCCTTCGGCCAGGTGCAGGCGAAACAGACGAATCATCTGCTCGATCGGCCCCTCCAGGATCTGCTTCTCCGCCGTAATGCGCAGAAGGATGCTCAGATAGAGCGGCACCACCGGAATCGCCGCGGCTGCCTGCGTCACCACCGCCTGGTTCACTGCAACCCACGCCCGGCCGCCGAGGCGATTCCGCAGCATCCGGTCGAGCGCAAGGGCCGTCTCTTCCAGGTGGTGCTTCGCGCGGCCTATCGTTCCGTCGCGATAGATCGGCCAGGTGAGCTGGGGCCCGATGTAGGAATAGGCCAGAGTGCGCGCGCCTTGGGCGAGTAGCTTTTCATTCAGCAGCGCCTCGATCCACCAGCGCCAATCCTCGCCACCCATCACGGCGACCGTATCGGCAATCTCCTTTTCCGTTGCCGGTTCTATGGTTACTTCGCTCACATGGCCGCGATCGAGGTCTACGGTTTTGCTCGTGTAGGACTTCCCGATGGGTTTGAGCGCCGACCTGTGCGTCTCGCCGGTGCGCGGATTCACACGGGTGGGCGCGGCCAAGCTATAGACGACCAGGTCGACCGGCGCCATCGATTGGCGAAGGCGGGCGATCGCTTCGAGCTTTGCTTCGTCGGAAAAGGCGTCCAGATTCAGGCTGTGCGCCTCGAGGCCGTCGCGCTTCGCGAATTCGTGGAACGCGACGGTATTGTAGTAGCCGGCTGTAGCCGTTCGCTTGCCTTCCGGTGGCCGTTCGAGCGCCAGACTCAGGGTGCGCGCCCCAAATCCCCACGCCGCCACGATGCGCGAGGCCAATCCGTAGCCCGTCGAACCGCCGATGACCAGCACGCTTTTCATTCCCTTGCCCTGTTCTTCAAAAGCCTCGCGGACCGTGGCGATTTGCTGCTCGACGTTGCGGCGGCAACCGGCCGGGTGCGAATTGATGCAAATGAATCCCCGCGAACGCTGCTCGATCACCTGTTTTGGCATAGCTTTACCCTCCCACGGATTTCAGGTTCGAGAAACCGGCGAACACTCCCCGGCAAGTCCGTTGCGCCGACGCCGATTACTGGCCGCCATTATTCACGCGCGAAAAACAGGTTCGCAACTTTCAGCGCCAGCGCGGCCGGGTCGAGGTCGGTGCGGTTGCAAAGGACGATGATGGTCAGGCCGTCGCCGGGGAAACGCTCGATCGCCGTGTGGAAACCGATTGAGCTGCCGTAGTGCCACATGCGCCGGTGGCCGCGATAGGGATTAAGAAACCAGCCAAATCCATATTTCACCGGCTGCCCATCCGGCCCCCTCGGCCACTCGGCTGCCGTAAGGGGCAACGAAACTGGTGTGATCGCTGGGCGAAACGCTCGCGCGCTGAGCAGGGTGTGATCGCGCAATGCGTTGTCCCATTTGATCAGGTCGTCCACCGAGGAATAGACGCCGCCATCCCCCAGCGTGGCCGAGGTCGGGCTCTGATCGGTTTCGAGCCACATACCAGCGTCGTTCGTGTAGCCGTAGGCGCGGTCGATCACGTGATTTTTCCCGTATTCGTACGCCACCGTCGTCGTCATGTGCAGCGGCTGGAAAATCCGCCGGCGCAGGAATTCGGCAAACGGCATGCCCGATACCTTTTGCACCACCATCGCGAGCACGCAATAGCCGGAATTGCTGTATTCCCAATACGTGCCCGGCGGGAACTTCGTCCCTTTCTGTTTCTCCATCAGCGCCAGCACGCCGGCGTCGTGAATTTGAGGGATCTGCTCCCACGACCGGCCGGCATACATCTTGTCCATCACATCTTCGTAGGACACCAGGCCCGAGGTGTGATTGAGCAGGTTGCGAATGGTGATCTTGCGGCCGTAGGAGGGGAAATGGGGGAAAATCCGCGTGAGCGGCTCGTCGTAGCGCAGCTTTCCTTCGTGAACGAGCAGCATCACTGCCATCGCGGTGAACTGCTTGGTGCACGAAGCCAAACGGAAATTCGTGTGCCCGTTGATGGACAAATGGCAACGCAGATCCCGCAGCCCGTAGCCGCGCTTGAATACGGTGTGCCCGTCCTTGCGCACCACCACTGCCAGCCCGGGCGCGTCTTTCGAGGTCACGGCCGCGAAAATGGCGTTGATCCGCCTCGCTAGCCCGCTTGACCGGGCGCTTGGGATCTGGAGAGGGAGGGCCAGCGCGCAGCAGAGAAGGGCGGCGCCCACCAGCGAGCCATTGCGCGGTAGATTCATAAGCATGAAGGATTCTCCGATTCTGCCTGTTGGCAGAAGGCAGTCTGCTGCAAAGCCTGCGGCGAATTCAAGCCTGAAGCCGCTAAAAGCTGAAGATGGAATTCTCGCGGATGCTGCCCACGTTCGTGTCAGCAGCCACGGTCAGTACTTTTCCTGCCGTGGGTCCTTCACGGCCAGGACGCCCGCCGAATCTTCCAGGCGGATGCGGCGTTGATCTTCGCCGGCATGCTCCAGGTGGATGCGCACGACCGGCCAATCGGCGCGCAGAGTGAATTTCTCGGCCCACTCGACGATCACGACCGCCGGCCGGTCGAAAACATCCTCAAGGCCCAGGGTTTCCAGGTCGTGGAAATTGGTGATCCGATAGAGATCGACGTGGTAAACGGTCTGGTGATTGTGAAAGACATGGACGAGGGTGAACGTCGGGCTGGTGACGTCTTCCTCGCGCGCCGCTCCCAGCCCGCTGATGATGCCCTTGGTCAACGTCGTTTTCCCCGCCCCCAACTCTCCGGTGAGAAACACCAGTACCGGCGCCCGCAAACGTGAAGCAATTTGCCGGCCCAGCTCGGTCGTCTCTTCCGCCGACGAGGTCTCCCACTTCTCTTCAGGCATGCTCGATCGCCTCAAGCGTGCGGCAAAACGCGCGCGGGAGCGCACGCACAACATCCGTCGCCACAAGCGAAATTTCTCCGCGCCGCTCGGCGGCCAAGTCCCCAGCCAAGCCATGCAAGTAGACGCCGAGGCCCAGCACGGTCGCCCAATTACTGGCCCCAAACCAAGCGGTCAGCCCGGCCAGAATGCCGGTTAGCACGTCGCCGGTGCCACCGGTGGCCATACCGGGATTCCCGGTGGAATTGACGAAGGCGCGGCCATCGGGCGAGGCCACGATCGTGCGAAAGCCTTTCAGCACGACAAAGGCGTTCCAGGCGCGGGCGCTTTCGAGCGCCGTTTCGAGCCGGCGCGACTGCACCTGTGCCGCACTGTTACCCACCAGCCTGGCCATCTCGCCCGGATGGGGCGTGACCGCCAGCGGTCCGCGGCGATCTTTCAGGACGGCGGCGGCATTGCCGAAGGCGTTCAGACCGTCGGCGTCCAGGACCAGCGGCAGCGGGCAATCGGCCACGGCCGTTTGTACGAACCGTACCGTGTCGGCCTCGGTCGTCAGGCCGGGTCCCATCGCCACGGCCGTTTTCCCGGTGAGCAGTTCCTGCCAGCGGCCGGATTCGGCGACGTGCGCGGCCACCGTGCCCCGGCCGGTGGCATCGAGCGGCTCCGTCATCAACTCGGGCATGTATTGCGCCACGATGCCCAACACGGGCTGGGGCGTTGCCACCGTCACCAGTCCCGCGCCCGAGCGGAGCGCGCCCATGCCGGCCAGTGCCGCCGCGCCCGATTTCCCGTACGATCCGGCGACGATCAGGGCGTGGCCGTAAGTCCCCTTGTGCGTATTCGCGGCGCGGCGCAGCGGCAAGCCGCGGAACTCGCCCGGCTCGAGCCAATGCAACTTCAGCGATTCGTCGCTTTCCCACAGCTCGCGCGGTGAGCCGATTTCGTGCACGATGAGCCGTCCGACGTGCTCGGCGTTGGGCGGCAGGAGCTGGCCGATTTTCGGTGCGGTGAAGGTGATCGTGGCATCGGCATCGATCACCGGACCAGGCGAATCGAAGCTGTCGGAGGGCATGCCCGAGGGAATGTCAACAGCGATGACGTCGGCGTGCCGCGCCAGGCGGTTCACGTCGTCGATCGCCGTCGCGGCCAGCCCCCGCGCCGGGCCGCTGAGGCCCGTGCCGAGCAACGCGTCGACCACAATGTCGGCCGCCGCCAATTCGGCGCTGATCTTTTCGAGCGCTTCTTCCGTCGTCACCTCGTTCACTGCGCCCAATTCGCGCCAGCGGCGCAGATTCACTGCCGCGTCGCCCCCAACTTCCTCGGCCTTGGCGAACAGATGCACCGAGGGCCGGGCGCCGCGCTCGGCAAGGTGACGCGCGGCCACCAGTCCGTCGCCGCCGTTGTTTCCTTTTCCGCAAAGCACGGTGATCCAGCACTGTTCCAGGTTGGGATGGCGGCCGGCAATCGTATCGGCGACCCCGCGCCCGGCGTTCTCCATCAGGTCGAGGCTCGCAATCCCGTACCGCTCGGTGGTGAGGCGATCGATTTCGCGCATGCGCGCAGCAGTTAATGCTTTCATGGGGGTCAGTATAACGAATGAGCCGGGAAACGTAAGCGGGGACGTGCGCTGGCCTGCGGGACTGTCCCCTGGTTATTGCATTCGCGCGATCAGCACTGTCTGATCGTCAAACGGCTCGGCTGGGGCGCACCAATTCTTGACCGCCTCGATCAACTCGTTGCAAAGCCGCTCAAGCGAGAGGTGGCGATGGCGAAGGATTTCGGCCTGCAGCCGTTCGGGGCCGAATTCCTCACCGTATGCGTCTTCCGGCTCGGTCATGCCGTCACTGTAGGCCACCAGCATGCTGCCGGGCTCGATCATGACGGAGGCCTGTTCGTAGCTGCAACCCTCCAGCAGGCCAATCACCGGTCCGCCGCGATCGAGTTTTTCCACGCGGTCGCCATTGATGAAAAAGGGCGGCAGATGGCCGGCGTTGGTGTAGTCGAGCCGGCGGGCGGCCGAGTCGTAGATGGCGAAGAAGAAAGTGGCGTAGCGGTCGTCGGACGTATTGAGCAAGAGATGGCGATTCAGCCGCTCGGCCAGCCTGGCCGGTTCGAGGCCGCGCATCCCGTCGGAAACGACCATGCTCCGCAGTGCCGCATTCAGGCTCGCCATCAGCAGGGCCGCCGAAATTCCCTTGCCACTGATATCGGCGAGGGCGATTGCCACTCGTTGGCCATCAAGCTGGATGCAGTCGTAATAATCGCCGCTGACCACCCGTGCTGCCCGGCACTCGGCACCCAACTCCAGCCCGGGAATAGCCGGAAGTGACCGCGGGAAAAGCTGGGTCTGCACTTCGCGCGCGATCGTCAGCTCGTTTTCGAGCCGCTGCCGCTGCCGCTGCTCCTCGAGCAGTTCCTCGATCGAGCTGGTCATCGAGTTGAAGGATTCAGCCAAAGCGCCCAATTGATCCCGGCGCTCAATCGAGATGCGGTGCGAGAAATCGCCTGCTTTCACGTGGTGCGTCGCTTCGTCGAGCTTTGCCACGGTGCGCGTGATCGTCCGCGTCATCACCAATCCCGCAATGAAAGCCAGCAACCAGAGAACAATGAACAGTCCCCCGACCACGAACAGCAGCCCGACGAAAACCCATTGGAATTCACCAAGCGATCCTTCGATCCGCTTGCTCAAGCTCGACGCTCGCGCCTGAAACGCCGCCAGCAGCATCTTCGATTCGGGCTTAGCCCCGTGCCCGGGATATAACAACAGATTGAAGGTGGTTCCGCCCCCTATGCGAAAGTCCAGCCAGTTCTTCGGCGGCGGCAACACACGGTTCCGCGTCGAAACCAGTCCCCTTGCCTCGCCCGTGGCGCCTTTCTGGTTTCGCTGGAAGTTCCCGGTAGATACGCTGGTAACACCCAGCGACAGCGGCCCAAGCTCGGGCGACAACGCATCCAACAGACGGGAGGTGACCGGCAGCCGAGCGCGGGCTTCGACCCAGCGCGAATCTGGCAACTGGCCTACCGAGGCGCCTTCGATCCACAACTTGCCATTTCGCTCGACGAATTGCGCCGGGCCGGTCGGCGACGACGGTTTCCGGGTCTCGGCCGTAGCGGCCAAAAACTCGATGGAGAGGTCCGGCAGGCGATGCTGTTCCGATTGGAGCAAGGTACGAATCACCGGAGAACGATCCAAGGTTTTCAGGGTCGGGTGCGGGCCACCGGTGGCCTGGGCGAGCGCCAACGCTTCGCGGCTCGCTGCATGAACCTCTTGCATCCGTGTATGAACGTCGTCATGGAGCAAGTGGGCGGCGATTTCAATATTTGCCATATAGCTGAGGATCACGCCCATCGCCAGCAGCAGCACTACCGGCACAACGGCAATGAAAATGTAAGCCAGAATCAGCCGGTTACGGAGCTTCCAGAGCAGGCGGTCGGCAATCCAGCCGCGCGAACGAAACAGCAGGAAAATGATGGAAATGTAGAAGAGGAACGAGAGGAAACCGATGGCGAGCGACAACCCTCCCGGCCCCGGGCGCCAGCCGAGCGCTTCCGCTACAAACGCCACAGCGTACAGAACAATCAGTGCCGTAGCGATGCGGTCCAAGAGAGACGCGCGGCGCCAAAGCGCTCTGAGGAGTCTTGGCCTCATCATCGCCATTCGGCAAGTCTATCCCCGGCGCCTGTTGCGGGCACCGGAACCCGGCCCGTCTAATCCTCGATTCTAATCGCCCGTCTGCTGCTGCCTCAGCTGGCTGTGACGGCGGCTGTAGAAGAAATAGATGAGTAGTCCGAAGGTGCCCCACGACAGAAAGGCAATCCATGTCAGTGAAGGCAAACCGGCCATCAATCCCAGGGAGATGCAGGCGCCCAGAATCGGCACGAGTGGCACCCACGGTGTCTTGAACGGACGATGGAGGTCCGGCTGCTTGCGCCGCAGCACCCACACACCCAGGCAGACGATCGTAAACGCCGAGAGCGTCCCGATGTTCACCAGATCCGCCAGTTCGTTGATTGGCAGAAACGCCGCCGCCAAAGCCACTGGAATCCCCACGACAATCGACGAGATATAGGGGGTGCGGAACCGGTGATGCACTTTCCCAGCCCATCCCGGCAGCAGTCCGTCCTGCGACATCGTCCAGAAGATCCGCGATTGGCCCAGCAACATCACCAGCATCACGCTCCCAATCCCGGCCACGGCGCCCAGGTTCACCAGAATGCTGCCCCAGCGCACGCCGGTCGCGGCCACGCCCACGGCAACCGGGTCGGCCACGTCCAGGGAGGTATAGGGCACGACCGCGGTCAACAGTCCGGCCACGATGATATAGAACACCGTGCTGATCACCAATGATCCGATGATGCCGATTGGCATGTCTTTCTGCGGATTGCGTGCCTCCTGCGCCGTCGTGGAAACGGCGTCAAATCCGATGTAGGCGAAAAAGATCACGCTCGCGCCGCGGAGGATTCCCGACCAGCCATACTGCCCGAATTTGCCCGTATTGGGAGGAAGAAAGGGATGCCAGTTCATGTCGACGATGTGCGAATGATGCATCACAAAGATCGCGGCCAGCCCGATGAAGACCAGCAGCACGGAGATCTTGATCGTCACGAACGTGGAATTCAGGTTCGCCGATTCCTTCACGCCGACCACCAAGATCGCCGTGATCACCAGAATCACCAGCAGCGCCACGAGGTTGAAAATCCCCGTGGCGTGGGGCAGCGTCGCCGGATTGATTCCGGCCTTTTCGATTGCCGGCAGCACGTTGCTCGCTTTTTGCCACGTGCCCTGGTAGAAGATCAGTTTCGTGCCGGGAACCGCATCGAGCTGCGGCGGAATGTGAATGTTGAAATCCGCCAGCAAGCTGGATAAGTAACCGGCCCATCCCGAAGCCACCGTCGCGGCGCCAAACGAATATTCGAGAATCAGCGCCCAGCCAATGATCCAGGCGAAAATTTCGCCGAGCGTAGCGTAGGCATAGGTGTATGCCGAGCCGGCAATCGGGATCAGCGACGCGAACTCGGCGTAGCAGAGGCCGGCAAAGCCGCTGCCAATGCCGCACAGGATGAACGAAAGCACGATCGCCGGACCGGCGTAGAGTGCCGCCGCCTGCCCGGTGAGCACGAAGATTCCGGCGCCAATGATGGCACCGATGCCAAACGTAATCAGGTTGACCGGGCCGAGTGCTCGCCGCAAACCTCCCTTTTCCCCTTCGGCGCTCTTGAGCAACTCATCGATCGGCTTGGTCGACAGCAGCTTGCTGGCCATCGCTCATCCTCCTTCCCGGTTTCCGCCCGGGGCTTTGTTTGCGGGCGGCGCTCACCAGAAACATCCTCCATCCGTGGTCCCCGCCGACCGAGGATCCCCGGTGTCCCTCAAGATTGCTTTCCGAAAACGTGCGTGGCGAGTTCCCGATACTCCTGGAGACGGGCGGCTGGGTCGCGGGCCGCGAGCACATCACGCGCAACCGCGACCGAATCGGCGCCGGCGCGCCAAACCTGCTCGGCGCGCTCGAGCGTGATGCCCCCGATCGCCACCAGCGGCTTCCGTGTCAGCTCCCGAGCCCGGCGCAAGCCTTCGACGCCCACCGTCGGATCGGCGGCGGCTTTCGTGGTGGTCGGGAAAATGGGGCCGAAGGCGATGTAGTCGGCGGCCGTGCGGCCGGCTTCGCGCACCTGCTCCAGCGTATGGGTGGAGCAACCTACCCAGCGCTCGCTGCCAATGATCGTCCGCGCTCCGGCTACCGGCAGATCGTCCTGGCCGATGTGCACTCCGCCGGCGCCCACCAGCGCCGCGATATCGGGGCGATCATTGACGATCAAACGCACCGGAAAGAGCTCAAGCCGGCGCACCAGCATCTGGCTGGTTTCAAAGAGCAGGCGCGAGGACCCTTGTTTGTCGCGGTATTGCATCAGTTCGGCTCCGGCCGAAGCCAACTGCTCTGCCAATGCGATCGTTGAGGAACCGCTCAAAACGGCGTCCATTATGACGTAGAAGGAAGGAAAGGCAAGCGGCATCCGCAACTACTCCGCCGGCAGCTTCACCAGCCGGTCGAGGAAGCCGGTATCGAAGCGCCCAGCGGCGAAGTCGGGATCGGCCAGGATACGCCGGTGCAGCGGGATCGTCGTGCGGATCCCTTCGATCACAAACATTTCCAGCGCACGGCGCATCCGCGCGATGGCCTCGGCACGGTCGTTGCCATGCACGATCAGCTTCGCCACCAGCGAATCGTAATAAGGAGGGATTGTCGCGTCTGCATAAACGGCCGTATCGACGCGGACCCCTGGCCCGCTGGGAACGTGGAAGGCGGTGATCCGGCCAGGCGAAGGCCGGAAGGTTTCCGGGTCTTCCGCATTGATCCGGCATTCCATGCTGTGGCCGCGGAACTCGACCTTTTCGACGATATCCCGTAGCGGCACGCCCGCGGCGACCAGCAATTGCGCCTTCACCAGGTCCACGCCCGAACGCATTTCAGTGACGGGGTGCTCGACCTGTATCCGGGTGTTCATCTCGATGAAATAGAGCTGGCCGTTCTGGTCGAGAAGAAACTCGACCGTGCCAGCATTGGTGTAGCGGATCCGGCGCAACGCCTCAACCACTTCCGCGCCGACGCGCTCCCGCGTCTCCGGCTCCAGCACCGGGGAGGCCGATTCCTCGAGCAGCTTCTGATGCCGCCGCTGGATGGTGCATTCGCGCTCGCCCAGGTGGATGACGTTGCCGGCCTGGTCGCCCAGCACCTGGAATTCGATGTGCCGGGGCCGCTCGATCAGCCGCTCGATGTAGACGTCGGGGCTGCCGAACGCTTGTTCGCTTTCAGTGCGCGCGGTCCGGAAAGCGCCCAGCAGTTCGCCGGGCTCCCGCACCACGCGCATGCCACGCCCGCCGCCCCCTTCGGCCGCCTTGATCATAAGCGGGTAGCCAACCTCGGCAGCGACCCGCTGCGCGGCGTCTTCGTCCGGCACCACCCCTTCCGAGCCGGGGATGATTGGAAGGCCAGCTTCAGCCATCTTCTGCCGCGCCCGGTCCTTTTCCCCCATCAGCCGGATGGTTTCCGAAGAGGGGCCGATGAAGGTAATGTGGGAAGCCTCGCAGACCTCGGCAAAATTCGCGTTTTCGGAGAGGAAACCGTAGCCAGGATGAATCGCGTCGACGTTGGTGATCTCGGCCGCGCTGATCACGGCCGGGATGTTCAAATAGCTCTCAGCGGAACGCGGCGGGCCGATGCAGACTGCCTCATCGGCAAAGCGAACATGCAGCGCGTGCCGGTCCGCCTCCGAATACACCGCGACGGTGCGCAGACCCAATTCCTTTGAGGCGTGAATGATCCGCAGGGCGATCTCCCCGCGGTTGGCAATGAGAATTTTCCGGAACATCCCGTTTCAGGCCGACCGATCCGAACCGCTCGGCCGGATGGCATAGAGCGGCTCGCCGTATTCGACCGGCTGGCCGTTCTCGACAAAAACACGCGTGATTTCCCCGGCAACGTCCGATTCGATCTCGTTCATCAGCTTCATTGCCTCGATAATGCAAAGCACCTGCCCCGTTTGGACATGGTCGCCAACCTTGACGAAGCTGGGTGCGCCGGGACTGGGGGCGGCGTAGTACGTGCCGACTATCGGAGACTTGACGATATGCACCTTTTCGCCGCTCTCGGCGGCTGCCGGAGCCGGTTCAGCCGGCGCCACGGTAGCTTGAGCCGGAGCTGCGGCGGGAACCGCCGCCGGGGACGGTGTGGCCGGCGCCTGGTCGACCGACACTTTCTTCAATCGAACGTGGAACCCGCCGGTGGAATATTCGAATTCCTCCAGCTCATGCCGGTCCATCAATTTCAGCACCCGCTCGACTTCCGGCCAGTCGAGCTTCGAGGCGGAGGAAGCGGAAGTGGGAGTCGTCGTTTTTTTCTTTCCGGCCATTCACAACTCCAGGAATTCGCGCGGGGCGTTTGTCAGGACTTCCGGGCCGCCAGGGAGAACGAGCAGGTCGTCCTCAAGGCGAATGCCCCCAGCCCCTTCCATGTAAACGCCCGGCTCGATCGTGACTACGCTCGAGGCGTCCAGAGGTTGCGACTGGCCACGGCCCAACCGGGGCCCCTCGTGCACTTCGAGTCCCAGCCCGTGACCGGTGCTATGGACGAACGCCCTTTCGAGGCCATAACCGCGCAAAACTTGTCGGGCCGCCAAATCGGCCGCTTCGGCCGGCGCGCCCGGCCGCAAGGCCTCGGCGGCGGCCTCCTGAGCCTCGGACACGGCTCGGTACCACCGCCGTATGCGTGTCGGGGCTCGGCCCAGGAATACCGTTCGAGTCAGGTCCGAACAGTAATGGCGGAGTATAGCACCCATATCGATGACCACCAACTCATTCGCCCGGAATACCTTGGTGGTGGCACGCGCGTGCGGCAGCGCACCGCGTGCGCCCGAGGCGACGATCGTTTCAAAGGCAGGAGCGCTGGCACCCCGCCGCCGCATGCGGAACTCGATTTCCGCAGCCAGATCGCATTCCTTTACGCCCGGCTTCACCAGCGGCAGCACCTCGACGATCACCTCGCTCGCCAACCGCGCCGCGTCGCGGATCCGCTCGACCTCGCCTGCCTCTTTCACCGTCCGCAACCGCTCGACCCAGCCGGTCACTGGCCGCCACCGGACACGGTCCTGCGAAGCCTTCCGCAAGTCCGCCGCGTCGAGTACCGAAACCCTCGCCCCTTCGAAAGCCGCCCGCCCGCGCACGTGCCGGCGAACCAGTTCGGCTCCGGCAGCCGAGGCAAGCGAGCCCTTGACGATCTTCAGTCCAATCAGCGCCGGGGCCAGCTCCTCACTGGCCTGGACGGTGAAACGGGAATCAGTCAAGAGCGTCGCGCGATTCATCTCCACCAGCAGTGCGCCCGCGTCGCCGCTGAATCCACTGAGATAGAAAACGTTGGGGATGTGAGTGATCAGAATGGCTTCGACACCGGTCTGCTCCATTCGATCACGAAGCCGACCGAGCCGCGTGCGGTGTGGAGAAAAAGTCATGAAAGCCTTTCGTTGGGGCAGTCCCCGCTTCCAGGCGAGTTTCGCCGCCACGGCCTCTCCGGGTCAAGCGCTCACCGCAAAACACTATCAGAAAGAAAGCTGGGAAAATTCAGGACAGGGGCTTCCACGCTCGCCGAATTGCCCACGGGCGAGCGGGATTACCTGATTTTCAGGAGCGGGTGCGCGGCAAAAGGGAGCCCGATTCCAGCAATCGGAACAGAGCGGCTTTCCGGTAGACGATTCAGAATCAGCCAGGCAAAAGGAAAGGCCCGGAGAGCCTCTAGAACCCTCCGGGCCCGCTTTCTTTTCCGCCACTGGCTCACCCAAAGCCAGCCGGAAGGCACCAACTAACCTCGTACGGTCAGCACAGGGCACGCCGCCTGGCAGACGATTCGGTAGGCATTGGCAGGGGGCATGTGGCCGACCGCGGTTCCCCCGCCGCGGATGCCGAGCACCAACAGGTCGGCCCCAGAGGACTCCACAACTTCCAGGATGCGCTCGACGGGATTACCGAAACTCACGACAAATTCCGGATAACACCAAAGATCGGCGCCGGGAGGCAGCAACGCCTGCAGGCGTTCGGTAAAGAATTGCCGCAGGTGGCTGACCGTCTCCGGTGAAAGCTCCTCGCTATTTTCCACGACGTGGAACAGGGAAAGGGTCGCCTGGTGTTCCTGAGCCAGCGAAAGCGCGTAAGGCAGCCCGCGACGCGAATTGGGGGAGAAGTCAGTGGCGTAAATGATGTGCTTCAGCTCAACCTCTTCCGGGGCCTGCTTGGCCACCTCCGGCCCCACTGTCAGCACCGGCCTCTCGGCCAGCCGGAAAACCCGCTCGGCCACCGATCCCAGGAACATCTTTTCAAATCCGGTGCGCCCATGAGTTCCCAGTACGATCAGGTCGGCATCGTGGCGGCTGGCCAAATCGGCCAGAACGGTCCAGACCTCACCTTCCTCCACCACCGCCTGATGAGGAACTTCGCGCAGCCGACCCGAAACGAGTAAACTCGCCATTTCCTGCTCAGCGGCCTGGCGCACCAATTCGACCATGCCGCCGGAGGCTTCCGGCGGCGTAAGCGTATAGAGGTCGGGCCGAATCGCATGGACCACATAAACGTGAGAGTCGTAACGATGTGCGATAGCCAAGGCGTAGCTCAACGCGCGTTCCGAAGCCGGGGAGAAGTCCGTTGCGACAATAATCGTGTTGAAATCCACGCGACCGGGCAGTTCCACCGGTTTCGCCTCCGCTGGATTCGCGACCTGAGGTTTCGGCTCACTAGCCATGGCCTTCCCTCCAAAACTCCTGTCTTGGGGGCTGCACTTCCCTTGCCAGAATGCCGCGCGCTAAGTTACTCGTTACAAGATAGTTAGCTCTTACACCCGCATTTGCGGCACTGACGGCTGCGCCACTTCGCGCACGACCTGCGCCGGGCGGCACAAAAGATCGATCGTTCGTCCAGTCTTCGCAGACCGCTCGTTGGTCACAACACCTTCTCGGAGAACGTGATAAGGCGCCTACCCTTCACTTCGCGCATCTGGCAGTAAGCATGCTGGCTTCCAGAACAGAGGCGTGGCATGAAGGAGCCCCACAAGCCCGTCGGGAGCCACCGGGAGCAGTTGCTTGAGAAATTGAATACCTTCGAACTGGCATTTGAGCTGGTTCACCCCAGTTACCGTGGGCCTATCGACTGGAAAGAGAGGGCGGCGACCCTCCGTGAGGCCACGGTCGGGCTCCGGTTGTACTTGTCCGACCATCTCGCACCCAAGGAATTAATGGAGTGGCGGGAGCTGCCGGATAGCGACGCCGACATCGCCTCCTTTGCCTACGAACTGAAAATGGAACATGCCGATCTGCTCCGCGAACTGGGGAATTTGATTCAGGCGATCGACAAGCTCGAGACGACGCTCGACCGGCACGAAGCGACGCTCCAGATCTGCAAGCAAGGCCACTCGTTGGCGCAGCGAATCGCTCGCCATGCCGGTGGTGAAGAGGCGGAACTTGGGAGGTACTTTTGAGCGTTCCGGTGACTGCACACCAAGCCAAGACGAAAAAAGCGGTGCAGATTCGCCCGGCTTCTGCGGCCGACGAGGCCCAACTTTGCTCAATGTACGAGTCCTTTGAGCCCCGGCCCGCTTCGCTCGGCCTGCCACCGCGCGTGCGCATTGCGGAATGGCTCGAACGGCTCTCACCCTCGCCCAATTTCCTCGCTATCGTCGACGATCGACTCGTGGGCCATGCCGTCCTCTGCCCCGACGGCGACACCGCCGAAGTCGCCGTCTTCGTCCACCAGGATTATCGCAATCGCGGCATCGGACACCTGCTGCTCGAAACGCTGGTTGAGCAAGCCAGGCAAGCGGGCATGCGTCGCGTTTGGGGAATGACCGAACTGGACAACATCCCGATGCTCCGCTTGGCGAAAAGCCTCGGCTTCGCGCAAGAAAAGGATCCGTGCATGTTTGCGGTGGACTTGCCCGGGGCTCCGAAGCGCTAGGAATTTCTCCCACAGAAATTCGGGCATTTTTACAAGCCACTCGCCAGGAAAGAAGAAACTGTGCAGCGAATGGCCGCGCCTTCCCTTCCCTTCGCTTCTCGTGCCCCACCGCCTGCTTTGCTGAGGGGCGAAGCGGTGGGTGGCTTTCCCAAGTCTTGTCGTGCAAAAGGAAAGCGCACGCACGTCAAACTCCTCCGTGTTTCCCGGGCGACTGGCCCCGCGCCATCTCCGTTCGAAGAACCGTGACGATACAACGCCAGAAACGTGTGACGATCGTGTTCTGAAGAAGACAAAAAAATGGCGGCGGCTGGAGACATAGCAATTTCCCAGCTGTAAGGCTGGTGCGCCAATTTTCACTGGCGCGTTCTTGCTACTACGCTCAGCCGCCGCCGAGGGTCCGTTGGGCAGCGCTCAGTTGCTTCGGCTCGCTCCCGACCGAAGCAAGTCCCGTCCGCTCGATGGTGATGGTCGCTTCCCTTACCCTTCACCTCTTGCGTCTGGGCTTTTCGACCGGCGCATCTGTTGCCGTCCGGTCACCCTCATATCCTTGTCCTGAGGTGAGCACGCTGGCTGCCAAATGCCGTCTTAATAGCAAGCCACTCTATGGCAACGGGTTATTTCGATTGGAACGGCTTTCGCCATTCTGCCAGGCGCGGCCGGTGTGTTTTTCAGCGCTTCGGCACTGTGTGATTTCACCGCTTCAGGTCTTCCGGAGAGGCTGTGCACCGCGTCTTACGCCCCACCCCGGCTTCCGAGCCAAGCTTCAGCATCGTGGGAGCAGTCCGCGCCAGCCTGTGCTGGGCATCAGCTGTCCGGAAAAATAAGGCCGCAGGCCTGCATTGCTCGCAGTCCCCATCAGCACTCGATTCCGTAGGCGTTCTGGGCGTATTGGCGAAGCATCCGCTGCGTATTGAAAAAGGAGCCGTTCAGCGCGATCGCCGATCGCATCACGGCCCGGTAGGCTTCGGGGCGCCCGTAGAACATCGGCAAAATCACGCTCTCCAGCTTTTCGTAAAGCGAAGCCACCTCGACGGCGGTATTGGCCGGGCCATTCTCGTCGTGTCCGATCGCCCAGCCAGTGACGCCTTCCACGTGGCCTTCGAGCCACCAGCCGTCCAGCACGCTCAGGCTCGGTACACCATTGAGAGCGGCCTTCATTCCGCTGGTACCGGAAGCCTCCTGCGGCCGCTGTGGCGTGTTCAACCAGAGATCGACTCCCGCGGTAAGAAAACAAGCGCGGTGCAGATCGTAATTTTCCACGTAGACGACTGGGACGTGGCCGGCCAACTCCCGTGCCGCCTGAAAAACGCGCTGGATCGAGTCGCGGCCGCTTTTGTCTTGCGGATGGGCCTTGCCGGCATAGATCACCTGGAATGGCCCCATGCGCGAGGCGATCGATCGCAGACGGTCAAGATCGGCCAGAAGCAGCTCGGGCCGCTTATAGCCAGTGGCGCGGCGGGCGAAGCCGATGGTGAACAGCTTCGGATCGAGCGCGACGCCGGAATGCTCTTGAATCTCGTCGAGCAGCACGCGCTTGGCCTCCGCATGGGCCGCGGCGATTTCCTCCAGACCGATGCCGACCGCATAGCGGAGATAGAGATTGTCGCGGCGCCATTCGGGGATGTGCCGATCGTAGAGGGCGGCAAAGGGCGTAGAAGTCCAACGGGCGGCGTGGACTCCGTTGGTGATAGCACGCACCGGATAGGAAGGAAACATGCTGCGCGAGACTTCCCCGTGCCGCATCCCGACACCGTTGATGTAGTGTGAGGCATGCAGCCCGAGGTTGGTCATGTTAAGCATGCCGTCGTGGAAGCGCTGGGCGCGCTCGAGCGCCTCGGTACGCTCACGGCCCAGCACGCGCTCGGTCAGTTCGCGGGAAAACTGGTCGTGGCCAGCGGGCACCGGTGTGTGGGTGGTGAAAACGCAGCGGCGACGCAACGCCTCGAGGTCGTCGCGCGTGGCGGCCGAAAGCGGCCGACCCGCCAGACGCTGCTCAACCAGCGCCACCGAGAGCAGCGCCGCATGGCCCTCGTTCATGTGAAAGGTTTCGATCGCGCCGTTGCCCAGGGCCAACAGCATTCGCACCCCGCCGATGCCAAGCACCACTTCCTGGCACAGCCGGTATCGTTCGTCGCCGCCGTAAAGCGAATCGGTGAGCGTGCGGTCCCAGGCCGGGTTCTCTTCGAGCGCGGTATCGAGCAGGTAGACGGGGACGACGTGGCCGGTGATGCCCCGGACCTGCCAGCGCCACGCCCGCACGCGTATCGCACGGTCCTCGATTTCCACCGTCACTCGCGGCTCAACAGGATCGAGCAGCTCCTCCGGCCGCCACTGCTCCGGTAGTTCCCGCTGAACTCCAGTCGTGTCGAGTTGTTGTCGGAAATAGCCTTGACGATACAGGAGGGTCAGTCCGACCATCGGCAGCCCGAGGTCTGCGGCGCTGAGCAGAGTGTCCCCGGCCAGCACGCCCAGTCCCCCGGCGTAGGTAGGCACCGCCGGGTCGAGCGCGATTTCCATTGAGAAGTAGGCGACGCGGGGATTCATCAGCGGCACCCGAGCCGCGGGACGGCAGCGGCAAAGACTAGCCGGAGGAAGCCGCTTCCTCGGTGTCCTCGGCGTGGATCAGCCCGAACTTCTTCATCTTGTAGCGCAGTGCGTCGCGGCTGATGTCGAGCAGGCGCGAGGCCTGCGTCTGGTTCCCATGTGCCTGGTCGAGGGCAAGCATCACCATCGACCGCTCGATCTCCTCGAGCGAAGTGCCGCCTTCGGGGATAGTCAGCGGCGGCAGCCGGCGCCCGCCCGGCAGCATCTCGCCCGGCGCAGGTGAGGAGGCTCGCTCGAACGCGGTGATGCCAGCGTGCGGCTGCGTCACAGTGAACGGCAGGTAGCTCGGCCGCAGCATCGGCTCCTCTTCAAGGATCATCGCCCGCTCGATGGCGTTCCGTAACTCACGCACGTTCCCCGGCCAGTCGTAGGCGAGCAGCAGCCGCCGGGTTTCGTCGGTGATGCCGCGGATCGATTTCCGGAACTTGCGGTTGTAATCCTGGACGAAGTAATCGACCAGCGGCAGGATGTCCTCTTTTCGCTCGCGCAGGGGCGGGATATAGATCGAAATCACCGCCAACCGGTAATAAAGGTCTTGCCGGAAGTGGCCCTCACGTACCGCTTTTTCCAGGTCTCGGTTCGATGCCGCCACTACCCGCACGTCCACGTGGATATCGCGCACCCCGCCCACGCGGCGAATCACCTGGTCTTCCATCACGCGCAGCAGCTTGGCCTGCAGGAACGGCGAGAGTTCGCCGATTTCGTCGAGGAAAAGCGTTCCGCTGTCGGCGATCTCGAACAACCCCTTCTTCATCGCCTTCGCGTCGGTGAACGCGCCCTTCTCGTGGCCAAACAGCTCGGCTTCGATCAGCGTTTCGGGAATTGCCGAGCAGTTGATCGCTACCATCGGCCCGTCGTGCCGGGAACTTTCGTAATGCAGGACCTTCGCGATCAGGTCCTTCCCGGTTCCGCTTTCGCCCTGAATCAGGATCGTCGAAGCCTCGCTCGCCGCCACCTTCCGTACGAAACGCATCAGCTCGGTCGTCTTCTTCGACGCCCCGACCACCTCGTAGGACCCGGCCTGGCGCCGCACTTCCCCGCGCAGCGATTCCACTTCGCCACGCAGCCGGTGCGCTTCCAGGGCGTTTTGGATCGTTACGCCCAGCTCATCGAAATCCAGCGGCTTGCCGATGAAATCGTAGGCGCCCATGCGGATCGCCGCTTTCACGTCGTCGATCTGCGGATCGCCGGTCATCATGATCGTCACACCGAGTTCGCTGGTTGCCTTGAGTTTTTCCAGCACCTCCAGGCCGCCGATATCCGGCAGTCGAACGTCCAATAGCACGACCTCGGGCGCCTCAGCCTGCGCGATCTCGAGGGCCTGGGCGCCATTCTCCGCTTCGAAGACCGTGTAGCCCCATTCCTCGCACTTCTGGCGCAGGCTCCAGCGGACCAGCCGCTCGTCATCGACGATCAGGACTTTGATCTTTCCCATATCTCCTGGCTCCTTGCCGCCTCGTCCTTCTTTATTGTTATCGGCAGTCGCACAACGAATTCTGTTCCTTTGCCGAGTACGCTCTCCACATCGATGCTTCCTTCATGCTGCTCGACGATCCTCCTTGAGAGCGAAAGGCCCAGCCCGGTGCCGTGTCGTTTGGTCGTGAAAAATGGCCGGAAAATGTTCTGCAACTGCTCGGGCGTCATCCCTCGGCCATTATCCCGCACCTTCACCACCGCAAACCCATTTTCGGCGCTCACCTGCAGGTCGACGAAGCCTTCCTCGTCGATGGCCTGCAAGGCGTTCAGCACCAGGTTCAGCACCAGGCGCTGAATCTGCAGCGGATCGTGTTCGACCGGCGGCAAATCGACCGCCGGCACGAAGTGGATGTCGATCGGCCGTGAAGCCACCTGCTGCCGCGCCAGTTGCACCGTATGCTCGATCGTGGAATTCAAGTCAGCCGGCCGGATATCAAAGGGCTTTGGGCGAGCGTAATCGAGCAATTCGTTCAGTGTGGATTGAATCCGGCGAACCTCCTGTTGCACCTCACCGACAATCTCGCGGCTGGGGCTCGAAGCCGGGAGCTCGTGTCCCAGAATATCCACCGCGCCGGCGATTCCCGCCAGCGGATTTCGCACCTCGTGGGCAAGTCCGGCGGCCAATTCACCCAGCGTCGCCAGGTGCTCGGCCCGAGACATCTGCGTCTGGTGGATGCGCTGCAGGGCGTCTCGGCTCTCGCGCAACTGGCGAACCATCTCGTTGAAGTTCCGCCCCAGATAGCCGATGTCGTCGTCCCGGTCTGAAAATGAGACACGCGCGTAGAGATCTCCGTTACGCACCGCTTCAATTTTGCGACTCAACTCCACCAGTGGATGCTGGATCAGCGCGGCCAGAGCCACCAGCAAGACCGCGCACACAGCCAATGCACCGCCGGCTGCCACGCCGAGTACCTGGAATCGTTCGGGAGCTTCCAACTCGAGCGTCGCCAGCTCAAATACCGCCAGCCCCGCCAGAAGCACGATCGCCACCGGCAGGACGGCCTTCAGGCGCCAACCAGGACGGAATCGCATATAGTTTTCATGCTATCATCTCACAAGTAGCGGCTGCCGCCAAAGCAGACTCCGCCAATCTACGGACCGCAGCGCTCGGTAACCGGTTCGAGGAGCGCGAGATGCAGAATCAGCGGCTCTTTCCCACTGGCCGTTCGGTCCCCCGCCCTCTTCGGTTACGCAAGTGCTGCTGGGTGGTTTCGCCCCATCCGGTGGAGTCGATTGACGCACCAATTGGCCCGGGCAGTGCCTGGCTGCTTCACACCGGGGACGCTCGTTTCCCTCTTTTCTCTCGTTTACCCCGCCCTGTCCCGGCTGAAGCAGCTTTTTCGTGGCCCTTCTTGCTCACTCCAAACGAGTCCTTCCGGTGGCAGACAACGTGCATATTGCTTGTTGCGATCAGATCGCCCAGGGGCGTCTGGTGGGGCATTTCTATAAGGATTGCGAAGGGCATATTCCGATGCGCGCTTCGATCACGGCCGCCAAAATTCCTCGGGCCATGATCAACGTTTCCGGTGGCGATCCCGGATGGCAACTGCTTTCGGAAACTCCATTTTTCGTTCCGGCGAACTCGCCGGACCCATTCCACACTTTTTGCGAAGCATGCCTTCGGACCCCCGGTCCGGGGCAACAAAAAACAAACAGGAGGGAAAGTATGCGAAACACCTGGCTGTACACCGCCGCCCTCGTTTTGGGAGCGGCTAGCTTTGCTTTTGCGACACCGCCTCCGGGCAGCGCCAAGGAAGGCAAGGCCGTCTTTGCGCAACACTGCCAGATGTGTCACGGCGACCACGGGCAGGGCAACCCGTCCCTGGCCAAGATGATGCATGTGAAAATGCTGCCGCTCGGGTCCAAGCAGGTGCAGGCGAAAAGCGACGCTCAGCTGAAAAAAGACATCACGCAAGGCTATAAGAAGATGTCTCCGATCCGCGGTCTGAGCGCGAAACAGGTTGACGACGTTATCGCTTATATCCGTGAGCTGGGCAAATCCGGTAAGTAAGTAATGGCTCGGTTATTGCGAGCCGCCGCGCGGCGTCGATCTCTACAAACCTCGGTGCCCACCATCGAGACGAACGACGCCGCGCCAGCAACCCTCCTGATCGTCCAAAACCCGCTTATCCGAATGCGATGGGCGGGCTCAGGATTTCTTCTTCCGCCGTTTCCTTCCCTTCAGCTCCTGCCGGTTACCGCAACGCCCGTGTCGAGCGCCGTCGCCCCGAGAGATGTCAGCAGACCCTCACTTTATCCCCGTCCCGGGATCCCCATGACGTCAGACAACAATCTTCGCCATGCCGACCAATTGGTGATCTCCAGCCGCGCAAGGAAAAGCGGGCGGCTCAAGGAAACGCCTTCCATGATCGAAGCCGCCCGCTAAACTTAGTCCGCCGGAGTGGCCAAGGATGCGTGGGGGAAGGGCGCAACCCCGGCGGAAGCTCGTTTTCAGCAGGGGCCCTCCCCGCTTGCTCTCGGACCCCTGCCCACCTCTAAACTTAGTCCGCCGGAGTGGCCAAGGATGCGTGGGGGAAGGGCGCAACCCCGGCGGAAGCTCGTTTACAACAGGGGCCCTCCCCGCTTGCTATCGGACCCCTGCCCACCTCTAAACTTAGTCCGCCGGAGTGGCCAAGGATGCGTGGGGGAAGGGCGCAACCCCGGCGGAAGCTCGTTTACAACAGGGGCCCTCCCCGCTTGCTATCGGACCCCTGTCCACCTCTAAACTTAGTCCGCCGGAGTGGCCAAGGATGCGTGGGGGAAGGGCGCAACCCCGGCGGAAGCTCGTTCACAACAGGGGCCCTCCCCGCTTGCTCTCGGACCCCTGCCCACCTCTAAACTTAGTCCGCCGGAGTGGCCAAGGATGCGTGGGGGAAGGGCGCAACCCCGGCGGAAGCTCGTAACAAGTAAGACCGCTCCAGCTATCCCGCGGTTCCAACTCGTTCATTTTGTCCGCCGGGGCGGCCAAGGATGCGTGGGGGAAGGGCGCAACCCCGGCGGAAGCTCGTTGTAGAAGAGGCCACCCGCCTCAGGTGGCCTCTTCTGGTCGTTATCGGAGAAACGACCAAAACGCCGACACTAGAAGGCGTATTTGATCGCAAGCGTCATGTTATTGCCGTTGAAGTCCTGCGTCCCAAGCGGCGCAAGACCCACGGGATTGTTGTCTCCCCGAGTGTTATAGCCATAGTAGTTCCAGCTGGCGGTGTACTCCAGTCCCTTGTACACGTTCCAGTCCAACTTTACGTAGGGGGTCTGGTAGTTGAACCGCAACGGACCATAGGGCGTCAGGGGGTCGAGGAACGTCACCGCGTAGCTCGTGAGTGGGTTGAACCAGGACGGCGTTCCCCATACGAAGCTGCCCGTGTAACCCAGGTCGAACGTGAGTTGCTTCATGGGCTTGACCATCATGCCTGCGCTGGCGAAGTTGCTCTTGCTTTCGTAGCTGGTAATTGCCGCATCGGGCACCGGCGAGTCGGGGATCGGGCACGGAGCAACGCCCTGCGCCGCAGGGTTGGTGGCCCCACTCACCGCAAAGCAGACCAGCGCTTGTGTGTAGACGTCGTCGTAGTTGTACGAGAGGTCGAAGGAGAACAGGTTCGTCGGGGTGAAGATAGTCGAGAGGCTGTAGCTGCGATTGTGGTCCTTGTTCAAAACCTGGATCACGTTGTCGCTGCTATCCACGATGTCGACTGCCCCGGTGATCTCCGCCCAACGAACTGGCGTGTACACCGAGTTGATCTGGTAGTGGCGCATCAAGCGAGGGGTAATCCGCGCGAACGAGTGATCCGCCGAGAAAAGCTCGAGGTTGAAGCTCGTGCGGAAATTGCTCGTCGGTCGTACCCACAGGCCAAACAGGGCCGAATCGCCGTCGATGTCGGCCGCCAGGTTGTGCGACTTATCGCTGCCCTCGACGAGCCCGGTGAAGGTAACAGCGCCGTCGGACTGAAGTGTGCAGTCGGTCGGCAATACACCGTTTTGCAATTTGCAATCGCCACGATACGCCGCCGCGGCACCCGTCGGGCCGCCCGGGTAATACGTTTCGGCGGTGTAATAGCTGGCGGCGAAGTCCGTGATTTGGCGGTTGCTGTACCGGTAGCCAATGCTTGCGCCCACTTTCGGGTTGAAATCGTAGGACAACTCGAACGTGTTGGCCTTGAAGTCCTGGCCGAGATAGGTGCTGTCATATCCCGTCGCCAGATCCGGTCCAGCTCCGGCGCCGTGCTGCGGGCAAGCCGCCGCAGTGTAAGGTGCGGGACAATCGGTTGGCGTGAACTCGCCCGGCGGCAATTCCAGCGAAACGCCGCCGCCCGGAGCTTCTTGTGGGAAGAAGTTCAGGACGCCGAAATTGGAGATGCCCGGGATTCGATAGGAGTTGTAGACGACACTGTCCGAGGCGTGGAACTTGCTCGTGATCTGATAAACGGCGTCCCAGTCCCCGGTCACGATGATCCGGTTGGCCTTGCTGGCCGCTGTCGCTTTCGAGCCCGCGGTATCGGTCCGCGTGTTCAATCCGAGCCACGAGTCGTAGAGGTCGTTCACCAGTTGATAACCCGAGCTGTAGCTGATTTGGCCGGTCATGTTCAGGTTCCGGAAATAAGTCGTCTGGAAACTGAAGCGTTCGGTCGGCGTCGTGCCACGCGGCCTTCCGCCGCGGTCGTAGTACAAATTGGCTTGGCAGGTCACAGCAGACGTCGGCGGGGTCGTGCCAGAGGAGGCTGTCGTCGGATTGCACGGCGTACCAGCCGCCGAACTATAGACCAACCCGAGATCGACCGGCGTGCCATCCGGCAACTGATAGTTGAGGTTGCCGTCTACCGCCTGGGTGTCTTCCTTGTAGTGCTGGATGTACTGGTCGTAGCTGAGCGTCGTCCGCGGCAGCGCGTCGTAGTCGAAACCGGCGTGATACATGTCGTCGGTCGTCTTGAAGTTCTGGAACAGCAGAGCCGTCGCTCCGGGCTCTGCCTCGGCACCCGTCTCGGCTCCCGTGGTCGTGTACGCAGGTCCCACTTCCAGGCTGTGCGCATAACCGAGCCGCACATGGATGCTCGACTGCGGCAGCAACATCAAGTGGAGATCGGTCATCCGGTGGCTCAAGTCCATCAGGTGCGGTGCCATGGTAACCGGCTGATCCGTGGCTGCCGGGTTCAACGGGTTCGCGAGTAGGTTGTAAGCCCAGAAGTATTTGTATCGCCGGTAGGTCGCACCGAAATCGTACCACCGGTTCTTCGTCATGTTCAGTCGCACCACCGTCACCGGGTCGCCGCCGAATCCAAAGCCGTCCAGCGACAACGTGTCGAACAAAGACCCATGGTGGTTGAGCGAATGTGCGTTCAAGGAGAGATCGAGCAGCCGTGGGCCCTGGTGCAGGTTCACGAAGGTGTTGTAATTCGCTTGGCTGCCGCTGATGTTGTTATATCGCCAGCCCAGGTCAACCGATCCGTGCATATTGTAGTTGCCTGCGTTGATGCCCGCCGGCAGGCGAGCGGGGGGCTGCAACGGCTGCTGGCTGCTCGTACTCGAGCTTGAGGGGTAGTTCTCGTTGGCTCGCGTCATCGTGGTCACTGAAGACGTCGAGGACGCAGTCTTGGAAGAAGAGGAGGAAGGCGATGAGGAAGCGGGGGAAGACGCAGTCTTCGATGAAGTCTTCGACGCCGCCTTCATCGCTGTCACTGGCTTTGCCGTCTCGCTGGCATTCGCCTGTTCCTGCTGCGCGAATGCCGTTCCGGCCAGCCAGCCGCCCAGCGCCAGCCCGATCACCAGGTACCGCGCGCCCCGCCAGCCTCCGTGTTTGGGAACCAATGTACTCACTTTCTGGCTATTCATGTGGCGGCCTCACTGGAAGAAGTATGGGCTGAAGTTGGATCCGTGAATCTGGGTGTGGCAGAGCGTGCACGCTTGGAATTGCGCCCCTTGGTTGTGAAAGCTCGGAGTGCCCGGCGCCCCGCTGAAACTCGACTGCGTGTGGCATTCCAGGCACAACTGGTTCACGTTCGCCACCTTCAACATGTGCGGGTTCGGCGATCCGTGCGGATTGTGGCAATCCAGGCAACCGTCGGTCACCACCGGCTCGTGCTCGAACACAAACGGACCCGCCTTGTCCACGTGGCATTTCAGGCAGATCGCGTTACCCGCCGCCGCCGTCCGCAGTTGTTTGTTCTCGCCGCCGGGTTCCAGCTGCACGTCAACATAGCTTCCGTGCGGATTGTGGCAGTCTGTGCACTTCACCATGCCTTCGTTCACCCGGTGGTGGAAAGGCATCTCGAAGAGCGGCTGGATCTCGCGGTGGCACGTGTAGCAGAGTTGCGGCTGCGGCTTGACCAGCAGCGTCGTCATGTCGGTCGATTCATGGATGGAATGGCAATTCGTGCACCCGATGTCGTTCTTATAGTGAACAGAGGTCAGGAACTGCATGTTCTCGTGCCGCGATTGGTGACACACCATGCAGCGCCGGCTGGTCTGGCGCGGCGTCATCGTCAAGAAGTTGTAAGGTACGGGTGTTTGCCCACCTGAATTGACGTGGATCGAGCCCGGCCCATGACATCCTTCGCAGCCTTGCTTCGACTTTTGCTTGAGCAGCAGCGTTTTATAGTGCGGAGTCAGTTCAAATTCCTTAAAAACGTCCGCATGGCACATCTTGCAGGTATTCGAACCCACGTAATGCGCCACGGGCTTCGCCGCGACTGCGGCGGTCTTCTGTGTTGCGCTATGTGTATGCTCAATCGTGCGTGCGGGAAGGCGGCCAGCAGCAAAGAACCCCACACCCACCAGGGCTACTGCAAAGGCCCACCTTCGCCAAGCGTTGTAGAACCGCATATGGGCGCCTCCGGGGTGACCAAAGCAAACTGCGGTCCACAACCCCCGGTGAAGCAAGGAGCGTGCGGTCGGAAGGCATACTTCTGTGGAAATTTACCCTCGGAAAACTCCCCATTGAGGAAGGCGCTTACGCAAAGATAAGAAAAAACCGCAGAAAATCAGCGAACAGAACAAAGTATCGGCTCCTGCGCACAACTCTTTGACAGGCAACGGAATGTGCACGAAATATGCGACCGAATCAGTCGGCTTACCGAATTTCTTTCCCTCATTGCGCACCGAGGCTCATCCCCCTGGGTGTTTTGCCCCACAGCGGCTTGGCCCGTTTGGTGAAATTGCCGCACAGGCTCGCCCGTCCTCGCGCGCCTTCACCCATTTTTGAGCCTCGAAACTTCCGTTCTGCGCGGTGAATTCCGCATTGCGGCCCCGGCAGGGGTTTGGTCCCCCGGTTGCACGCTGGAAATCGGGCGTCCGGCCAGGCAAGCGACGTCACAGAGACGGGAACTGACAACTCTGCTGGCCGCTGGAATCGCGTCCGCCGCTGGTGGATAAGGATTACCTGACCTGCGACGTGCGCCTGGACCGGACGCCCCGTGAAATGCCGGCAATGATCGCGAACCAGCCAGAAATGAACCCGCTCGCAAAAGCCTCGATCGCATTGTGCGCGCGGGAACCCGAAGAGCTCGAGCCACTGGCAGCCGTGCTCGCCAGTTTAGGCTGCGTCGTTCGCTTCGCGGAAAACGCGGAGGAGTTGACGGAACTGCTCGAGGGCGAAACGGTGGATGTTGTTCTGGCTCACATCTGCCCGAGCCGAAAGGAATTTCTGGACCTGCTCGGCCAACAGGAATTGCCGCCGGTGATTCCCTTGCTCTGCCACGCCGATGAACATCTTTATCTGGAAACCTTGCGGCGTGGTGCGTTCGATTGCGTCCCACTGCCGGCGCAAAAGGACGAACTGCGGCGTGTGCTCACGCTGGCATTGAGGAGCAAAGGAAAATCGCCGTCGGTGCCCACCCCTTGCTGAAAGGCGCTGCCAATCGCCAAAAGGCAAAGACCGGCGGGAAGCGGGGTGGGGTTCGCGCGGAAACACGAGTCCGGGAATGGAGCATCAAACGGTGAAGGCAAAGGCCAAGCGCGGGAGAACAGCAGGGGCCTTCTTGCCGGAATTCAAGGGCGATTGCGGTGGTGTGAACTGTTTTTCTCGTTGTAGTCTTACAGTTAATAAAGAATTGAGAATTAACAAACTTTCAGGAGGGGAAGAAATGAAATTGAAGGTCCTGATTGCTCTTTTTGCCGCATTCTTGATGCCGGCAACAGTTCTGGCGGCCGGCCAAAAAGGCAATGCCAAGGCCGGGCACGAGGTCTTCGAAGCACACTGCCAGATGTGCCATGGCGACCATGGCCAGGGAAATCCCGCGGTAGGGCGCATGCTCGGCGCCAAAATTCCCGACCTTGGATCGAAGCAAGTCCAATCGCTCACCGATGCCCAGATCCGCAACGTGATCGAGCACGGCCATATCAAGATGCCGCCCGTTCATGGCGTCAGCTCGACCGAGATCAGCAACGTGATCGCGTTCGTCCGCACGCTGGCGGAGAAAAAATAACAATCATTTCGGAGTGGTGCCTCCCTTGCTCCGTTTCGCGCCGCCGCTTCCCATTGACCATGCGGCGCTTGGTCTGAGGAAGTAGTGAGGCGGGCCGGGCTTGCTCCGGTCCCGGCCCGCAGCGAAAGGAAAAGGGAAAATGGGTGTGAAGGAAGAAATCGGGGGATGGCTGCGCCCGATTGTCTACCTAGGACGCAATCCCATCTCACTGACCGGAGCGGTGCTCACCACCAGCTCGGCCTTCACGATCATCGCTTTTTGGTTCTTTGAGATCGTTCTCGGGGGCGGGGCTTACAAATATCCTTACGCCGGCATCCTTTTCTTTCTGATTCTGCCCGGTATTTTCGTTCTTGGCCTGATCCTGATGCCGGTCGGCGCCCTGTTGCGCCGCTACCATCTGCTCAAGCGCGGCGAGTTGCCCCGGCTGTACCCGCGTGTGGATTTCAGCCAGCCGCTGCTTCGCCGTGCGGCTGCCTTGATTGTGGTCGCGACGGTCCTCAACATCGTTATCTTCAGCACCGCCTCCTACGAGGGTGTCAAGTACATGGATTCGGTCCAGTTCTGCGGCACCGTCTGCCACACGGTGATGCAGCCCGAGTACACCGCCTACCTGCATTCGCCCCATTCGCGCGTCGCCTGCGTCCAGTGTCATATCGGCCCAGGCGCGTCCTGGTTCGTGCGGTCCAAGCTCTCTGGCCTGAAGCAGGTTTTCGCGGTCTTGTTCCACGATTATCCGGAGCCCATCCCCTCGCCGGTCACTAGCCTGCGCCCGGCGCGGGCCACCTGCGAGCAGTGCCACTGGCCACAGCGCTTCATGGGCAACATCCTGCTGGTTAAAAAGCACTACGACAGCGACAAGGACAACACCTCGGAAACCACGGTTCTGCTGATGAAGGTTGGCGGGGAGAATGCTGAGGGACCACAGGGAATTCACGGCCACCACCTCGCCCCCGGCGTCCAAATCCACTACATCGCCCTTGACCGCAAGCGCCAAGTCATTCCCTGGGTTTCCTACACAGCTCCGGACGGCAAGACGACCATCTTCCGCTCCACCGTCATCAAGGCTACGCCCGAGCAACTCGCCAAGGGCGAGCATCGCCTGATGGACTGCATGGATTGTCACAACCGCCCGACGCATACCTTCCAGTTGCCCGGCGAGGCCCTCGACGATGCGATGCAGAAAGGCTACCTCAGCCCCAAGATCCCCTACATCAAGAAGGAAGGCCTCATCGTCCTCAAGGTCAATTACCCAAGCCGCGCCGTTGCCCACCAGCGCATCGCCGAATCGCTGGAGCAGTTTTACAAAACCCAATATCCCCAGGTTATCGCCACCCAGAACACCGAGCTCCAAGAGGCGATCAAGACCATTCAGCAGATCTATGCCCGCAACGTCTTTCCCAAAATGCACGTCACCTGGGGAACCTATTTCAATAACCTCGGACACATGAATTGGCCGGGCTGCTTCCGCTGCCACGACGGCAACCACGTAGCCGCCAACGGGGAAGTCATCCCCAACGATTGCAGCACCTGCCACGACATCTTGGCGATGGACGAACACCACCCCAAGATCCTCTCGGAACTCGGAGTCCATTAGCTTTAGGCACTTTTCCCGGACTCGCGCCCGGGTCGAAGTCAGCGGGGTCAAATATGTCCTTGCGTTTGATTGCGGTTCTTTTCCTGGCCCTGGGAGGGCCTCCCCAGCCCTCCCAGCCGCCCCAACAAAATGTAAATGCCACGTGCCTCGCGTGCCACGGCCAGCCTGATTTCACCGGCCCTTCGGGTCAAAACCTTTACATCGACCAGAGCCACTTCGCGGGCAGCGTTCACGGCAGCTTGGCGTGCACCGATTGCCACACCTCAATCACTGGCTTCCCGCATCCGGCCCAGGTCACTCCGGTCAACTGCGGGGCCTGCCACAGCAACGAGGCCGCCGGCGTGGGCGAAAGCGTACACGCCAAGGTCGGTGCGGTGCCGTGTCTCGACTGCCATGGCAATCCTCACGTGATCGTTTTGGTTACCAGTCCCAAATCCCCCGTCTATCCGCTGAACATTCCCCGCACCTGCGGCACCTGCCACGGCAATCCGGAAATCGCGAAAAAGTATGGCTTCCCCAACGTCTATTCCATGTACATGGACTCGATCCACGGCTTCGCGCTGAGCAAGGACGGCCTGCTCGTAGCGGCCAATTGCTCCAGTTGCCACGGCACCCACAAGATCCTCAGCCGCACGAACCCCAAGAGTTCCATTTACCGCACCAATATTCCCTATACCTGCGGCAAATGCCACGCTGGGCCGCTAGCCCAGTATCTGGCAGGCATTCACGGCCAGCAGATGAAAGCGGGGAATCCCAGCGCGCCGGTCTGCACCACCTGCCACACGGCTCACCAGATCGTCCGCGTGAGTAAAGCATCCTGGCAGACAAAAACCTCGTCCACTTGTGGTAGTTGCCACAAGTCCCGCTACGCCACTTATCTCGACACGTTCCACGCCCAGGTTTCCGCCCTCGGCTACACCGAGGTCGCTCATTGCTGGAATTGCCACGGTAATCACGACATCCTGCCTGCTTCCAATCCAAAGTCCTCGGTCAACCCGGACAATCTCCTCCACACCTGCCGCCAATGCCATTCCTCGGCCACCCAGGGCTTCATCAGCTACCAGCCTCACGCCAATCCGCACGACCGGCGCGCCTATCCGGCCCTCTGGTTCGTCACGCTGTTCATGAATCTGCTGCTGATCACCGTGCTCAGCTTCTTCGCCGTGCACACAATCCTGTGGCTCATTCGCACGGCGGTGGGCCGGCGCGAAGCTCATGAAGGGGGGCAGCAATGAGTGCACGAGCAACGGAGGGAGAATTCATGGATCAAAACAACACGGCCATTCGGGAAAGCCAAGCCGGTAGCGACGAACAAGAAAATCAGGCGGTCCGCTATCACATTCGCTTCTCGGTAGGCCAGCGCTACTTGCATGCCGTTCTCTTCAGCACCTTTATCGGCCTAGCCCTTACCGGCCTGCCCTTGCGCTTCAGCCATTCTTTCTGGGCCGAACGCTTCGCCCATGTCGTGGGCGGCTTCGGCGCCATCCTTTTCTTCCACAAATTCTGCGCCGTGCTGCTGACGGTTGCGTTCCTCACCCACGTCGGCAACCTCCTCTATCGCGGCTTCGTAAAGCATGAGCGGAGCCTTTTCTGGGGCCCGAACTCGCTTGTGCCTCGCGCCAAGGACGCCGAGGACATCTTCCAGCACATCCGCTGGTTCCTCTGGCTCGGCCCGCGGCCGAAATTTGACCGATTCAGCTATTGGGAGAAATTCGACTATTGGGCCGTATTCTGGGGCATGGCGGTCATCGGCCTTTCCGGCTACACGATGTGGTTTGCGCCATTCTTTTCCCGCTTCATCCCTGGCTCCTGGCTCAACATCGCCCTGGTCCTCCACGGCGAGGAAGCCCTGCTGGCCGTCTGGTTCATCTTCACCGTACACTTCTTCAACACGCACCTGCGACCGGAAAGCTTCCCGATGGACATGGTCATCTTCACCGGGAAGGAAAGCGAAGAGGAATTTCGGCACAAGAGGCCCGAGGAATATCGCCGCCTACGCGAAACCGGTCAGTTCCAATCGGAGACGACGACGGCCGCCCCGCAGCTTTGGCTGAAGAATTTTGCCCGGGTGCTGGGCTCAGTGATCGTGCTGATAGGATTCACCCTGCTGGTGCTCACACTGATCGCGTTTTTCAGGAGTTAGCCGTGCTCACGGGCCGGGGGGATACAACGTCCCTCAGCCGTACGGGCCTCGAAAAAACGCGAAAACTGAGGATTCCACCCTCCTCGCCACCGGTTCCTTACCGGCCCTCGCCGGCAACGCACCAGAGCCGAAACCTGACGTCGGGCTTCGCCCGGTTCATTTCAGCCCGAGTTTCACCCACAAGCTGTCGACGCGCGCTTTTACCGCGGCATCCATCTTGATTTCGGCTGGCCAGGGCCGGGCAAAACCCTCCTCTGGCCATTTTCGTGTGGCGTCGATGCCCATTTTCGATCCGAAGTCCTGCAGCCGGGCGGCGTGATCCAGGGTGTCGAGTGGGCCGAGCACGAATTCCACGTCGCGCTCGGGGTCGATGGCGCAGAGCGCCTTCCAGACCACCTCGGCCGGGTTCTGCACATCGACATCATGGTCGACCACGACGACCACCTTCGTCAGCATCGCCTGGCCCATCGACCAGATCGCATGCATGATCTTGCGTGCCTGTCCCGCGTACGATTTCCGGATTGCCACGATCATCAGGTTCGTGAAAATCCCCTCCACCGGCATCGAGACATCGACGATCTCCGGGTGTGCCATCTGCATCAGCGGCAGAAACATCCGTTCCACCGCGTAGCCCATGAAGTAGTCCTCTTGCGGCGGCCGCCCTACGATCGTCGTCAGATAAAGCGGCTCGCGCCTGTGCGTTACGCAGGTGACGTGGAAAGCCGGATACTGCCCCTCGAGGGAATAAAAGCCGGTGTGGTCGCCAAACGGCCCTTCCGTGCGCAAGTCGCTCGGTTCCACGTAGCCCTCGAGCACGATCTCGGATTCGGCAGGCACTTCCAGGTCGACGGTCACGCACTTCACCATCTCCACCGGCTCCCGCCGCAGGAACCCGGCCAGCATCATCTCGTCCATGCCTGGAGGAGCGGGCAGAACACCGGCAAGGGCGGTTGCCGGGTCGGCGCCGATCGCGACCGCGACATCCATCCGCGGTTTCTGTTCGTCCCGCGCCTGGCGGAAATGCTCCGCGCCGTGCTTCTGCGTCTGCCAGTGCATGGCCGTCGTTCGCTCGTCGAGCACCTGCATCCGGTAGACGCCGACATTCCGCCGCCCATTGGCCGGATCGCACGTCACCACCAGCGGCCAGGTAATGTACCGTCCGCCGTCGCCAGGCCAGCATTTCAGGATCGGAAACTCCTCGAGGGAGAAGTTTTCTCGCTTCACCACCTCCTGGCACGGCCCGCTCTTCACCGTCTTCGGAAACGCTGAATCCAACTCGCGCAGCCGGCCGACCAGCTTCAGCTTGTCGAGCATGCCCTCGGGCTGCGGCAGATCCATCAGCGACCGAATTCGCTGCGCGATCTCGTCCACTTGGCCCACCTCGAGCGCGAGATTCAGCCGGCGCATGTTCCCCAAAAGGTTGATCACCACCGGCACCGCGGAGCCCTTGGGCCGCTCGAAGAGCAGCGCCGGCCCGCCGGCCTTCACAACGCGGTCAGCGATTTCGGTGATTTCCAGGACCGGATCCACTTCCACGGAGATCCGTTTCAGTTCGTTTGTCCGCTCCAGGCGCGCCAGGAATTCCTTTAGATTGCGGTATGCCACTCTCGATTTCCTTTCGCGGGTCTCCCAACCCGGCTCAGATTGCATGGTTAGGAACTCTATCACGCGAGGCCGCCAACCGGCCAAAACCAGCCGGCGCCCGGGCCCCCAAACAAAATCCGAAAGGGGAGGAACCGGAAAGGGGGTGAAGACGTCTTACGAAACGTATGGAAAGTGGTTCCCGCTCCGTTTTTGTGGGCCATTCGGGCCCGGAACCGGTTGGCAGACTGGCCGCAACCGGATTCTCACGGCGCGTGTCATACTAAACGAAGGAAAGTTCCAAGAATCCCTCTTTGAGGTCACCTGAGGAACGCGGATGCAGGTACCCGAATTTGTGAAACAACACAAGAAACTCGCAACCATCATCATCGCGCTGGCAGTTGCGGTGGCCCTGACGGGGATGGTGCTGGGCAAGAAGGGCGACAAGGCCACCTTTTTGACCGGCAAGGTCGGGCGTGGCAATATTACCGCAATCGTCCAGGCCACCGGCCAAATCGACCCTCTCACCACCGCGCCTGTCGGTTCCTACGTCTCCGGCAACGTCAAATACATCTTTGCCGATTTCAATACCCACGTGAAAGCCGGCCAGGTGCTCGCGCAGATCGATCCCGCGATGTATGAAGCCCAGGTGCTCACCGCCCAGGGCAACTTGGCCAGCGCCAAAGCGAATTTGAAGAACCTCGAAGCCAACCTGACTGCTTCGCGCGCGGCCGTGGCCACGTATGAGGCCGATGTCCAAAAGGACAAGGCCAACCTCGAATACGTCAAGCTCAACGCAAAGCGCAACCGGAATCTTTATAAAGAAGGCATCATCTCGATCGATTCCGACCAGCAGGTCCAGTCGACGCTGGGCCAAGCCGAAGCCACGGTCGTTGCTGACGAAGCCCATGTCAACCAAGCCAAGGCACAGATCAAGCAGGTTGAGGCTCAGATCCTGCAGGCGAAAGCGCAGGTCGAGGCCGCCGAGGGCAATGTCCAGCAGGCGGAAACCAACCTCCGGTACACCACCATCGTCTCCCCGATCGACGGCGTGGTCGTTTCCCGTGGTATCGACGTCGGTCAGGCCGTCGCTTCTTCCCTGCAAGCCCAGACGCTTTTCAGCGTTGCCCAGGATCTCAGGCGCATGCAGGTCGCCGCTCAGGTCGACGAATCCAACACCGGCCACATCGTCGCGGGCGCGCCCTGCACCTTCCAGGTCGATGCCTTCCCGAACGAAACTTTCCACGGCCGCGTCAATTCCATCCGCCTCAACCCCACCATCGTGCAAAACGTCGTCACCTATAGCGTGGTCATTGACTTCAACAATCCCCTGGAAAAACTGCTACCCGGGGAAACCGCATATGTGACCATCCCCGTCGGCCACGCGAGCAACACGCTCGAGGTCCCCAACGCTTCGCTGATTTTTACGCCAAGTTTGCCCGCAAATCAGATTCACGCGCTCTACGCCAAGTACCGTATCCCTCGTAAAGCTTACACAACGCACGTGGGCGGATGGCGGGTCGTCTGGACACTTGGGCAAGGGAACTCGCCGATTCCAGTCGCGGCTCAAACCGGATTGAGCGATTTCAACCATACGCAGATCGTTCAAGGCAATTTGCATGAAGGCGAAACTATCATCACCAGCCAGACCTCTGGCGCGAAACTCCGCCCGCGCGGTCCAGGCTTCTAAATCCGAGCGAACGAACCGGCCGGAGGACTCAGGCAGGGAACGAGCAAAGTATTGGACACATAAGTTGGATTCCGCCGGCGCCGAACCTGCCTGTTTTTTGGGTCGGCCTCGGCCGGGTGGCGCAAGGATAACTCCCAATGCGACGGCGGTCATTGGCACGACAAAGGAGTCAGGGCGATGAACGGACGTGAAGTGATGCGCACGTCGCTCCAGGCGCTTGCGGCCAACAAGATGCGCACCGCGCTCACCATGCTGGGCATCATCATCGGCGTGGCAGCAGTGATTTGCGCGGTCGCGATCGGGGAAGGTGCCTCGCACCAAGTCGCTGATCAGATCAGCAAACTGGGCGAGAACATGATCTTCATCGAGGCAGGGAGTGTGAACCGGGGAGGAGTTCACATGGGCGCCCAAGCAACGAAGACATTGCTCCCTTCCGATGCCGAGGCAATCAAGCGCGAAATCCCCCTGATAAAGGCGATCAGCCCCTCCCTGGGGACCCATGCTCAGGTGGTCTACAGCGGCGAAAACTGGTCCACTCAGGTGCAGGGGATCAGCGCCGATTATTACGAGATCCGCAACTGGAGCATTCAACGCGGCGCGCCGATTGCACCAGAGGACGTTCATGACGCAGCCAACGTTTGCGATATCGGCCAGACGGTCGCGAAGAATCTCTTCGGCACCGAGGATCCCGTTGGCAAGGTCGTCCGGATCGGCAGTCTTCCCTTCCTCGTAAAGGGCGAACTGCAAGCCAAAGGCCTCAGCCCCTGGGGACAAGATCAGGACGACGTCATCATGGCTCCCTACACCACGGTGCAGAAGAAGATCCTCGGGGTCTACTGGGTGCACTTCATGATGGCGTCGGCCATCAGTTCTCAAGCCATTCAACCGGCCATCCAGCAGATCACGGCGCTTTTGCGGCTGCGGCATAAGCTTCGGCCAAATCAGCCTAACGACTTCATGATTCGCAGCCCGGAGGAGCTGATCCAAGCAAGGATGCAAGCCGCTAACACCATGGCGTTGCTGCTGGCTAGCATCGCGGCTATCTCCCTGCTCGTGGGCGGGATCGGAATCATGAACATTATGCTCGTTTCGGTCACCGAGCGCCGCCGCGAGATCGGCGTGCGCCGTGCCGTGGGCGCAACCCGGCGCGATGTTCGCTGGCAATTCCTCAGCGAGGCGATGGTGATCTGCCTGATTGGCGGAGCGGTAGGAATTGTCGGGGGCACGGTGCTCTCGGCCCTTGTCTCCGGAATGCTCAAATGGCCCACTCAGATTCCGTTCGTCGCCGTGGTCATTGCCGTTGGGTTTTCGGCGGCTGTGGGTATATTTTTCGGCTACTACCCGGCCCAAAAGGCCTCTCAACTCGACCCTATCGAGACGCTACGCTATGAATAGACAACGCTTGCTTCAACGTATCCTCTTTGCTTCTGGCTCGCTTGCTGCCGCGGCCGCGCTGGCCGTGCCGGCAGTCTGGGCCGCCCAGAACGGTGCCGCCAAGCAGACTCGCGACCAGTTTTTCATCATCTCTTCGGTGGATGTGCCTAAGCATCAGATGGTTCTCAAGCTGCCCACCGAGGTCACCCTCACCATGAAAGTCAACGACAAGACTTTGATTGTCGGCGAAAAGGGCCAGCGCATGGACATCAAGCAGCTCCGCTCGGGTGACACCGTCTACATTACTTCCGTCTCCACGGCTTCCGGCCAAGTCGCCACGAAGATTCGCTTGGGACCGATGACCGTCCAGGAGCTGCACCGGCGCTACCTGAAGGGCTATGCCGTTCCGATTCCGCCGCCGCTGCCACCCAAGGTGCTCACGCACCCTGAGCCCACCAAAGTCCGGCAGGGTAGATGAATTTCCGGCCGGCGGCCATCGAGCCGCCGGTCAGGCCGCCCATGGGCGCGGCGGCCTTCTTCGTTCTCGATCGGTTAACACGGGCAATGGTCCGGGCCGACCGGTAGGATCATGCTTCACCTCTCCATCCGGTGTGCCGGATGGGCAGTCTGGGTGCCAGCGGATGCGGCAGGCGTTGGGGGCAGGTACCAGATGCCAGCTGTTTTAAGAACTAGGGCTTCACGACACAGGGAAACCGCTGTGGGGACCCTCCGACGCATCCAAGCATATAGGCGCGTTGAGACGCCGGAGAGTGATTGTGTGGGCGCACCCGAGGTCCTTCGGCTCGACACTGGTAATTCCGGTATCTTTTCGGAGTGCTTGATGCCGGTTCCATCGCAGCCAATCCGACCCGAAATCCCCGTTCTTTGGCTTGAACACCGGCCGGTGCCCCGATCGACGCTCTGTTTTGGACTCGCGAGCAGCGAGGCGCTGTCGTGAAGCCTTTTTGACAAATGAATCGCGGGCAGCCCACCCGCCATTTGGAGGTAGCACTATGAACGCTCGCGAAGTCATGCGCAGTTCGCTGCAGGCCCTCGCCGCCAACAAGATGCGCACCGCGCTTACCATGCTGGGCATCATCATCGGCGTGGCAGCAGTGATTTGCGCGGTCGCGATTGGGGAAGGCGCCTCGCACCAAGTCACTCAGCAAATCAGCAAACTGGGCTCAAACCTGATCTTCATCGAGGCAGGGAGTGTCAACCGCGGAGGGGTTCACATGGGCGCCGAAGCAACGAAGACATTGCTCCCTTCCGATGCTGTGGCAATCAAGCGCGAAATCCCCCTGATTAAAGCGATTAGCCCCGTCGTAGGAACCGGTGCGCAGGTGGTCTATGAAGGCCAGAATTGGTTTACGCACGTGCGAGGAATCGGCGCCGATTATTACCAGATCACCAACTGGAGCATTCGACGCGGCGCGCCGATTACACAAGAAGACGTTCATGACGCAGCCAACGTTTGCGACATCGGCCAGACAGTCGCGAAGCATCTTTTCGGCGTCGAAGACCCCGTCGGCAAAGTCATCCGCATCGGCAATCTTCCCTTCGTTGTAATAGGTGAGCTGCGGGCCAAAGGCCTGAGCCCCTGGGGACAAGATCAGGACGACACCATCATGGCGCCGTACAGCACGCTGCAAAAGAAGATCATAGGAATTTACTGGGTACATTTCATGATGGCTTCGGCCATCAGTTCTCAAGCCATTCAACCGGCCATCCAGCAGATCACGGCGCTTTTGCGGCTGCGGCACAAGCTTCGGCCAAATCAGCCCAACGACTTCATCATTCGCAGCCCGCAGGAGTTTATCCAAGCAAGGATGCAAGCCGCTAACACCATGGCGTTGCTGCTGGCTAGCATCGCGGCTATCTCCCTGCTCGTGGGCGGGATCGGAATCATGAACATTATGCTCGTTTCGGTCACCGAGCGCCGCCGCGAGATCGGCGTGCGCCGTGCCGTGGGCGCAACCCGGCGCGATGTTCGCTGGCAATTCCTCAGCGAGGCGATGGTGATCTGCCTGATTGGCGGAGCGGCAGGTATTGTCGGGGGCACGGTGCTCTCGGCCCTTGTCTCCGGAATGCTCCAATGGCCCACTCAGATTCCATTCGTCGCCGTGGTCACTGCCGTCGGGTTTTCGGCGGCTGTGGGTATATTTTTCGGCTACTACCCGGCCCAAAAGGCCTCTCAACTCGACCCTATCGAGACGCTACGCTATGAATAGACAACGCTTGCTTCAACGCATCCTCTTTGCTTTTGCCTCGTTAGCCGCCGCGGCTGCTCTGGCCGTCCCGGCTGCCTGGGCTTCTCCTGCAGGCAACAACTCGCGAGAAATTCGGGACGAGTTTTTCATCGTTTCCGAAGTGCATCCGAAGACGCATCACTTGGTGCTCGAGCTGCCCTCTCAGATCACGATGGTGATGCAGCTCACCCCCAAGACCGTATTCACCAATGAGCATGGCGAACGGCTGCCGCTTTCCAAAATTCGTGCTGGCGACACCGTCTTCATCAACTATTTGAAGAGTCCAAAAGGCGCCGCGGCTCTCCTGATCCATGAGGGCCCAATGACCGTTCAGCTCCTCCACAAGCGTTACTGGAACGGGTAGGAGCTTCCGGTTTCGTCCGGTACAGCCGGACGGGGCAAACACCGTCCGGCTGGCCAGATCCAACCGTCAAAAGGGAAACTCCCGCAGCCTGAGAAACGAGGCCGAGCGGCGTTTCGCTCGGCGCCTCCTCCGCCCAGCGTTGCGCGGTCAGGTTCCTCTCGAGGAAAGTATCGGTCCCCGACCGATCGAGGCCCTGCCCAAACCCTTTCTTTTCAGCATAGGAGTGTCGTTTCCGCGCCAGGGCTTCAAACGGCTGGAGGATGCTCGAGCGTGGCAATCCTTCCAAACAGCGCAAGGGCTGCCCTTGTTCGCCTCCGAAACAAAGCTGCGAGGTTTTTTGACTCCTCGGCGACGCGCAGCGGCGCGGCACGTCATTCGAAGGGTACTTTCTTCGTTTACGCCGGCGGGCTGAACAGCCATCTTTACTAGACTTCTTTATTTCCCCTGCGGGATAGGCAAACCGGTGAAGCGGAGCCCTGTGGCGTGAACTTTATAGCGCACATTGATGGCGATCAGCAGTGCGGTCAACTGCTCGGCCAACCGCGCCGTTTCGAGTGCGCCAGCGTTGATCGCGCGAACACCCGGAATCTTCTCGGCGAGTTCCATCGCCACCCGGCGGGCCGTTTCATCGTTTGAGCAAACCACAACGTCGCAATCAACTGGCTTCTCGTCGTTCAACAGTTCAGCCGAAAGTGAGTGAAAAGCTGCGGCGACCGCGACCCCTTTCGGGACAAGTTCCGCCGCCTGCTCGGCTGCCGAGCCCTGCCAGACGCCCAGCGTGCGCGTCGCGCGACCGCCAATCGTAGCCGCCAGCGGCACAGTGGTATCGATCAGTATCGTGCCTAGCTGGAAAGCCGATTTCAACCCCTTCAACGTTCCCGCCTGCGAAAAAAACGGAACCGTCAGCACCACCACATTCGCCTCGGCCACTGCCGCCGCGTTCTCGCAGCCCTGGATGCGCGCGCCGGGCACGGTGCTCGCGATCCTGGCGGCGCGCTCGGCCGCTCGCCCCTCATCCCGTGAACCAATGATCACCGTTTCGCCCGCCAGCGCCCAGCGCCGAGCCAGTCCCAGCCCTTCGGCCCCGGTTCCTCCCACAATCGCAATCACACGTTCCACATCGACCTCGCTCGTTTGACGTTGATTCGGCACGAAATTGACGCCAAGGCTGCAAAGCGGCTGCGACCGGTGCTCGCGCGGTGCGAGACGTCAACCGTCGCGGGGACCGGGCCACACGCCCAACCGCCTGCATCCGCGAGGGAATGCGGGTGCGCTCGCTCGGCGGCTAGCCCGCCTCGCCTGCCCTCGGCGGGTCTTGCAGCGAATCGGGACTAGAGATTCCCGTGCGTCTGCCGGCGGAGAAACTCCCCGCGGCCCACCCGGCCCAGGAACTCCCCGTGGTCCACGATGACCTCGCCTCGGCTGAGCACGGTCCGCGGGACACCCTTCACCCGGATCCCCTCGAACATGGAATAGTCCACGTTCATATGGTGCGTCTTCGCACTGAGCACGCTTTCCGCAGCGGGATCGAAGACGACAAGATCGGCGTCCGAACCGACCGCGATCGTCCCCTTCCGCGGATAGAGGCCAAAAAGTTTGGCGGGCGCCGTCGCCACCAGTTGCACGAAGCGATTGGGCGAGAAGTAGCCGCCATGAACGCCGCCGCTATAGGTGAGGCTCAACCGATGCTCGACTCCCGGGCCCCCGTTGGGGATTTTCGTGAAATCGTCCTTGCCCAGCTCTTTCTGCTCCTTGAAGCAGAACGGGCAGTGGTCGGTCGAAACCACCTGCAGATCGTCCTGGGCGAGCCCGTTCCAGAGTTTCCCCTGATTCCACTTTTCCCGCAGCGGCGGGGTGAAAACGTATTTGGCGCCCTCGAAGCCCGGCACATCGAAATTGTCGATCGAGAGGAACAGGTACTGCGGGCACGTCTCGGCGTAAACGGGCAGGCCACGCTCGCGTGCCTCCTGCACACGTTCGAGAGCCTGGTTGCAGGAAAGATGGACGATGTAGACGGGGGCGCCGGCCATTTCCGCCAGCGCAATCGTCCGGCCTGTCGCTTCCGCCTCGGCCACGGTCGGCCGGGTGATCGCGTGGTATTTCGGAGCCCGTTTCCCCTCGGCAAGCGCCCGCTGCACGATCACATCGATCGCGCCGCCGTTTTCCGCGTGCATGCAGATGAATGCGCCGGTGTCCGCCGCGGCGGACATCGTGCGGAAGATCGTCGCGTCGTCGAGCATGAAAACGCCGGGATAGGCCATGAAGAGCTTGAAGCTGGTGACGCCGTCGCGCACCAGCGCTTTCATCTCCTGCGCCTGGGCATCGTTGAATTCGGTGATGATGCAGTGGAAAGCATAGTCGATTGTCGCCTTGCTCTCGGCTTTTTTCATCCACGTATCGAACGCCTGCCGCAGCGTCTGGCCGTGGTACTGAATCGCGAAATCGATCAGCGTGGTCGTTCCGCCCCAGGCAGCCGCTCGCGTGCCGGTTTCGAAATCGTCGGAGCTGGTCGTGCCGCCGAACGGCATGTCCAAGTGCGTGTGGACGTCAATGCCACCCGGCATCACCATCAGTCCTCCGGCGTCGATGGTGCGCCGGGCTCCATCGGCCGGCAGGTCGCGCGCGATGGCGATGATTTTTCCGTCGGCTATGGCGATGTCGGCGGCGTACGTGTCCGTGGCTGTTACGATCTTGCCGTTGCGAATCAACGTGTCATATTGCATGTTTGCCTCCCTGGGCGTCCTATTGGAAATGCGGGAGGATGTCGCGCGCATAGGCGTCCAACGTTGCCTCCTCGTCGCCGGACATAAGATAGATATTGAACTGCGTCACGCCCACCTCTCGGAGTTCTTCGAGTTTTTTCCGGTGCTCCTCGGCCGTGCCGATCACGGCGAAGCGGTCGGTTACTTCGTCACTGACAAAATTGGCGTTCGTGCTGTCGACTTCGCAGTGATGCAGGTAATCGTAGCCGCCCCGGTTGCGGATGTAGGCGGTCAGCCGGCTGGGCAATTCCTCCGGCTTGTAGCGCGAAACCAGGTCCACCACGTGATTCGATACCAGAGCCGGAAACCACCGCACGTGTTCCCGTGCCTCCTTTTTGGCCGCCGAAACCCAAACAGCTGCCGCTGACATCACTTCGATTGATTTCGGGTCACGGCCTGCCTGCCGCGCTCCTTCCCGGACGAAACCCAGGCACCAATCGATCAGCGGTGGATCGGCAAACTGCAGAATCACTCCATCGGCCACGCGCCCTGCCATTCCCAGCACCTTCGGGCCATATCCGGCCACCCACACCCGCGGGGTCCCGTTGGTGGCCCAGGTGAGTCGAACAGGGGCATCCTGGTATGTCGTTTCGCGCCCGGCCGTCAGATCGCGAAAGACGCGGATGGCGTCTTCCAGGTGCGCGAGTGTCGTTGGCCGTTTACCCATCACGCGCCGCGAGCTGTCGCCGCGCCCGATCCCCAGCTCCATTCTGCCGCCGGAGATTTCGTTCAGCGTCGCGAACAGGCTCGCCGTCACCGTCACGTCGCGTACTGCGGGATTCGTCACACAGGTTCCCAAGCGCATGGCGCGCGTGTTCGTAGCCATCAGCGTCAGCAGGGGATAGGGATCCTTCCACAAGATGTGGGAATCGAAAAGCCAGCCATAGGAAAATCCGGCTTCTTCCGCCGCTCGCGTCAGGCGAACCATTCGGTTCGAGGAACAATCAGGTTTGAGAGTGATTCCAAATTGCATTATGTTTCTCCCTACTCAGAACAGGCCGGGCGACCCGGCGGTTCGATCATCCGCTGATCCCTGTTTTCCGCCGGACTGGCTCTTTTCTACCGCTCCGGTCCGCAGTCGTGTGAATTTCACCCCGGCTTCGCGACAAAAGGTTTGTGCCCAGCGGAAGGAACGAAGCGAGAAACCCTCCGGCTGCCCCGTGCGCTTTTCAGCCCGGCCGGCCATCCTGCTAGCTCCTTGCGGTGTCAATAGGCGCGGGATTCGCGTTTGCCTCCGGTGAAGTCGATGTAGACGCTCTTCACCTCCGTGAAGAAGTCCACGGCCACGTGGCCCATCTCCCGCAGCCCGACGCCGGTTGCCTTCGTCCCGCCGAAGGGAAGATGCGCCTCGCCACCTACGGTCGGAGAATTAATATGGGTGATGCCGGTCTCGATCCGCTCGATGAAGGTAAACATTTTGGCTGCATCGTTGGTGTAGAGCGAGCTGGAGAGCCCGTAGCGCACCGAGTTCGCCACGTTCACGGCCTCCTCGAAATCCCGCACCCGCACCACCGAGAGCACCGGCCCGAAAATCTCGTCCTGGGCCAGCGGACTGTCGGCAGCCACCTGATCGAAAATTGTCAACGGCACGAAATGGCCGTGGTCGTAAACCCCGCCGCTGAGCCTTTCGCCGCCGAGCAGCAGCCGGGCCTGCTTCCTGCCCAACTCGATGTAGCGGTAGTCCGTCTCGAGTTGCTGTTCGTTCACAGCCGGACCCATGTCGACGTCGGGATCCAGCCCGTTGCCCACTTTCCAGGCTTTTGCGCGGCTCACGATCGACTCAAGGAAGCGGTCGGCCACGGCTTCCTCGATCACTACACGGCTGGTTGCCGTGCAGCGCTGGCCGGTGGAAGCAAAAGCCCCGTAGAGCGCCGCTTCGACCGCCAAGTCGATATTCGCGTCACGGAGCACCACCAGCGGATTCTTTCCGCCCATTTCGCACTGGCATTTCTTTAACCGTTCGGCGCCGCTGCTGTAGATGTGTGCACCCACCGCGTTCGATCCGGTAAAGGAAATGGCCCGCACATCGGGATGTTCGAGCAGCGCTCCGCCGGCCTCCTTGCCCGAGCCGATGACCATGTTCACCACCCCGGCTGGAACCCCGGCGTCGCTGAGGATTTCCACCACCAACGCCGAAATTTGCGCTGTGTACGTGGAGGGTTTGAGCACCACCGTGTTTCCCGCAACGATTGCCGGCGCAATCTTCCACACCGGAATCGAGACAGGGAAATTCCACGGCGTGATCGTTCCCACCACGCCCATCGGCTGCCGGATCGTGTAGACGAAATTGTTCGGCAGATCGCTCGGCAGCGTTTCCCCGGAAAGGCGCGTCCCTTCCCCCGCCATGAACTCCAGGATGCGCACCGATTTGATGACCTCGCCGAGAGCGTCCCTGAGGATCTTGCCCTCTTCACGAGTCATCAGTCGCGCCAGTTCATCTTTCCGCTGCTCCATCAGCAGCGCCGCGCGCGCCAATATCCTCCCGCGGGCCGGCGCCGGCACCGCCCGCCAGTGCGGGAATGCCGCACGGGCGGCCGCAATGGTGTCGCGCGCCTCCTCGGCAGTCGAGAGCGTCACCACGGAAACCACTTCCTCCAGATTTGCCGGATTGCGCCGCTCTACCGTGCGGGTCGATCGCGAGGCGACCCATTCCCCATTGATGAAATTGCGGCAGATTCGTCCTTGCGCGGCTGTCGTGGCCATGTTCACACTCCCTGACTGGCACCGACGGCTAGGCCGATACCCGTACTTGCCCGAGCGACTTGTCGAGCAAATTGATCGCTTCGTCGACGTCCGCCTTGGAAATATTCAGCGGCGGGGCCAGCCGAATGCAGTTTCCGTAGAGCCCGCCCTTGCCGATCAGCAGACCGTTCTCCCGCGCGCGCTCCAACAATTGGCCGGTTTCCTGTGGGGCCGGTTCCTTCGTTTTCCGGTCGCGCACCAGTTCCAGTCCGAGCATCAATCCCTTCCCGCGCACATCCCCGATCAGCGGGAATTTCTGCTGCAGCTCGTCCAGCTTGCTCCGGAAGTAGGCGCCAACCGTTTCGCAATTTTCCAGCAAGTGCTCTTCCTCGATCACGTCAATTGTCGCCTTCGCCGCCACAGAACTAACCGGATTGCCGCCGAAAGTGGAAATGGTCAGGCCCTGGAACTTCTCGGCGATTTCAGGCGTGGTGACCGTGGCGCCCATCGGCGCGCCGTTCGCAATGCCCTTGGCGCAGGTGATGATGTCTGGCACCACTTCCCATTGCTCGATTCCAAACCACTTCTTGCCGGTCCGCCCGAAGCCGGTCTGCACTTCGTCGGAAATGAATAGCCCCCCGTACTCCTTCACCGTTCGGAAAACGATTTTGAAATATTCCGGTGGCGGGGTGATGAAGCCGCCGACACCCTGGATTGGCTCGGCGATAAAGGCCGCCGGCGCCCCGCTCGACGCCGTCTCGATCAGGTTGCGAACGTCGTTCGCGCAGGCCACGCCACAATCGGGATAACGCAAGCCGAGCGGACAGCGGTAGCAATACGGGTTGATCGCGTGCTCGATGCCCACGCTCACCACGCCGCCGCGCCGCCAGGCCGCGTGTGCCGTCAGCGATTTCGCTAGCTGCGAAGCGCCCGAATACGCATGTCGCAACGCGATCACGTCGTAGCGGCCGGTGGCCATCCTCGCCACCATCACTGCCGCTTCGTTCGCCTCGGTGCCCGAATTCGAAAAGAAGCTCTTGGTCAGCTTGCCCGGAGTGATCTGGGCGATCCTTTCCGCCAAGCCGACGATCTGCTCGTTCGGGTAGAGCGTCGAAAGATGCTGCAGCCGTTTCACCTGCTCCGCGACGGGCCCCGAAACCTTCGGATTGCAGTGGCCCACCGAGATCGTCAGGATGCCTCCAAAGAAATCCAGATACCGGCGCCCTTCGATGTCCCAGACGTATTGCATTGAGGCGTGATCGGCGACGAGCGGCTGCTCGTAGAAATTGGTAACCGCAGGCCAGAGGTATTCGCGGTGTTTGCGCACCACCTCCGCGCTGCGGTCGGATTTTTGCTGGACAGGTGTGGTCATGGATTTTCTCCCTGAAAATCTTGCGCCCGGTGGGGGAACGGCTCCGGTGACAGGGGTCGCCTCCGGCCGAGGCGTTCAGAAGTGCGGTTAGTCGGCGGCTTCGGCCGCGCCAACAATGCTGGTTCTGGTAATCGGTCCGTAGCTTTCCGGCCGGCGGTCGCGGAAGAACTGCCAAACCGCGCGCACCTGGTCAATTTCGTCGAGGTTGAGGTCGGCGCTGAGCATCTCGTCCTTGTTGCGCGGCGATTGCGCGACGATCTTGCCGCGGGGATTGCAGAAATAGCTCTTCCCGTAGAATTCACCGATCTTCCACGGCTCCTCGGTGCCCACGCGGTTGATCGCGGCCACGAAATAGCCGTTGGCCACTGCGTGAGCCGGCTGCTCGAGTTCCCACAGGTATTCACTCAGACCGGCGACGGTCGCCGACGGGTTGTAGACGATCTCAGCGCCGTTGAGCCCCAGAATCCGTGCGCCCTCTGGAAAATGCCGGTCGTAGCAGATGTAAACACCCACTCGCGCGTAGCGTGTTGCGAAGACCGGATAGCCCGTATTGCCCGGCGTGAAATAAAACTTTTCCCAGAAGCCGGGATTGCAGTGCGGAATGTGGTGCTTGCGATAACGCCCCAGATAGCTGCCGTCGGCGTCGAAGACTGCTGCCGTGTTATAGAAAACGCCCGGCATCTCGACTTCGTAAATCGGAACGACCATCGCCATGCGGTAGCGCTTGGCGAGTTTCTGCATGCGCTGTAGTGTCGGGCCATTCGGCACCGGTTCGGTCAGGTCATACCAGCGGATCTGCTGCTCGGCGGGAAAATAAGGCCCGTAAAAAAGCTCTTGAAGCCCAAGAATCTTGACCCCGCGCTTGGCGGCCTGCGCGATCAGCCGCTCGTGCTTCTTGATCATTCTCTCTTTGATTTCTGATAGGGAAAATTTCTCGGCGGACCATTCGCAGCGTGTTTGGATCAGTCCGCATCGCACTACCCTTGCCATTTTGTTCCTCCAAGACAAATAAGCTTGCCGGTCATTCTACTCCCGAAAGACACCCACTCAGACGCTAAAATGTGGGGCCGGCCGCAGGCCGCGGGACCCGTGCGGGTCCTGCGGCCTGCGTGAATACCGGCCACTGCGGCCGGGAGTACCGGCGCGACAGTCAGAAGGAATAGTGGAACGAGAACTGGAATCTGCGTGGTCCGTGCAGTTGGTCGATCGATGTCAGGGTGCCGAAGGTCGGGTCGGGCACCATGTAGCAGGTCTGGTTGGCGCTCGTACCATCGCCGCAGGTTGAGCCGTAGGTCGTGTACTGGTTGCCCAGAACAGTCTCGTACTGCGTGTAGAAATTGGGGTGGTTGAACAGGTTGAAGACCTGCGCTTCGACACTGAACCTCTGCCGTTCGGTGAGCTGGAACGACCGCTTCAGCCCAAGGTCGATTTCCTCGATCCACGGACCGTAATACCGGTTGTAGCCGACAAAAGGATTCGACCCGAAACCGCCAAGCCCGGCCGCCGTGTTGCTAGTGGTTTGGTTGATCGCGCTGTCGTTCAAGTTGTCGCCCGCGCCGCCGTTGTTCGTTTCCAGCAGCCCGGTATACGGTCGCCCGGAGGCGAACGTCATCACCGAGCTGATGCTCCAGTTCTTGAGGATCTTCCGCGCATACTGGTTCGAGAAGTGCGGGAACTGGGGCATGTAGGCGAGGGCCAACGCCAACCGGTTGCGCTGGTCGAGCAGCGAGGGTCCTTCGGTATTGGCGAAGCTGAACTGGTTGTTGAAGTCGACTCCGTTCGACTGCAAGTCCTTTGCGAACGTGTACGAAAGCATCGACGTGAGGCCATGAAAGTCGCGCTGCTGCAGTTGCACGTAGAAGGAGTTGTAGTTGTTGTTCCCAGGGCTGATCAGCGCGTTCACCTGGCCGGGGAAAACGCCGTTGGCGCAAGTCGAGCATGGAATCAGGCCATCGGTGAGCAACCCGCTATCCAGGTTGGGAAGTGTCGACGACAGTCCAGGCGCTCCAATGCACCCTTGCACCGGACCCGACTGGAAGCCGCCCGGGCACTGGATGTAGGTCGTCGTCCCGGTCGGCGGGATCAGGTTCATATCGTAAGCGCTCGAGGAGATCAGGTGCACCCCGTGCGTCCACATCGTCCCGACCGAAAGCGTCGTGTTCGGGAGCAGCTGCTGTTGAATCTCCAGGCTCGATTCCATTATGTACGGAAACTTGAAGCCCGGCGAAACGACCGAAAGGTTTGGCGAAGCCGCGAAGGACGACGTGCTGGTCAATGGATGCGGGAAAACGGCCTCTTGCTGATTGGCAGGCAGGTTCGAATTGAAGAAAAACTGTGTGCTCACCAGCCGGCTCGGCAGCCCGTTGGAAATTACCGAGTTTTCGTAGTTGATCCCGTCGAGTACCTCACGGTAGATCCCGAAGCCGCCCCGGACCACCGTATTCGGCGTGGCCGCATAGGCAAAGCCGAAGCGCGGCGAAAGCCGGTTGTACTGGTTCGGGAACTGCCCGGTCAGTCGGGCAATCTCCGATCCATAAAGCGTGTCGGCCTGCGGTTGCGGGAACACCTGGAAATCCTCGCGCAGGCCCATATCGAGGGTTAGCTTGGGGGTGGCCTGGAATTTGTCTTGGGCGTAGAAACCGTAATACGGGAAGCTGAAGATGAAAGCCGGATTGCCGGCCGCTTGTGAGAAAAAGAGGTAGCGTCCCAACGCGAAGTCCGTGGGATTCACGAAAGCGTAGGTGCCGTTGAAATTCCCCGGGAAAAAGTCATGCGCGTGGGAGCGCTGGTAATCAAAGCCGAAATTGAGCGTGTGCCGCCCGACGATGTAGGTCACCCGCTCGTTGAGCTGGAACTCACCCACCGTCGTGGTGCCCACCGAGAAGGTCGGATTGCCAATCTCGAAAAAGCTCGGCGAAAACATCTCAAACTGCCCGTAGTTGGGCGAGGTCAGACCCGAAGGCGACGAGAGCTGCTTGTCCCTCTGGTAGCCGACCAGCAGGTCGTTCAGCAGATCCGGCCCGAAGGTGTGCGTCCAGTGCGCGACCAACTGCTGGTCCCGGACATCGCTATTGGAAAGCGCCTCATCGCCGGCAAAGGAAACCGGGTTGAAGGTGATTTCGCCGCCCGGCGAATTGAACTTGTTGTAGTTGTAGGACACCGCCAGATGATCGCTGTTGGTAACTTGCCAATCGACTTTCGGGTAGAAGCTCAGGTCGTTGGCGTAGCGCGACCGCTGTCCCAGGTTTCGGGTGATCGCGTTCAGCGCGTTCGATACCTGCTGCAGGTAGTTTGGGTAGTTCGCGCTGCCGGGCACCGGCGCCGTGTTGTAGTCGCCCGGCACCGGATAGGGCCCGCTCGGAGAAGGCAGCGTCGTCCCCGCCGGCACGTTTTGGAAATTGGTCTCATTGAACGCATTCGGCCCGGTCAACGGAAAGCCCGGATTCACCACCGAAATCGGGAATTTTCGCCGCTGCTGCTCGTAGTCGAAGTAGTACCACGCCTTGCTGTGCTTGATCGGCCCGCCGATGTCGGCCCCAAACTGCTGCAGGATGTCCAGCGGCGTCGGCAGCCCGGCCGCCTTGTCGATCGCGTTGTTCGCGTTGCCGACGCCGGAATTGCGGTTGTAATAGAACGCGTCGCCGTGCACGGTGTTGGTGCCCGATTTCGTCACCATATTCACGAAGCCGCTTCCGGCGCCGCCGTAAGCCGCATTGTAGGGGTTATTGGAAACCTGAAATTCCTTGACCGAGTTCTCGCCGTAGATGTATGGCACCCGTGTTCGCCCGCGCGCCCCGCCGAAAAACGATCCGGTGAAGCTCGCCCCGTCCACCATGAAGGAATTGGCGCCGTTCCCGTTCGCGTAGCCGGAATCGCCGCCGCCCTGCTGCCCGCCCATGCTCACCAGCCCGAACTCGCCGTCCTCCGACGTGTTCGGCGTCAGCAGCACGAAACCGGTGTAATTGCGCCCGTTCAGCGGCAGGTTCTTGATCATCGTGCTGTTCACCACCGAACTAACTGACGATTCGGTCGTTTGCAGCAACGGCGACTGCCCCGTCACGGTCACCGACTCGCTCACCGCCCCGACTTGCAGTCGTGCGTTCGCCAGTTGCGACTGCCCGACCTGCAGCACCATCCCTTTGATGTGCGTGGTCTTGAAGCCGGAATGGCTGACCGCGATGTCGTAGGTACCCACGGTAAGCGACGAAATGCTGTAAAAACCAGCCTTGTTCGTCTTCGTCTTGGTCGCCAACCCTGTTTCGACGTTGGTAGCCACCACCGTGGCCCCAGGTACCGCCGCACCGCTCGGGTCGGTCACCGTGCCGGAAATCGTTCCTCGAGCAATTGCGGCTTGGGCAAACAGAGGAGAAGGGATCGCAAAACCAAAAGCAAGAATCACTGCGATAAAAAGAATAAACTTTAAGCGTCTGGGCATTCGGACCTCCGGCGCTCACTCCCACCCGCGCTTGCGTGAGACGCTACTTTCTGAATTTTTGGAGAGCCCACTCGGGAAAAAACGGAACGAGCAATCGCTCTATGGAAGGCACGTCAAGGCAGATAACGCTTTCGAGAGCAAAAAGTTCGCGACGGCTCTTCTGTCATACTTTTTCCCGCATCCCTCGAAAAAAATCTAGCCTGCCGCTGCGGCAGTGTCAATCTCTATTCCGGCTTCAGGAATCGCTCCGCGGCCATCTTGGCTCGCTCCGATCCGTGCAAAACTAACCGATTTTTAACTTGACTTGCGCCAAAACCGTACACGGCAAGTGAAGCCATCTTTCCAAGAGCGATCGCAATTCCCTTTCTTGTGGTCGCCTACCGGACTCAAAACTTCCGCGTCCACTCCTGGAGCCAGCGCTCAATCACCACTTTTTCTTCCGTATAAAACTCCACCCCGTCTCGCCCCTGCCCGTGCAGCACCCCGAAGAAACTGTTCTTCCAGCCACTGAACGGGAAGTAGGCCATCGGCGCGGCCACTCCCAGGTTGATTCCGATATTTCCCGCCGGAGCTTCGTAACGAAACGCCCGCGCCGCCGCACCGTTGGTGGTGAAAAGCGATGCGGCATTTCCATACGGGCTCTTGGCGATCATCGCCATCCCCTCTTCCAGCGTTTTCGCGTGTACCAGGCTGAGCACCGGACCGAAAATCTCCGTCTCCGAAAGCGCGCTCTCGGCCGGCACGCCGTCCAAAACGGTCGGTTTCAAAAAATTGCCGCGTTTGAACGACGAGGAATCGAGCGTCCTTCCATCCAGCAGCGCCTTTCCGCCGTCTTGCACGCCGCGGCCAATCAAGCCTTCGATTCGCTGCTTGCTTTCGTCCGTGATCACCGGCCCCATCTGCACCCTGTCTTCCAAGCCGTTACCCACCCGGATCGATGCTGCCGCGTCCACCACGTTTTTCGAAAACTCCCGCTGTGCGTCCCCGATCGTCACGGCCACCGAAACCGCCAAGCAACGCTGCCCAGCGCACCCGAAGGCGCTGTCGGAAACGATTCGTGTGGCCATGTCCATGTCCGCGTCCGGCAGGACGATCACGTGGTTCTTCGCTCCGCCCTGGCATTGCACCCGTTTTCCTGCGGCGCTCGCTCGAGCGTAAATGTACTTGGCCACCGGTGTCGAGCCGACGAAACTGATCGCCCGTACCTTCGGATGGTCTAGCAGCGCGTCCACCACACCCTTTGTCCCGTTCACCAGGGAGACCACCCCGGCCGGCAGTTTCGTTTCCGCCAACAATTCAAAGCACCGAATTGCGGTCAGCGGCACCTTCTCCGAAGGTTTCAGGATGAAGGTGTTGCCGCAGGCAATCGCATAGGGAAGAAACCAGAACGGCACCATGGCTGGAAAATTGAATGGCGTGATCGCCGCCACCACCCCCAGTGGCTGCCGGACCATCATTTCGTCGATACCCCGCGCCACGTCCTCCAGGTTGTAGCCCTGCATCAGCGTCGGAATCGTGCAGGCCACCTCGACGTTCTCGATCGCCCGCCGCAGTTCGGCGCGCGACTCTTCGAGCGTCTTCCCGTTTTCCTCCGTGCACACACGCGCAATCTCTTCCAGGTGCTCTTCCATGAGTCGCTTCAACCGGAACAGATACTGAATCCGCTCTTCTGGAGGCGTGCGTCGCCATTCGGGAAATGCGGCCGCTGCCGCTTCCACGGCCATGTCCACATCGCCGACTGCCCCGGCCGGCACTTGCGCCAGTTGGTCTCCGATGGCCGGGTTCAGCACGCTCAATAACTCCAGGCTTTCGGAACGAACCCAGTGGCCACCGATGTAATTGTTAACAGTTTCCACAGGCGTCACGGTGTTATCTCCTTCCGTTCGATTTCCGCGCCCAACACCTCTGAATTTAGCACTCGAAAACGCGTGGTGGTCCTGTTTGATCGCAATAAGCAACTCCCAGCACGAAGAAACCGCTCCACCTGTGCGGTCTTCCGGGCACCATTCCGCATGGCTGCACACGATTTTTGGCGCCGCCATGCGGCTGAAGGAAAGCACCGGAAATGACAAGCGGACGCGTTTGGGATCAGCGCCGGAACGGGACGGCCGAGCGACTCGGCTCAACGAACGCTGCATTCAAGCTTTGGGAAGCCACGACGGCAAGACACTTCAAAATCAAATCGCGAATGCTTTGCTCGCAATCGCGACTTGTTTCCTCAGGCTACGAAGCGTGTCTCGGCGGGAACTTACAATGCCTGAATGGGAGCTTCCGTACCTTCTTTTTTCTTTCTCTCGGGTAGTTTGAAAAGGGCTTTTTTCGCTTCCCAGGGAAGGCAGCATACACCTATTGCTTCTCCGGCATGTCACAATGCTATACGGCGCACACGGCTATGCCCAGCGTCGCCGGTGGCTCTTCAGCGAGCCGAACATGAGTTCGTCCGCGCCCTCGCATCTGTCTGTTGCCGCTGAGTCGCGCTTCCGTGCATTTGCCGCGCCACGCTGCGCCATGCTGGTTTGACGGGCAACGTGCTGACTGATAGCCTGCCTCGTTCAAAGGAGGCCCAAATGCGAGCAGTTGACTTGATCCACAAAAAGCGGGATGGCGGGGCACTCACGCCGGAAGAGATCCGGTTCCTGATCCTCGGCTATACCGCCGGGGACATCCCCGATTATCAAATCTCCGCCTGGCTGATGGCCGCACTCTGGCGCGGCATGAGCCGGGCCGAACTGGCTGCGCTGGTTGAAGCCATGATGGAATCGCCGCGCCGGCTCGACCTTTCCGACCTCTCAGCCCCGAAAGTCGACAAGCATTCCACCGGCGGCGTGGGAGACAAGACGTCGCTCATCATCGCCCCGATTGTCGCCGCCGCGGGTGTGGTGGTGCCGATGGTCAGCGGCCGCGCGCTCGGACATACCGGCGGCACCCTCGACAAACTGGAATCGATTCCCGGTTTCAACACGCGGCTCACCCTCGACGAGTTCCACGAGGCGCTCGGCCAGGTCGGTTGCGCACTGATCGGCCAAACCGCCGAGATCGCCCCGGCCGACCGCAAGCTCTACGCCCTGCGCGACGCGACCGCTACGGTCGAAAGCCCCACTCTGATCTGCGCTTCGATCATGAGCAAGAAGCTCTCGGAATCGATAGACGCGCTCGTGCTCGACGTGAAAACCGGATCGGGCGCTTTCATGAAGACCGAAAAAGATTCGGCCTACCTCGCCGAGTTGATGGTGGAAACCGGCCGCGCCGTGGGCAAAAAGGTGGTGGCACTGGTGACCGGGATGGAAGAGCCGCTCGGGCGTGCCGTGGGCAATTCGCTCGAAGTGATCGAGTCGGTCGAGGTGCTGCGCGGCGGCGGGCCAGCCGATCTGCGCGAACTCTGTCTGGAACTGTCGGCGTGGATGCTCCATCTCGTCAAGAAAGCAGCCACAGTCGAGGAAGGCCGGCGCAAAGCGGCCGAGATGATAGAAAGCGGCCGTGCGCTCAGGAAATTCCAAGAGATCGTTCGCCGGCAGGGCGGCGATGAGCGGGCGCTCGAGGATTATTCGCTCCTGCCCCACACCGAACAGCGGCGCGATGTTACGAGCCCCGTGGGTGGCCGCGTCGTCGAGATCAATTGCGAAAAAATCGGGCTGGCGTCGGTGCTGCTGGGCGCCGGACGCGAAAGGAAGGAAGACGCCGTCGATCCGGCCGTCGGCCTCATCGTGCACAAGAAGCTGGGCGACGCCGTTCAGCCGGGCGAGCCGCTCGTCACCTTGCACTACAATGCCGCGCCCCGCGCCGATGCCGCCGCCGCGCTCGTCATCGAAAGCTACCACATCGCCGCGAGCGCACCGGAAAAATCGCCCCTGGTCCGCCAAATCATCGGCCCCTAGGCCCTCGCAGCCTGCGCCTCTCCGCTGGCCACGGTCGACGCCTTCTGGTCGTCGGCCTTTGCCCGTGCTGTCTTCCGTCGCGATGCTCAATCGGTGAGAATCCAGGCCAAGGCACCGAAGGCCTCAACGCGTCGAAAGTCTGTTGCGTCTCACTCAGCCTCGTGACGAACCGGTAATCGCTGATGCAATGCCGGATGCGGTGAGCCAGCGAACGGCCGCGCTCTGCCGCCCGGCACCGTGGGTGAGTAGCGCCCTCAGGTCTTTGGCCTCGTCGACATCCAGCTCGATCCGTTCGTTGCGCAGAATCTTGCAGCGCGCGCCTTTGGCTTGGGCCTCCTCCGAATGCTTGGCCAGGCTTCCCGGACCGAAATGCGAAGGGAAAAGCGTCGGCGGGCTTCGCAGGATCGCATTTGTGCCACCGCTGCCCGAAGGAACAATCACTACCGATGGAGCCTGCTCGACTTCGTGCATCAGCCAATCGATGTCTTCCGGCTGCACCAGGGGAATATCGATCGGTAACCGCAGCAGCGCAGCCACTCCCCGCTCCGCGCAGAGGCCGGAAGCATAATCCACCGAATCGCTCTCACACGTCTGCCGCTCCTCGTTGATGATTTCCCAGCCTAGGTCCCGCCCGCGCTCGATCGCAGGCCCGTAGCTGCTCACCAGGAACACACGGTCTACCCCGCGCGCCGCCGTCACAGCCGCAAAAACGTCCTGCATCATCGCCAGCGCCAGCTTCGTTCTGTCCGCTTGCGTCAGCACTGGAGCCAGCCGTTGTTTGGCTTGCCCCAGATCCTTCACCGGAATCAAAACCGCTTTCATCTTCCTCACCCACTTTGGAATTTTCAGGAAACAGCGGTCGAATTCCCCTGTCGCCGACGGCGCATCACAGCGCAGCGGCCCATTCCACGATTTGCCGCGCCAACCGCACTTTGTCTTCGTCGGTTCGCATCACCGTGGATGTGACGGCCACCTTCATGCCCAACCCCTCGATTTCCGGCTTCTGCCACTCGTCTTCGGAATCGATCACGTAAGTCGCCGCCAACCCTGCATACAGCCTGGCCACGGCACGCGCCGACACTTCCATCCGCAACTGCGCCAGCATCCTGTCCGATGGCCCTTTCAACGATCGCCCGCCAACGATCGGGCAGACGGCCACCACTTTCGCCGCCCGCGCTTCGAGCGCTGGCCGCACACCTGGCACGGCAAGGATCGGCCCGATGCTGATGAGCGGATTGCTCGGGCAGATCACAATCGCGTCCGCCTCCGCGAGCGATTCCAGCACCCCGGGCGCCGGCCTGGCCTCGGCAATGCCTTCGAACACGATCTCCTTTACCACCGGCTCGGCTCGATCTTTCACTAGGTATTCTTGAAAGTGCTGCACGCCCCGATCGCTCACGATCGTTGTGCGAACCGGTTGGTCGCTCATCGGCAGAATTCGCGCTTCCACATGCAAGGCCTGCCTTATTGAGTCGGTCACCTGCGAAAGTGTCTTGCCGGAGCGGAGCAGTGCGGTCCTGTGGATGTGCGTGGCCAGGTCCGCATCCCCCAGATTGAACCATCCCTCGCGGCCGTATCTTTCAAGCGCCCGCAGCAGGTGAAACGTGTCGCCACGGATGCCCCAGCCGGTTTCCGGATTCACAACGCCAGCCAGCGTATACGTGACAATGTCCAGGTCGGGCGAGATGGACAGGCCGTGCAACTCGATGTCGTCGCCGGTGTTGACGACCACCGTCAGATCCCGCGGCGTCATCACGTGATAGAGCCCGAGCAGCAATTTCGACGCGCCCACTCCCCCGGCGAGGGCGACCAGCCGCATCAGTAACCCGTTCCCGAATAGTGGCGATGGCCCGCCGGCATGGGTTGCGGCCGCACCCGGATCGCGGCTTCGCTGTCCCGGCTCGAAAAAACACGCCGCAGCTTGTACGTCGTTGTCCGTTCCGCCGGAACACGCCCGGCGTTCCGTATCATCGCCTGGAATTCTTCCGGCGAGACATATTCGCCAAACGTCGCGCCCGCGGATTTCGAGATGCTCTCTTCCATCAGCGTCCCGCCGAAGTCGTTGCCGCCCGCCTGCAGGCAAGCGATCGACACCTCGAAGCCCAGCTTTACCCACGAAACTTGAATGTTAGGAATCGATCCGTTGAAAAACAGACGTGCCAGCGCGTGCACCAGCAGGTCTTCACGGAGAGAGCTGCCAGCGCGCCCCTTGCCCGACTGGAACAGCCGCGTCTTTTCATAGATGAAAGCCAGCGGCACGAACTCGGTGAACCCTCCCGTTTCCGCCTGAATCTCCCGGAGCAGCAGCATATGGCGAATCCAGTGCCGCGGCTCTTCGATGTGCCCGTACATCAACGTGGACGTGGTGGGGATGCCGACCTGATGCGCCGTTTTGATCACTTCGACCCACTGATGCACCTTGAGCTTGTTCTGGCTCAGAAGGCGCCGAATGTCGTTGTCCAGCACTTCCGCCGCAGTTCCCGGAATGCTGCCCAGCCCCGCTTCCTTCAGCATGAGCAGGTATTCGCGCAAGGGAAGGCCCGTCTTTTCGACCCCGTAGATGATCTCCATCGGCGAGAACGCGTGGATGTGCATGTCGGGAAGCTCGGCCTTGATCGCGAGCAAAATGTTGCGGTAGTGGTAGCCGTCCATATCCCGCGGCAGGCCGCCCTGGATGCACAACTCGGTCGCGCCGCGCTCCTGCGCCTGCACCGCCCTCGCGACGATCTCGTCGAGCGGCAGAAAATACGCTCCTTCAGCCTTCGGCGCCCGGCCAAAGCCGCAGAAACGGCAGCCGACGATGCAAATGTTCGTGAAATTGATGTTCCGGTTCACCACGTAAGTAATCCGGTCTCCCGCCACTTGTTGCCGCAAGTCATCCGCCGTCTTCAATACGGCGATCAGGTCAGCCCCGTCGGCCTGGGCCAGCAACACGGCCTCTTCCGCGCTCAGTGGCATGCCTGCCATCGTTTGTTCCAATAGGCGCGCCACAACCGGACTCGCTTGTCTCCACGCCTGTTCCATCGAGATATCGTTCCAGTGCAAATCCACTTTCTTCGCCGGATTAAGATCCACCGTTGTGAGCATAGCCGTCCTCATCGACAAGTTTCCGCAGATATGGCCGCACTCCTTCGTCCACAAAACCCCCATCCAGCGCATATTCCGGGTAGATGGCTAGTCGCTCTCGGAGCGTGAGGCCATGCGCTCCCGTCTTTTCTCGCAACACGGCGATTTGGGGCCAGGAGGCTTCCGGGTTGATGAAATCCTTGGTGACCGGGGAGATCCCTCCCCAATCGTTGATCCCCGCTTCCAGCAGCCGGGGAAAAGCAGAGTGGTTTAGGTTGGGCGGCGCTTGCAGGTTCACCTCTCCGGGAAGAATCAGCCGCGCCAGCGCCAGCGTCCGCAACATTTCCTCCACCGAAAGGTCCGGGTGCCCTGCCATCCGCGTATTCGGTTTCGCCCTAAAATTCTGAACGATCACTTCCTGAATATGCCCGTACGTTTCCTGCAGCCCCCGGATGGCCAGCAGCGAATCAATGCGCTCCTCCACTGTTTCGCCGATGCCGATCAGGATGCCGGTGGTGAAGGCAATTCGCAACTTGCCCGCCTGCTCGAGCGTTTCCAGCCGCAGCCGTGGCGCTTTGTCCGGCGCCTGCCAATGCGCTTCGCCCTTGCGCAGCAGCCGCGGACTGGCGTTTTCGAGCATCAAGCCCAAGCTGACGTTGCTCTCCCGCAGCTTCTCCAGGCTCGCGCGATCCATCAGTCCCGGATTCGAGTGCGGCAGCAGTCCCACTTCTTCCAGAACCAGCTCCGCCATCGCCGCCAGGTATTCGAGCGTCGTCCGGTAGCCGCGCTGTCGCAAGAATTCGCGTGCCTCCGGGAACACCCGCTCCGGATGATCGCCCAGGCTGAAAAGCGCCTCTTTGCACCCCGCCGTGCGGCCGGCTTCGGCCACCGCGATCACCTCTTCGGGGGTCATGTACCGCCCGCCCGGTTCGCCCGGATCTCGGCGGAAGGTGCAGTAGCCGCAGTGATCGCGGCACAGCGTCGTTAGTGGAATGAAAACTTTCTTGGAGAAGCTGACGGTCCGTCCGTGGAACCGGGCGCGCAGCGAGCCGGCCGTCTCGAGCAGCAGTTCGGTGCTGCAGTGTTCAGCGAGAAGCAGCGCCTCTTCCAACGAGATTCTGCGCCCCTCGATCGCCCGCCCCAACGCACGATCCACTGCAGGCATTTTGAGAAGCGTACCCATCGGTCCGTATACTCACTTTGCGCCCCGCGGTCGAAATCATACACTCGCTGCTGCCCCTGCTCAAGTCCGCGTATCGCGCCGTCGAAAATGTTACCGAAGGGGGCAACATCGCGCCATTTAGGATGTTACCCAACCCAAACGCGAAAAGGAGGCGACCAGGTTGGGCAAGCAAGGACGACGCGAGTACCTGCGA
>JAKBLM010000012.1 GCA_021832085.1 Acidobacteriota bacterium | reverse complement strand
GCCAGAGGCAAGGAGATCGACAAAAGGCCAACCTCGACGAACCTCAAGACGCCAGCCAGCGAAAGCGACCAGGGGCACAATCAGATGACAAGCCCCGATGAGGCCCAATTCTGTGCATTATTTGGGTGTAAGTCAGCGTGGTTGAAAAAGACTACCCTTCGGTTACTGCGTGGTGTGAGGACACACGGTAGACCCTGTACGCGCGATGCGCCCCAGCGCGGATGGCCGCGCGAGAAAGATTGGCTTCGATTCGAAGGCGATAGGCCGCAGATTTCAGCACGCCGCCCGCATGGCCCACATATTTTCGCTGTGCGGCCGCAATGCTCCTCATATGGCGGGAGGATTGGCCATTGGCCCAGTGGTTGGCCTCCCGCTCACGCACACGGATGAGCGGACGGGCAACATACACGACATCCCCTCGAGCTGCCAACCTTAACCACAACTCGACGTCCGCCACAAACCCGTATGTGGGATCGTAAAGGCCGTACTTCTCATGCGCCTCACGGCGAACCAACGTGAGGGCACAGACAGGACAATGGAGGCTGTGGAGCATAAAGCGCAGCCATTCATTTCCTTCAGTCAGGGCCGGCCACACTCCAATGTGTTCCCCGGTAATGTTACCCGCCTGATCTACGACGGCAATCCCGCAGTGAACGTACAGCGCAGACGGATGCGAAGCCAAGGCTTCACGCATAGCGGAGAGAAAATCAGGGGCATAAAGGTCATGGTCGTGGCAGACGGCTATATAGCGACCGACTGTTCGCTCGATTCCAGAGTTAAGGTTCCCCGGCATGCCCAGACGACGGGCATTCTTGTAATATATAACCCTGGGGTCGCCGCCAGCAGCACTTGCCACCGCGTCTTGCGTTCCATCTTCCCCCTCGCCGTCGTCACAGACTAGGAGCTCGAAATCGTTCCACGTTCCGTGCAACAAGGAGCGGATGCTGTCTCCAATCTGGTGAGCGCGGTGAAAGGTGGGCATCACTACGCTGATCGTTGGACCATCCGCCGCACATGGACCGAGATTTGGTACAATGCAATCAGTCACGGCGCCCTTCCGCGATGTAGCGCACAGTGTCCTTGATGGTGGAATCCAAATCGTGTTTCGGACGCCATCCCAAGTCGTTTATCGCACGGTCGGCGTCAGGAAATTTGTCATTCGCCTCTTCGAAAAATCGCCCCCAGAGCTTTTTGGGATCGACATGTACGATCTTGCTGGTACTTTGTGTGATTTCAACCACCTTTTGAGCCAGAGCGGCGATGGTTGTTTTGTTCGCCGGATTGCCGATATTGTACGCCTCCCCAGGGCATCCCCGTTCCATCACGGATAGGATGCCTTCCACCATGTCTTCCACGTGCGTAAAGGCGCGAATCATTTTGCCGTCGCCATAGACGGTGATTGGCTCGTCCGCCAATGCCTGGCGGATGAACCGCGGCAAAACAAATCCACCCCGCGGTGCCTGACGGGGACCGGCGACATTAAAGGGACGGACAATCACCACAGAAAGTCCTTGAAGGCGATGCAGGTTAATCAGGGCTACTTCGCAGGCAAGCTTTCCAACTGCGTACTCGAGCCGTACGGTGACTTTAGGCGGAATAATTTTCGCGTCCGCCTCCGAGCAGTACCCGTCGCGTCCGCCGCCATAAATCTCGCTTGTGGAAATATCGCAGAGTCGCGCGCTTTCTTTCATGCAATATTCGGCGATCGCGTACGTATCGGAAACAATCGACTGGACGATACGGCCTCCGTAGTCGAGAACACCAACCGGGCCGACGACCGAAGCAAGATGGTAGATCTTGTCAAATCTTGGGAGGTCAGGGTGAGACAGATACTCACCGACAGTAATAATATCATATGTCAAACGCCCATCCCCCTGGACTCGGGACAAAAACGCTTGTAGATCAATTGGACTCGTCACCATGGAATCCACGACATGGACGCAGGTGTTCGGATCTTTTAGTAGACGTTCCACCAAGTGACTACCAATGAAGCCAAAACCGCCCGTAACAAGTATCTTTTCTGTTTTCATGTTATATTTTCTCTCTAATTGCTGTGGAATACTTGCCTCGTGCTGTGGATGGTGGTATTCATCCCATGATTGCACGGAGCCGCGCCCAAGGAACGGGAAAATGGGAAGCTCCACGGAGGATCAACGCACGTTCTTCGGTTGTAAGCTGCTTTCTCACGAGCCAAACTCCCGTTCCGATGGCCAGTGGGAAAAACAGACCGAAACGGAGCACGGGGCTTGTCGACATCATCCAGCCGAGTGTCGCGATCCCGAAAGCCGGGACGAATGCCCAAAGCGGTGCAATGAGGGTCTGGAATAGCGAAGCGGTGACCGATTCGCCCAATTCCCTGGAAGCAAGCCACGGGGCGATCCAGGCGGAAGTCGACAAGTCGCCCAACAGGGTCGCGAGAGCGGCGCCAGAGATTCCCATCATTGGAACGAGGGAAAAGGCAACGGTACCGGCAATCAGCGCGGAAGCAAGTGCACTGCACGCAATCAAACGATGCTTGTTGACGGCCATCAGTACAATCGCACTCGGATACCAAAAGGCCCAAAGGGCCAGCCTAATCGTGAGGATTGCCAGAGTGGGCATATCAATGGCGAGTTGGCGAGCGGTCCACAGAGGGTAGACAGCTGGGACAAGGAAGAAAACAATGAAAGCACAACCGCCAATGAGCCAGAAATGGAACCGCACGAGCATGCGTCGGCAAGCACGAAGTCTCTGAAGATCGCGCAAGGCATATAAAGCTGTAATCTCGGGCCAGATTGAGATCGTGAGGAGCCCACTTATCATTCGACCAAGATTCACCGCCGTACGATGAGTAGCCAAGCGGCTTACTTCGCCGCTATTCAGAAAACGCTGGACGAACACCAGGGTGGACTGGCTCTCGATATAGTTTGCCATCGGAATCAGTAAGAAAAAGAGTCCGGGCACCACCATCGCCAGACCTATACGATAACTGCCAGTCCGTGGCCAGAGACGCAACCATGAGTGCAGATGGCGCACATCGACAATGATGAACGAGGAAATTCCAAGACCTACAGCAACTCGCGCCGCTGCAACATATGCCAAGTCTTTTGAACAAAACATGGCAACGATGGTCGCAAAGATGATAGCGGTTTCCTTACCAGCACCAACAATTGCGCCTCGGGCGAGGTGACCCGTAGCGCGGTACACGCCCGCTACAACCCCCGTGGGGACACTGAGAAGAAGCTCGAAGGCCAGCAGGAGGAAAGTAATAGAAAACTGTAAATGGTTGAGTTCAACAAGGCCCAAAACTGACCTCAACGGGAGCCATTCCACAAGAGCGCCAACAATAACAAGCAGTGTGAACCCCAGGGTGGTCTGCACGCGAAGGGCACCCAAGAGATCGCGATTGAACGTCTCCCTGTCATTGCATGCGAAACTTGTCGTCAGACGGTTGACGACGAACGTTTGTACCCCGAGATCCGCAAGGCTGAGGAATGAGACCAGACCAGCCAGCAAGATCCATTCGCCGTAGAGTGTTTTACCCCACACAAACATTGCGACAGGGACTACCACTAGGCGCGATGCCAAGAAGACAACTTGGTTGAGCGAGAGGGCCGCAGCCCCGCGACCAAACCGGTCTATGGCTTTGGAAGGCTCAAACGCCGTGCTTGTATGGGTTTGCATTACGCACGCTTTCGTTTTAGGACCAAGGAAGGTGCAAGAGAAACATCACCATGAATCTACCGGCGCGAGAGGGTAACCCCGCCCGATGAGAGCGGAGAAGTCTTGAACTAGGTAAACCTCCAGAATTATGAGCCTAAAGCGAAGGATGCTAACGCGGTTCGAAATGTCGGACTGCTCCTCTCGTGAGCACCGAAAGACGCGTCTGCGAACGGGAGCCGGCGCCCGTCGTAGACGTAGGCCTGTGAAAGCCAGGGATTGCCGAAGAGCTCTTCGGAAACGTCCACCCCGGCGGTGGGTCCGAAGCTTGCCAGGAATTTCGATGTGGCGTTGTCGGGCCCGGGGCCGATTTCGAGAACCTTCGACCCGGGCGGGATGCGCCGGCAGCACATTGAGAGGAACTTCGTGGTTCCGTCCACAAACGACGGGACATCGTAGTAGAACCTGTCGAAAAGCCTGTCGGTGCTAAGGCCGAGCGACAACATCCCTGAGGCCACCCCGCTACCTGTCCCCGCCGCGCAGCAGCAAGCGCTTACTTAGACCAACTGATTGCCGGGGACTCCGTTCGGCCGCTGAAGTAGCCCCACGGGGTCCGTCCACCGACGCGCCAGCACGAGCACCCAGATTCACGCCTGCCACTTGCCGATAACCTCGTCGTTCCCCTCGAGGCCCATCCCTGGGACGTGCTCCAAGGCGTAAGCAATGGAGCCCAAAATCTCCCAGCACTCGCGACGCAACTCTTCGCTATGGGTTGCCAGAAAAATCGCAGGGTGATATAGGGACAACATTTCCAACGCGCCCTTGAGCACCAATCCCTCCGCGCCCTCAACGTCTATCTTGACTACCGCAGGCGGAGGAACCTTGCCCGCAAGCACCATCTCATCCAAGCTCACGGCCTGAACCTGCAGGAGGCCCTTCCCGCTGATATGTCCCATCGCGTGACTCGGACCCTCCTCAAAGCGAACATCCGCAGTGCGATCGGCGACGGCGGCCTCGACCACTGTGACGTTATCGACATGGTTTCGCGTCAAGTGCTGCCGCAAATACCGCAGGTTTCTGGGCAGCGGCTCGAACACGACCACCCTCCCACGCGGCCCGACGAGAGCCGAAGCGAGAAGCGTATAGAACCCAACGTTCGCACCCACATCGAAGACGATGTCACCCTCCTGGACAGTCTTTTCAAAAGCTCTCTGCTTCTCATACTCGTAGCTACCCAGCCAGCAGCCGTGGTCGCAATCCACCGGTACCCCCTGAGCCTACCCTGAAGAACCGGAACCGTAGCCTCTTGCGGAACGAGCCGCAACGGCAACCTTAGCGCCTTCCCAAACAGGGTCTTGTCGGAGATTCCCGAGAAGTTCATGCGATCACAGCAAGAACGCAGGAGCCGCTGGGCCCGCGTTTACGTAGACCCACCAATTGTCGGAGACTCCTTTCGCCCACCACGCCACTCCGCGTGGCTCACATGTCCGCCGACCCGTTAGCCAAGGCGTGACTCGTCACTTCGCTTCATGGGCACGGGGACCAGGTCGGCGGCGTCGGCTTCGACGGCGATCGACTGCTGGATCAGGTCGACGGAGAGGACCACGCGGAAGTTGCCTTTCCGGCGGCGCAGGATGCCCTCGAGGCCGGCGAGCGGGCCATTGACGACGCGGACGCGGCGGCCGAGGGTGAGGAAGGGATGCGGCCGGGCGCACAGGCCGCCGCCAAGGCCGTTGCGGAGGGTTTCGATTTCGCGCTCGGGCAGCGCGGCGGGGACGGCGCCACCGAAGCCGACCAGGCGCACCACGCTGGGCACCTGGAGCACGCGGAGGCGGTCGCGCAGGGCGAGCCGGACGAAGACGTAGCCGGGAAAGAGCGGCAGGCGCAGGTGGACGCGGCGGTCGCGCCAGCGATGCACCGCGTCGTAGAGCGGCAGGAAGTGCTCGACGCCGCGCTCGGCGAGCTGGGCCGCGACCCGTTTTTCGTGGTTCGCGCAGGTGTAGGCGGCGTACCAGCGCGGCTCGTGGTAGGCGACCGGCAACTCGGGCAGTCGGTCGGCTGTTGGCTGCGGAACTGTTGCGGCTGCCATCAGGAATCTCGCCTCAAGAGGTCCATCTACAGCTTCGCCCCGCGACCGGCAGGGTCGAATTCCTCCTAACTTATTGCTTCACAATCGGTTACTGCCAGTTTCGCCCCGAAACAGCTAAATTCTTTGCCGCGTCACGCGTTCGGCTTTTCAGCGGTCTGGTCGGCGCGGTCAGAGGAGTAGTATTCATAGCCCGCGTAGTGGTAGTAGCCATCGCGCCGCAGATCGACGTCATTGAGGACCACACCAATCAGGCGTCCGCCGACCTCGGAGATGTAGATCTCGGCGCGCCGCACCATCTCCCGGGGCGTGGCGCTGCCCTTCACCACCATGATCGTTCCCTCGACCATGGTGCTGAGGATGCGGCCGTCGGCGACGTTGAGCAGCGGTGGCGCGTCGAGCAGCACCAGGTCGTATTCCGCCGACGCTTCGCGGATCAGCGCGCGCATCTGCGTCGAGAAGATCAGCTCGCTCGGATTCGGCGGCACGGGCCCGCAAACCAGGCAATCGAGCCGGTCCGTGCCGGACGGTTGCAGCAGGCTGCGCCAATTGGTATCGGCCGTCAGGTAATTGACCAGGCCGGATGACTTCTCCAGGTGAAAGAATTCGTGAATCGTCGGCCGCCGCATATCGGCGTCGACCACCAGCACGCGCTTGCCGAGCTGGGCCAGCGAAATGGCGAGGTTGCAGCAGATCGTCGTCTTGCCCTCGGCGGGCTCGGCGCTGACCAACACGAGCGATTTCGGCGGGCGCGAGGCGGTCGAGAGCAGCACCGAGGTGCGCAGGCCGCGGAAGGCCTCGGCAAGCGGCGAGAACTGGAACGGCGCGGAATCGACGCGCAACCAGCCGTTCCGGCTGCCATTCCCATTGCCGTTCCCATTGCCATTAGCGCTGTGCAGCACCTTCCTCACGTCTTCTGGTACGGGCGCACCGAGCCCCTCCAGCAAAGCCGGGGCCGGTTGCTTGTGCCCGTTCTTGTGGTGGCGCGGCGCGCGACTCGAGGGGATCATGGCGAGCGCCGGTGCGCGCAGGAAATTCTCGATGTCGTCAGGCGTCTTGAGCGTGTCGTCCATGTGCTCCTGCAGGAAGGCCAGGCTCACGCCGCAAACGAGGCCGACGAAAAGGCCGACAACCATGTTGAAAAACTTCCTGGGCTTGAACGGCGCAATCGGTGGCACGGCGGCGTCGACGACGCGGATGTTGCTGGCCTTTAGCCCCGCGGAGATTCCGGCTTCCTTCATCTGGTGGAGCAGCCCTTCGTAGAGCTGCTTGTTTGAGTCGACCTCGCGTTTAAGGATGTTGTATTGCACCAGCTTCTCGGCGACCTGATTGGCCTGGTTCTGTTGCTGCTCGAAGGCCTGCTGCACCAGCGCGACGCGGCGCTGGGCAGCCTGATATTCGTCCTGGATATGGCGGGCGGCCTGGAGCTGCTGCTGCTTCAGGAAATCCTGGATGCGCTCGATCTGGCTCTCGATTTCCCTCATCTTCGGGTAGCTCGGCTTGAAGTTCGGCGCAAGCTGGGCCTGCTGCTGCTCGAGACCCGCCAGCTGCACGGTGAGTTGCTGCATCATCCCGTTGTCAAAGACGCCGGGCAGCGCAGCGTAGTCGCCGGCCTTTACCAGGCGGTAGAGCGATTCCTTCTGGTAGAGATTGGCTTGGGCTTTGGTCAGCTCATCCTGGAGCTGGCGCAGGCGCTGATTGACGATGTTCTCGTCCTGGCCGCCAGAGTTCGCGAGGAACAGCAGGCCGTTGGCCTGCGCGTATTGCTGCAGCTTGTCTTCCGAATTTTCGAGCTTGATCTTCATCCCGTCGAGCTGCTTCGAAAGCCAGGCGGAGGCCTGCTGGCTCGCCTGCCAGTGCGCCTCGAGGTTTTGCTGGGTGTAGGTGGCGACCAGGGTGTTCACAATTTTGGCGGCGAGTTTCGGATTTGGGGAGTCGTACGACACCGTGACCAGCCGGCTTTGCGGCACGGGCGTGACGCTGAGACTGGCTTCGAAACCGGCAACGGCGGCCTGCTCGCGAGCCGCAGGCGTCGTTGGCCCGGAATCGGCTTTTCCGCCCTTTGGCCGCTTGGGGCGATCGAGATGGAGCTTTTGGATGACCAGCCTGGCGAGGCTGTCGCTCTTGAGAATCTTGTATTGGGTATTCAGATAGCTTTCCGAGACACTGGGGAGCTGGAAGATCTCCTTCACCGTGACAATGTCCGGGTTCTCCTGTTCGATCTCGATCATGGAACTGGCGCGGTAGACAGGCTTTTCGCGGGCCGTGTAGATCGCCACCAGGGTCAGCACAACCAGCGCCGCGGAAAGAACCGTCCACTTGCGTCGCCGGAGGATGCGCCAGTATTCGCGGAGGTAGGCCCCCGCGTCGCTCTCCTCGGGCACGGGGTAGCCGCGCAGCAGCTCGATGCGGCGGTTTTCTTCCCCAGGCAGCTGAGGCTCAAAGGGTCGGATCTTGTCCTGGTCGCTCACCTTACCACCTATAGACAGAGGCACCGGCGACAGCCATGAGGATTCCGCCGGTGCTCTGGGCGAAGCCGTGCAAGACGGATTTGCGGGAACTGTTGGGAACGAACAGGATGTCGTTTGCTTGCAGCATCCGATCGGGCGCTTTCCCGTCCAGGATCTTGTTCAGATTGATCATCACTTGCGTTCGGGAGCCGCTTGCTCCAGCCGGCAGAATAAGGCGGGCGTGCTTGCCTTCGGCAGTGGGCGTCAGGCCTTCGGCGAGAGCGAGGGCTTGCAAAACAGAGATGTTCTCGTTCGTCTTGAGCAGGAATCCTCCTGGCCGCCGCACATCGCCGACGACATAAACGACGCCGGCACGGGTGACCTTGACGACGTCGCCCGGGTAGACGAGCACGTTGTAGCGGGCACTGCCGGAATCGAGCAGCCGTTTCAGGCTGATCTTGACGCTGCTCGGACCGGACGCCAGCTGATCGGGCGGACTCGCCGGGTCCGACTTCTGCGACGCGGGCATGAGTGGCGCCTGGCTCGTTGCCGCAGCCCCGGATCCTGCTGCAGGGGCGGCGGCGGGGCTCACCGGGTCGCCGGCGTGGCGCATGACGATCACAGTGTCGCCCGCGTCCACCGCCAGGCCGTGCGCCATCGACAGCACTTCGATCAGCGTCCGCGGCTCGCGGATCTGGTAGACGCCCGGTTGCTCCACCGCGCCGAAGACCGAGACCGGGTGGCTGCGCATCTCCTTCACAAAAACGCTGACCTGGGGATTCTTCATGTAGCTATGCTGAAGCAGATTCGCTAAGACAGCCTGCAGCCCTCGCGAGGTCAGGCCGGCGGCCTGGACGGTGCCGATCAGCGGCAGCGAGATCTCGCCGTCGGCCGAAACGCGGACCGTGCGGTCCAGGTCGGGCGCCTCGAGCACGGAGATCTCGAGCAGGTCGCCGGGACCGATCCGGTAGTCGCCCGTTGAATCAAGGGCCACGTTGCCGCGCTGCCGAAGCAGTTGATCGATTTTCTGGTTGTAAGCCTGGGTGGTGACGCCGCGGTAGGAGCCGGCCGAAGGGGCCGTCGAACCTTTCGTCCTGGCGCTCTGCTGGGCGGCCAGCGACGGCGGCACACCCAAGGTGGCCGCAACCAGAAGCGCGATCCCGAGGTTGAAGGACTTGAACGAATTGCCTCTGACGAATTCCCTGCGCATTACCTGGCTTCCTCTCCTGCTCGACCCATCCGCCAACGAGCTGAGAATGCGCTCGCTAGGGAATGGAAGAAGGACTCACCGTGGTCTTCTTATGGCCGCCGCTGAGCCCGGCCCACAGACCAATTCCCACCGCGGCGCCCGCCCCGGCGATGACCCCGATGATCAAACGCTTGTTTTTCATTCCCGTCTTGGGCTGGCTACCCTTGAGCTCGAAATAGACCGAGGTCACCTGCCCGCTTTTCACCACCACGTTCGGTTCTTCATAGAGGAGATGGCCGCCCTGCAAGGCGCGCACCGTGTAGCTTCCCGGCGGAATATTGTTGAACGTGAATGATCCACTGGTGTTGGTTGTCGTCGTATAGGTGAACCCGGTCGAGCTCACCAGCAAAACGGTGGCATTGGGAACCACGTACATTTTGGCGCCGACCACGGTGCCCTTGACGGTTCCATTCTTGGATGTCGCTTGCTGGCCCGAAGGGAAGCTGGCCGGCTGCCGGACGGGAACCTCGGCGCCAGCGGAAGCGATCAAGCCGGAAGGCTCAGCCCGCAGAACGACAGACTTGCCGTCCTGGTCGATCTCCAGCGAACCTTTTTGCAGCCAGACTTGCGCCTGCCGACGGTTCCGGAAAGCGAGTTGCGCGCGAACGGGAGACGAGGCACGGCTCAGCAGCGCCAGCTCGTGGCCGTCGATGGTCACCCGAACGTGGCCGCGACTATCGAACCCGACCGTGCCCCGCTGAAGCGCGATCACCACGTTCCCCGCCCTCCGGGTCAGCCGAGCGCTGGTTTCCGGACCGAGCCAGATTCGCCCTTGCGGGGTCAGGGACAACTGCAGCGCCGATTGGGCGTGGGTGCTCAGCAGGTCGCCGCTCGAGACGATCCCGCCGTTCAGCAGCGGTATCCCGTTGCGCTCGACTGTCCCGGCCACCCTGGCCACGCCCATCATGCCACTGGCACTGCTCGGGAGCGGAAACAGGAGGAAACCGATGGCGACGAGTATCGCCAGGCCCTGGTGAATCCGCGTGGCGACCGGCGTTGCGCGCCCGCCAGCTTTCCCCCGGCAGAGGAGCCAATTGGCTTTTTTCATAGCCACCTTCTTCCTTGCTTCACCTTGAACCTCGTCGGCGCCCGCTTCCACTCACGCAGATTCACGCTGCCGCCTTTCCACTCGCTGCCTTAATGACAGGTGAATCCGCTGGGCGACACGGAGTGACAGGTCTTGCTCGGGTAGGCGAGCGCGACGCCCAAGCCCGCTCCCACAATTGCCGCTCCCGTCAGGAGCACCAGCGCCGCTTTCTTCTTGCGCGAGCTTTGCGGTGCGGGGCTTACGGTCGCCTTGAGAAGCTTCCCTGCACCGACCACCTCGGTGCGGTTCGAAGCCGCCGCCAAGGCGGTGCCCCGACGGGCAAGCACCCGCAGCGAGTGACCATCGAGTTCGACTTCATAGGCGCCGCCGGCTTGCTTCGTGCGGACCGTCACACCGTCCGCCACGACCGTGATCGGCATCTTGGGGTCACTTACAGCGCCAACAACGCCTTGATTGAGGTCGACCGTGATCCCATGGCCAGCCGGGGCGACCCGAACCCGGGCGAGGGTCGAGCCGCCCAGCACGAGCTTGCCGCCGCTCGCCAAGCTGATATAGCCGGCCGCCTGTTGGCCAGTGGCGATTCGACTGCCGGGGTAAATGTCAGTCCCCGCCGGGACCGCTACGCCGTTCAATTGGATTGGACCCCTGCCGCTCACGGTGCCCAGCGGCGAAGGCGGGGGGGTGCCGAAGGCAGGCTGGAAGACCAGCAGGGTCGAGCATAGCAAAACTAGCAACCACTTCATCTCTTTCATCGTTACCCCCTCCTGAACCCGTGCGCCGCTTGCGCCGCGCGTTCGCGGCGGTTACTTCAGGACGTTGAGAAATGAATCGCCTGCAAAATGCTCTTGCGGGAAGCGGTGCTGTAGGTGGAACGCACTTCCCCGTCTTTGCAGCGCCAGTAAAGCGCCAGCACGTTGGTTCCCGCGCCGATCGCGAGGATCTTGGCGTCAGGCCGGCTGGTCAGAATCTCCAGATACGTCGCGAACGGGCGACCGCTCCCGTCCAAGGGGACAATCACGCAATCGGCATTCGTCCGCTCGGTAGCGGCGAGAATCGCCTCTTCTTCGGAGACGTCCCTCACGACTTCGATGCCAGGCTGTCTTCGGATCGCTTCGTAGACAAGATCCCGGAAAACCCGGGTCGGATTGGCAATCAGGACGCGAATCTTTTTCCCTCCCACCATAGCGCACGGCCGGGGGCATTCTAGATAACCCCCGGTGTGCAAACAAGGTTCATCCGGGGTTCAATGTTGACTCAGTACGGAAATACTAGAGATTCCTAGTTCTTTCTAGACCTTCGTGGTACCTGAGGTAGTCCCGCCGTTGGCATGGATGGCTGGCAACACCTTTCTCGTTGTTGGCAACGCGTTCTGGGTTTATCCTTCCAGAAGACGAAGAGCGGGCCGCAAGTGGCTGCACCGTTGCCGGTGGCCGATCGCGGGGTCGAAACGGAGGCACGCTCTGGCGCAAGACAAGATGAGCGGGAAACAAACTGTCGCCCCGCTCCTTCCTAGGATCAAGGAGCAAGCTCGCGCGGACCGGCAACCCCGCGCCCACACCCCTTGAATGAACCCGAGCCGGTTCCGCAACCCGGCGGGAGCTTTTCCGGCTGCTGCCGAGAAACGGCAATCCGCCGACGCGCTTCCCAGGGAACCGTTCCCGCGAGCAGCGGGAGCGTTGCAGGCTCGAAGACAGGCGAGGATGGTCCGACGCCGCAATCTAGGTGAAGGGAACTCTCCGGGGTGCTTCTCCCTCCTGCCGGAGGGGAAATTGCGGTCGCAGTCCGTCCTGGCGGCGATCGTAGTGGAGTTTCTCCTGGCCCTGCTCGCCATGGCGATACCCGGGACGCTGCCTCCGCAAATCACGTCTGACACGCAGCTATCGGCGCTGGTGTTCCGCGCCGCTCCGGCGGTGAAGAGACCGCCACCGCCCACGCCGACGATCCCGCTCCCACCGCCACGCGTCAGAGCCATCAGCGCGCCGGTGCTGCCCGCTCCGCGCCCGAAAATTGAACCGCGGCCTGTACGCATGACCGCCGCTCCGGTCCTGACTCCTGAATTTCATGCGCCCCCGCCTGTCGAGCAACCGAAGCGCCTGCGAGAACCCGTGCACACCGGGGTGCTTTCTGCCAGCGTGGCCCCGCCGGTCACGAAGCGGCCTCTGCCCAAGGTCCAGACGGGCGGCTTTGGCGATCCCCATGGCGTTTCGGCCGCCGCTACTCCCCACCGCGGGATGGCCGTTGCTACCGTCGGCTCGTTCGGCAGCCCGGTGGGACCGGGCTCAGGCAACGGCACGGGCGGCCGCCGGGGAGCTCGAGGAGAGATTGCCCAAGCGGGCTTTGGCGATGCGGCCGCATCGCCGGCCCAAAGCGGCACCGCGCGGCACGGCGCAGGAGTTCGCGCCGGAGTGTTCAGCGACCAGGCCGCCGTTCCGGCCACGAGCGCGCCAGCTCCGCCTGCGGCTAAGCCGTCGGTCCAGCCCGTCGAGATCCTGGCCAAGCCGGATCCTGTCTATACGGCCGAGGCCCGCGCGCACAAGATCGAAGGCAACGTTCTGCTCGAAGTGATCTTTGCCGCGAACGGCAAGGTGGAAGTGCTTCGGGTGCTCGAGGGCCTGGGCTACGGGCTCGATCAAGCGGCCATTTCGGCCGCCCGCCGGATCCGCTTCCGGCCCGAGCGCGACAACGGCAAGCCCGTCGATGCCCGCGCGCGCCTGCGCATCGTTTTTCGGCTGGCATATTGAGGCGAGGAGGAAACATGTTGGGATGGAAATGGCCTGCGGTACTGGCAGGGACACTCCTGTTCGCGGGTGCGCTGCGGGCACAAACTGCTCGGCCATCGCCCGCCCCAGCCTCCGCGTCGGCCGTTGACCAGGTCGTCGATCGCATCATCCAGCAGGAAAACCGGCTGATGGCGCGTGTCAACCGCTACACCCCGCTCGTCGAGATCTACGTCCAGAACACCAAGCCGAATCACCAGCTGGGCCCGGTTCCCGTGCACGATTACTACTACCTCGGCAAGGCCGATCTGGCCCGCGGCATGGTCTTTCAGCCACTCGATCTGAAAACCGGCGGCTTTGTCCAGACGCTTGCCAAGCCGTTCAAGGACCTCTTTTCCAGCTCCTACGATCCTGACGGGTTCCTCCAAATGATCTATCCGGACCGGCGCGGTCTTGACCGCGCTCATTACACCTTCCGCTACGTGCGCCGGGAATTCCTCGGCGAGGTGCGCTGCCTGGTCTTCGACGTCGTTCCCAAACCGGAGTCCGGCCAAGGCCGCTTCAAGGGACGCATCTGGGTCGAAGACCGGCATTTTACGATCGTCCGTTTCAATGGCGTCTTTGCGCCCGCTCCACGCCTCGGCATGTACTTCCATTTCGACAGCTGGCGGATCAATGTTGCCCCCGGCGTTTGGCTCCCCGCCTACGTCTATAGCCAGGAAAACGGGCAAAAGGGATTGCTCCGAGGCGGCGTACGCTTCCGTGCACAGATGCGCCTGTGGGCCTATAACCTGAGTCCGGCGGCCCGCGAGGAGGCACTCAGTCGCATCCTGGTCGAATCCTCCGGGTCCTCCCAGCCCATCCAGGACCAGAGCCAAGCGAATAGTGATCTCTCACCGGTCCAAGCCGAGCGCGCGTTCGAAGACCAGGCGGCGCAAAACGTGCTCGACCGACTCCAGTCCCTCGGACTCTTGGCTCCGCCCGGCCCGGTGGATCAGGTGCTCGATACCGTGGTCAACAATCTGGAGGTGAGCAACAATCTGAATCTCCAACCCGCGGTGCACTGCCGCGTGCTCTTGACCACGCCGCTCGAAGCCTTCGCGGTCGGCCACACGATTGTTTTGAGCCGCGGCCTGATCGATGTGCTGCCCGACGAGCCGAGCCTGGCGACAATGTTGGCACAGGAACTGGCCGAGATCTTGCTCGGCCACAGCATCGAAACGAAATATGCTTTCAGTGACCGGATGATCTTCAACGTCAAGAACACGTTCCATGTCCTCGACTTCCACGAAAGTCGGAAATCGGAAGCCGAAGCCAGCGCCAAGGCGGTCGAACTGCTGAAGAATTCCCCCTACAGAAGTTCACTCGCAAAGGCGGGGTTGTTCCTCAAGGCGCTTCAGGCGGAGTCGAAGGACCTTCGGCAGTTGATCAGTCCGCATCTGGGCAATCGGCCCCAGGAAATCCAGGCGATCGAGCAACTCGGACCCCAACTCCAGCCCACCAACGTGAAGCAGATCGCCGCGCTGCCGCTCGGCTCGCGGATCAAGGTCAGTCCCTGGAACGACCAGATTCGGATGATGCAGACGCAGCCAGTTGCGCTGCTCTATGCACGGGAGAAGATGCCGTTCGAGCTGGCCCCCTTCTACCTCCATCTCGAGCGCGTGAAAGGCACCTCCGCCGGCCTGAGCCAGACAAAACCCGGCGGCGGGAACAAGCCATAGCCCTCGTCACCGCGGATGAGCGTGCCGGTCCGCAGCGGGCGGCGACTTCCTCTCGGCATGCGCCAGCGACGGGCCCCTTCTCTTGGCCAGGATTCGCGAACGTCAGGAAACCAGAAAGCGAGGGGCTTCTTCGGTCTGGATGGCGTCTGGAGGCTGCAACTCCACGCGGTGGGCCAGCGCCGAGCGATTTTTCGATTGGGTCTTGCGCAGAATGCTATGCACGTGATTCTTCACGGTCTGCAGGGAGAGATTCAGGCGCGTCGCGATTTCCTTGTTGGACAACCCCTGGGCTACCAGATAGCTGAGCTGCTCCTCGCGCGGGGTGAGCTTGGAAGACGGCATGGTCGTGAAGGGGTCGAAGCCCGAGCTGCCGGCGACCAATGCGAACAGGGCCCGCTCCAGATGTGGCGGGCAGACCACCGCGTCCTGGGCCAGGCGGTGCGTGGCAGCCAGGATCTGCCTGGTCGAGGCATCTTTCAACAAGTAGCCGGTCGCACCCGCGCGCACCGCTTTGAGAAACATGCCCTTGTCGTCTTTCATGCCAATCATGAGGATCTTCACCTGCGGGGCGGCCTCGTGGATCGAGCGCGTGGCGTAAAAACAGCGATCGTCCCACTCCGGGCAGAGGGCGACGACGTCGGGATTCTCCCGGGCCACCTGTTCGGGGGTGAGCGGCGAGAACTCTATCCCGCCCAGGACGTGAATACCCTTGTCCGCACGGAATAGACGAATCAAGGACTCCCGGAAAAACCGATTTGCAGCAACGACCAGCAAGGTTCGCATTTTGAGCTACACGTCTTCCCAGCGCTATCTTTCGGGCCTCTCTACCTGGTCAGCTCCTTGGTGGCTCCCCCGAAAACAGGAAAATCCAGGACCGCAGCCGCCTAGCCTTTACCCCGAACTCGTTTCGGTGAAAAAATACGCGAATCAGCGTTAAGCTCATTCGCACCTCACCTTCACCCCAACCACAGCGTTGGGCGCTCCCTTCCCCGGGATCTTGCCGTGATTGAGGAGCGCCTCAAACCCGCGGACGGTGTTAGCGCAATAAGCGGCGGCACTGGCGCCGAGGGCAAGTCTGTCGCCGCTCTTCAGAAAGATGGAAGCTGTGCCGCCAGGCTCGCTGGTCCCGCAGTTCCCGCCGTAGAGAACTACCCCGTTCGGAACCGAGGCGCCGTTGATCCGGGCCTGACCATTGCCGTTCGCCGTTCCGATCGGCGGAGACGGCGAGGCTGCGAGAGTTGGCTGCAAAACCATCCGCCTAGAGCAGAGAAGAACGGCGAGGCACTCCTCTCTCCTCGCTCCCCCCTCCCCAACCCCGTTTCCCTCCCGGGCCACGCAGGGCGGGGATCGTTTCGGGACACCGCACTGAGAGATGCTTTTGGGGTAAATGGGGGTTGTGCCTTCTTACACTCCCTTCTCCCAGAAACTGTTTACCACACTTTCGCTTCCTTCGGTTCATGAAAATCTGAACAAGACCCGTCCAGTTGCTCGTTGCGAAACCTCATAAGCCGTACCAAAACCAAGTGACTACCGTTACTCTCCCTCTAGTACTCCCTGAACCTCCGGTGGCTGCGGCACTTGCCAGCGAGCATCTGGCTGAAGGGCCGGCGGCGGACCTGAGACAAGCGTGAATATATTGACGCATCAGCCAATATGGGTTACTCAACACTAAACATTTAGTCCCCGGTCTGTTAGGGTGAGGGTGTCGCTGAAGCTGAGGACAAGGCCCGCGCTTCCCCGCCGTTGCTGAAGGTTCTCGGGGCCGGGCTCCCCAGGACGACGGGCGGTTCGCCAGCTTCCGCGCCGCTACCACGGATCACGGCCTCGTCGTCAGGTGAAGCTGCAATCAGACGACGAAGTGGAGACCAGAAATCAACAGGATCGAAAAAACCAATTTCGCGTTCCAGGCTTCCCACATTTGAGAGAAGCTGCTTCGTACTGGTAGGCACATTACTTGCCCCAGCCGGTGCGACCGAATCCGGCCGCGAATCGAGCGAGCGACGGAGACGGTTTTGGTGCCGCAAAGGCAAATCGTTCCTTGTGGAGGCCCTGGGCATCATTAATTGTTCGCTCCGCGAAGGAGGGGGGATGGGTTCACGCCAGGACCAACCGAAAGGCAGTCCTCCCGCGTATTTCACGCTTCTACCGGAAAGCAAATCACGGCCGGGAACCTACCTGGCGGCCATTGTGGTCGAACTCGTCCTCGCCGTATTGATTGTGGCGATTGGCGCCCTGGGTCCACGGGAACTGTCCACCAGGGAGCCGGTCTTTTATTCACCAGTCTACGTGCCTGCCGTGGAGCGGCCCGCGCCCTATTTTCGTAAACCGGTCACACTGCCCCGGGTGGCAGCGGAAAAGCCGCTCGTTTTGCCGGCCCCGCGGCCGCGAATTGACCGGAGGCGTGTGCGTGTGAGCAGAACCCCTCTGGTAGCGCCGGTCTTTCACAGGTCCGCCTCCCTCTTCCGCACGAAAGAGACGCCGCTTCGACGGCCTCAACCGCCCATTCACACCGGCGTGCTCCTTCCCGTGATGGCCAAGCTGCCTGCGCCGCGAACGAAGACCAAGGTGGAAATGGGCGGCTTTGGCCAACCGTTCGACGACGCCAGGCCGCGACCACGTCCCAAGATGACGATGGATCCCACCGGATCGTTCAACGACCCGGAAGGGCCGGACACGGGCAACGCGGCTCCAAAACGCAACGCGCGCGAAACGATTGCCAGCGCAAGCTTCGGTGACCCGGAGGGAACGGGCAATGCTCCGAGCCGCAACACCCGCGAAACGGTCGCCAGTGCTGGCTTCGGCAACAGTGTGGACTCGTCCGGCCGTGCAGGAAGCGGAGAGCAGGGGGCGCAGATTCGCGCAGGGGTCTTCAGCAACAAGGCCAGCGTCCCAGCTCGGAAAGCTCCCGTGATTGCGGCCAAACCCACGGTCGAGCCGCTGGAAATTCTCGCCAAGCCCAATCCGGTTTATACGGCCGCGGCGCGTGCACACAAGATCCAAGGCAGCGTGGAGCTCAGCGTCATCTTCACCGCGAGTGGGAGGGTTCGGGTGCTACGGGTGATCCGCGGGCTGGCTTACGGTCTCAATCAGGCGGCCATTGCCGCAGCTCGCCAGATCCGTTTTCGGCCCGAGCGCATGAATGGCAAGCCGGTGAGCGTGCCGGCGCGACTGCATATCGTTTTTCGACTGGCCTATTGAGGGGAGGGGAAGGGTATGCGTGGATGGATATGGCCCATCGTGCTGGCAACAACGCTTGCGCTTGGTGGAGTGGCGCGAGCACAGACCGTGCGGCAGACACCGCCCAAAAGCGGCAACTCCGCGCTCAACCAAGTGGTCAACAAGATCATCGGGCGGGAAAACCAGCTCATGGCGCAGGTGCGCCGCTACACCCCCATCGTCGAACTGTACGTCCAGGACATGCGGCCCACGGTTAATCTCGGCCCCGTGCCGGTGAAAGATTACTACTACCTCGGCCAAGCTCACTTTGCCCATGGCATCCAGTTTCTTCCGCTTCACCGGCAGGGGGTCACTTTCGCGAGCGACCTGACCAGTCCTTTCCGCCATTTCTTCTCGTCCTCTTACAATCCCGACGGTTTCCTCGAGATGATCTTTCCAGACGCCCGCGGTCTCAGTCGCGCCGACTACACCTTCCACTACGTTCACGAGACATTTCTCGGCGACGTGCGCTGCATGGTTTTCAACGTGGTGCCCAAGCCGCATTCGGGCCAGGGCCGCTTCAAGGGGCGGATCTGGGTCGAGAACCGCCATTTCACCATCGTCCGCTTCAACGGGGTCTTCACGCCGACACCAGCCTTTGGCCGGTACTTCCAGTTCGACAGCTGGCGGGTGAATGTCGCGCCGGGTGTCTGGCTGCCCGCCTTCGTCTACAGCCAAGAGAACGGGAAAAAGGGATTGCTCGGACACGGGCCACGCTTCCGGGCGCAGATGCGGCTGTGGGGCTACAACCTCAGCCCGGTGGCCCGCGAAGAGGAACTCAGCCGCATTCTGGTGCAATCCTCACAGCCGATCCGAGACCCGAACCACGCCAATACCAGTGTCTCGCCGGTTCAGGCGGAGCTTGACTATGAAAGTGAGGCGACACGGAACGTGCTCGACCGGCTGCAGTCGCTGGGCCTGCTTGCGCCGCCTGGGCCCGTGGACAAGGTGCTCGATACGGTGGTCAACAATCTGATTGTCAGCAACAAGATCAATCTGGACCCGCCGGTGCACTGCCGTGTGCTGATGACCACTCCGCTCGAAGCCTTTGCGGTTGGCCACACGATCGTTCTAAGCCGCGGCCTGATCGACGTGCTGCCCGATGAACCGAGCCTGGCGACCATACTGGCTCAGGAACTGGCCGAAATCCTGCTGGGCCACAGCATGGACACAAAATACGCCTTCAGCGACCGCATGATTTTCAACGTCAAGAACACGTTTCATGTCCTCGACTTCCACGAAAGCCGCAAATCGGAAGTCGAAGCCAGCGCCAAGGCGGTCGAGCTGCTGAAGAATTCTCCCTACAAGAATTCGCTCGGACAAGCCGGGCTGTTCCTGAAAGCGCTCCAGGCCGAATCGAAGGATCTGCCGGAACTGATCAGCCCACAACTTGGCAATCGGCCCCAGGAAATCCAGGCGATCGAGCAGCTCGGGCCCCAACTCCAGCCCAGCAACGTGAAGCAGATCGCCGCGCTGCCCCTCGGCTCGCGAATCAAGGTGAACCCGTGGAACGACCACGTCGCGATGATGAAGACCAGGCCTGTGCCGCTGCTGAACGCTCGGATGAAGATGCCGTTCGAGCTGGCCCCCTTCTACCTCCACCTGGAGCGCGCGAAAGGCACTTCCGCCGGCCTGGCGCAAGCAGAAGCTGCCCATGAGAAAAAGCCATAGCCCTCGTCACCGCGGATGAGCGTGCCGGTCCGCAGCGGGCGGCGACTTCCTCTCGGCATGCGCCAGCGATGGGCCCCTTCTCTTGGCCAGGATTCGCGAACGTCAGGAAACCAGAAAGCGAGGGGCTTCTTCGGTCTGGATGGCGTCTGGAGGCTGCAACTCCACGCGGTGGGCCAGCGCCGAGCGATTTTTCGATTGGGTCTTGCGCAGAATGCTATGCACGTGATTCTTCACGGTCTGCAGGGAGAGATTCAGGCGCGTCGCGATTTCCTTGTTGGACAACCCCTGGGCTACCAGATAGCTGAGCTGCTCCTCGCGCGGGGTGAGCTTGGAAGACGGCATGGTCGTGAAGGGGTCGAAGCCCGAGCTGCCGGCGACCAATGCGAACAGGGCCCGCTCCAGATGTGGCGGGCAGACCACCGCGTCCTGGGCCAGGCGGTGCGTGGCAGCCAGGATCTGCCTGGTCGAGGCATCTTTCAACAAGTAGCCGGTCGCACCCGCGCGCACCGCTTTGAGAAACATGCCCTTGTCGTCTTTCATGCCAATCATGAGGATCTTCACTTGCGGGGCGGCCTCGTGGATCGAGCGCGTGGCGTAAAAACAGCGATCGTCCCACTCCGGGCAGAGGGCGACGACGTCGGGATTCTCCCGGGCCACCTGTTCGGGGGTGAGCGGCGAGAACTCCGTACCACCGAGCACGCGAATGCCACTGTCGGTGCGAAACAATCGGATCAGGGATTCACGGAAAAACCGATTTGCAGCAACGACCAGCAAAGTCTGCATTTTCAGAGATCCGCCCTCCAAGCGCTACCCAGCGGGCCTAGCTACCCGGTTAGCTCCTTGGTGACTCCCCCGAAAACCGGACAACCCCAGAACCCCAGCCGCATAGTATTTATCACATTCTGAAGTCGTTCGGTTGAAGAAATCCGCTAAGTAGCGCTCGTTCTGGTACTCGCGTCCTTTATCAAGAATTAAATAACTGCACTTATAAGACTTATTCACGTCCCCGGTGCGTCCTGGTCATAACGATCTCGTAACTCGATCCCCGCGCCGACCGAAATCAATAATAGCCAGAGGGACAATCGCCGAAGATGGTCACCGGCACAATACGCATTTCTGCGTAGCCGCTCCTGCGAGCGGAGAATCGTGTGCAAAGAGGCAAGGGAAATTCCGATCGCACGGCTTGGCTGTACCTGGAGAAAGGGGATATCGCTTTTTAAGAAACGTGGTGATCAGGGCTTTAACTGCACGCTATATATTCGCGAGCTTTGCAACGCGACGTTGAGCAGGAGAGAGCCGTCGGGCGCCAGCGAAAAGCCGCCGATGTCCACGTCCAGGTCGGGACCCTCGCGGTAGCTGCCGAACTTGAGGACCGGTTCGACGCGGTGGCGAACGAGGTCGAAACGGAAAACACCCAGATAGGGATCTTCCGGGGAATCGAAGTAGACGTAGCGGCTGTCGGCAGACCAGCTCAGGCTATCGCCGGTGACGCCCGGCGCCACGTCGGCCCATTTTTCCGTCCTGGTATCGAAAAGCGAGAGTTCCTGCCGGGCGACGCGGACCGCGGCGATGTAGCGGCCGTCAGGAGACCAGCGCGCGGTACGCAGGCCGGCCGAGCCGGGCAGATTGGTCAGCCGCCCGGTGTCGAGATCGAAGCGGTGGAGGAAGTACGAATTGGGACCAGCAAATTCGATGTCGCCAAAAACGAAGGCGTGACCATCGGGCGACCAACTGGGCGCGCCCTGGCTGATTGGCGAAGGAATTTCCGCGTGGACTTGGCCGCCATTTACACCGACCGAGTAGATTCTCCACGGGTTGCCGGGCATGTCGCCTGAGAAAGCAATGGTCTTGCCGTCCGGGGACCAGTGGGGCAATTGGACCCGCAGCGGCGGAAAGGTGAGCTGCAGGCGGTCCTGGCCGCCGGCGCGGACGCGCCAGAGCGTTCGCTCTGGATACTCGACATAGGCGATCCAACGCCCGTCGCGGGAATACTTGGGTTCCACCGGATTGAGACCGAGTCGAACGGCCGTCCACGTTTCGCGGCGCGGGCTGTAACGCATCAGGCGCAGGGGCCCGGACTCGGCTTCGAGCACGAGCAAGTCATGCTGCGCTCCCGCCCAAGTCACGCCGGTGATTCGCGAAAAGTCCGTGCCGAGCCGTATCCAATCGGACTGATGGACAATTTCGCCGGCACGATTGGGGAGAAGCCAAAGAGAGGATGACGATTCCATGCAGCGGGAGCCCAGGAAAAAATAATTTCCGCGCGTCGGCCAAGTCATGGAGGCGCCGCATTCGACAGAGGTGCCTGCGGGAAGCGGAATCGAGCGGATTTTCCGAGTCGCGACATTGATTTGGTGGAGAAAGAGGGTTGGAACGTCGAAGCCGGCAGAGTTTGGACGCTCCTGGGAGATCAACACGCGGAGGGATTCCCCGTCGGGCGACCAGGCTACGGCTTGCGGAATGCCGGCAAAGGAAGCGAGCCTTGCCGGGCCAGGACCCCTGTCGCTGGTGCTGGCTTGATACACTCCGTTGCCCCGGCAAAACGCAATGGATTCGCCATCCGGCGACCAGGAGGCGCAAGAAGCGACGACGCCGTTAAGCGCCACGAGCCGGTCCTCCGAGAGCAACAATTTCATGACTGGCCGCGCCCGCCCCAGAGCGCTGTCAATCAACAAAAGCACGGGGCCGTCGGGCGAGATGCCCAGGATCCGCGGATGAGCCATGGCGACAGGTATGGTCCGGGGACCGCCAACGCTAACGCTCAAAGGCGCGGAAAGCAGGAGCGTTCGCCCGGCGACCCGCTCGGTGTAGTAGGTGTAATCGCCGTCGGTCGCGAACGAGCCGATCCAGAAGGTGTCATGGGTAATTTGCGCGACGCCGGAGATCTTCGGAGAGGCCGGCTCGGCTTTGGGCCGCTCGACTTCCATCCAGTACGTCAGCAGCAGCGCCGAAGCAAGCAGTGCCAGGAGAGTGGCGATAGGAAACCAGTATTTCTGGCGTGAGAGGCGGCTGGCACCTTTCGTCGGCGTAGGAGATGCAGCGGGTTGTTTCGGGCGGGGAGATCTCTCGGCGCGCGGGGCGAACTCGGCCGCTTCGCCGAGGCGCGCGTGACCTTCCCACCAAGCGTCCAGTTCCGCCTTATAAGCATAAACAGTGCCGAGCTTTTTGTGGGGGTGGCGGCGAACCGGCAGTTGCTCGTCCTTTTCCCAGCGCTGGACGGTCCTGACATCGCGCTTCAGGTAAGCCGCAATCTCTTTCCACGAGCCCAATTGCTCTGGCGTAGCCGACTGCGGCGCAGACTTGAGCTCCCCGCCGTCGATTCCCAAATGTTCCCCCAGGAATGGCCCCACCAAAGGTAAACAGGAGAAGGCAGGATTATACGCTCGCCCGGAACCGGTAAACAACCACTTCTCGGGCACGACAAAGTACGGCACATCTCGACTGTCGCACCATGCCGCTTGCCGGTTGGCACGGGCGCGGACAGACTGCGAGCGAAGATGCGGGCGGGGGATCCAGTCCCAAGAACAAGATGAGGACGGCCATCCGCAAAACCGGACGGCCACGGACTTGCAAGAACTAGTACGACGAGTCCGCGCCGGATGACTCGAGATCGAGCCCGGAGGGGGACGAAGAATGGGAAGCTGGCCTTCCAGCGATACTCGTCATGGACTGTACTCGCGCTTGACCACTGAAATAGAGGTTAGCCCGCGAAAGGAGGATCGGGCAGCGCATCCGCGCAAGCGCGAAAGTACGAGGGCCATCCGGCCGGGACCCGCTTCGGAATGGCCGGACGGTAACAACCTGGCTGACGGCTGCGACGAGTTGCCGCTGTTGTTCCAAGAGTTTGACGAGTTGGGTCGCGGGGTGATCGTGCTCGACCACAGTGGCCGGGTGCGCAGGCAGAACGCGCGGGCAGAGGAACTGCTCGCCGGGTGCTTCGGCCGCACGGATGACGATCGCTGCCCGCTCCCGCTGCTGCTCTGGATATGGACCCGGCATCAGTTGTTACGCGCTGATGCGGCCGATCCCCAGCGGCTACCGGTAGCGTTGATGCTCGAGTGCGCGGGCAGGCGAGTCGAGTTTCGATTGCAGGCCCGCAACGGGTGGATCCTTCTGGTGGTGGATGAACGCCGGAGTGCCCCTAACCCGTCGGCGCTGCGGAGGCTTGGCCTGACGCCACGAGAAGCCGAGGTGTTGGCCTGGGTGGCGGAGGGAAAAACGAATCGCGAAGTGGCCACGATTCTTTCCATGGGCCCGCGCACGGTCCAAAAACACATGGAGCACGTTCTGGCCAAGTTGGGCGCGGAAACGCGGACGGCGGCCGCGAGGATCGCGCTCCAGGTGATGCACGCCTCCTGATACCCGCCGGCGCGCAAAATCCGAAAGCCATGTGACGCTTCGGCTTCGCTAACGAATTCTTCCGGAAAACATGGAGAAGTTACCGAATCAACTTTGGCGCAGCAAGCGCCAAGCCGAGCGGCCGCGTACTACCCGCCGGGAGGCAGCAGGACCACGTCGCTGACGCGTACGGACCGATATTCGAGGTTCTCGACAAAGGGACTGCCGAGCAGCTCAGGTGGTAGCGATCGTCATCTCTTTGGCGGCGTTGCTGAATACGTCGCTGACCGCTTTCCCGAAGGTCCTCATCGTTGCCACGGCAACCAACGAGATGAGAACCAACAGCAAAGCGTATTCAACCAGATCCTGACCGTGTTCCTCTTCCCAGAGACGTCGCAGATTGCTCATGAAGCTCTTACTCCTTTTTGTCCCCGGTTTTCGAGGGCCGGGAAGAGATTTTCTGGTTAGAGACTAATGCAGGAAGGAAAAAGAGCAACTGAAATCGTCTTCCTAAAACGGAAATACCTCTCGTACCGGCTCTTAAAAGTTAGTTAATGACCTTCTGCGAGTTACTTGATCCGTAATGGCAGCTAAGGACGGGTCCGAGAGGCTATGCCTCGGCTTGCCGAAAGAGCTTTCGCGACTTGCACGAATAAATCCAGTCAAAAATATTTATCGAGCACTAAATGGGCTATCCGCAAGTCAATTCACGTTGCTTATAACTATGCGTGCTCCCACGTGACGTCATGGAGTGGGAAATCGCGAGCAAGCCGCAAACGACACCGACGTGTTGAGGCACAGCCGTGGCCGGAGCAGGCAGCTTTGCTACCCGTACACCGGCGCGTCGGGCTTCCACTGCGCGCCATGGACTCGCGAGCTTTGCCTCGCGGTTGAGTCCTGGCCGCGCTCCGGCAACACCCTTGGAACGCTGCGCATCCGCTCGGGGGAAGGATGGTGGTACGGCAACGGCACCAGGACGCCAAAAGAGGGAAAGGTTCCCAGGGAGTCAACGGGAGATCTAGTTGCTCTTCAGGACGCTCGATGAGTTCCGTGGCGTGGCCGAATGGCCCATCTGCTGCCTTGCTCCGAGAAGAAGCTGCCTCCAGCGCGCCCGATTCGGGATGGCGAACTTCGAGGGAATCGGACTAAAGTAGCGCCGGACAGGAGATTGCCATGACTATCGCATCGCGAACAGAGGCGGGCAGGAAATTCGAGCGAAGGGGCCAAGGCGAGGGCGGCCGGCGGCATTGGATGGGTTGTGTGCCACCGGTTTTGCTCCTGGCACTGCTGTGGCTGGCTCCGGCGGCTTCGGCGCAGATGGTGAACCCTGCGATCGACCGGCCGGGCGAGCCGTTTTCCTATTACAGCCAGTCGACCGACGAGTTGGGATATATGGGCGCGCTATCGGGCACGGAAGTGACGCCGGCCGGCTATCTCTACACGGGCTACGGCGAGCTGATGTTTTTTACCGGCAACCCGCCCATGCCGACCCACCAGCGCATCCGGACACTGCTCGATGGCTACCTGCCGGTGATTCAATACGAGTATGAGCGCGGCGGCATTGCGTATCGCTTCACGATGTTTGCCGCGACGCTCAACGGCAAGGCCGACGGGCCGCTGGTCGATTTCATTCGCGTCGAGGTGGTGAACCGGGCCAAGGCGCGCCGCACCGCCTATTTCGGCGCGGCGATGCGCTACGAAGGTCCAGTGAATACAGCGACCGGTACCCCCGACAACTGTTTCCCGCGGCCGGCCAAGCCCAGCCGGCTGGGCCGCTACAGTCAGCCCGGCGTCAGGTTCAGCGAGGACTGGATCTACGGATTCGATCAGGACAGTTTTCTGCGTGGCGGCAAGGTGATGTATCTGTTTCCGACCACGCCAGCGCCGGAAAGACGCATGACGCCGAAAATGGCGAACAACTACTCTTCCAACCTGAAAGCCCGCACGCTGCCGATTCTGGCGACCACCCCGGCCGGAATGGTGCTCTACAAACTGCCGCTCGAACCAGGCGCGAGCCAAACGCTCGTCTTCAAGCTGCCGGTCGTGCCGATGGCGCCAAACGATCCCTGGCTCGCGCAACTGCGCGCGGCGCGATTCGGCACGTTTCTGGCGCACACAACGGCTTTCTGGCAGGGCATCCTAGCGCGCGGGATCGAGATCTCGGTGCCGGAGAAGAAGGTGAACGATACGTTTCGCGCGAGCCTGTTTTACGATCTGATGGCGCTAGAAAAGGCGGGCAACGTCTATGTGCAGACGGTGAACGACCTGCAATATCACGCCTTCTGGCTGCGCGACGGCTCGCACATCGTCCACATGTACGACCTTTCCGGCTACCACGGGATCGCGCAGCATGCGCTCGATTTCTTTGCCAGCTGGCAGCAACCGGACGGGGATTTCCTTTCGCAGCCCGGCCAGTACGACGGCTGGGGGCAGACGCTCTGGGCCTACGGCCAGCACTACTTGCTGACGCGCGACAAGGCGTTTGCCGCGAAAGTGTTTCCCTCGGTGGTAAAAGCGGTGGGCTGGCTGGAGCGTGCCCGCGCTTCCGATCCGCTTGGGCTCGTGCCGGTGGCGACGCCGGGCGACAACGAACTGATCACCGGCCACGTGACCGGACACGATTTCTGGGCGCTCAACGGGCTGAGCAGTGCGATTACGCTGGCGCGAGCACTCGGACGCAGGAAGGAAGAGCGAGATTTCGAGCGGGACCGGAAAAGCCTGAAGGCCGACCTATTGCGCCAGCTTGCCCGCGTCACCGCAAAGACCGGCGGCTACATTCCGCCCGGCCTCGACGGCCAGGGCGGCCAGGATTGGGGCAATCTGCACGCGGTCTATCCGCTGCCGATCCTTGCGCCCTTCAACCCCTGGGTCACGGCGACTCTGCACGTGACGCGCGGGAAATACCGCGAAGGGATCATGACCTGGGACAACGGCCGCTATCTGCACGACTACCTCACCATGATCAACACGGAAACCGAGTTGATCCGCGGCGAGCAGAAGACCGCTCTCGAGGAGTTCTACGCCACGCTGGTCCATACCAGCTCGACGCAGGCGGGCTTCGAAACCAACGTGCGGCCCTGGGGCACACGCGACTTCGGGTTCGATCTGGCGCCGCACGGCTGGTTTGCCGCACGGTTTCGCTCGCTGCTCCGCAACATGATGCTGCGGGAACAGGGCGACGATCTGCACCTGCTCTCGGCCATTTCACCCGACTGGGTGCGGCCGGGCCGGAGCATCGTCGTGCGGCGCGCGCCGACCGATTTCGGCGAGGTGAATTTCGAGCTGCGCTTCCTTTCGCCCACGCAGGCGCGGCTCGATCTGCAAACGCATTTCTTCCAGCCGCCGCGGCGGATCGTGCTGCACCTGCCGTGGTTCATGAAGACGACGAAGGTGATCGCCGATGGGCGGCCGGTTGCGATCCGGAACGGCGTGGTGGAGTTGCCAGCCACCACGCGGCTGGTGGAAATCGATTGGTCACGAAAGCCGGGGACGGTAGCGATGAGTTACCAAGCCGCAGTCGCCCACTACGAAGCAGAATACCGGCAGCACTGGCGCGAGTTCCTGCGCAACGGCGCGCGCTGAGTCCCGCCTCTCGACACATGAAAATTGTCAATGGCGGGCGCGGATACAGCCGTTCTTACCGAGACGCCGGTTAGAGCAGCGCGGCGGCAGCGGCCGCGGCGCCGACGAGCGGCGCTTCCGGATTGAGAACGACGGTGATCGGAATTGCGGCGAGCACCTCGGCGAGTCCGGCTTTCTGTGAGAACGCCTCGACGAAGCGGCCGGAAGTGAGTTTCGGCAGGATTTTGCCGGCGATACCGCCGGCGACGAAGACGCCTCCGCGCGCCAGCGTTTTCAATGCGAGGTTGCCGGCTTCGGCGCCGTAGAGGGTCACCCAGAGATCGACCGCATCGACGCAGATGTCGCAGGCGCCGTGAAGGGCGCGGTGGGTGATTTCGGCAGCGGGGTCTTCGCGATCTTCGTGAAAATCGGGGTGATCGACGCTGGGGCCGAGAAACTGGTGAAGCAGGTAGAAGCCGCGTCCCGAAATGACACTCTCAAGGTCCACCCAGGTCTGCCGCTTCTTGAGGAAGCGCAGCAGGGCGATCTCCTGATCGGTGCGCGGGGCGAAATCGGCATGGCCGCCCTCGCTGGGAACGACTCGGTAGCCGCTGCCGTCCCAGACGCGAAAGGATTCGCCGAGGCCGGTGCCGGCGGCGATGAGCGCCTGCGTGGCACGAGGCTCGGCCTTGCCGGGCTGGAGCGTGAGGAGTTCGTCGGGCTCGAGCGCGTCGATGCCGGCGAAGGTGGCGCCCATGTCGTTGATCAGGCGGACGCGATCGGTGCCGAGCACGCTCGCGGCAGAATCGGCATCGACCGGCCAGGAGAGATTCGTCGGATGGACGCTGCGGCCGATCACCGGGCCGGCCACGCCGAAACAGGCCGCCTCGATCTTGGCTCCCGAGGCCAACTCGCCGAGGAAGGCGCGAAGCATCTGGTCGAAGGAAACCACTTCCTGGCTGGCATATTTCTGCTGGTGAAGCTTGCGCAGGCCCCTGCCGTCGCGCTCAAACGCCGCCAGATTGCATTTTGTTCCGCCAATGTCGCCACCGAGAATCATCGAGTTCGCTCCGCGCTGCTACCGCCTTTATCTTTTCGCAAACCGGCGGGGCTTGGCAAGCCGGCGGAAAATGCATTGCGCCCGGCGGCGAAATAAAGAGGTAAGAAGATGGGGAAGGCGGCTAGGAATTCCGGATTTTTTGAAGTATCTTGGACGTTCACAAGTGGAGGACTCGATGGCCGACGAAAAGTGTGAAAATTCCGGCACGCCGCCCGGAAACGAGCCCACCCAGCCGGGCCAGCGCATGGTGAAGTGCGTGAAGTTCGGGCGCGAGATGCCCGGGCTCGATCGACCGCCGTGGAAGGGCGAACTGGGCAAGCGGATCTATGAAAACGTGTCGAAGGACGCGTGGCGGATGTGGATTGAGTACTCGAAGATGCTGATGAACGAGTACCGGCTGAACCCGCTCGATCCGAATTCGCAGAAATTCATCGAAGAGCAGATGGAACAATTCTTTTTCGGCGAAGGCGCGAAACTGCCGGAAGGGTACGTTCCGCCGAAAGCAAAATCGTAGCAAATTCCGTTCGGGAATCCCGCGTCCTCAGCGACGGGCGCGGCTGCCTTTGGCGGCCGCGGGCCGGCGCCGTGGCGATTCCCCGCAACCGGCCCGGGGCGCGGCCGGGTGCTCGACGGGCAATTCCGAGGAAAAAACAAACCGCAGCCTGGCGTGTGCCTGGCGGAGGGCTTGCTCGACCCGAGCGGGATCCTGGGCGCGGGCGAAAATGAAGCCGAGGTAGCTGGAACCTTCCGGCCAGGCGAGCACCGGATCGTGCCGGCGAGCGGTGATCTCGATTTCGGTGACGGCCGGCGTGGCGCGTGCCTCGTCCAGGCCGTCGACACAATCGAAGATGCCACTGCGCGGCACGGGAATCATCATCACGCCCGAAGCTTCCACTTCCCTTTCCGCTCCGGCGCCGGGAAAACCGAGCGCGTGGCGCACGAGCAACTCTTCGAGTCCGATGCGGTCCGGGCCGAAGCGCAACGCGCGAGCGCAGAGGCCGCCGATCGGACGCGGCTGGAGCTCAAGCACCCACGGTTTTCCTTCCTGGATGCGGAATTCGGCGTGGAGGGGGCCATCGGTGAGGCCGAGCGCGGCGACCGAGCGCGCAGCGCAGTCGGCAATAGCCGATTGCACTTCGGCCGGTAGCCGTGAAGGCGTGACGTAGATCGTCTCCTCGAAAAACGGTCCTTCGAGCGGGTCGGGCTTGTCGAAAACCGCCAGCACGCGCAGGCGTCCGGCAGTCATCAGTCCTTCGACGGCCACTTCCCTGCCCGGGATGTAGCTTTCGACGAGCAGCCGATCGAGATCGGTGCGATGGCTCGAGGTGAGCGGCGGCGACTGGATGAGCGCGCGAACGCGGCCCACCGCGGCGGTGAAGGCGGCTGGGTTGTCGGCGCGAACGACACCCTGGCTCGCCGACAGCGTGAGCGGCTTGACGACGCAGGGGAACGGCACGCGCGGCAAGATTTCCTCCAGCAGCTCGTCGAGGCGAAAAGCGAAAAACTCGGGAACCGGCAGGCCGGCGGCGCGGAGCACCTGGCGCTGGCGGAGTTTCGTGCGGCAATTCCATGCCCCTTCCACAGGATTGCCGGTGAGGCCGAGCCGGGCGGCCGCGTGGGCGGCCGCCAGCGTGGGCTGATCGCCGAGCGCGAGGACGGCATCGATCGGCGTCTCGCTCGCCAGGCGGGCGACCGCCTCGGCGGCGGCTTCGGGATTCTCGAAGCGCAGCGCGAGCGCGCCGTCGCCCCACAGATTGTCCACTTTGCGGCAGCGGTCGGTACCGAAAGCGACTTCGGCACCCAAACGCCTGGCAGCCTCCGCAAAGCTACGCGACTGATAGCCGAGCTTGCTCGAAAGGATCAACAGGCGCTTTGGTTGGCTGGCACCGGCCATGACGAATCGCCTTTCAGACTACCACGCCGGACGAAATCGGCTCAAAGCCTCGAACGGGCGGATTCTTCCACCTCGCCCGGAAGGCCGTCAGAGCGGCGGCCAGAAAATCCGTTAGACGAAGGATTCCGAATAGCGGAGCTTGGCGCGGGCTTCGTGGATGGAGGCCAACTGGTCTCCGGTCGGCTCGGCTCAACAGTACCAGGGCTCGGTGAGATAGGGGATGGCGGCGCGGGCGACGCGCGGGCGCTCGACCCGCGGCAACGCCAAGCTGTTGCCAAGCGCCTGGTGCGCGGCCCGATGAACAAGCGAAAACGTTTCCGGGCGGGAAGCCTGGCGGGACTGGCATTCCATCACGATCGCCTCGACCTCCCGCTGCATGCTGTCGACTCGCCGGTCGGGATGACGCCAAGGATAAACCAGCGCCGAGGGATCGAACGGAGAGAGGATCCGGCGGACTTCTTCGAGCTCGAGCAGCCGGGAGCCGGCCGGAACGAGCATGCGGATCGCGAGCTGGACCGGGGCGACATTTTCGACGAGATCGAGCGAGGCGAGCCTGTCGAGGAAATCCGCATAGCCCTCGGGCGTGGTCCAGGGAGTGAATGGAATGAAGGTGGGATGAAGCACGAGCCCGACGTCGCGAGCGAGGCGAACCAACTCGCAGAAATCGGCGCGGGTGTGGCCCTTGTCAAGGCGGGCGAGCACCGCGTCATCGAGCGATTCAACGGCAGTGGTGACGAAGAGGCAGCCGGTATCGCGCAGCACCGCGAGATCCGCGCGACGGGCGAGCAGGTGCTCGACCTTGATGGTGACATCGTAGCTCAACGCGGGAAATTCGGCGTGGAGCGCGCGGACAATCTGGAGCGCGTGGCGCGGGCCGTTGAAGAAATCGGGATCGCCGAAGGTGATGTGCTCGGCCCCGGCGCGCACCTGGCGGCGAATGTCCTCGAGAACGACCTCGGGCTGGACGACGCGGAACACCCCCTCGTATACGGGCACGATCGGGCAGTGGCGGCAGCGGTGCTTGCAGCCACGGCTCGCTTCGGTGTAGCCGGCAACGCGGCGGCTGCCGTCGGGCAGCTGAATCTGGGCGTAACAGCTGAGCGGAACCAAGCCGCTGCGGTCGGGCACAAGGAAGCGCTGGCGGGCGAGCGAGATGACGGGCTCTGGCTGGGGCGAAGACGCAGATGCGCCCGGGAGGAGCTTGTTTTCCGGGACACGGGCAGTGGCAGCGGCCGGAGCCGGAGGCGAAGCCGCACGGGCTTCAATTCCCGCGTACCCGCCAACGGCAGCGCTTTTCATGAGCGTGGGATTTTCGGGCGAAGCGGCCAAGCGGTCGGCCAACGCCACGAGCCCGGCTTCGAATTCGCCGCCGAGTATCGTCTCAATCCCCAGCCGACGCAGCCACTGCTCGTTGACCGGGGCGTAAAGGCCGTAAAAGCAGAGCCGGGCGGAGGGCCGGATCCGGCGAACCGGCTCGACGAGCGCGGCAGCCAATCGCGTGGCCGTGTGCATGGGGACGTAAAAAGCGACGAGATCGGCATCGCGGAGCGCCGATTCGGCCAGCGGCTCGCGGGAAAGGTCGAGACAGCAGACCGAGTGGCCACGCTCGCGCAACCAGGCAGCCGGCGAAGAGAGGCCGAACGGCTGATGGCCCAGATCATAGGTCGAGATGAGAACGACGTTCATGCGCGGAATTTAGCCGCATTGTAACAGCCACGACCGGAGAGCGCACGAACAAGCGACAGGGCCGGAGGGCCCGAGCAGGGAGGGTAAAAGGCGAAAGCGGGGACGGCCGGATGGCCGTCCCCGCCCGGAATCGGTCCTGACGGATTATTGGACCTTCAACGTCACCGTGGCGCTGCCGTTGGTGGCCGCCGGCGAAGTGGGAATCGTGATCGTGTAGGTGCCGGGAGGCGTGCCAGTCACCGTGCTCGAGGGAGGCGTACCGCTGCCACCGCAAGCCGCTTCAAAGATCAGAGTGGCGGCGAGCAGCGCAAAGCCGAGCGCGGCGACAAGCCCCGTGCGGGCGGCAACAGGCCGACGCCGGGCAAACCGCCAGCGCAGCAGGAAGACGAGCGCCGATATTCCGGCCAGAAAGGCCACCAGCAAGCCCAACGGCGGTGTTTCATACGGCCCTCCGGGCGGCACTTCCCCGGGCGCAACTGTCTGGATGGTGACGGTCGATTGGGCCGCACTGGTGCCGAGGTTGATCGTCGAAGGCGAGTAGCTGCAGGTGATCGTAGCGCTGGATGTGGTGCACGGCTCAATCGTGACTGTGCCGGTGGAACTGCTGGAAGTCGGTGTGAGCGTGAGCGTGGAAGTGGCGGAGGAGCCGGCGGTGATGCTGGATGGGCTGGGCGTCGAAGCCTTGGCGGTGAACGAGGCGGTCGGGACAACGCCGGTGCTCACGGTGAAGACGAGCTTGCCACCGCCGGCGATCACGTTGCTGAGGCTGGTGCCGGTGCTGTTGTAGATGGGGATGCCCCAATCGGTGACCATAAAGTAGTAGGTCGTGCCCGCCGATAGGGTGAGATCGGAGATTTCCGAAACCCGATTAATTCCACTGACGATGTCGTCGTTGCAGGCGACGCTGCTGAGGTTGGAAGTGGAGGTCCCGCTCCAGACCGAAAGGATGGTGTCGTAGCTGCTGCCGATCGTGTCGGCGCTGATGGTGGTATTAGCCGAAGGCGTGTACTTGAACCAGACGCTATTGGCGTCGCCGTTGTCAGCAGCGCTGCTGGTACAAGTGGAAGGCAGCGCGGGATCGGAGCCGGAGGTGGTGGCGCCGGAGGTGTCTTCGGTGACCGAGTAAGAGCCGGAGCTGCTGGGCGTGACCGTGGTGGCGCCGGAGAAGCTGTCGTTCGGCGGCGCGGCGCCGCTGACGTCGAGCAGGCAGCCGGGTGGGTTCTCGCTGGTGCAGGCGGTGCCATAGGTCGCCGGGGCGGCAATCAGATTGGGGTTCGAAGAACCGCCGCCGGGCTGCGGGTTGTTGGCGGTGACGAAATAGTAGCCGCCGTACTGCAGGCAGCTGGACGGGATGGTGGCGTTGAACTGGGTAGTGCCGGTATTCGTGCCCGAAACCGGATTGCAGGGATACAGGCCAAGCGCGTCCTGCAGGCCCAGCGTCGTGCTCGAGAGGAAGCCGGTTCCCGAAAGCGTCATGGGAACCGTGCTACCGGTCGCGGCGGTGGACGGGCTGATGGAATTGACGGTCGGGGTGCCCGAGGTGATTGTGAACGGGAGCGAATTGGTGGTGGTGGACGTGCTCGGGTCGGTCACGCTGACCTGGGCGACACCGTTAACCATGCAGGCGGCAGGAACGCTGGTGACGAGCTGATTGGCCGTTTGGCCGGTCATCGTGGTCGTGCTGCCCGCGCTCGTCACCGTGATCGAGCAACCCGAAGGTGTCGAGCCGTTCACCTGCCAGTTCACCGTTTGACCGCTGGCCAAACCCTGGCCTACGAGCGTGACCGAAGTGCCCGCCGAGGCGGACGCGGGCGAGAGCGATTCCAGGTCGAACGAGCTCGTGTCGCCCAGCGCGAGCGCCCAGGCGCTGCGGCCGTGGGTTCCGGCGATGAGCGTGCGCGAAGCGTTGTTCAGCGTGAGCGAGAGAGCGGCCATGTCGGGCAGGCCGTTGCTCAGCGGCTGCCAGCAGCCGCCGGTGTAGAGCGGCGCGGTGCCCTGCAGCTCGCCGAGGAAAACGCCGAGGTCGGTGCCGACAAAGAGCTGCGACGGGTTATTGGGATCGACGACGATGCTATCGACCGGGATATTGGGCAGGGCTCCTCCCGAAACGCAGGCCGTTGCGCTACTGACGTCGGTCCAGGCGACCGCCGGGGTGGTGCCCGTGGTGACGTCGCCGACAAAGACGTGGCCGGCCGTGTCGCCGTTGAAACCGGAGAAGCCGGAGAAGGTGGCGAAAATCGTGTTGGGGTTGCTCGGGCTGACGGCCACCTGCGTGATCGAGCGCGGGGGCAGCGCAGAGGTGGTGACGTCGGTCCAGGTGGAACTGGATCCCGATCCGGCGTTCAGGCTGAGATAGACCTCGCCGACATCGCTGCCGGTAACAACCTCGTTCGAGTCGGTCGGCGCCACGGCGACGGACATCAGCACACAATAGCCGGGATTGCTGCTGCAGAAGGAGTTGTAAGGAGCACCGGTGCCACCGCCGGTGACATCGGGAGAAATCGCGTTCCAGCTGTTGGCGCCGTCGGTGGATTGATAGACGCGATAGGTGCCGAAGTACAGGTTTTGCGGCTTTTCGGAATCGATCGCCATCGGCGGAATGAAATTGGCGGCGTCGTTGCCGTTGATACCGGTCGAGGCTTCGTAATAGCTGGTCGTGCCGGCGGTGTTGTCCGCGTCGCCGTTGATGAGCGATTTCTGGATGCCGAGGATGAAACCGGAGATGTAGGCACAGGAGTTGTAGACGGTGCTGGGCACCTGGGGATCGACCAGCGTGTAGCCGCCGTCACCGCAGGTGAGCGTGTTGTCCCAGGCGAGCGGATTGCTCGTGCCGCTTTCCTGGCCGAAGAGCTGCGAACCGTTGTCCTGGGCGCCGAGATAGCTGCGATACTCCCAGCCGGCGGGATCGTTGGACATGCCGGGATAGATCTGGGTGAGCGCGAGCGTCGAATTGAGGTTGGTCCAGGTCTGCGAAGAGGAGCCAGGCAACGATTCGGGACTCGCGGCGCTCCAGGCCCCGCCGTCGGTGCCGACATAGACCTTGGTGGCCGAGCCGCTGGTGCCGGCTGGAGCGAAAGCGATGGCGTGCAGGTCGACGTGCATGCCGGTGTTGCAGGTGCTGCAGTCGTTGCCCGAGATGTCGGACCAGGAGCTGCCGGCGTTGATCGTGAAGCTGCTGCTGCCAATCGAGGAAGCTTTCGACGTGCCGATGAGCGTGTTGCCCTGGCCATTGGCGCCGCTGCCCGGAGCCGAGCCGCCGGCAAAAACGACCGTGGGATTATGGGGATCGATATTAATGGTGAGGTCGTAGAAGCATTGGTCGTCGCAGAAGCCGCCGCCAGGCACGAGCAGGGAATTCGTCAGCTGCTGCCAGGTGTTGCCGCCGTTGCCGCTGGCGTAGACGCCGAGCAGGGTGCTGGAGGTGTTCGAAGCGTCCGCGACGGCGGCGAAGACTTCGTCGGCCGAGGCGCTGCTCGGGGCATTCGGATTGGAAGCAACTGATATCGCGATGCGGCCCATGCTCGAGGGAGAAGCGAGATTGCCCAAGCCGCCGAGCTGGGAGAAAGCCGGCGCGGGACTGGTACAAGAAGTGACGGCCGCTGAAGTTTTGTAGACCCCGTTGACGGTGGTGGTGCCTTCAGAAGCGCCACCATCGAGATCGCCGAGCGCGGCATAGGCGTAGCCGGCCTGATCGAACGCGACGCCCGTGCCGACCACCTGCGTGACACTGGGCAGCACGTGATTCCACGTCGTGCCGCCATCGGCCGAGCACCAGATGCCTGAAGGCATCACCGATTGGTAGGCCTGAACCGCAGCAAGCAGGATCTGCGAATTCTTCGGGTCGACGGCCAGACTGCCGATATACGGGCCGGCGCTATCGGGCGAGAGCGGGGTGGAACCGATCGTGTAACTGCCGAACTTCTCACCCGTGGGCAGCGCGCAGGAATAGACGCTCGTTCCACCGGTATAGGTGCACTTCAGCACGCCCGCGCCATAATAGCTGTCGTAGGAAAAGTTCTCTTCGCCCGTACCAAGGTAGACGGTGGTCGAGGAGCTGCCGGTGCAACCGGGCGGTACGGCAATCGAGCCGATGGCGAGCGAGGGCATCGTTGCCTGATCGCCCACCGGTTGCCAGCTGCTTCCGCCGTTGGTTGTGAGCCACAGGCCGCCTTGGGCGCCACCGGCAAAAACGGTATTGCCGGTGGAATCGCAGGGGTCCACCACCATCGCGGTGATGCGACCGGACACATACGGCTGGAAGAAATAATCGTTGGAGGGCTGAGGACCGATCGGCACCCAAGTGGCAGCGGTATTGACCGTGCCGGTGGCCAAGGCAGCGGCGGCGGCCATGCGGGCATAGTTCGCGCCGTACTTTTGCTGGAGGTGGAGTACCTGCTTCTGCTCCATCTGGCGCATGACGTTGAATGCGCGCAAGCGGGCAAAGGCGGGGATACGCTTGAGCGGATAGGCGCGCTGGCGGTAGAACCAGTTCTCGCGTGCACGGATCAGCCGCGCGCCATCCTCCCCGCGCTTGCCTTTGGTGAAGCCGGGAGAACTGGTGCTCCCGACTTTTTGCGCATAGGCAGCCAGAACCAAACCAGCTAAGGCAAGGATGGAAAGAGACAGTACGATGTGCCTTGGCTTCATTCACGTCCTCCCAGGCCCAGAACCCATAGTTACACATCCTACGACAGACCGAAGAGTAAGCGCCACTTGGGAACCCAATCGCTACCGACGGCTACCCGGGCCGCACAGGAAGGACATCCGACCCGGCGGGCAGGCTATATCTTCAGATGCAACTACCTGACGGTGAGTTGGGACTCTGGCATAATACAGGCAAGGTTCCGGCCCGCTGGGGTCGTGCGAAAATGGCCTCTTTGAAGGAAATTCTCGAAGAAAACACCCGTGAAGGAGAGCTCTACGACCGGCTGGGGCGGGACTGGGTGCGCTGCTATGCCTGCGGGCACGAGTGCCGGATTCCGCCAGGGCAAGCCGGTGTGTGCAAGGTCCGGTTCAACCGGAGCGGGCAGCTGCGGGTACCGTGGGGTTACGTGGCGGGCGTGCAGTGCGACCCGATCGAGAAGAAGCCATTTCACCACGCCTATCCCGGCGCGCTGGCTTTCAGCTTTGGCATGCTGGGCTGCGATCTGCACTGCGCGTATTGCCAGAACTGGGTGACGTCGCAGGCGCTGCGCGACCCGGCGGCGGTAGCCGGGATGATGCGGATCGAGCCGGGCGAGATCGTGGCCGAAGCGGTGCGGCAAAAGGCGCAGGTGGTGGTGAGCACCTACAACGAGCCGCTGATCACGAGTGAATGGGCGGTGGCCGTGTTCCGGGAGGCGCGCGAGGCGAAGCTCACCACCGGATTCGTCTCCAATGGAAACGCCACGCCACGGGTGCTCGAATACCTGCGGCCGTGGGTCGACCTTTACAAAGTAGACCTGAAGAGCTTCGACGACCGCCATTACCGGCAACTGGGTGGCCGGTTGGGGCCAATCCTCGACGGGATTCGGCGAATCCACGCGATGGGATTCTGGCTGGAGGTCGTCACGCTGGTAATTCCCGGCTTCAACGATTCCGACGGCGAGTTGACCCGGATGGCGGAATTCCTGGCCGGCATCTCTCCAGACATTCCGTGGCACGTCACCGCCTTCCACAAGGACTACAAGATGGCCGGCCCTCCCAATACACCAGCCGAGACGCTGCTGCGCGCAGCGCGGATCGGCCGCGAGGCTGGGCTACGATACGTCTACGCGGGCAACCTGCCGGGCCGCGTCGGCGACCTCGAAAACACGCGCTGCCCCCAGTGTGACGCGCTGCTCATTGAGCGTTACGGCTACCTCATCCTGAGCTACAATCTCCCCCCAAACGGCCGCTGCCCATCCTGCGACGCGGCGATTGCCGGCCGCTGGCCGGCGCGGTTTGCAGGGCAGATCAGCGACCGGCCGTTCGTGCCGGGCCCAGGCGGAGGCGCGTCGCGGCTACGCATTCTTTCCTCCTGAAGGCGCAAGCGGGCAGCGGGCGGAACATTTAGCGATGTACATGAGGTGGTTCCGATGGGCGCGCGGCATCGAAGGTTGGGCCTGGTGACGGTGGGCGTGGCGGCCGCCGGCATGTTGCTTTCTTGCAGCACCAAAACCTCCGCGCGGGGCGGCGCGGGGCTGGGGAAAGGAGCAACCATGGGGTTCGCGCTGAAAAGCCCGCAATGGAAACAGGGAGATACCATTCCCCAAAGATTCACTTGCGACGGCAAGGACGTATCGCCGCCGCTGCAATGGGACGGGGCGCCGACCGGGACAAAGAGTTTCAGCCTGGTGACCGAGGATCCCGACGCGCCCGGTGGCACCTTCTTTCATTGGGTGCTCTACAGCTTGCCGGCGACCGCGCATGAACTGCCCGAAAACCTGCCCAAGCAAAAAGAGCTGCCAGACGGCGCCCGCCAGGGGCGCAACAGTTTCGGCGGCATCGGTTATGGAGGGCCCTGCCCGCCGCCGGGACCGGCACACCACTACTATTTCCGGCTCTACGCGATCGACAAGAAGCTGGATCTGGCTCCCGGTGCGAGCCACGGCGATCTGGAACGCGCGATGAAGGGCCACGTGCTGGCGCAGGCGGAATTCATGGGCCTTTACAAGCGCCGGTAGCCGGCCTGCAGGCGTTTCCAGCAGGGTTCGGCGGGTGCGGTGCCGCTTGCGACACGGCGGCCGAAAAAACCGTGCCGCACCGCTTTTTTTGATCGAAAAAAGGAGGGGATTTCAGACGCCGCAACGGAGAGGGGGCCGTTCACGGCGGCAGGATCAATGGGGCCGGATCGGAAAAGGACCGGGATCATCCCTGGAAAGTCCACAACGGGGTGAAAACACGCCGGGCACAGCCGCGCGCGAGTTCCGGTGTGCCTCGAAATCCCGTAACCGACTCTCGATCCGCGTAACCCAAAGACATTGTGCTTGGTCGAGACGGAGGGCGGAGACTTGGGGACGTTCTGGCAGGGGCTGCGCTACGGAACTCGGCTGCTCATCAAGAGACCCGGATTCACGGCGATTGCGGTGGTGACCCTGGCCCTGGGCATCGGGGGCGCCACAGCGATCTTCAGCGTGGTCGATGGCGTTCTGCTCCGGCCGCTCCCCTACCCCAAAGCGAACCGAATCGTTCGCGTCTACGAAGTGACCCATCGGAACAACCGGGCCCGGCTCTCCGACCCGGACTTTCTCGACCTGCGGCGGCAGATCAGCGGGCTCTCCGGCTTGGCCGAGTTCAACAGCGACCGGGAGCCGGTGGTTGGAGGAAGTGAGCCGACGCTGGCCACGGTGGCTTCCGTTTCGCAGGATTTCTTCCGCGTCATGGGCGTTCGCCCGTTTCTCGGGCACGAATTCTCAGTCAACCAACTCTACGTTGGCGGCACGCCTGTCGTATTGGTGAGCTACGGTTTCTGGCAGCGTTATCTCGGCGGGGCACCGAATTTCTCCTCGCACCATCTGAAAGTCTCCGGCCACCTCGTGACGATCATTGGCGTCATGCCGGCTGGTTTCAACTACCCCGGAAACACCGAGATGTGGTTCCCGCGCGAGCTTTTTCCGATGAGCTCCTACCGCACCGGCCTGAATTGGCTGGGCATCGGCCGACTGCGCGAAGGGGTAACGCTGGCCGAGGCACAGGCCCAAGCAACCGCAGTGGCGCAGCGGCTCCGGCAGGAATATGGCGATTCGACCTACATGGTGGGAGTGAAACTGGTCCCGCTCCGAGATCAGATTGTCGGCAATGCCCGGCCGGCGCTGCTGATCCTGCTGGGAGCAGTGGGTCTGCTGCTGCTGGTGGCCTGCGCGAACGTGGCGAACCTGCTGCTCGCCCAGGCGGCCGGGCGGCAACGCGAACTGGCGGTGCGCGTAGCGCTGGGGGCGACCCATCGGCATCTGACTTCGCAGTTCGTCGCGGAATCGTTGCTTCTGTCGGTTGCCGGCAGCCTGCTCGGCTTGCCAGTGGCCGTCTGGGGAGTGGAGGCGCTGCTGGCGCTCGAGCCGGGGAAATTGCCGCGGGCGAGAGATGTGGGAGTGCACCCGGCCGTGCTCGGCTTCGCTGCCGGGGTCGCGATTGTGATTGCGGTCGCGCTGGGGCTGGTGACGGCGTTGCGCTCGGCGAGCGGCGACGTCCAGGAAAGCCTGAAAGGCGGCGAGCGGACGCAAACCGGCGGCACCTCCAGTCACCGGCTGCGGCTGATGCTGATGGGCGGGCAGGTGGCCGTAACTTTGGTGCTGCTGGTGGGGGCGGTACTGCTGGCCCGTAGCTTGTTCGACCTGCTGACGATCCATCCCGGCTTCGAGTCGCAGCACGTGCTGGCGATGAATCTGCTCGACGTGTGGCCGGAAACGCCCGCCGAAAAGCTGCATCTGGTCAACGTGCTGGATACGATAACCGGGCGGCTGCGCGCGGTGCCCGGTGTCGATGCGGTTGGCGTGGTGAGCGCTCTGCCATTAACGGGCCTGAGCCGGAGCGGCGGCTACCTGGTGGTGGACAGCACGGAAAAATTCTCCAGCATGAAGGAGCTGGCCAAAACCTACCTCTCCCTAGCGCACGATCCGGCGCGAACCGGGCACGCTGTTTACCTGGTGGCGAGCGCGGGGTATTTTCACGCCATGGGAATTCCGCTGCTGCGCGGGCGGCTCTTCCGGCATGGCGACGGGCCGGAGGCACCCAGCGTGGCCGTGGTGAGCCAATCATTTGCGGAGAACCAGTGGCCCAGCGAGAACCCACTGGGCAAGATGATCGAATTCGGGAACATGGATGGGGACCTGCAGCCGTTTCGGATCGTGGGGGTGGTGGGCGACGTGCGAAACCGGTCCCTCGGCTCGCCGGCCGTTCCCACCTTTTATTCTTACTACCGGCAACGGCCCGCCAACGATTTCTCGGTGGTGATGCGCACCAGCCGCTCGACAGCGGACTTGGTACCCATCGCTCGCCAGATGGAACGCGCGGTCGAGCCCGGTCTTCCGGTCAGCTTCCAGACGATGGACCAGATCGTCTCGGCGTCGACCGCCGGGCGGCGCTTCAACCTTGTACTGCTGGGGACCTTCGCGCTGACCGCGCTGGTCTTGTCGCTGATGGGCGTTTACGGCGTCGGTTCCTACCTGGTTTCCCAGCGCACGAAAGAGATCGGTATTCGCCTCGCGCTCGGCGCACAAACCGGAGACGTTGTCCGAATGATCGCTGGGCAGGGCCTTCGCGTCATCCTGGTGGGCGCGGCGGTGGGTCTGGCCGGGGCGCTGGCCCTGACGCGCGTGCTCGAAAGCTTGCTCTACGGTGTCAAAGCAACAGATCCACCGACCTATATCGGTGTCGCCTTGCTGGTGGTGGCCACCGGCTACCTCGCCTGCTACCTGCCGGCGCGGCACGCCGCCCGAGTAAATCCGATCGACGCCCTGCGCGAGCAGTAATCCCCAGCGCGACAACAGAGCGGAAGCAACCGACGGTCAAACAGCTGAAGATTCCCACGGCATAGCTGTAGGTGGGACATAAGGCACGCCGAGGCACAAGCTATCGCCGGGCAGCGTTGTGACCAAGGTCATCGGCGAAAACTCCCGGCCACGGCAAACTGGCCAGGAGGAGGAGCAAGACATGGCTCAACCAACAGCAATCCTGCGGCAGGAACACGAGGCCGTGACGCGTATGCTGGAAGCGGCGGAACAAGCCGCAGGAAAACTCGACCGGGGCGAACCGGTGCGGCCGGACCTGCTCGGGGGAATCGGCGAATTTTTCGAGTTGTTTGTCGATCGATGCCACCACGGCAAGGAAGAGGAACTTTTCTTTCCGGCGCTGGCGAAAAAAGGCATGCCGGTCCACGGCGGACCAATCGGCGTGATGCTGCACGAACATGAGGAAGGCCGGCAACTGGCACGGCAAATGAAGGAACTGGCCAGCGCCTATGAAAAAGGCGATCGTGAGGCGGGCAAGGGATGGGCGTCGGCGGCCAGGAGATACGCCCAATTGCTGCGCGAGCACATCCTGAAGGAGAACCAGGTGCTCTTCCCGATGGCCGAAGGGATTCTCTCGCCGGCCGAGGAAGAGGCGCTCGCCGCCCAATTCGAGCAACTCGAAATCGAAAAGATGGGCCGGGGAACACACGAGCGGCTGCACGCGCGGATGGCCAAGATTTTCGAGGAAGTCAGCGCGACGGCCGGCACGACCAAAAGCTGAGCGACGCGGGCGGCTTCGCGCAATTCCGGGCTGCGCCAGCCTGCCCGATCAGGAAGATTTGGTTTCGGCCTCGAGCGCTTCGGGGTTGCCGACGATTACGCGGCGCCCCTCGATCTGGATCACACCGGTCGATTGGAAGCGGCTGAGGTTGCGGGAGACCAGTTCTCGCACCGTGCCGATCTGCGCGGCAAGTTCCTGGTGCGTCCACGGCAAATCGAATTCGATGCCGCGAGCCGTCTTCTGGCCTTTCGCCTGCGCTTGGCGCAGGAGCAAAGACGCGAGCCGCTGGCGAACGGTGGTAAAAGAGAGTTCCTCGATCATCGCCACCAATCGGCGCAGCCGCGAACCGACCACCCGAAGCAGTTTCAGGGCTACTTCCGGATGCTCGAGGCAGAGTTGCCGCACGTCCTCCTTGCGCACCTCGAAGAGCGCGGCCTCATTGATCGCCGAGCCCGAAGCTGGATAGGGGCCCCCGTCAAAGACGGGCAATTCCGCAACGGTGGCGCCCGGGCCGGCGATCAGCAGCACCTGCTCGCGGCCGTCGGCCGAAGTTTTGAAAATTTTCACCTGTCCGGATTGGACGACGAACAACCCGGTGCACGGATCTCCTTCCGAGAAGATCATTTCCCCGTTCGAGGCCCGACGAAGGACCACACGGCGGGCCAGGAAATCGATTTCCTCCCCGGAAAGATCGGCGAAGAGAGCGACGCGGTGGAGCATCTGTGTCATGGCTTCGAGCTGGCTCATGGCCCGCATATTGTAGGACATAGATGCCCCTTCCCGAAATGGGACAGTAACGGAATTTAGGTTTGGGCCGCGGGCAGGCCCATGCTACCATTTCGTTGCGTTTGTAGCTCTTTGAGGTTCCCACCCGCTGAGCCGGCCGCAGATCAGGTGCGCTGGGTCCGTGCGTCCGTCGGGCGGGGCCGGGGTTCGAGGAGCCGCGAACAATTTTCTTGAATTGAGGTGGAAGTAGAGGTGAGAGAGCAAGGTGTGGTGAAGTGGTTTAACGCGACGAAGGGGTACGGTTTCATCCGCCGGGAAACGGGCGAGGACGTGTTCGTCCATTTCTCGGCGATTCAGGCTGACGGCTATCGCACGCTGAGCGAAGGCCAAACCGTCGAATTCGAGGTCCGCACTGGCCCGAAAGGACTGCAGGCCGAGAACGTCGTAGGGTTGTAGCCCAATTTCGGGGCGGGGTCGCCCGCGCTGCTCCGCCCTTCCACACGCAGTTCCTTCCGCAGCCCCTCAAACCGGTGGCGCGGTTTTTGTGTCTCCAAGCGAAGGTGTGCAGGGGCAAAGGCCGCCTTGCCGAAGGCCCGGCGCTGGCGGTCACGGGATGGAGTGTCTTTCTTTTCGAAGCCGGCGGCGGATTTCGCGAAAAGTGCGAGCGGCGCCGGGTCTCAACAAACACCAAGCCATAATTCCGGCCGCATGGAAGTCCAGGCCGAAATGTCGCTTTCCTTCGCGCGGGTAATCTGATCTCGCAGAGGTCTGCGAAATGGCAGGGGCGCAAATGCAGAAGTGCGGAAGTCCGGCAATGAGGCCGCGAACGATCAGAAGATGCCGGACATGGCCGATTGGATGGCGTGAAGGATGACGTGCGGGTAGACGCCCAGCCAGATCAGTGCAAGGGCCAGCACCCCCAATGTCACGCCGCCCATGGCGGGCACGACCGGCAATGGCCGTTCCGCATCGCTCGGAATGTGCTCGGTGGCAAACAGCGCAACGACCACCCGCAAATAGTAAAAGAGCCCGATCACGCTGGTCGCCACGAGCACGAAGATCAGCACCCAGATCGAGGAGTTGGTGCCAGCGGCCACGGTGTAAAACTTGCCGAGGAAGCCGGCGGTGAGCGGGATGCCCGCGAGCGAGAAAAGCATCACGGTGAAGACGGTGGCAAGCCCCGGGCGGCGCCAGAACAGGCCGCGGTAATCCTCGATATCCTCGGCGTCGCGCCCGGAGGCGGAAAGGACCGCGATCACGCCGAAGGCGCCGAGCGTGGTGATCATGTAGGCGGTGAGGTAGAAAGTGCCAGCCGCGGCGCCGAAGAGTCCGCCAGCCTCGAAGGCTACAAGCAGGTAGCCCAGATGGGCGATCGAGGAGTAGGCGAGGATGCGCTTGACGTTGTTCTGGAACAGCGCCATCAGATTGCCGGCGATCATCGAGGCAATCGCGATGATGCCGAAGATCAGCAGCGTGGCGTGCAGGTCGCGCGAACCCGACTGATAGAAGAAGCGAAGCAGGATCGCAAACATCGCGCCCTTGGAAACGCTGGCGACGAAAGCGGTGACCGGGGCCGGTGCGCCCTGATAAACGTCGGGCGTCCACAGATGGAAGGGGACGACGGCGAGCTTGAACCCGAAGCCGGTGACCATGAAGGCGATCCCGGCCAGCACCCAGAGATGGGCGGCGCCGCCGGCGGCGAAATCGCTGGCGAGCTGAGGGAAGGACATTGTGCCGGTCTCGGCGTAGACCAGTGCCATGCCGAAAAGCAGGAAGGCGGCTGAAGCGGCGGCCAGCACCAGATATTTCATGCCGGCCTCGAGCGCGATGCCGCGTTCGGTGAGATAGGCGGAAAGGGCGTAGAGCGTGACGCTGAGGATTTCCAGCCCGAGGAAGAAGGAAATGAAATGGTCGGAGGAGACGAGAACCGCAGAGCCGAGCGCGGCGACCAGCAGCAGTACGTAGAACTCCTCGCGCCGGACGTCGTGCCGCTCGAGATAGCCGTAGGACATGAGCACCACGGCAAAGGTGGCGGCGATGATCAGGCCGAAATAATAGAGCGCGAAGCGGTCGATGACGAGCAGCGGCGTCACCTGGCGCGGCACCTCGCCAGCCGCCGGCCAAAGCGACCAGAAGGCAACCGCGAGGCCCACCAGTGTCAGCGTGGAGGCCAGGGCGTGGCTGCGACGGAAAGCGATCGACATCATGACCACGATCGCGGTGGCGCCCAGAACAATTAGCGGTAAGAGAGCAACAAAATCAGCCGAACTCAACCGTTACCTCCGGTAGCCCATTCCCGGGCCGTGGACGACCTGCTCCAACCGTTGCGCGGTCGGTTTGAACGTGTTCAGGACCGGTTGGGGATAAAGACCGAGCCAGAGCAGCACCACCATCATCGCGCCGACGAGCGCAATCTCGCGGCCCGAGAGGTCCGGCAGCTTCCACTTGTTGGTGTTGGGTCCGTGGAAGGCGCGCGCGACGAATTTCAGGCCATAGAAGGTGGAGCAGAGCACGCCGACCGTGGCAAAGGCGGCGACCATCGGACTGACGCGGTAGGTGCCGAGCAGCACCAGGAATTCGCCGACGAAGTCGCCGAGTCCAGGCAGCCCGATCGAAGCCAGCACGAAAAACACCCCCGAGCCGCTCAACCGCGGAGCGGTCTGCCACAGGCCGCCTAAACGGTCCATCTCGCGGGTGTGGGTGCGCTCCTGCACCATGCCGACGAGCATGAACATGGTGCCGGTGCTGATCCCATGGGCGATGATCGTGATAAAAGCACCCGCAATCGCCAGCGGCGTGCCGATAAAGATGCCGAGCAGGACGAAACCCAGATGGCTGACGCTGGTGTAGGCGACCAGGCGCTTGAGGTCGGTCTGGCCGTAGGCGAGCAGGGCGCCATAGAGGATGCCGGCAATCGCCAACGCGATGGCGATCGGCGCGAATTCGTGGGCGGCGCGGGGAAACAGCGGGAGCACAAACCGCAGCAAGCCATACGCGCCGGTCTTCAGCAGCAAGCCGGCCAGCACAACGCTGCCGGCCGTCGGCGCCTCGGTGTGCGCGTCGGGCAGCCAGGTGTGGAAGGGGAACATCGGCAGCTTGACGGCGAAGGCGGCGAAAAAGCCGAGCATGACGAGCATGGCGGTGTGCGGCGCCAGCGGCGTGCCGATCAGCTGCGAGTACTCGAAGGTGTAAACGCCGGTTGCCGCGTGGTGGGCGAAATAGAGCGTCAGGATCGCCACCAGCATCAGCAGGCCGCTCAGCTGGGTGAACAGGAAGAATTTCACCGCCGCATAGACCCGTCTCTCGTGACCCCAGATGGCGATCAGGAAGTACATCGGGATCAGCATCAGTTCCCAGGAGAAATAGAACAGGAACAGATCCATCGCCAGGAAGACGGCGACGATGCCGGCGATCACCCAGAGCAGATTGAAGTGGAAGAAGCCGACGCCATCGTGGATCTCCCGCCAGGAGATCATCACGCTGGCGATGCCGAGCAGGAAGGTGAGCGTGACCAGCAGCAGGCTCATGCCGTCCATCGCCAGGTGGAAGCGGATGCCGAAACTGCTGATCCACGGCACATTGAATTCGGCCAACCACTGGCGCTGGGTGAGCAACGAGATATGGGAATAGTTGGCAGCCCACAGCCAGACAGAGATCACGAAACCCACCACCATCGCCAACAGCGAAATCAGGCGGGAGGCGAGTTGGCTCCGGCGGGCCACAAAACCGGCGATGACGCCGGCCACAAGCGGAATAGCGATCAACCAGACAAGGATCATAGCAGCGCCACAATGAGCACGAAGATCACGGTACCGAGCACGAGGGCGGTCGCGTACCAGCGAACGCGGCCTGTCTCCGTCAGTCTGAGCGAAGCCCAGCCGGCACGGGTGAGTGCGGCGGTGCCCGTGTAAATCAGGTCGACGGCATCAGTTTTGTTGGTGCGGCTGAACCAGCCCACCGGACGAACGAACAGGCGGTCGTAGAGCCAGTCCATGCCCCAATCGGTATACCACCACCGGTGCAGCGCACGGCCCAGGCCCTTGGCCGCGAGTGCTTCCGGCACTTCTCGATGGCGAAGGAAGAGATACCACGCGCCACCGAGTCCCAGGAAGAAGGCGAGCACCGCCCATCCCTCAGCTCCCAACTCGCTCATAAGCGGATGGTGGGCTTCGATCGTGGCGGGCAGCGACGACTGCAGGAAATTGGTGAACCACGGATGATTGCCCAGATAGGAAGGCAACTCGACGAAACCGCCAACGATCGCGAGCGTCGAGAGCACGATCACCGGCACGCCCATCAACCAGCCGGGCCGGTGGCTGGGCTCTTTCTGGCACTCGCCATGGAAGGTGATGAAGATCAACCGGAAGATGTAGAGCGAGGTCATGAACACACCGACCACGCCGAAGATCCACAGCCAGGTGCTGCCGACCGGCGAACTGAGCGCTCCCCACAGGATCAAGCCCTTGCTGTAGAAACCGGCGGTAACGAGCGGCAGGCCGGCGAGCGAGCAGCCGCCGATGACGAACGCCCAATAGGTGAGCGGCAGCTTCTTTCGCAGGCCGCCCATCTTGAAGATGTTCTGCTCGTGGTGCATCGAGGTGATCACCATGCCGGAAGCAAGAAAGAGCAGGGCCTTGAAGAACGCGTGGGTCATGAAGTGGAAGATCGCCGCGGTCCAGGCGCCAACGCCCAGGCCGAGGAACATGTAGCCAATCTGGCTGACGGTGCTGTAGGCGAGGATGCGCTTGATATCGTCCTGGGTGACCGCGGCGAAACCGGCGGCCACCAGCGTGACGGCGCCGACGACGGCAACGGCAAGCTGCGCGGTGGGCGCAAGCTGGAAGATCACGTGCGTGCGGGCGATCAAATAGACGCCGGCGGTAACCATCGTGGCCGCGTGGATCAGGGCGCTGGTCGGCGTGGGGCCGGCCATCGCGTCGGGCAGCCAGGTTTGCAACGGCAACTGGGCGGATTTGCCGCAGGCGCCGCCGAGCAGCAGCAGGCCGGCGGCGGTGGCGTAGACCGAACCGTGGGGCCACTGAAGCTGGGCGGCATGCATCATCGGCTGGATGGTCAGCGTGCCCAGCTTGTCGAAGAGCAGGAACAGGCCCAGGGCCATCGCCGTGTCGCCGACGCGGGTGACGATGAAGGCCTTCCGCGCGGCGAGGCTGTTTTTGGGTTCCGTATACCAGAAACCAATCAACAAGTAGCTGCAGAGCCCGACGCCCTCCCATCCGAGGTAGAGCAGCAGCAGGTTGTTGCCCAGCAGCAGCACGACCATCGACGCGACGAAGAGGTTCATGTAGCCGAAAAACCGGCTGAAGCCTTCGTCGCCGTGCATGTACTCGACCGAGTAAACATGAATAAAGAAGCTGACGAAGGTGACTACCAGCACCATGATCAGCGAGAGCGTGTCGAGGTAGAGCGCAATATCCGGGTGGAAGCCGGCCACGTTCATCCAGGTCCACAGATACTGGGTGTAGTTACCGCCGGGCGGTGGCAGCGCAATAAACCGCCAGGTGATCAGGATGGAAATCAGGGCCGAAAGGCCAATGGAAGCGCAGCCGAGAAAGCCCGCCATGCGATGCGACATCCGCGGGCCAAAAATCAGCAGTAAGGCCGCGCTGGCGAACGGAATTGCCGGAACCAGCCAGAGCAGGTGGAACATCAGCCTCTCATCTCACTTGCAGCATCGGCGTCAAGCGACTGCTGGCGGTGATGGAGTCGCAAGAGCAACGCCAGACCGACCGCTACTTCAGCCGCCGCGACCGTCAGAATGAACAGGAACATCACTTGGCCGTCTGCCTGGCCCCACCGCGCACCGGCGGAGACAAAGGCCAGGCCCGAAGCATTCAGCATCACTTCGATCGACATCAAGATAAAGAGCAGGTTACGCCGCACCAGAAGGCCGATCAGCCCCAGTGCGAACAAGATCCCCGCCAGTAGCAATCCGTACTCGATCGGAACCGTTGACACCGGTCCTCCCTCGGGCTCGGCGCGAGCCCACATGATAGGCGCCCACCAGAGCACCCAAGAGCAAAAACGAAGCAAGCTCGACCCCGAGCAGGTAGGGGCCGTAGAGCGACATGGCCACCTGATGAGGGCCGACCACGGCGGCCGCCGGCGTACGCGGCCCCGAGCGCGCCAAAAGATAGGAAACCTCGCCAACCAGAATCGCCGCCAAGATCGCCGGGCCGGTGAACATGCCCGGCGTCACCCAGGTCCGCTCGGTGTCGATCGTATGGCGGCCCAGATTGAGCAGCATGACGACGAAGACGAACAACACCATGATCGCCCCGGCGTAGATGACGATCTCGAGCGCGGCCATGAAGGGGGCGCCGAGCGTGTAGAAGACGACCGACACGGCGAGCAGGGAAACGGTGAGGTAGAGCAGCGCATGAACCGGGTTGAGCCGGGTGAGCATGAACACGGTCGCGAGAATCGCCACGATCGCCGAGATGTAGAAGAGCACGTCCATCATTCGCCTCAGGGCATCAAAGTGTGCAGGTCGGCCGGCGGGGCTTCGCGCTCGGCCTCGCCCTTGTCCTTGTCCTTGATTTTCACGCCAGCAACACGCCAGAAGTTGTAGCCGGGATACTTGCCGGTCCCGCTGATCAGCAGATTTTCCTTCTCATAGACGAGGTTCTGGCGGTTGTACTCGCCCATCTCGATATCCGGAGTGAGCTGGATGGCATAGGTGGGGCAGGCCTCTTCGCACAAGCCACAGAAGATGCAGCGGGAGAAATTGATCCGGAACCACTCGGGATAGCGACGGCCGTGCTCGTCCTCGGTGGCTTGCAGGGAGATGCAATCGACCGGGCAGGCGATGGCGCAGAGATGGCATGCGACGCAACGTTCCTCGCCATCGGGATCGCGGGACAGGATGATCCGGCCGCGATAGCGCGGGGCGAGGTACGGCTTCTCATCCGGATACTGCACAGTGAACCGTGGCTTGAACATATGCATCAGCACCAGCCACAGTGATCTCAAAACGCTCCACATTGCTCGTTACCTTCGCATCGCCACAACGACCGCGCCGGTCACCGCCAAGTTCGCCAGCGTCAGGGGCAACATCCATTTCCAGCCCCAGGACATCAACTGGTCGAACCGCGGCCGCGGCAGCGCCGCCCGCAGCAAAATAAAGAAACAGATGAAGAACAGCGTCTTCAGGATGATCCAGACGACCGGCGGCAGCACCGGCCCCAGCCAGCCGCCGAAGAACAGCACCGAGATCAGCGCCGAGATCAGGATCACGCCGAGATATTCGCCGACGAAAAACATCCCGAATTTCATGCCCGAATATTCCGAGTGGAACCCGGCCACCAGCTCGCTCTCGGCTTCCGGCAGGTCGAAGGGCAGCCGGCGCGTTTCGGCGACGCCGGCGATGAAGAACAGCACGAAGCCGAGAAACTGCGGGATGACGAACCACATGTGCTGCTGCGCCTCGACGATCGCGCGCAGGCTGAAGGAGCCGGCCAGCATCACCGTGCCCATCAGCGACAGGCCCATGAACACTTCATAGCTGAGCATCTGCGAGGCGGCGCGCATGCCGCCGAGCAGCGAGTACTTGTTGTTGGAAGCCCAACCGCCGAGCACGACGCTGTAAACGCCAAGCGAGCTCATCCCGAGGAAAAACAGGATGCCAACGTTCATGTCGGTTATCTGAATCACCGAAGTGAACGGGATGATCGCAAAGGTGAGCAGCACCGTGATCATGACGATCGACGGCGCAAAAACAAAAACCCATTTGTCGGCAAACGGCGGGATCCAGTCTTCCTTGAAGAAGATCTTGATCATGTCCGCCATCACCTGCAACAGGCCAAACGGGCCCACGCGGTTGGGGCCGTAGCGATCCTGCCAGAGGGCCAGCAGGCGCCGTTCGAGCCAGATCAGCCCGGAAGCGAGCCCCAAGACGACGAGCAGGATACCGACCAGGACGATGATCTTCAGCAGCACCGGGTTCATCGTGTCAATTCGATCCGTCCCCAGATGGGAAGTGTGATTCCATCAAGCGGGCCCAAGCCGGCCGGGAGCGCGGCCACGCCGCGCGGCAGACCGGATTCGATGCGGAGCGGCAGCCGGGCCGAGCCACCCTCCAGCTTTACTTCCACCGCCGCGCCCTCGGCGGCGCCGAGCGAGGCGGCGTCTTCGGCCCCGAGCGCGACGTAAGGCTTCGGCGAAAGTTCCGCGATGGCCGGGGCGTTCGCGCTCAGCTCTTCCGAGCCGAAAATGTGATGACGCGCCACGACCAGCCACTCGGCCGAACGCGGGGTAAAGGCCGCCGGAACCGTATTCAGATAACCGGGCGCCGAGCCGGCGGCCGGCTCGATCAACCGGACGCCCGCGTCACCGCCGCGAAGCGGGCCGGCGATTTCTTCCTGAAACTTGTTGACCGACTGAATCGAGTTCCAGCCGCCGGTCCAGAAGAACGGCTGCAGCGCGGCAGGCGGCTCGACCGGGGCGCCCTCCATGGTGAAGCTGAGGGCGGAATCGGGGTCCTCGGGCGGCTTGGGCTCGCTGACGGCAATATTGGCGAGCATCGACGTGCGGCCGCTATAGCGGTGCGGCTGGCGCGGAATCTTGGCACCGGCGATGCGGAAGCTGGCGCGGGGCGCCGCGTCGCGGATGCGCTCGAGCGCGGGGAAAGTCCTTGCCACCGCTTCGACCAGATCGTCGAGGTTCTTCCAGCTCAACCCCTCGGGCCGGGTCAGCAGACCGAGCACGTCGGCAAGCCAGCGCCAGGCATCCTGAATATCGCCCGGCGGCGGATAGACGCGGAAGAAACGCTGCGCGCGTCCTTCGCTTGAAACCACGGTGCCGTCGGCCTCGGCGAACGGCGTGGAGGGGAGCAGCAACTCCGCTTTTTCCGTCGTGCGGCCCTCGAGGGAATCGAGCACGACCACGTGTGCAGCGGCGCCGATCAGCGCGTCGACCGTTTCAGCCGGTGCCCGGCGATAGAGATCGTTTTCGAGCACGACAACCGTCTGCGCGTCGCCGCGGCGGGCGGCTTCGAGCGCCTCGCCGAGCGGTTTCGGCTCCATCATCGCCAAGCCCAGACTATTCATCTCTTCCATGGCAAGCGCGAAAGCCACCGGCTTACCGGCCTTCGCCAGGGCACGGGCGACGTCGGCCGCGGCACGAACCACCGCGACGCTCCCGGTGCTCACGCCGCTCACCACTGCCGGCCGCGCCGCTTCCTGCAGTGCTTTGGCGATGCGCTCGGCCTGGGCGCGTACCGGCTCGGGCAGGCCAGGGACCTCGGGCGAGGCGGAATCAAGGATATGGGCGACGGCGAAACCGAGCCGGGCAATATCGTCCGGCGCGGCGCGATGGGTTTCCGTGGCGACGTCGTCGAGCCGCGTGGCGTAAGGGCTGGCGACGAAAAGCGGGCCGTGATCCTTCTGGGCCAGCTCGCGCACGGCATGGTCCTGCCAGCGCGGAATCCGCATCTTCTCGGCCTTGTCGAGCCACACCTGGCGGACCGTCTGGCGCAAGGTAAGCGCCATCCGCGGTGCGACATTGGTCACGTCCTCGCCCAGCACCAGCGCCGCGTCGGCATGCTCGATCTGGAGGAGCGAGGCGGGCGCGGGACCCTGCCGCAGGATCGCCAGCATTTCTCCGAGCAGCCGGTGGGCGGCGTCGGAAATGCCGGCATAGAAATTCTCGGGGCCGACCAGCGCCCGCAGCGCGAAATTCGCCTCGAGCGAGCTGCGCGGCGAGCCGATGCCGATCATCTTGCCGGCGGCAGCGAAGGAGGAGAAGCGGTCGAGCGCCTCGGCCTTGGGGATATCGGCCAGCTGGCCGTCGCGACGGGCACGGGCCGAGCGGATGCGACGGGCGCTATTGACGTGCTCGTAGCCGAAGCGGCCGCGGTCGCAGAGGAAGTAGCCGTTGACCTGGCTGTTGTAGCGATTGACGATGCGTCGCAGCGTGCCGTAGCGCTCGCCGGCAGTCGTATTGCAGCCGAGCGCGCAATGCGCGCAGACCGTGGGCGCCATCTGGAGATCCCACTTGCGCGTGTAGTGCTGCTTCAGCGTCTTGTCGGTGAAGACGCCGGTGGGGCAAACCTCAACCAGATTGCCGGAAAACTCGTTTTCGAGAACGCCGTCCTCGGCGCGGCCGAAATAGACCAGGTTGCGCAGCACCTGGGGGCCGAAATCCTTGCCGCCCGCATATTCGTTGTAGAACCGGGTGCAGCGGTAACACTGGATGCAGCGGTTCATCTCGTGATTGAGCAGCGGGCCGAGGTACTGATTGCGGAAGGTGCGCTTGCGAAACTCGTAGCGGCGGTAGTTGTGTCCGCTCATCACGGTCATGTCCTGCAGATGGCACTCGCCGCCCTCGTCGCATACCGGGCAATCGTGCGGGTGGCTCATCATCAGGCCCTCGATGATGCCGGCGCGGAAGTCCTTCACCTCGGGATCCTGAATCGAGACGAGCATGTTCTCGGTGATCGGGGTCATACAGGCCATCACGATCCTGCCGCGGGTGTCATTCTCGTCACGGTAAACCTTGACCGCGCACTGGCGGCAGGCGCCCACCGAGCCCATCGCCGGATGCCAGCAGAAATAGGGCAGATCGAGGCCGTGCCCGAGACAGGCCTCGAGCAGATTCTGCTTCGGATTGACCTCGTAGGCTTTTTTGTCGACGAAAATCTTGCTCATTGCCCGTCTCTCCACGGACACCGCTTTTCCCGAATATGCCGCTCGAAATCCTCGCGGAAATATTTCAGCGCGCTCTGCAGCGGCTCGGCCGCGCCGGGTGCCAGGGCGCAGAAGGTATTGCCGGGCGCGGTCATCTTGCAGATGTACTCCAGGCGCTCCAGATCGGCCGGCGTGCCTCGGCCCGTTTCGATGGCCCAGAGGATCTCCTCGGCCCAGTGCAACCCGCTCCAGCAGGGGGTGCACCAGCCGCAGGATTCCTGGGCGAAGAAGTGCTCAAGGTTGTGAACCATGCCGACCGGGCAGGTCTTGTCGTCGAGGATGATCATCGTGCCAGTGCCCAGCCGGCTGCCCGCCTTGGCAACCGAGGTGAAATCCATCGGCACGTCGAGGTGTTCTGTGGTGAGAAAATCGGTGGAAGCGCCGCCGGGCAGCAGGCCGCGGAACTGGACGCCGTCCTGCATGCCGCCGGCGTACTTTTCGAGCAACTCGCGCAGCGGGGTGCCCATCGGCAGCTCCCAGCAGCCGGGCTTTTTCACCTTGCCGCTGGCGCCGTAGAGCTTAGTGCCGCCGTCGCCGGTGAGGCTGAGCTTCTGAAACCACTCGGCGCCCTTTTCGATGATGTGCGGCACATTGCAGAGCGTCTCAATATTCTGAACGATCGTCGGCTTGCCAAAAAGCCCGGAAACCTGCGGGAACGGCGGCTTGGCGCGGGGATTGGCGCGCTTGCCCTCTAGCGCGTTGAGCAGGCCGGTCTCCTCGCCGCACATGTAGCGGCCGCCGCTCATGTGCAGCCGGAGGTCGAAATCGGTGCCAGAACCGAAAATATTCTTGCCCAGGTAGCCCTTTTCCTTGGCTTCGTGCAGGGCGCGCCCGATCCGCTGGCCCGCATCGGTGTATTCGCCGCGCAGGAAGATGTAGCCGCGCTCGGCCTCGATCGCGCGGGCGGCGATGATCATCCCTTCGATCACTTCGTGCGGATCCCCTTCGAGCAGCACCCGGTCCTTGAAGGTGCCGGGCTCCATCTCGTCGCCATTGGCCACCAGATATTTCGGGCGTGGGGCGTCGGCGCCGAGTGGCACGAAGCTCCATTTCTGGCCGGTGGGAAAACCGGCGCCGCCGCGGCCGCGCAGATTCGATTTCTTCACCTCTTCGATGATTTCCTGCGGCGCCATCTGCATGGCCTTGCGAGCGGCCTGATAGCCGCCGGCGCGCTCGTAGGCGGCGAGATCGATCATTTCCCCATCCGGGCGGATTTTGGCGGTGAGCGGGGTCTCCATCGGTCGGCTACTTATACCTTTCGAGAATCTCGTCGATCTTCTGGGGATCGAGATTGGCATGCAACTGGCCGTCGACGATCATCGTCGGCGCGCGGTCGCAGGCGCCCAGGCAGACAACCGGCAGCAGCGTGAAGCGGCCGTCGGATGTGGTCTGGCCCACCTCGACGCCCAGGCGCGCCTTCAGGTGGTCGCGCATCTTGTCGTAGCCCATCACCCAGCAGCTCACGCTGTCGCAGATCATGATCACGTGGCGGCCGACGGGCTTGCGAAAAATCAGGTTGTAGAAGGTGGCGATGCTGTCGATGTCGTCGGACGAGGTTCCGAGGAATTCGGCAATGTCGCGGACGGCATCGTCGGAGACCCAACCCCGGTGTTTCTGCACCACGCGGAGGGCGTCGATGCAGGCGGCGCGCCGGACGGGGAAATGCGCCGTTTCTTCTTCGATTTCACGCTGTTCTTCGGGCGTCAGCATACTCTCCACACTCAGCGGTCAATGTCGGCCAGCACAAAATCCATGCTTCCCAAAATCGCGAGCAGGTCGGGCACCATCAGGCCGCGCGTCATCTCCGGCAGGATCTGCATGTGCGCGAAGGAAGGCGTGCGGATGCGGGTGCGATAGCTCACGGTGCTGCCGTCGGAAACCAGGTAGTAGCCGTTGTTGCCTTTGGGCGCCTCGATCGCGCCCAGCGCCTCGCCGGCCGGAATCACCGGACCCCAGGAAACGCCGAGGAAATGATTGATCAGGGTCTCGATGTCGTGCATCGTGTGATCCTTGATCGGCGGCAGCGCGAGCGGATGATCGCTCTTATAGGGCCCTTCGGGCATGTTCTTGACGCACTGCTCGATGATGCGCAGGCTCTGGCGCATTTCCTCGACGTGCACCACCGCGCGGTCGTAGCAGTCGCCGTGGGTTGCCGTTGGGATATCGAACTCGAAATTCTCGTAGCCGCTGTAGGGCTGCTTCTTGCGGAAATCCCACTCCAGGCCGGTGGCCCGGAGCATCGGGCCGGTGGCGCCCCAATCGATCGCCTGCTCGGTGGTAAGAACGCCGACGCCCTGCGTGCGCGCCTTGAAGATCGAGTTCTTCATCACGATCTTGTCGTACTCGCGCAACCGCTCGGGCATCCAGTCGAGGAATTCGCGGAACATCTTCTCCCAGCCCTTGGGCAAATCGTGGGCAGTACCGCCGATGCGGAACCAGCTCGGGTGCATCCGGGCGCCGGTAATCGCCTGCACCATGCCGAAGGCGCGCTCGCGGTCATTGAACATGTAGAAGACCGGCGACATCTGGCCGACGTCCTGGGCAAAGGTGCCGTACCAGACCAGATGGCTGGCTATGCGGAACAGCTCGGACATCATCACCCGGATCACCTGCCCGCGCGGCGGCACGGTGATGCCGGCCAGGGTCTCGACTCCGGTCAGGTAGGCGAGGTTGTTCTGGACGCCGGCGAGGTAATCGATCCGGTCGGTGTAAGGAATGTAGGTGTGCCAGCTCTGGCGCTCACCCATCTTTTCGGCGCCGCGGTGGTGATAGCCGATCTCCGGGATCGCGTCGAGAATCACCTCGCCGTCGAGCTGAAGCACGACGCGCAGGACGCCGTGGGTGCCGGGATGCTGCGGACCGATGTTCAGGAAAATGAAATCGCTGTCGTCGCTCGCCCGCTTCAAGCCCCATTCCTCGGGGCGAAAGCGCAGCCGTTCCTCTTCCTCTTCTGTCTTTTCCTCAGGGAGCTGGAACGGGCCCATTTCTGTGGCGCGTGCGGGGTGATCCTTGCGCAAAGGATGACCCTTCCAGCTGCGCGGCATGATCAGCCGCTCGAGAAAAGGATGGTTTTCAAAGCGGATGCCGAACAGGTCCCAAATCTCGCGCTCGTACCAGTTGGCATTGGGCCAGAGGCGGCAAAGGGTCTCGACCGAGGCATGGTCCTCGGCCAGCGGGACCTTAACGCGGAGATATTCGTTGCGATCGAAGGAAAACAGAAAATAAACGACGGTGAAATCGGACGGCGGCTGGCCCTCGCGGTACGTGCGGACGCGCTCGTCGATGGCGGTGATGTCATAGAGCATGCGATAGGGCCGATCGATCTCGCCCTTGAGGTAGCGCATCACCTCGATCAGCTTGTCGCGGCCCACCCAGGCAGTGGGAATCCGGTCGATACTCGGCTGGGCGATCATGGCGTCGGCACCGAATCTTTGCTGGAGCTGTTCGAGCACGCTGATGCTGGTGGTGGCCGGAGAGGCCATCGTTACACCTCGTCAATCGGGCGCAGGGTGGTAGCCTTCACCCGCTCGTCCTGTTTGAGATCACGCATCGACGGGCGGTAGCCGCGGTCGATGCCTTCCGGCCCGACCACCCAACTGAGCGGCCGGTTTTCATGGCCCACCGCCTCGCGGAGCAACATCAGCCCTTCCATGAAGGCGACCGGACTTGGCGGGCAGCCGGGAACGTAGACGTCCACGGGCAGGATCTTGTCGACGCCCTGAACGACGCTGTAGATGTCGTACATACCGCCGGAATTGGCGCAGGAACCCATCGAAATCACCCAGCGCGGCGCCATCATCTGCTCGTAGAGCCAGCGGATGATCGGCGCCATTTTCAGGAAGGGGGTCCCGGCGATCACGATCAAGTCGGCTTCGCGCGGCGTGCCGCGGAGCACTTCGGCGCCAAACCGCGAGATGTCATACTTGCTGGTGATGCTGGTGGCCATTTCCACGAAGCAGCAGGAAAGACCGAACATGAAAGGCCACATGGAGTTCTTGCGGCCCCAGGCAATCAGGTCTTCCAGCCGCGCAAACAGGATCTGGCGCCGCAACTCGTCGTATTCGCCGGGGGCTTTCTGGATCACCGGCAATTCCTTGCTTCCCTGACTTGTCCACCAACGCATCGCCGACTCCGTCTTGGCTTACCGCGTTTTTCTGCGGGTGTCCGGGCTCCAGTCCAGGGCGCCCAGGCGCCACAAATACACCAGCGCGGCCACCAATACACCAATGAAGATCAACGCTTCCCAGTAACCGACCCAGCCGAGGTCGCGCGCAGCCACCGCCCAGCTGTAGAGGAAAACCGACTCCAGGTCGAACACCACGAAGAACATCGCCATCATGTAGAACTTGATGGAAAAGCGGGCGCGGGCCGTACCTTCGGAAAGGATGCCGCCTTCATAGGGTTGATTGGTAAAACGCTCTTTGTGCCGTTCGCCGAGGATGGCGGAGAGCCCGATCATGGACCCGGCAGTGATCAGCACCAGAGCCGCGTAGAGCACGAAGGGCCATAAATTCATGGTTGTCCCAATCGTCCTTTGCTCCTTTTGGAAACCGGCGCACAAGACGGACGCTGTCGCCGCCCGGTCACGCCTCTCGCCTCCGTCACACCCCGGCGAGCCGCAAATACTTCGGAGAAGGTACCGCTCGTCCCCTTCTCACACGAGAAGGGTCGTAACAGCGTAGCGGGCCATTATACATCGAATCTCCCCGCCGTAAATTCTTCAGCGCGATTTTTTCAAATGCGCCGCTTGCTACGACGCGCCGCAGGCACTTTCGGGCGCCCGCTCGAAGCCGTGCCCGCGCCGTGCTTCTCCAAATAGGCTTTGAGGAGCGCAGCGGAATTGTGCTCGGTGTCGCGCGCGCTGTAGAGCAGCGTGAGCGGTCCGCGGCGGGCAGCATCGAGGAGCGGCATGCAAGCTTCCGGATGGCTTTCGAGTTCGCGCCAGTAGCGACGCTGGAATTCGGGCCACTTGGCCGGGTCGTGTCCGAACCATTGGCGCAGCGCCGGGCTCGGCGCCACCTCGCGCAGCCAGCCGTCCATTTGTAAAGCGTCCTTCTTGATCCCGCGCGGCCAGAGTCGCTCGACCAGAAAGCGCGCGCCGTCGGCGCGGGAGGCAGGCTCATAAACGCGCTTGATCCGAATCGCGTAAGGCATGCTCGTTACCCGGACACTAGTCGCAGCCGCTCATAACCCTCCGGCACGGCGCGGAAGGGCACAGCAATCCGGTTCCAGACGTTGATCGTTGCGACGACGATCGTCAGGTTCACCAACTCGGTTTCATCGAACTGCGCGCGCGCCTCTTCGAACACACGGTCGGGCACATGGTCCCGGCTTAGCAACGTCACTGCCTCGGTCCACGCCAGGGCGGCGCGCTCGCGTTCGTCGAAAAACGGCCCTTCGCTCCAGGCGGCCACCGCGTCGATCCGTTCGTTCGGTTCGCCAAGCTCGCGCAGGCGACGAGCATGCATATCGACGCAGAACGCGCAGCCATTGATCTGCGAAGCGCGCAACTTCACCAACTCGATCAGTCGCTCGTCGAAGCCGACCGTATGGATGTACTTCTCGAGAGCAAGCACCCGCTCGAAGGCTTGCGGAGCCGCCTTGCGGGCATCGATTCGTGGTGAGACGTTTGCCGCCATCCTTGGCCTCCCTATTTCGGAGAAATCGGAGTGTTGCCGGTCCCTTCCCTCTCTCCGAGATGCGCCAGCGGCGCCGAAAGACGCAAACGGAGCGTACCATTTTCCCGCGTCGGGAAACATCGCTTCCCGGCGGCAGAGAATTCCGGTTTTGCCCAAGGACTTTTCTCCCGCATAATGACCCCGGGGATTGTTTGAGCGGTTCCCGTCCGTGTTTTCCCCCGACTCCGCCGTCCGCGTCCCAACCGGAACGAGCGGTGCGGGTTTTCCGGGAGGAGCCACGATGGATACGTTCCGCGCCAAGCTGCTCCGGCACGAACAGGTCGCCGAGCGGACACTCGCTTCGCATTTCGAGAAACCGAAGGGCTTCGATTTTCGCGCCGGCCAATACGTCGATCTGACGCTGATCGATCCGCCGGAAACCGACGCCGAGGGGACGACGCGCAGCTTCACGCTGGCCAGCGCGCCGTACGAAGACGAAGTGCTGATCGCGACCCGGTTGCGCGACACCGCTTTCAAGCGGGTACTCGAAAAACTGGCGCCGGGCGCCGAGGTGCTGCTCGAAGGGCCCATGGGCTCGTTCACGCTCCATCAGAACGTTTCGAAGCCCGCCGTGCTGCTGGCCGGCGGCATCGGCATCACGCCCTTTCTGAGCATCGCCCGCCAGGCGGCCCACGACCGTCTTCCGCACCGCATCTACCTCTTCTACGCCAACTACCGTCCGGAAGACGCCGCCTTCCTCGATTCGCTCGCCGCGCTCGAAAAGGCCAATCCGCGCTTTCGGCTGATCGCCACGATGACCGGGATGGAACGCTCGGCCGCTTCTTGGAGCGGGGAAACCGGCATCATCGACGCCGCGATGGTGCGCCGCTACATCGAGGACCTGCACGGGCCGATCTTTTACATCGCCGGCCCGCCGGAAATGGTCGAGGCGACACGCCGGATGCTCGTCGAGGCGAAGGTGGACGAGGACGACCTGCGCACCGAAGAGTTCGCGGGCTATTGAGCCGGGCAGCAGGACAAGCCACCGCCCCTCGGGCGGACCGGAGTCAGACAGACGGGGCACACTCCAACTGTGAACGATTTTCTGGATCCGCCCGCGCGCTACTCGACGGCGATGTGTGTGCTCGTGCGCCCGACGCCATCGAGACGCTGAATCTTCTCGATGACGAGCTTGTTCAGGTCGTCACCGGAAGGCACCTCAGCTACTACATAGACGTCGGGATCGCCCCAGCAGGCGTTGGCCATTTTTACCCCTGGCATGCCTTGCACTTTTTTGGCTACTTCGCGAGCTTTCCCGGGACCAACGGTCACTAGCACGTAGGCTCTCATCGTCGCCCTCCTGGCCGTGACGACCGTGGGACTGGTAATAGTGACTCCAGCTTAGGCCCGTTCCATTGGGCGGGCAAGCCCCAAGAGGGAGGGCATCCCGGGCGCTCGCGGGGGCTTTCAGCACCCGCCGGATGCCGACTTTACGCAACCCTTACGGACCCCTTGCGACTTCCTTAGTGCGTGGCGGAGAGACTGTAAACGGCTTGCCGGTAGTTCCCGAGTTCCGGCGAGCCGGCCGAGCGCGGACTCGGAGGGGGCATTTTCGAAGTCATGTGGGTTGCTCTGGTTCTCGACGGTTTTGGAATCGGATTCATGCTGTATGCGTCTGTTCAATTCGCACGCGAGAGCCGCCGCAAGCCGCCCGGCCAGGATGCCCCTTACACGAAGTCCGGCGGCCGGCCACCGAGGACCTTTGGTCCGTCTGCTCTGCATGAAGTTCCGGCCCAAACGCGTGAGTGTCGCCGACACGACTCGCGTGCGTTATCATCACCCGGCGGCATGCGCAATTGCGCCAAGGATGTGACTTCTTCCGGAACGCGGTGGGTTACCCGGAGCCGTCACGCACGCGTCGTAAGAAAGCGCGCTCACAAGCATCTGAAAATTGAGGAACGGAGAACGCGCACCGATTCGGGGCAGGAAAAAGCGGATTGCGGCAGATCAGCCGGGAGCGATGCGGCAGGAAGGAAACAAGGCTATGTTGGACATTCTCTTCGTAGCGTCAACCGCAGGCTTTTTTGGCCTGGGGATTCTTTACGTTTTCGGCTGCGAATGGCTGAGGCAGGGAGGGGCTCGTGGGCGCAGGTGACATCATCCTGCTAGTGATCTGCTTCCTTCTGCTCGTTTACCTGCTCTACGCTCTTCTCAGGGCGGAGGATTTCTGACGATGACGGTCAACGGCTGGCTTCAGATCCTCGTGTTCCTGTTCGTCGTCTTTCTGCTCGCGAAACCTGTCGGCATCTTTCTCGCGCGAGTCTTCAACCACAACAAGACGTACCTCGATCCGGTGCTGCGGCCACTCGAAAAGGTGATCTACCGCTTGACCGGCGTGGACGAAAAACGGGAGATGCGTTGGACCGAATATGCCATCGCGATGCTGCTGTTCAGCGGCGTCTCCATGACGTTGCTTTACCTGATCGAGCGCATGCAGAAATGGCTGCCCTTCAATCCACAGAAGCTCCCCAACGTGCCTCCCTTCCTCGCCTTTGGCACCGCCGCCTCGTTCACCACCAATACAAACTGGCAAGCCTATGCTGGCGAAACCACGATGAGTTATTTCACGCAAATGGCCGGGCTTGCTTATCACAACTTTACTTCCGCGGCCACTGGTATCGTGCTGGCGATCGTGGTCATTCGCGGCATCGCACGCCACGAAACCGAACACCTGGGAAACTTCTGGGTGGATATGACACGCTGCCTGCTCTGGGTTCTGCTGCCCGTCTGCCTGGTCGGATCGCTGGTCCTGGTTTCGCAGGGGGTGATCCAGAACCTGAATTCCTACGCCACCGCGCACCTGATCGCGCCTCACTCCGTACAAGTAACCGGAGCGAATGGCAAGATGACGTCCAAGGAAGTGACCCGGCAGGTGATTCCGCAGGGCCCGGTGGCCTCCCAGGAAGTGATCAAGGAATTCGGCACCAATGGCGGCGGCTTTTTCAACGCCAACAGCGCCCACCCCTTCGAAAATCCGACGCCGTTCACCAATTTCCTGGAAATGGTGCTGATCTTCGCCATCCCTTCCGGGCTCACCTACACTCTGGGCCGCATGACCGGGTCGCAGCGTCACGGCTGGGCCATCTGGGCGGCCATGGCGTTTCTATTCCTGGTCGGCGTCTCCACGGTCTATTGGGCCGAGGCGAGAGGGAATCCGCTGCTGGTGGGCACCGATCAGCGGGCGAGCGCGCTGCAACCGGGCGGAAATATGGAAGGAAAGGAGGTGCGCTTCGGGATCGCCGATTCTTCCCTGTTCACCACCGTGACCACCGACGCCAGTTGCGGCGCGGTGAATTCAATGTTCGATTCGTATACTCCGATCGGCGGCATGGTTCCCCTGGTCAACATCATGTTGGGTGAAGTGGTTTTCGGAGGGGTCGGCGCCGGGCTTATCGGTATGGTGGTCTTCGTGATTCTCGCTGTATTCATTGCCGGCTTAATGGTCGGCCGAACACCGGAATACCTCGGGAAGAAAATCGAAGCCTACGACGTCAAGATGGCCATGCTCGCCATTCTCATCCTGACGTTCATCACTCTTGGCTTCCCGGCGATCTCCGTGGTCCAACCGTTCGGGACTTCCAGCATCTCGAATCCGGGGCCCCACGGGCTGACGCAGGTGGTCTACGCTTACGTTTCTTCGGCTGGCAACAACGGCTCGGCGTTCGCCGGCCTGAACGCGAACACTCCCTGGTACAACATCACCACTGGCCTGACTCAGTTGCTCGGCCGTTTCTTCATGATCATCCCGGTACTTGCCATCGCCGGCAGCCTGGCCAAGAAAAAGATTGTGCCTGAATCGTCGGGGACATTCCCCGTGACCGGCCCCCTGTTCACCGTCCTGCTCGTTTCCACGATTCTGATCGTCGGCGCGCTGACCTTCTTCCCCGCTCTCAGTCTTGGCCCGATTCTCGAGCACTTGATGATGATGGCGGGGAAAACCTTCTGAGGCTGTCATGGACAAAAGGGATCGACGCAAGAAACAGTCTCTCACCGACCGGAAGATTCTTTCCCGGGCGATCGCGGACTCCTTTCGCAAACTTCGTCCGCAAACCATGATCAAGAACCCGGTGATGTTCGTGGTCGAAGTCGGGGCCACGCTGACGACGATCCAGTTCTTCTGGAATATCTTTCACCATACCGGACAAATCGGTTTTGATTTCCAAATCACGCTCTGGCTATGGTTCACCGTTCTCTTTGCCAATTTCGCCGAAGCGATGGCTGAGGGCCGCGGCAAGGCCCAGGCGGAAACGCTGCGCAAGGCCCGGACAGAAACCCAGGCCCGGCGCGTCTGGGGCGACGACCAAACCGAAATCGTGCCGAGTTCGAAATTGCGGGCGGGCGACATTGTGATCGTCTCCGCCGGCGAATTTATTCCCGGCGACGGGGAAATCATCGCCGGCGTCGCCTCGGTCGACGAATCGGCGATCACCGGAGAATCGGCCCCGGTTATTCGCGAAGCCGGTGGCGACCGTTCGGCCGTGACCGGCGGCACTCGCGTGCTCTCCGACGAAATCACCGTGCGCATCAGCTCGAATCCTGGCGAGACGTTTCTTGACCGCATGATCCAGCTCGTTGAGGGAGCATCGCGGCAAAAGACCCCCAATGAGATCGCGCTCAACATCCTGCTCGCCGGGCTCACCATCATCTTCCTGGTCGCCGTTGTGACGTTGCAGCCTTTCGCCATCTATTCCGGGGCGCCGCAGAACCTCTTCGTCCTGATTTCGCTTCTCGTCTGCCTGATTCCCACCACCATCGGTGCCCTGCTCTCGGCCATCGGCATTGCCGGAATGGACCGGCTGATTCGCCGCAACGTGATCGCGATGTCCGGCCGTGCCGTCGAAGCGGCCGGAGACGTCGACGTCCTCCTGCTCGACAAAACAGGAACCATCACGCTCGGTAACCGCCAGGCAACCGCGCTCTATCCCTGCAAGAACGTCAGTGAACTCGATCTGGCGCGCGCCGCCCAGTTCGCCTCCTTGGCCGACGAAACGCCCGAAGGCCGCTCGATCGTTGTCCTCGCCAAGGAAAAGTACGGCCTACGCGGGCACGAGTTTGCCCAGCACAACCCCTCTTTCATCCCCTTTTCCGCCCACACGCGCATGTCTGGCGTGGATTTGGACAACCGGCAGATCCGCAAGGGCGCTCCAGACGCGATCGCCAAGTACGTCGCAGAGCAGGGGCGCGAAGTGCCCCCGGAAACCAAGCAAGTTGTGACCGAGATTGCCAGCGGGGGCGGGACGCCACTGCTCGTGGCTCAGGACCGCCGGGTGCTTGGCGTCATCGCGCTGACCGACGTCGTAAAGGGAGGGATCCGCGAGCGCTTCGATCATCTCCGTGCCATGGGCATTCGCACAGTAATGATCACCGGTGACAATCCGCTCACCGCCGCCGCCATCGCTCGCACGGCCGGAGTGGACGACTTCCTGGCCGAAGCGAAGCCGGAAGACAAAATGGCGTTGATCAAGAAAGAACAGGCGCAAGGCCGACTGGTGGCCATGGCCGGTGACGGCACAAACGACGCCCCGGCCCTGGCTCAGGCCGATGTCGGCGTGGCCATGAACACCGGTACGCAGGCCGCCAAGGAAGCTGGCAACATGGTCGATCTCGACTCGAACCCGACGAAACTGATCGAGATCGTCGAGATCGGCAAGCAGCTGCTGATAACGCGCGGCGCCCTCACAACGTTCTCGGTAGCCAATGACGTGGCCAAATATTTCGCCATCATCCCCGCGATGTTCAGCGTGGCCTTTCCGGAACTGCAGGTCCTGAACGTGATGCACCTGGCCACACCCCAATCCGCTGTTCTTTCCGCGGTGATTTTCAACGCGCTGATCATCATCGCCCTGATCCCGCTGTCGCTACGCGGCGTGCGCTACCGGCCAGTGGGTGCCGCGTCGCTGCTGCGCCGCAATCTGCTGATTTATGGCCTGGGAGGCGTGATCGCTCCGTTCGTGGGCATCAAGCTGATCGATATGCTGCTCGTCCACCTCCATATCGTGTGAGAGGAACTCGTGAAGAAGAATTTGCTCATCGCCGTCTGGTTTACCCTGATCACAACCTTGCTATTCGGGCTGGGTTATCCGCTTGCCGTCACGGGGTTGGCACAGCTCATGTTCCCGCGCCGGGCGGACGGCCAACTGATCGAAAGAAACGGGAAGCTCATCGGCTCCCGGATCATCGGCCAGGAGTTCACGGGGCCCTCCTATTTTCACTCCCGGCCTTCGGCGGCGGGAAGCGGCTACAACGCGCTCGACAGCGGCGGCTCCAATCTGGCGCCGACGAACAAGGCGTTGCTCGACCGCGTCGAGGCAGACGTGAAAAAGTTGCGCGCGCAAAACCCGGGTACGCCCATTCCCATTGACTTGGTGACCGCTTCGGGCTCCGGTTTGGATCCCGATATTTCCCCGGCCGCCGCACTGTTTCAGCTGCCGCGGGTGGCACGGGCGCGGGGCATCAGCGAGCACGCGTTGCGCGCGCTGGTAGAGAAACACATCACGGGAAAGCAGTTTGGTTTCCTGGGCGACGCGCGGGTGAACGTACTCGAGCTGAACCTGGCCCTCAACCGGCTCTATCCGATTCGCTCCGGCTCGGCCAACGGTTTCGCCGGAGTTGGCGCCGCCGGAAGTTCAAAGCGGTAGCCCACCCAAGGCTCGGTGAGGATGTAGCAAGGGTGGCGAGGATCGGGTTCGATCTTCTTGCGAAGCTGATTGATGAAGACGCGCAGGTATTCCGTTTCTTCACCGTAGTCCGGGCCCCACACCAATTGCAGCAGCCGGCGGTGCGGCAAGGTCTTCCCGGCATTGACCACCAGTTGCCGCAGCAGGTCGAACTCCTTGGGCGTCAGCCGGACCGGCGCTCCGCGCACCACCACCTTACGGCTCTCGAAATCGATCCGCAGATCCGCTGTTACGACAGGCTCGACCGGTTGGGTCCCCATCGAGCGGCGTAGCGCGGCGCGCATGCGGGCAAGCAGTTCTTCGATACTGAAGGGCTTGACCACATAGTCATCGGCGCCGGCATCGAGCGCCTCGACTTTGTCCGCCTCCTTGTCCCGCACGGTCACCATGATGATCGCCGTGTCGGACACCGCGCGAATTTCGCGGCAGGCGGCCAGGCCGCTCATGCCGGGCATGTTCACGTCGAGCAGCAGCAAGTCGGGCCGCTCGCTACGAATCAACTCCACGGCCTCTTCGCCACTGCGCGCTTCGACCACCACGTAGCCGCGACTAGTGAGCGCGGTTCGCAGCACGCGGCGGATCTGCGGCTCGTCGTCAACGACAAGAATCTTCGCGCCACTCACGGCCGCCGTTCCTATCCCCGGTCCACCGGCAGGCTGAAGGTGAAAACCGAGCCATGATTCAACTGGCTGACCACCCCGATCGTTCCCCCGTGCGCCTCGATGATCGCTTTGGCGATCGGCAGGCCCATTCCGGTGCCCTGGACTCGGGTCCGCTGGTTTTTGCCCCGGTAAAACTTCTCGAAAATCAGACCCAACTCGAGGTCCTCGATGCCAGGCCCGCGATCGGCGACGCTCGTGAGGACGAACTGGCCGCTTGCCTCCGCCGTGATCACGATCGGCTCTCCGGGCGCGGAATAGGAATGGGCATTCACCACCAGTTGTGCCAGCGCGTCCTTTGCGAGCTTCAGATCAGCGCGAACCGGAGGAAGACCCTCCTGCACATGCACCTCGACCGGACGGCCGTCTAGCAGCCCCTTGGTCTGGTTCAGAGCGACGGCGATGATCTCTTCGATCGATTGCGGTTTCAGGTCGAGTTCGAATTCCCCGGCCTCCAGGCGTTCTATCTCAGCCGCCTCACCGACCAGGTTGTTGAGCCGGTTGGCTTCCTCGTCGATGACGGTGAGCAACTCCCGCGCTCGGGCAGGCTCAAGCGCGGCGTCCGTCAGCAGGCTGGTGACGGCGGCCCTGATCGAGGTGAGCGGCGTGCGGAAGTCGTGGGTGATCGAATCAAGCAGCGCCGATTTGAGTCGTTCGCCTTCCTGCGCGGCTTCGGTGCGGCTCAACTGCTCGATGGCGCGCGCCCGCTCGACTGCGATCGCGATCAGCGTTCCCAATGCGTCGAGCGACTGGCGCGAAAGCACCCGCCCGGAGATTCCCAGGCTCCCGACAACCCGCAGGCCCATGCGGACCGGCAAGAAACAGAGGCTCTCCTCCAAGTCCACGCGCGGCTCCTCACCGGCCACCACCGCTTTGAGCCGCTCCATGTCGAGCTGCGGAATCTCCAGTCCCGACCGGTACACCTTCTGCTTTTCGGCCAGAAAGAGCGCCGCCGCACCCACCTCGAACGAATCCACGATCTGCCGCGGAATCGCGTTGAGCAACTCGATCGCGTTGCCCGCGCTCAACAGCTTCTGGCTGAACTCGTAGAGCCGCTCCACCTCGCGCCGCCGACGGTCCGCTTCCTCCGCTTGCCGCCGCGCGCGCGAGGAAAGCTGGCCGCCAATCACGGCCGTCACCAGAAACACCGATAGCGCCATCCAATTTTGCGGATCGGCAATCGTCAGCCGGCCCACCGGGGGCAGGAAGAAATAGTTGAACGCCAGCACCCCGGCCACTGACGTGACGATCGAAACGACAATGCCCCAGACGGTAGAAACCACCAGGATCGCCAGCAGCAGCGTCAGTCCCACGGTGGCGCTGTTGGCCGGGAAAATGCGGGCGTAGACAAAGGTAATCGCCCCAACAATGGCCAGGGAAACCCCGATCCTGACTATACGACTGGCAGGTAGGCCTCGCATCGGATTATTCTAGCCTAGCTTACACCTGTCTGTTGCAACGGCGGCGCCCATGCCCAAGACGCCCGAACAGTGGCTCGAAACCGTCTCCCCGCGCAGGAAGGTGCGGGGCGCACTGAAGCTTTTTCTCGGCTACGCCCCGGGCGTCGGCAAGACCTTTACCATGCTGAGCGAGGCGATACGCCGGCACAGCCGCGGCGAGGACGTTGTGGTCGGGGTTGTCGAAACCCACGGCCGCAAGGCCATCGCCGACCTGGCCAGCCAGCTCGAGACCGTCCCCCGCCGCCAGATCGAGTACAAGGGCACGGTGTTCGAGGAGATGGATATCGACGCCATCCTGGCGCGCAACGCCAACGTTGTGCTGGTGGACGAACTGGCCCACACGAACATCCCGGGCAGCAAGCACCGCAAGCGGTACGAAGACGTGCTCGAACTGCTCGCCGCCGGGGTGGACGTCCTCTCCACCGTTAACGTTCAGCACCTCGAAAGCATTGCACCCACCGTCCGGACCATCACCGGCATTCAGGTCCGCGAAACCGTCCCCGACTGGGTGGTCCAGTCCGCCGACGAAGCGGTGATGATCGATCTCACGCCCGAGGCCTTGCAGAACCGGATGCGGCGCGGCGACGTCTATCGCGGTGAAAAAGTGGAGCAGGCCCTCCGCAATTTCTTCCGTCGCGGCAATCTGATCGCCCTCCGGGAACTGGCGCTTCGCCAGATCGCCGAGCAGGTCGACCGGAGCCTGGAAACCTACAAGGAGCAGAAAGACATCCAGGCCACCTGGCCCGTCCGCGAGAGGCTTGCCGTCTGCATCAGCTCGAATCCCAAGAGCCAGTACCTGATTGCCCGCGCCGCCCGCATGGCCCGCCGCATGGACGCCGACTTCTACGCCGTCTATGTCGACGCCGGACAGGACACCACCGACCAGGCTCAGAAAACTCGGGATGCCAATCTCCACTTCGCCCGCAGCCTCGGCGCCACAACATTCCTGCTGAAAGGAAACGACGTCGCCAAAACGATCGCCGGCTTCGTGCGCGAGCGTCACATCACCCAGGTCATCTTCGGCCGCTCGGCCGTGGACGGGCTGCGCAAGTTCCGCTATTTGGGCGCCGTGAACCGCCTGCTCCGCGACGCCCCGGCGGTCGATGTGCATATCGTCACGCAGGAACCGGACTGAAACGGAACGCGGCTGCTATTCTCCGCCAGCCCGTTTCTCCCTCTGTGCTACTGTGACGGTGCGCTTGCTCGAATCGACCGATGGCCAAGCTCTCCGATCTGAAGCTCAGCTACCGCATTTTCATGGAGACCTATCGCTATCGCCGTTTCGACTGGAGGCCGGGAGCGGTGCTGCGGAAACCGCTTGCGCAATCGCGCATCGCCGTCGTCACCACTGCCGGTTTTCACCTGACCGGCCAGCCGCCTTTCGACCGCGGCGTGCACGGCGGCGACGTGAGCTTCCGCGAGATTCCCGCCGCTGCCCACCTCGCGGCGCTCCGCATCGCCCACAAGAGCGACGCCTTCGATCATGCGGGCATCGAGCAGGACGCCAATCTGGCGCTGCCGCTTGATCGCCTGAGGGAATTGTGCGCCGAGGGCCGCCTGGGCGGCCTCGCGCCTCGCCATTTCAGCTTCATGGGATCGATCTCGGCTCCGGCGCGCCTGCTCGGCGCTTCCGCTCCCGCGGTTGCTGCCGGCCTCGCCAGCGACGGCGCCGATGCAGTGCTGCTTACGCCGGTTTGACCCTTGTGCCATCAGTCGGTCGGACTGATCCAGAGCGTGATCGAAAAATCCGGCATCCCCACCGTTTCCGTCACGCTGCTTCGGGAAGTGACCGAGCGCGTTCGGCCGCCCCGCGCCCTGGCTGTGGACCGGCCGCTCGGTTATCCGCTGGGCGCGCCGCGCGATGCTTCCCAGCAGAAAAGGATCTTAATGGCCGCGCTGGAACTGTTGCCGCAACCGCTGTGCGAGCCGCTCCTCGTGGATTTTTCTGAATCCCGTTGAGCGGCCTCGCCCGCGCAGCGCGAGGAGCGCATTTCCGGCGCGCCATCTCTCGTTCGTTGCCCACCTAAAAAAAGTGCGGCGGCGGGTTGCGCCCGCCGCCGCATGGAAGGAAATTGGCGCTGCAAGAATTACAGTTTAACTGCAGCCTGAGAGCTTCAGCGACGAAGAAAGGGTAATTGAGCCGCTGGTCATGGTTTGCGGGCCACTGAATGTTGGGCTCCCATACTGGGGCGATGCGCAGGTCGCTGCGACGTTGTACGAGACAGAGGTGACAGGGGTCTGCCAGGTAATGTTGCCTGCCGAGAAGCTGCCAACCAAGGGAGCGCTCGCCGGAACCGACAGGGTGAAAGGCGAGGACGTGCAGCCGCTGCTTGTGCAGCTGACAGAGGTTTGCGCCATCGCAGGCGACGACCCCGAGAAGAGAGGTACGGTGAATTCCAGGCTGGAAGTCGCCCCCTGGAGGGCAAAGATGTCGGCTGTAAAGTTGGCAGTTTCGCCCGATCCGGTAACGTTACCCGAGATCGTTCCTGCGGCGCCGCTTTCGGCCAGTAGCGGGACCGTAATCTGGTTTCCACCCCCGACATTGGTGATGACCGTCGCGTTGTAGTTGCCGGTGGTAGCTGTGGCCGAGGACGTTCCGGCATCCGCGACCACATTAAAGGTAGTGTCCGGAGGCAGCGGGCAGAAATCGAAATTCCCGTTGGAGTCGGCCGTCACAAAATAGTTGCCAATCAGGTCGGCCGTAAGGCTGCCATCAGGAACGGAAGCGCCGGAATATTCGAGTGCCACCAGCGCCCCCGGAATCGCATTCCCATTTGTCACGGTGGTGCCCGAAAGGGTTCCGGAGACCACTTGGCCACTGATACCGGTGTTGTTCACGCTGGCCCCGCTGTCCTCATAGGCAAGGAGCACGGGATCGAGCCGGAGTTGCCCGTTCCCTTCCTCGACGATCGAGCGGTCCGCGTTGAAGTCGATGTTGATGTCCACGCTCTTGCCCTGGGCCACGTCAATCGGTCCACCGATAACCTGTCCCGGAGGAATCTTCAATCCGGTTTGCGCCTCGCTCGAGAGGTTGAGCGTGACCGGCGTGGATGTGGGAGACGTCTGGGCACAGTTCCACTCCGGAGCGCAATTGTTCGTGACGTCACTCGAACTTTCCCCGACGTACGGTTCCAGCGTCACATCGGAGCTTGGTGTGTTGTTGGCTACGAGCATCAGGCGAATCTGCTGATAATTGCCGGCCGGCAAGCTCTGCGTCGAGCCCAGTTGGGCCAGCAGACATTGCCCATTCGCCGGCAGGTTCAACAGGTCAACCTGGATGGCTTTGATCTTGCCAGCAGTCGAACTGAGATCGGAAACCAATGACTGCCACCCGGAATCCGAGGAACTCGTGGTGGCCTCCACGCCGTCGATTGTGACCCAGACGTGGCTATATGTGGTGTCCGATGGCGGATCGCTCATCGTGACGTTGGCCGAGCCCATTCCAGCAGTACTGGAACTGCCACCGCAACTCGCCAATGCGAACAAACCCACGACAAGCAAGCCGAAAACTCCAAAACCCGTCATGCCGTCGCGAAATCTTTTCCCTATCATTCTCGATCTCCTCAACCAGCGGAAGTTTTCAGCGTCCTTCTTCGGAATCATGGCGGAAACGGAAATCCCGCCGTTCAGCGATTCAGCGAGCCACCCCACTTTAGAGTGACGCCCAAATTGGCGGGTTGCCCTACTATAGAACCCGGGTAATAACGTTATCGATCAGTCAATCGCTTGGCCAACCATTCACACGCTTTTCGCCGTTTTCGTAAGCTGCAAACGAACTACCGGTGGTACTAGGACACTCGTCGGAGAGCAGAATCCAACCCATCGACCCTTGGCGCACACTCGTACTGTTCGGCCTGAGTCGCGCCCGTGCAGCACGCTGCCCGGGTACTTCGCTCAGCGCTGATAGGAGGTCAGGGAATCAGAAGGGCGATTATTGCCCGGAAAAGCCTGCGCGCCGATACGAAGCGCTGCCTTCGCTTGCGGCAGTCCGCTTGGCGCGAATGAAGCCGAAGAGACCGCCTGCCACCAGCAACACGGCGAGGACCGCGAGAAAGTACATGGGCTTGGACACTCCCTGCTTGATGTTAGGCCGGTTCGGACGCCACCAGCTGTCGCGCGCGAAATCCAGTGAGGGCTTTACGATGAACGCGGTGGCAGTGCCGAGCCTGTGGGGACCGAAAAGTAGAAGACGAACCCCAAAAACCCGAACGCATTCTAGGGACCGGGGCTGGGGCTGTCAACCGGGAAATGCCTGCGGGAAACGCCTGCGGCAACAAACGCGGAATCCGTGCTCCGGCGGCCGTTTTCGGCCACGCTTCCGTCGTTTCCCCGTGGCCTTCCGGCCCGAAAATCGAGAGCCGATGTCCGTCAGGATCGGTGAAAACGGCCGACCAGTTCTGTCCGGTGACGTTGCGTGGCTCGGTTACGAAAGAAACGCCACGAGCAAGCAGTGCCTGGTGGACTTGGCGAACATCGTCGACGGGCCAGACGATTTCCACCGCACCTGGTTCCTTGCCAAGCGCGCGGCTGAGCGGCTCGCTCAGCGCCAGAGTCACCGGCCCGCGTCGAGAAATGCGAAACCCGGAATTCGCGACTTCAGCGTCAAGCCAAGCGTTTCGGTGTAAAAAGTGACCGCCCGCTGCAAATCGCTGACTCCTAGCATGAGAATCCCGATTCCCTCCAGCCGAAATTCGCCGCCTTGTTCCATGGCTTTTCCCCGCGAAGGACGTGTTTTCTCGAACCTGTCAGAGCAAGCGTGCTCACGCAAGGGGAATCGTTGCGGATTGCGGCCGACGTGCGGGGCGCCCCGGTCGGAGGCAAAAGAAGGGCCTCAGTGCCGGCTCTCGGCAAGCAGCTTCGCCAGATATTGCTTCCAGATCGCCGGCAGGCTGTGCGTGCCGTGGCCGCGCGTCCGGCTGGTGATCGGCAGCAGAACGAAAGTGCCGTGCTTCACCTTGCGGATTTCGCGTTGTGCAATGCCGAGTTCCGGCGGATTTACCTGGTCGTCGGCGGAATTGATATACATCACCCAGGCCTTGATCTGGCCGAGCCGTGCCGACGGGTCGTAGTCGCGCGAGGAATCCCATTGGTAGAGCATGTCGTCGGCGTCGACGCGGGCGAGTTCGGTCTTCAGGAAATGCTCTGCGAACCGATCGGCGGAAGCCTGTGTGGGATAGAGCTTCTGCTCGTGCAGCGGGCTGCTGATCAGGAAAAAGAGCAGGCCGAGCGCGCCGCGCAGCCCGCATTTGGGCTCGGTGGTGTAATAGCCGTTTTCCCAGGCGGGATCGTCGCGAATGTCGTCCATCAGCATGCGGCGAATGATGCGGTTGCGGCCGGAGATTTGGATCGGCAGGCAGGCAAGCGGGAGCGCGGCGTCCATGAAATTGGGATAATCCTCGGCCCACATCCACGTGTGCATGCAGCCCATCGAAGTGCCGCCGATCAGCCGCAGATGATTGACGTCGAGCCCGCGCGTCACCACCAGGTGCTCGGCGCGCACCATATCGGCGTAGTCGTAATGCGGGAATTTCATGCGGAGTCCGTCGCTCGGCTTGCTCGAGAGGCCATGGCCAATGTCGTCGGGAAGGATGATGAAATAGCGGCGCGCGTCGAGCAATTCGCCCGGTCCGAAAAGTACGCCGGCAAATTGCGGGCTGAGGAACTGACGGCCGGAGCCGCCCGTGCCATGAAGGAAGAGCACCGCATTGGTCACCCGACCCCGTGCGTTGCGCCGGGGACGCCCGAGCGTGGTGTAGTGCAGCCGCAGCGCGGCCATCGTCTGGCCGTCCTGGAAATGAAAATTGCGGACGATATAGTTCCCTTCCTGCGGGTGCAGGCTGCCCACGATCGCTCCGAGTTTGCGTAGCCTTGCCTGCCGTGCACTCCCGGCCTGGCGGGCCGGCCCAGCGGGTTGCGCGGTGGCGCTCAGCGCCAAAAACAATGCCATCGCCGGCAGCAAGAAAGGCGTTTTCCGGTTCATTTCGGTCCCTCCCGTTGGCCGGCACTCTATCACGAGTCGAGTGTCGCACGAGTATGCAAACTTCACGGAGGCGGCAAACATACGGGAAGGAAAGAACGGAAGGCTCGGCTAAAGAAAAGCGAGGCGGGAAAGCGCTCCGGAAATGGCCGCGCCAAAACAGAACATCCCGCATTCTCGCCGCGAGAATGCGGGATGTTCAGGTAAGGTTCGGAAAGTTCTGCCGAAGCGAGCGCTTAACGGCCGCCCTTCTTTCCCTTCTTGGTCATCTTTTTGTTGTTTTTCTTGACGTTCTTCTTGTTCTTCTTGTTTTTCTTGTTCCACTTTTTCTTGTGGCTGGCAGAAGCAGAAGCCAGCGCCGCAACAGGAGCCGTCGGCGTCGCGGTCCGGGCAAAGCCGGCCACCGGCGCCACCATCATCAAAGCTGCGAGTACTCCAATCAGACGCAAACGCATAGGTTGATCCCCTCCGACTGAAGATACAAACTGCAACACTCTAGCATGGGAAGCCCCACAGGTTCCACTTGGTTGCCCGGCCGCAATCGGTTCCCGGAAAAAGCCGGCAGGCCCCCCGCCCCACCGGCTCCCCGAGCCGGCTCCTGGCAGGAAACCGGGGCTGAAAACGGCAGCGGCCCGGCGAGAAATCCGCCGGGCCGCTGGAAAGTAAGGGCTTTCCTGTGAATATGTTAGAACTGATAAACCAGAGCGAACTGCATGATCCGCGGCTTGGTGAGCAACCTGGTGTAGTTGCCGAACGTCGCGGTGCCGAGGTCGAGTTCGTTATTGACGCTGACCACATCGAAGCGGTGGAGGTTCAGCACGTTAAAGACGTTCCAGCTGAATTGGAGCGTATTCCCCTCGAAATGCGGCATGTGCCAGGTTTTCGAGAGGCCCATGTCCAACCCCGCGTAGCCTTCGCCCCGGAGCGGGTTCCGAACGCCCGACCCTCCTGGATAGGCATAGCTGAAGCCGTTGATGGCCTGGCAAGGATTCACGAACATGTTTGGTCCTCCGGTCTGGACGCAGCTGCTGGTGTTGGTCGGTTGAACATTGGTTGTTCCCGTCGCAATCGGATTGCCAGTCAGTGAGGCGAAGCCACTCAGTTCCCAGTCGGTCGACCAGTTGTAACCGGAATTGGCGCTGGTCGGGAAGCCGCTGGTCCAGCGGCCGATGCCCGAGAGCTGCCAGCCGCCGATCAACTCGTTGATGCCATTGCCCACGTTACGCCCGAGGAACTGGCCACGGCCGAAGGGGAGCTGCCAGACCCAGTTCGCGTTGATCTGGTTGCGCAAGTCGAAATCGCTGGGGCCGTACATCTGGCTGGGGTTCCAGGCATTGATTATGCTGCTGAGACCACAGCCGATGCCGCATATGCCGACGCTGGTCGCGTCCGAACCGATGTCGAATGACTTCGAGAAGGTGTAGTTGAAGTCCAGCAGCAACCCGTGCGACATCCGCTTGGTCAGTGTGAGCTGGAAGGCGTTGTAGTTGGAGTAGCCGATCGAGCGCCAGCCGTAGAGCGAGGAATACTGCTGGTTGTAGAAAGCGTAGGGACCGAGCTTCGTGTAGTAGAAGTTGGCCGGCGCGCCGTTGCTATATTGCGTGCCCGGAATGCCAAACAAGTCGAGGTAGAACAGACCCGTGGTCTCGTTGTAGAGGGTGCACTGGAAGAGTTGATAAGCGGCAACGACCGGGCTCGAGGTCGGGCCCCCGTTGTCGCAGCCGAACCCATAGTTCGGGTCGTTCACATTGTACTGGTCGCCCGGCGCGAGCTTCGCCATCATATCGGTCCAGTATTGTGCGGTGGGACCAACCGCGGCGTTGGTGAGGGCAGACGGCGGGACGCCCTCACGGGCCAGCACCGAGAAGCGCCTGGCCGCCTGGAAATAGCTGATCCCGGTGGCCGGGTCTGTCAGGTTGTACGGTGTCGCCATGTCTGCCTGCACCAGCAGCCGGTGACCCATCGAACCGACATAGGAAAGATCAATCGCCATGTTGCCCGGCAGTTGGCGATCCACCGAGAAGTCGATGTCATAGGTATACGGCGTCTTGATGCCACTATCGAGCCCATAGGCGATCGCGAAACTGGCCGGCCCGGAAGTGGGGAAGGTCTCCGGGAACTTGGCCGGTGGCGGAGTCGCGTAAATCTGGACGCCGTTGTTGTCGTAGTGCGGGATGACGTTCATGCTGGTCAGGCGCGGCGCCGATGATACCGTCTCGGAACCGGCCGAGTTGCTGAGCGTGGTCGCCAGGCCGAAGGCGCCGTTCTGATCGAACGCCAAGGCGAGCGCCGGGCCGAAGTGGTCGTAATACATGCCGAAGCCGGCGCGAATCACTGTCTGGCCGCCACGGCCCAGGAGTTTCTGCATCCAGCCGATGTGGGGATGCGGCATCCACGCCAGGCCGACGCGCGGGCCGAAATTGTGGGTTTGCCACGGATAATAGCCGGGCTTGCCGTAGAAGGAACCCGCCTGCGCGTACGAGATGAGCGGGTCTCCGCTCGAAGGCAAGCCTTTCGTCATCCGCACGCCCCGCTCGTTGAACCACTGGCCAAGCGGGAACGTCGGCGCAACCTCCTGGCCGTTCGTTTCGCTGATCGGACCCATCAGGGCGTAGTTCAGCCCGTAGGTCACCGTCAGGTTCGACAATGCCTGCCAGCTGTCCTGCCAGAAGAAGTCGTAGTCGTCCATGGCGTAATTGCGCGGCACCGCGGCTCCCTGCGCCAACGGCGTACCCGTGCCGTTCGGATTCAGATGGTAGTTGTAGGTGGCGTCCACTTCCGTCACCATCCCCATCAGTCCGACCAGCGGGAAGTCGTAGCCGTTGACGAACCCGGAACTGACGGCCGGATAGCCGTTGGCGGCAGGATCGAGCGGGCCGCCTGTGCCGGCCAGGTGGGTCGGATTCATATAGTCGCCGTTGGTGATGCCATCGCTGAACGAGTTCGTCTGGCTGAGGCTGCCGCGGCGGATCAGGTCGATGTTGGTGCCGAACGACATGTTGTGCGACCCGTGCGTCCAACTCACGTTGTCCACGATGTTGTAATCGGGCACGGTGAAACGCTGGCCGTAGTTGATTCCCTGGCTGAGTTCGCGAATGTAGATCCAGGGTTGGCTGCTGTTCCCCGAAATACCCACGCTCTGGTACGTATCGCCGAAGCGGAGGTTGTTCACCCAGTGTGGTCCGAAAAGGGCGGTGTAGCCGGCGACAAAGCCCTTGTTCAGGTCTTTTTCCGTGGTTTCGGGAATACCGCCCAGGATGTATCCCTGCGGCATGAAGGGCGGGCCGTTCAGCGTATCGTCCTCGCCGCTGCCCCGGATGAAGAGGGTCTGATTGCCGTTGCGGGTGAGTTTGTAGTCGAGCCGGCCGATCATCCAGTTGTAAGACCGGTGTTCCGGCGCGGCGTAGCGGTAGCCCAGAAAGTTCAGGCCGTCGCCGACGCTGGTGTCGTTGGGCACCGGGTACTGGTTGAAATATTTCAGCACCGCCGGGTCAGCGCCAAAGCCGAGCGGGTCCATGCCCTTCAGTTGCGTGTCGTTCAGCGCGTAGGTACCGGGCGCGACGGTGTACTTTTGGCCGCTCAGTCCGGTAACCGAACCGCCCGGGCACTGGTTCGCCGCGTCGGCCGCGCTGGAGCAGTAATACTGGATAATGCCGTCGCGGAGGGCCATCGAAGGAATCGTGTGGACCACGCTGCTGGCCTGCGCTACCCGGCGCCCCTCGTAGTTGAAAAAGAAGAAGAAACGATTGTGGATGATCGGGCCGCCGATTGTTCCGCCGAAGATATTCCGCACCAGGTGCAGAGGGACGTTCGGCAAGCCTGCGGCTGCCTCGGAAGTTTTGTTGAAGAAATCGTTCGCTTCACCGACCCCGGAGCGGTTGTACTCGTAGAGCGAGCCGTGAAAGTGGTTCGTGCCGCTCTTGGTCACCAATTCGATCTGGGCGCCAGCCGACCGGCCCTCCTTGGCGCCGAAGTTGGAGGTCGTGACGCGAAACTCCTGCACCGAGGCATCCGTAACGGGCAACACGCTCTTGAACGGCTTGTTCGTGAACTGGTCGTTCACGTCCACGCCGTCGAGCGTGATGCTGTTCTGGTCGCTGCGATCGCCGTTCACTGCGCCGCTCCGCGTGTCATATTGATAGAGATCGCTACGAGGGCCGGTGTAGACGACACCCGGCTGCAAACTGAGCAGATTCGGCACGTTTCTCTTGAGCAGCGGCAACTGTTCGATCTGGGTCGAGCCCATCGTTTGGCCGATACTGGCGTTGGTTGTGTTCAGCAACGGCGCCTCGCCGCTGACCGAAACAACCTGCGTCACCGCGCCGACCTTCATCGAGACGTTCACTGTCGCCGGCAGCGCGACACGCAGCACCACCCCGGTCTGCCGGTAGACGCTGAAGCCTTGCGCTCTTGCCGTTAGGATGTAGGTTCCCGGCGGCACTTGGGTAAATACGTAGGTACCGTTCGCCGTCGTCGTCGTTTTTCGCGTAACGCTAATGCTGGTGTCTGTGATGGTGATTGTTGCTCCGGGAATCGCGGCACCGGACGGATCTGTTACCGCTCCCCGCAGGGTGGTTGAAGCCTGTCCCCAGGCTGCTGTTGCCAGGAATGCGGTTGCACACACCACGAATAGACGGGCAAAAATGCGTTTTCCCCACACCACGCACCTCCTGAGATCCGATTGGCTAGAGAGGACTGGCAGAAACGGCTGCCCGTAACGTTTCTAGGAACCCGCCCCCCTCCTTGGACACCGGCAATCTAGTCGACTATTCCTTCGATGTCAAGAATGAATCTGCAACCGACACTGAGAGAGCTAACCTTTGTGCTGCCTAACACATACGGCCTGTCTTCAGGAAGTTATCGCGACACTTATTTGCTTATCCTAACCGCACGCCGCGCGAGCGGGTCTTCTCGCCGTGTCATTTGCTTCGGACGACCTATTCCATCGACTTGCGGAAGCGGAAGACGCTGATCGTCAGGGTCAACACCGCGAAAGCGGCCATCGCAGCCATCTGCGGCCAGAGCGTCTCCAGGCCAACGCCTTTCAGGTAGACTCCGCGGATCACCACTAGGAAGTAGCGGATCGACGTTGGAGAGCCGCTGAAACACCGCGGGCAAGCTCGTGATCGGGGAACGACCGCAGGGCCTTCTGACTGACCGGTCAGCTAGCGGTTGGCTGCTTCATTAGACTTGTTGCTCCACACTCAGCCCTCGTACGCGGCGGAATCACAGCGGCTTGCAAGGCGGCGGAAGAAAGCGCCGGGATGCAACGGGAAAAGCACCCATGTACGGCGTCATACTCCTCATCGCAAAACGCCTGGCGCGGCGGCTGGACGAGGGTTTCGCTCCCGGGCCACGGCTGGGGCGATGCCGGCCGACCGTCGGTTTCGCGGGCTTCGGGCGCGGTCGGGTTTACACGCGGGAGGCCGGCACGGTGATTGCGAAAATCGCCGCGCTGGTGAGAATGACGAGAGGACCGGCGGGAAAGCCGGTGGCGGCGGAAGAGAGGATCCCGACGATGGCCGAGGCGGCGCCGAACATTCCTGAAAGCACGCCGAACTGCCGCAGCGTTTTGCTCACGTTTTTTGCCGCGGCGGCCGGGATCGCCACCAGCGCCGCCGTCATCAGCCCACCCACCAGATCGACTCCAAGGGCGACGATGATCGCGATGGCCAGAAGGTAGATCAGGTTGTAGAGGCGGACGTTGATGCCCTCGGTCTTCGCCAGATCCTCCTGGATGTTGATCAGCATGATTTCCGAATAGCTGCGATTGACGGCAAGGAAAACGAGCGAACCCAGAATCACGGAGGCAATCGTGGCATAGAGGCCGACTTTCGAAATGTCGCCGACCAGCGCAGCTTCGGCCTTGTTGATAGGCAGGAAGAGAAAAGCGGCGGCCACACCGGTGGCGAAAACGATCGCTGTCAGGGCTTCCATCTGGAGTTTCGTCCGGATCTCCAGGCGCCAGATGAGCAGGATTCCCACGACAACGAAGGGGAATGCGCCAAGCGAGAGGTTGAAGCCGTAGACCAGCGCCAACGCGGCGCCGGGTAGCGCGAGGTGCCCGAGCGGTCCGGCAACGACGGCCATTTTCCGCGAGAGCATGAGCGTACCGAGGTAGGCCGCCGAGCCGGCGATGAACACGCCGCTGATCAAACTCAGCAGGAGATGGGGGGTCATTGGGACAAAGTTCCCGGGTGCGTGTAGAACTTCACGTCGGTCGCGTACATATCGTTCAAGACTTCCGGGGTCAGAACCTCTTTCGGAATGCCGTAGCAGGTGTGCGCGAATCGCGAAAGGCAGAGGACATGGGTCGAATGCGCATAGACGATGTTGAGGTCATGGGTAACGACAAACATCGTCAGATTCTGCTCCCGCCAGATGTTCTTGAGGAGGGAATAGATGGTTTCGCCGCCGACGACGTCGATGGCCGTCGTCGGCTCATCCAGGAACAACACCTCCGGGCGCGAAGCAAGGACCCAGGCGACCAGCATCCTTTGAAATTCTCCGCCAGAGAGGTAGCCCGCACGCTTGTTCAGGACACCGCTTTCGAGCCCGACCAAGGGCAGGTAACGCAACACTTGGTCGCGCTTGAGTTTCTTGAGGGCGAAAAAGTCCTCGACAGTCAGCGGCATGTCCCTGACCGACATCTGGTTGAGTCCCTGGGGCAGGTAGCCAATCCGCGGTTTCTTGTGCCAGTTCACTTCGCCCGTGAAAGGCAGCAATCCAAGCAGGGCCTTGAGCAAGACGGTTTTCCCGGAACCGTTCGGGCCGAGGATGGTGAGGATCTCTCCTTCCTCAACGCTGAAACTGAGCTCGGACAGGACTGGCGTGCCGCCTAAAGTGACGCTCAGATTTTTGACCTCCAAGAGAATTTTGCCCATCCCGATCCCTGACGCGCGCGCCCGCCGCGATCCCCGTGTTTCCGGCCCTCGATTCGGGCACAACTCGGCCCAATCCCGCGTTCATCCTATCACGCCGGCTACAGATTCCCGTTCAAGCCGATAGCCTTCCCTGCGCCGCCCGCTAGTGGGCTAGGTCAACCGGCCTGCGAGAGTTACCCCACTTCCGGCGCGGTTTTTCGCCTGCCGGCCGCCGGCGGAATGCCGTCCTAGGAGGGCTTAGTACGCTATCCCATTTCCCTACAGAGAGATGAGGGGCACTCTGGCGGCTTCGGATCTGGCGACCAAGATGCACCGCTGCTGGGAAAAGGGACGATTTCGGCCATTTCCGGCTGGGGTGGGCGTATGAGGCTCTGTCCAGGATCCTCGCGCGAGGGGGAAATGGGGCCGAAAACCGAAAGGGAAAGGGAGAGTTCGCGATGAAGAATGGCAATGGAACCAGACGTGTACTCATCATAGCAGCAGGGCTGCTGCTTGCCTCACCCGCAATCGCCATGCAAGGACGACCGGGCGGCGCGGGACAAGGAGGCCAGGGACGCCCGCAACAGAGGCCCACCACCGGCCAAGAGCGAGGGCAAGTGCCCTCCACAGGCCAAGGCACGATGGACCGCCAGCGCATTCGTGCCACCGACCAGCAACGCGACCAGCTCCGCGACTGCACCCGAACCGCCGATCGCATTCGCCAGCAGGCTCGGGACATGGACCGCCTCACCCGCTCGAAGACTTTTGACGCTGCCGCGGCCCGCCGGCAGCGCGATCAACTGCGCGACCAACTGCGCACCATGGACCAGGAGCATGAGCGGCTGATGAATGGCATGAGCCAGGAACAGCAGGCGGCGCTGCGGAATCGGGTGGAAAAGATGAACCAGATCCGGCAGCGCGTCAACAGCCAGTTGGGCCGGCTGGACATGGAATTGGGCAAGACCGACCCAAACGCGAAACAGGTGAGGAAGAGCGCGCAACAGATTTCACGGGAAATGAACCAGTGGAAATCGCAGTACCGGGAGATGGAATCGGAGATGGGAGTGCAGCCCTGACCGATTCCGGCCGGGCGCCGAAAAAGCGGCAAGAGAGCGGCGAGGCGCGCCGAGGAGGCGTTCCGTTTCCCGGCTGCCTCGCCGATTCGCCGATGGGGCTCAGAGACGGGCCAGGCAATGCTTATTGCAAGTCACCGGCCCTGAGCCCAGCAGATCGCATTTCACCACGTCGGTCGTGGCGATGGCACCATAGCCGGCCTCGGTTACGAGCGCAAGTACATGCGTTGGCACGTTATCCCGGGGGCATAGGACGCGGCGCCGGAAGCGGCCCGGCCCCCATCGACGGATCAGGAATGCGGCACCGATCCAGGCAGCCAACACAATGGCGGCGGCGAAATAGACCCAGGCAGTCATGTTGCTCCTCTCCGCGTCCGCCTGTGCGCATTATGGCACCAAGCGTGGGACGTGCGGTGATTTTGGTCACCAGGGGAGCAGCAGGTACGACTTTTGTCTTGACTTGCCCGCCGGGTGCCGTAGTCTCCATCGGGAATCTTCCCGAACCCGAAACGGGAATTCCAAAGGAGACCCGACATGGCTAGCGGCTTTAAGCAATTTCTGCTTCGCGGTAACGTGGTCGACATGGCGGTGGGCATAGTCATAGGCGCCGCCTTCGCCACGGTAGTCGCCTCGTTCACCAAGGACTTGCTGACGCCCTTCATCGCGGCGATCTTTCAAAAACCGGATTTTTCGGGCTTTTTCTTCACTATCAACCGCAGCAAATTCCTCTACGGCGATTTCGTCAACGCGGTGATTTCCTTCCTGATCGTGTCTCTGGTCGTCTACTACTTCGTCGTCGTACCGATGAACGCACTGGTCGCCCGCTCGCACAAGGAACCGCCGGCCGATCCGACAACGCGCAAGTGCCCTGAGTGCTTGAGCGAGATTCCGATCGCGGCCAAGCGCTGCGCCCACTGCACCGCGGTGATCGGCTGAGCCGGATACCGAAAACTCGGTGGAGTCTTGGCTACGGAGGGCGGAGGGCCTGGGGAGCAGTACGATCTTCCCCGGCGTGGCACGGCCGAGGGAACCATGGAGAAACGGCCCGGTCCTCGCGAGCGGCGGCAAGAACGGCCCTGTGCGGACGCGAGCTATGGCCTGAGGCGCTCGGCATGGCATACCTTTGCCCCGGGAAGCGCTGCAGGCCGTTTGCAAAAACGAGTTGCCGATGAACACGCATTTCCCACCGCTCCAAATCGCGACGAAGATCGTCGTGGCGCTTGCGGTGGGCCTGCTGGTGGGGCTGGAGCGGGAATGGGCGCACAAGGAACTGGGAGTGCGAACGTTCGCGCTGGCCTCGCTGCTTGGGATGCTGGCGTGGCTGATCTCCCCGTGGATGGCGCTGGTGGCGCTAGTCGGGGCGGTGGTGCTGGTGGGATTCGTGAACGCGCATAGTCTCCGGATTCACCAGACGCTGGAAATCACCACCTCGGTGGCGCTGCTGGTGACCCTGGTACTCGGGGTGCTGATCGCGCAGCAGCACTATTTCACCGCTGTCGCCGCGGCGCTGCTGATGACCGGTCTGCTGGCCTGGAAGTCGGAACTGGTGCGGCTGGCCGGGGACTTGCGGCTGGAAGAGATTCGCGGGGCAGTGCTGATGGGGCTGCTGGCGTTCGTGATCTATCCGCTGCTGCCTAACCGCTACGTTGACAGGTGGAACCTGCTGAATCCGCACGAAGCATGGGTTGTGGTGGTGATCCTGGCAGGTCTGGGCTTCCTGAACTATGTGTTGCTGCGGGCGCTCGGCAGGCGCGGGCTTTATTATTCGGCGATCCTCGGCGGCCTAGTGAACAGTTCGGCGACGGTGGCGCAAATCTCGCGCACACTGGCCGATCTGGAAGTTGGCGAAACGAATCTGATCGTTTCCTCGACGCTGTTTGCGACCGGGGCAATGCTCGTACGGAATCTGGTGATCCTGGGGATTTTTGCGCCAAGGGCGCTGCGTTACGGGCTGGCCCCGATCCTGGCGATGACGGCGATCTCGCTGTTCTTTGCGCTCCGCCGGGGCCACGGGGCACCCGCGCTGCCCACGCGGCTCGGGCTGGGATCGCCGGTTTCGCTGCGCCGGGTGGGAGCGTTGAGTGCGCTCTTTATTTTCATCGAGATCGTTGCCGCGCTGGCGGCGCGATACCTGGGCGAGCATGGTTTCCTGGCAGTCGGATTCCTCGGCGGGCTGGCTTCGAGTGCGAGCACGACCGCGGCGGCGGCGGTGCTGGCGGGCAATAACCAGCTTTCTGCGCAACTGGGAGCTGCGGCGGCGGTGCTGGCTTGCGCGGCTAGCGCCCTGATTCACATCCCCCTGATCCAGCGACGCGGAGTTGTGTCCGTCAAGTTCAGCAAATTGGGTCTGACGTTTTCTTTGTCGGCCGCTGATTTCGCGAAGGGCCTGCAGCCCGGTTCGAAACGCCGGGGGGTGGCGTTTCGAACCGGGCTGCAGGCGG
>JAKBLM010000086.1 GCA_021832085.1 Acidobacteriota bacterium | reverse complement strand
TCTGGAATCTTGCGCCGCGCCTGCTCGGCCTGCGCAGCGCCGGCGCAAAGCCGGCGGTCGGAGGTGCCGGAGATTGCGGCTGATGGGCGCCCGCCGGTGCTGCGTCCGTGGCAGCGTTCAACCGAGGACGCCCCGCCGTGGCACAACGACGCCCGGCGTGTTAGCCAAGCCGTCCCGATTCACGGTCGCATTGCGAGGGGAGCTGCCTGATCGTGGCCGCCCGACCTACAACAACTGACACTAACTCGCAGCCAAGTGAGCGCCCGGGCGTAAATCAGCCCTGAAGTTTGACCAGATCCAAAAGCTCTTCGCGGGAGATTTCTTTTCGCATTAACGAATCGGCTTGGACCACCTGCCCGGCGAGGCTCCGCTTGCGGTCCAACTTGGCCTCGATCTTCTCTTCAAGGGTACCGCGCGTTGTTATGGTAACGACAACGACCTCGCGCTCCTGGCCAAGACGGTGAACGCGGTCTATTGCTTGGTCTTCGACCGCGGGGTTCCACCAGCGATCGTACAGCACTACGTAATTTGCGGCTTGCAGATCAAGCCCGACCCCTCCGGCGCCAAGTGTCATCATCATGCCAAAATGGTCGCCAGCGGCGTTGAAATTGCTGCATAGCATGTGCCTCTCGTTTGGCGGGACGCTACCGTCCAAGAGACCGCACTTCTGCTGGCGTTTCGAGCACACGAAGTCGCGCAACGCCTGGGCCATCTCGACATATTGGCTAAATCCGACCAGCTTGTTGTTGTGCTTTGACCCGGCCGCCCACCCGCCGAGCGCTTCGTCCACTATCTCCGTGAAGACATCAAATTTGCCCGAGACCCCCGGCTTAAAGTTGTGAAAATCGCCGGTTATGAGCCCGGGATGGCAGCAGACCTGCTTGAGCTTCGTCAGGACAGCGAAAATATGCGGGTTTCCAAGGGAAAGCCTTTGGCTACCCACCGCGGCCATTGCTTGAGTGAGATCGCGGTCCACAATCGCCTGGTACAGCTTGCGCTGCAGCGCCGCGAGTTCGCAGCGTATGGGTTTGAAAATCTTCTCAGGCAGCTCGGCGGCAACGTGCCTTTTCAGGCGGCGCAGGACGAAAGGCCGGATTCGCCGGTTGAGTTCAGCGGCTGCCTGTGCGTCCCCGGCCCGCTCGATCGGATCCACGAACCTGCGCTCGAAGTCTGCCGGCCGGCCGAGAAAGCCGGCAGCCAGGAAGTCAAATATCGCCCACAGATCCGTCAGGCTGTTCTCCACCGGGGTGCCAGTAATGGCAATCCGCGCCTCGGCAGGAATCTTTCGAACGGCTTGGGCACGCTGCGTTCCGGGGTTCTTTATCCGCTGTGCCTCGTCGGCTATTAAGAACCGCCACTGCCTCTGCGCGAGAAGATCCGAATCGCGTACCAACGTCTCGTAGGAAGTGACCACGAGGTCCGCAACCCTAACGTCCTTTCGCAATGTGTTGGCCCGTCCGCTTCCCGAATGTGTGATCGCGACGAGATTGGTGAAGAACTTGGTGGTTTCATCGGCCCATTTTGGTACCAGGGCAGCGGGACAGACGACTAACGACGGACATGGCCCATAGCGGTCTTTGAAGTGGGCGACCGCGAGCAGCATTTCCAGGGTTTTCCCGAGACCCATTTCATCCGCGAGAATGCCGGGCAGACCGTAATTCTTGAGGAAGGTAAGCCAGGAGTAGCCGGCTGTCTGGTAGTCCCGAGGTGCAACGTCCTGGCGTAGCCCTGAGGGCGGGGGAACTGGCTCAATCTTCGAAAAATCCTGAAGCCGTTGCCTGAAGCGTTCCAGAACGCTGGTCTGGGTCAGAATCCCCAGCTGCGAGAAAATGTTGATTATCTCGTCGATGCTCAAGGGCGGAGCTGTGAACGAACCGTCAGGTCGTTCATTAAGCCCGGCTTGCCTGGCAGCCTTCTGAACACGATCAACCTGGCTCCAATCGACTCGGTGAAAGCTGTTGCCGGAGCGAAAATAGTTTCGCCGGCGATCTGAGTCCCTGAACGTCTTGTGGTCGAAGCAAGACGAGCCACTTCGATAACGCGGCCTGACCACGAGCTGGCTGCTGGCATCGTCGAGCCCGATTTCCGTAGCCACCTGCGGAGACGCGGTAACGACCCTCAGTTCTACTACCGATGGTTTAGCGAAAACCCTTGAGGTGTTCTTTATTTTGGGGAGTTCCTCGGCGAGAAATTCCGGGATCTCGTCTCCGTTGAGCCTGAATCGCCCTGGTGCAATCTGCGTACCATGCTCGGGTCTGCTTGGCGCGTGCGTGGGCGCCCGATAATACTCACGCCCAACGCGAAGCCAATCCGGCAAATTGCCTGGTTGCACCGGCGGCGCTTCGATAATCCGCCCGTCCTCGGATACCAGATTTTGCTCGATTATGAGGCTCTCGGGATTCTCCAGGTCGATGTAGGTGCGCGGTTCGAGGGGCTTCGCGTGGATTTGCACCGCTACCGCAGATGGCGACTGATCCAAAGGCGTATGAGAACGAATTAGCTGGAAGGCTCTCGGCACGGCGCCGCCGCTGAAACGAACCCCACCATCCGTGCTATTGTGGGGAATCTTTGAAAGCTCGTCGGCCAGCTTACTGCTCGCCTCGTCCAATCGGAGAAAGCGGTTGTCGCAGAAAATTGGGCGGCCGATCGCTGCGAGGTCAAACGGATAATGATTGCCGCGGCCATCAACCACCTCGAACTTGAGTCCCAGGGTCTTGTCCGTGTCGGAGAAATCGGCGGCCGGCGACAGCTTGACCGCCGTTGGATTGGACGCCGAATGCAGCAATTCCGCCGCTGCCGCAGAAAAGCTGGCGTGTGGGAGCGCTCGAAGAGCCAAAACGTCCGCTGCCAGGGGCGGGATCTCAAGCACTCCACAGGCAAGGCTTCCATCCTCGTCCTGTCTCAAGTGCGAGAGCAGAACCTGCATCGCAGAAAGCTGATTCGGCGGGACGCGAAAGTTGCGACTCTCACTCCGGCCCGCTCCGGAAAGGATGGCGGTACGAGGGACGGCCACCTCCCGGCCACGAACGAGGGCGCGTAGCCCGACGATCAAGCGGCCAGTGTCACTGTCGAAGGAAATGGAGGGAGCCAGTTCGGCGCGATCTGGCCGAAGTCTGGTGATCAACCGATTCCAAAGGCGCCGTAGCATCTGCTCCTTTACCCGCCAAGCGGCGGCGTCAACAACCGGCGCGGCGGTTTCAAGTAGCGAGGCGCCGGGGAGCCATCCCTAAGACTCAGTGCGGTTTCCCGGAGAAGAGCATACAACCTTAGGCTCTGCCGCACAAAAGCTAAGATGGGCGTTTAACGGGGATTTCCGTATGGGGGCATTTTGCGCCTCCTCACCAGAGGACGTGTACGGCAAATCCGTGCGATACGGCAAGTGTTGGAAGCTTTTGTCGCTCCTGAGGCTCCGGCGTACGGGCGAAGCAGTCAGTCCCATCATTTTGGTCGGCTGAAACCCCGGTGGGGCGATTTGCGCAGACACCTTTCCACTGCCCCGCCTGCTCGCACTCGCCCTGGAAGCCGCTACCGCCCTCGACTATCGCTCTGGCGGCGGCTGCGCCGCGAGAAGCCGGGCTTTATGCGGCAATGCCGCGCAGCGACGGGTGAAGGAACTGCTCGACTATCTGGAAGTCGGCGAAAGGCTCGACCATTACCCGGAACAGCTTTCGGGCGGCGAAAAGCAACGCGTGGCGACCGCGCGCGCCCTGGCCAATAATCCGAAGATTGTTCTTGCCGACGAACCCACCGCCAACCTGGGCGTGGATCGCGGGCTGGCCGTCATGCGGCTGCTGCGCCGGCTCTCGCGCGAACATGGCACCGCCATCCTGGTGGTCACGCACGACACGGGCATGATCGGCGAAGTCGACCGCGTGATTCGGATGACGGACGGCTGGATCGTCGAAGGCACTGCCGGCGTTGCGCAACAGCCCTCGGCCTGACAACTGACCATGATACGCGGACCGGTCGCACAAATGACGGCAGAGCGTGGCCGTCATTGCGAGCGGGGTCCGCGCGGCGAACAAGCTGCGCGCAGCGACCGGCCTGCCTGCCGCGCCATCCTGGCTCTCGTGCCGGCACAGGCAGGCGCAAGCAGCCAGGTTCGCCGCGCCGCGGCCAGGCGAACCGCTTCGCGTAGATGCTTCGCTTCGCTCAGCACGACGAGAGAGAGCGCTCAGCATGACGGGTTAAACTGCCATGACCGGACTTGCCAAAACGTTTGTGAGGCAGCTTGACGGGACACTCGCGGCGATTGAAACCCAGGCGCCGGCCCTGCTTGGAACGGTCGGCGGGGTGCTTGACCTTCAACTCCAGTTGAAGGTGTAGGTTCTTGCCAGAGCAATCGAATCGGCGAACCGGAGGTGTCACTATGAATATCGCAGCAAGCGCGCAACCTGCCCCACCTTTGTGGAGCGACGAGCCGTCCAGGGTGCCCAACCACCGGCGCATCCGCGCCCGTATCGGAGGGCTGCACTGTTCTTTGTGCAGCGGCACGATCGAGAAGGCGCTGGGCAGGCGGCC
>JAKBLM010000060.1 GCA_021832085.1 Acidobacteriota bacterium | reverse complement strand
TTGGGAATCCCGCCAACCGCGCGGGATTGCCACTTTCCCACAGCCGCGGCGACGACCATTCCTCGGTAACATTCTTAATGTCTCGACGACGCACGCCTCGGTAACATTTTCGAATGGCTTGACAGGACACCCGTATCGCGCCGTGCAAAATGTTACCGAAGGGTCCGATGTCGCGCCATTTAGGATGTTACCCAACCAAAACGCGAAAAGGAGGCGATCGGGTTGGGCAAACAAGGGCGACGCGAGTACCTGCGAGCGATTTACCAGCGCTACCAGAAGGCGCCACGAAGGGCTAAGGGAGCGATCTTGAACGAGTTCTGCGCGAGCACCGGCTATCACCGCAAGCACGCCATCCGCCTGCTGAATGGGCCGCCGCCCGAACCGGGCGCCGACCGAAAACGGCCGGGGCGGCGCGGGCTGACCTACAGCCGGGAGACGCTCGGCGTCTTGCGAGCGGTTTGGGAGGCGGCCGGTTATCCCTGGTCGGTCCGACTGCGGGCACTGCTGCCGGACTGGATGCCGTGGATCCGCAAGCGACTTCATCTGCGGCCGGAGACCGAACGGCAACTGCTCCGGATCAGCGCGCGGCAGATCGACCGGCGGCTGAAGGCCTACCAGGCCGAACGACGGCGGCGCCTCTACGGCCGCACCAAGCCGGGCTATCTGCTCAAACATCAGATCCCGATCAAGACCGACAACTGGGACGTGAAGATTCCTGGCTTCGCCGAAGTGGATCTGGTTTCGGACTCGGGCAACTCGGCTGACGGCGAGTTCGCCTACACGCTGAACCTGACCGACGTCCACACCGGCTGGACCGAATCGCGGGCGGTGCTGGGCAAGGGGCAGACGGCGGTAAAAGCCGCTCTGGATCAGGTCCGGAGCGAACTGCCGTTTCGCCTGCTCGGCCTGGATTCGGACAACGGCTCGGAATTCATCAACTGGCATTTGAAAGATTGGTGCGAGCGGGAACAGATTCAACTCACGCGCGGACGGCCCTACAAGAAGGACGACAACGCGCACATCGGGCAGAAGAACTGGACCCACGTGCGCAAGCTGCTGGGCTGGGAGCGCTACGATTCGGCCGAGGCGATCCAGGCCATCAACGCGCTCTACCGGAACGAACTGCGGCTGTGGTTGAACCTGTACCTTCCCTCGGTGAAGCTGGAGAAGAAGCTGCGAGTGGGATCGAAACTGCGGCGCCGTTACGAGCCGCCCCGCACGCCCTTTGAGCGCGTACGCGCCTGCCCGCAGGCCGACCCCGGGCAGATCGCCCAGCTGGAGCAAATGAGAAAGCAGCTGGACCCGTTCCTGCTCAGCGAGCGGATCGAGCGCCAACTGGAAGGAATCTATCGCCTGGCCAATCGTCGGCTGAGCCCGAGAACTGAGCAACCAGCCGAGGCGGGCAAAGAGAAACCGGCGCGGCGAGCGAACGGCTGTGGGAAAGCCGCTGCGTGGAAAAGTCGAAAGGCCGACTTTTCCACTCCGCTTGGGAATCCCGCCCAAGGCGCGGGATTCCCAGTTTTCCACAGCCGCGACGGCTCATCTCCGGTAACATTTCCAATGTCTCGACAACCCACCCCTCGGTAACATTTTCGAATGGCTTGACAGGCACCGGCCGGGGTTTCACCGCGCCGGGCTTCCAGCGTGGACCGAACGGGCCCGTTTTGCCACTGCCGAGAACGCCAAGGCGCAAATAGCCTCTCGCTCATTCGAAACCTTCGACGTCTCTCCCTGCTCTGCCTGCTCGTCGCCGGGAATCCAACCTGGTCGGAGGCCGCCTATCTCGCTTGAGAGGACAGCTCTTCGATCTTGCCCAACAGCTTCATTTCTCGCCGCTGGGGTCGGTCCGAATAGGGAAGGGCAGAAGATTCTGCTTTCTGAAAGCGAAGAAAAACCGCCCCCCCTCGCTGGCGGGGAGCGATTGTGGGGGATTTGGCGCAAGATAGGGGACTGGAGTAGGGCGATTCCACGCACCTTCGTCGTGAAATGGCGCGGGGTGTTGGTTTCCTGGGCGATGCGTCCGCGGCGACAGGCATGGTAAGGCAAAGGCTTACTTTAGGTTAGCAAATTTCAAAATACCGACAGCTGGGAACGAAACGTGCACCGCCCTGAAAAGCGTAATGGGGGCAGACGAACTCGCTGAAGAACGCCCAACTGGCGCGGCCCAGTTCCTGCTGAATCCTTGCTTCTTCACTTCCTTCTTAATGGTGTTGTCCGACCGGCCGCAACAGCGTCAGGCGGTATCTGTGCCGTGCGTTTCCCCCCTTTTGATTTCATCGCCCTTCGAGAGGTGAAAACATGTCCCCGCTCCATGAAGATCTGCCACGCGCCGCGGAAAGACGAGGGGTATCGCGTCGGGACTTTTTGCAATTTTGCAGCCTGATGGTGACGACGTTGGCGCTGCCGACGCGCTACATGGACAAAGTGGTCCATGCGCTTTCCCAGACGCGGCGCCCGGTGCTCGTCTGGCTTGAATTCCAGGACTGCGCCGGCAACACCGAATCCATGATTCGTTCGAGCCATCCCCCGGTTGCCGAAGTCGTGCTCAACCTGCTCTCGTGGGAATATCACGAGACAATCATGGCCGGGGCGGGGAAGCAGGCCGAAGCCACGCTCGAGCGCGTGGTGAAGGAAGAGAAGGGGAAATACATCGCCGTGGTCGAGGGATCGATCCCGACGGCCGACGACGGCGTCTATTGCACAATTGCCGGAAGGACCGCGCTCGACATCGCCCGCGAAGTCTGCACCAACGCCGCTGCCAACATCGCCGTGGGCGCCTGTGCGTGGGACGGCGGGCTGGTACGCGCCAATCCGAACCCGACCGGAGCGATTGGGTTGCAGGAGGCCGTTCCGGGCGTCAAGGTCGTAAACCTCGGCGGATGCCCGCATAATGTAGCCAATACCGCGGCCGTGATCGTTCATTACCTTACTTTCCATGAGATGCCGGCCCTCGATCAGTACAACCGGCCGCTGTTTGCCTACGGCCAACTCATCCACGACCAGTGCGAGCGCCGGGCGCACTACGACGCCGGCCGTTTCGTGGAGGAGTGGGGCGACGAGGGAAGCCGCAAGGGCTGGTGCCTCTACAAAATGGGTTGCAAAGGTCCCGAAGCGACCTATAACTGTCCCTCGGTTCGCTGGAACGACGGCACCGGCTGGCCCGTGAAAGCGGGCCACGGCTGCATCGCTTGCGCCGCCTACCGCTTCTGGGATTGGTCCTCGCCGTTTTACAAGCGCCTCCCGAAGGTTCCCGGATTCGGCGTCGATGTCACGGCCGAAGATATTGGTTGGGGAGTGGTGGGGACGGTAGCCGGCGTGACCGCAGTCCACGCCGTGGGCAGTGTCATCCGGTCGCGCAAGAGCAAGCTGGAAGGCCCCAAAGCAGGCGGCGCCGGCGAAGAATCCAAACCCGCTTCTCCGAAAGCGTAGGAGGCTCTCATGGCCCGCATGGTCGTGGACCCGATCACCCGGATAGAAGGTCACCTCCGCGTCGAAGCGCAAGTGGACGGCGGCAAGATCACCGATGCCTGGAGTTCCGGAACGATGTTCCGTGGGATCGAACTGATCGTTCAAGGCCGCGATCCCCGGGAAGCGTGGCTCTGGACACAACGGATCTGCGCCGTGTGCACGATGGTGCATGCGCTGGCCTCGGTCCGCGCGGTCGAAAACGCTCTCGAAATCGAAATTCCCAACAACGCCCGCATCGTTCGCAACCTGATTTCCGCGAGCCAATACATTCACGACCACATCGTGCACTTCTATCACTTGCACGCACTCGATTGGGTCGACATCACCGGCGCGCTCAAGGCCGATCCAGCCAAAACCTCGCAACTTGCCCAATCGATCTCCGAGTGGCCTGTTTCGAGCACAGCCTATTTCCGGGGTGTGCAAGACCGGGTGAAGGCGCTCGTCGAAAGCCGCCAGCTCAGCCTCTTCACCAGCGGCTACTGGGGCCATCCGGCCTATCACCTGCCGCCCGAGGCGGACCTGCTGGCTGTGGCGCATTATCTGCAGGCGCTCGAATTCCAGCGCGAATTCATCCGCATCCATGCCGTGCTGGGAGGGAAGAATCCTCACCTACAGAGTTATCTGGTCGGCGGCATGACAACGGCCATCGATCCCAACTGGCCGGATGCACCACTCAATCCCGAGCGGCTCGATTTCCTGGTCCAGGTGGCCGGCACGGCGAAGAAGTTTGTCGATCAAGTGCTGATTCCCGACGTGCTGGCGGTGGCGGGCTTTTATCGTGGCTGGTTCAGCCTGGGCATGGGGCCGGGGAACTATCTGAGCTATGGTGCGTTTCCCCAGGGCAGGATACAGGACACCGCGCGCTATTTCCTGCCGAGGGGCATCATCCTCAACAACGACCTCTCGAAAGTCCATCCGGTGGATCCGAACAAGGTCTCCGAATACGTCACCCATTCCTGGTACGAATACACGGAAGGCAACGACGTCTCCCTGGCTCCGGCCAAGGGCGAGACGAACCCGAAATACACTGGTCCAAAGCCGCCGTACCAGTTCCTGAACGTCGAGGAGAAATACTCGTGGCTGAAAGCGCCGCGATACGACAACTACGTGATGGAAGTGGGGCCGCTCTCGCGCATGCTGGTCGCCTACGCCGCGGGCCAGCCGGAAGTGAAGGCGATGGTCGACGGCGCGTTGGCGAAGCTGAAGGCGCCCCCTGCGGCACTGTTCTCCACACTCGGCCGCGTCGCCGCTCGCGCCCTGGAAACGCAGTTGCTCGCCAATCACATCGTGGGGTGGATCGAGGAATTGCGGGACAACATGGGCCACGGCGACCTTCAGATGCACAACGGCGAAAAATGGGAGCCCGACAGCTGGCCGCGCTCCGCACAAGGCTACGGCCTGTTTGAGGCACCGCGCGGGTCGCTCGGGCATTGGGTCGAAATCGAGGACACGCTGATCAAGAACTATCAGATCGTGGTGCCTTCCACGTGGAACGCCGGCCCGCGCGACGGCAAAGGTCAGCGCGGACCCTACGAAACCGCGCTCCTCGAGACCCCGATCGCCGATCCGGAACGGCCACTCGAAGTCTTACGGACGATCCATTCATTCGATCCCTGTCTGGCTTGTGCCGTGCATGTGACCGATGCGCGCGGCCGCACCTACGCCCGCCGGGAGATCTGAAGGGAGTGAGGTAGCCATGAATGCGGCAGCTCGTTCGGTAGCCCAAACGGCCGTCCCCGTTCCCGCGGAAAAGATCGTCCGCGTCTACGTCTGGCAGTGGCCGGTACGCATTGTCCATTGGGTGATCTTTCTCTCGATCGGAGTGCTCAGCTTCACCGGCTACTACCTCTACGATCCCTTCATCATTTCCCGGGGCCATGGGGCCTTCCTCATGGGAACGGTGCGCTTCATCCACGAGGTCAGCGGTTTCGTTTTCCTCGCCGCGTTCCTCGTGCGTGCCTACTGGTTCTTCAAGGGAAACCGGTGGGCGCGCTGGCGCCAGTTCCTGCTGATCGGCAGGGAGCAATGGCGCGGAGCGCTGAACATGCTCCGCTATTATCTCTTCCTGCGCCGCGAGCCCGAGAGCCGCGTTGGCCACAACCCGCTGGCCGGTGCCACCTATACGGTCGTTTACACCCTCGTTGTGATTGAGATCCTCACCGGCTTGGCGCTTTTCAATCACGCCCTTCACAGCAGCGTGCTCGGTTTCTTTATCGGCTGGCTGCCCTGGCTCATCAGCGTCCAGTACCTGCGCGAAATCCACTTCTTCGTCATGTTCATTTTCTGGGCGTTCTTCATCCACCACATTTACAGCGCCTGGCTGATGGGAATCGAGGAGCGGAGCGGCCTGGTGGGATCGATCTTTTCCGGTTACAAGGTCTTGCCGGCCGACTTTGTCGCTGCCGATCCCGCCAGCCGCCGCGCAAAAGGGTTTCCGGTGGTCGGACCCGGCTGGGCATATCGGCGGCTGCGCAGAAAAGCAACCGCGGAAAAGAAGGCCTCGGCAGTTTCTGCGTCGATGCCGCAGACCAAATCGTCGGACTAGGGAGAAGTTTTGGATTTCGCTCCGGCAGCGAAGACAGTGGTGGTGGGAATTGGCAATCCCATCCGCACTGACGACGGTTTCGGCGTGCACGCGCTCAGACGCCTGCAGCGTGATCCCCGCGTGCCCCCGGACGTGACCTTCATCGACGGTGGCACCTACGGACTCGAACTGCTCTGCTACGTCTCCGATTCCACCCATCTGCTGTTGCTCGACGCCCTCGACGTCGGCGAGCCGCCCGGAACGCTCATCCGCATGGCGAACGGGCAGCTGCGCGGACTGCCGTGCGCGGCGAGCGTTCACCAGGTTGGCTTGGCCGATCTGCTGGCGACGCTGCCGCTGGTTTCCACGGCGCCACGCCAAACTGTGCTGCTGGGCGTGCAGCCGCTTTCGACGGATTGGGGAACGGAACTGACCGCACCGGTTGAAGCGGCTCTTGGCCCGCTTGTTGAGGAGGCGGTCGCGCAACTGGTCGGCTGGACGGAGGAGGCCTCGGCCGCGCGGGTGCCCGCTGCCGGGAGCCGGGGGCTCTGATTGTCCAGCTCCGGGGGTGCCGGGCGAATCCGACGCCAGACGATTTTACGGTCTCCGAGGGGGGAAGCGAATGTGTCTTGCCATTCCCGGAAAACTTGTTTCCTGTGAAATCCGCAACGGGGTGTGCTGCGGCAAGGTTCGGTTCGGCGGCATCACGCGCGACGTTTGTCTCGATTTCGTACCCGAAGCGAAGGTCGGCGACTACGTGATGGTGCACGTCGGCTTCGCGATCAGCCGGGTGGATCACGAGGAAGCCGAGCGCACCTATCAGATTCTCGAATCGATGGGCGTGCTCGAAGCCGAGCTGCCCCCTGCCGACGATCCGGGCCAGACCGGAGTCCCGCGGTGAAATACATCGACGAATATCGTGACGAGAAAATCGCCCGGGCGCTGGTCGCCGAGATTGCCGGGAAAGCGACTCGTCCCTGGGTTCTTATGGAAATTTGCGGCGGGCAGACGCACACGCTGATGCGTTACGGCATCGACGAACTGCTGCCCGCTGGCATCGAGATGGTTCACGGCCCCGGCTGCCCGGTATGCGTGACGCCGCTGGAAACGATCGACAAGGCGATCGAAATTGCTTCGCGTGAAAATACCACGCTGGTCTCCTACGGCGACATGCTGCGCGTGCCGGGCTCGCGCACCGATCTGTTTCACGTCAGCGCCGGTGGCGGCGATGTGCGCGTTGCCTACTCGCCCATGGAATCGGTGAAGGTGGCACGCGAAAATCCGGGACGGCAGGTGGTCTTTTTCGCCGTCGGTTTTGAAACCACTGCGCCAGCCAACGCAATGGCGGTGTGGCAGGCCAAGCGCGAGGGCCTCCGGAATTTCTCGATGCTCGTCTCGCACGTACTGGTGCCTCCGGCGATCCGTTTGTTGCTCTCCTCGCCGCACAATCGGGTTCAGGGATTCATCGCTCCCGGTCACGTCTGCACCGTGGTTGGTTACCGCGACTACGAGAACCTGGCGCACGATTTCCATGTGCCGATCGTCGTTGGCGGCTTCGAACCGGTCGATTTGCTGGAGGCAATCTCCATGCTCGTGAGCCAGCTTGAGAAGGGTCGTGCCGAAGTGGAAAACCAGTATGTGCGGTCGGTGAGCTACGAAGGAAATCTTCCGGCGCAGCGCCTCCTGGAGCAGGTCTTCGACGTTTGCGATCGCAAATGGCGCGGGGTGGGCGCGATCCCGCGTAGCGGCTACCGGCTGCGTCCGGAATTCGCTCAGTTTGACGCGGACCGTATTTTCGGCCTCGAGCAGATCACGGCGGAGGAACCTGCCGAGTGCATCAGCGCCCAGGTGTTACAGGGACTGAAGAAGCCGGTCGAGTGCCCGGCGTTCGCCACGCGCTGCACGCCGGAATCCCCGCTTGGCGCGCCGATGGTCTCCGCCGAAGGCGCCTGTGCCGCCTACTACCTGTATCGTCGCCATGCCGTGACGGCGAGCGAGGAATACTGATGGCCGATCCCAACGCTTTCCCTGGTTTCTCCTGCCCGATGCCTTTGCCCTCCAAGGACGCGGTCCTGCTTGGTCACGGCAGCGGCGGGAGGCTCAGCAATGAACTGCTCCGCAGCGTCATCCTGCCAGCCTTTGAAAATCCGGTGCTCGGCCGACTGGACGACCAGGCGATCGTCTCGGTGAATGGATCACGCTTGGCGTTTACCACCGACTCGTTTGTGGTGAAGCCGTTGTTTTTTCCCGGGGGCGACATCGGCTCACTCGCCGTGCATGGCACGATCAACGACTTGGCCATGGGCGGGGCACATCCGCTGTTTCTCAGCGTGGCGTTCATCCTCGAGGAAGGCCTGCCGATGGAGACCCTTCGCCTAGTGGTGGCATCGTTGCGCGAGGCCTCACGGCGGGCCGGAGTGGACGTGGTCACGGGCGATACAAAGGTCGTCGAGAAGGGCAGCGGCGATGGCCTTTTCATTAACACTTCGGGGATTGGCTTGGTGCCCGAGGGACTTGCGCTTTCCTCCGATCGCGCACGTCCGGGCGATCGCGTACTCCTCAGCGGCACGATCGGCGATCACGGCATAACGATTCTGGCCCAGCGTGAAGGCCTGGAGTTCGAGAGCGCGGTCGAAAGCGACACCGCACCACTCCATACGCTGGTTGCCGCGATGGTCGACGTCACCGACGGTTTCCGTTGCTTCCGCGATCCGACGCGTGGGGGGCTCTCGAGCGCCCTGAACGAGATCGCCGCCCAATCCCGCGTGGGGATCGAACTGGAGGAGCGCGCGATCCCCCTCCATGATGAGGTGCGTGGTGCGTGTGAGATGCTTGGGCTCGATCCGCTCTACGTCGCCAACGAGGGCAAGCTCGTTGCCGTCGTCGATCCGAAAATGGCCGAGTCTGTTCTCGAGGCGATGCGCAGGCATCCGCTGGGGCGCGAAGCGCGCATCGTTGGCACGGTCACAGATACGCATCCGGGCTTGGTGACCATGCGTACGCTGCTCGGAACCACGCGGATCGTCGACATGCTGTCCGGAGATCAATTGCCTCGCATCTGCTGAGGGCGGCCGATGCACGAAATGAGCATCGCCAATTCGGTTCTGGAGGCGCTGGAAAAGGAGGCCCGGCGCTTTCCGCAGGGAAGGATCGCGAAGGTGGGGCTGCGTGTCGGGGAGTTGGCGGGCGTCGATCCCGGTGCGCTCAGTTTTTGCTGGGAAGCGGTCGTGCGCGGCACCAACTGGGAGGCGGTCGAGCTGGAGATTGAATATTCTCCCCGGCGGCACCGTTGCGAGCGGTGCGCCAGGGAATTCGTCGTGAAAGATTTCGATATAGCCTGCCCCGATTGTGGCGAGGCGCATACCGTGTTCGCCGGAGGCGACGAACTGGATCTGGCCTTTCTGGAGGTCGATGAAGATGAACCGTATCGGGTTGGAAAGGAAGGTGTTGAACGAAAATGACCGGCTGGCTGCCGGGTTGCGGTCGAGGTTTGCGGCGAGCAACGTGCTGTGCGTGAACCTGATCAGCTCGCCGGGTGCCGGGAAAACGAGTTTGCTCGAACGCACGCTCGAAAGTTTCGATCGCGATGCCCGCGTCGCCGTGCTTACCGGCGACATTCAGACGGAAAACGACGCGAATCGACTTCGGTGTTACGGCTTCCCCGTACGGCAAATCACCACCCGAGGAACGTGTCATCTCGATGCCCGCATGGTTGAGCGAGGCCTGGAAGACTGGCGCCTTACGGATCTCGACCTGCTCCTGATTGAGAACGTCGGTAATTTGGTTTGTCCGTCGAGCTACGATCTGGGCGAGGCCGCCAAGGTCGTGCTGTTGAGCGTGACCGAAGGCGAGGACAAGCCGTTGAAATACCCTTCGATCTTCTTCAAGTCGGAGCTGATGGTTCTCAACAAGATCGATCTGCTCCCCTACGTTCCTTTCGACATCGCGGCAGCGGAAGAAAACGCTCGCCGGGTCAACCCCAACGCGGAGATCATCCGCGTTTCCTGCACGCAGAAAAACGGGATCGCGGAATGGCTTGCCTGGCTTGCCGCAAGGCGCGACAGGATGCTTTCCGGCCGCACCTCGGCCGTCTGACCCTGGCATGGCCGTCCGCAAGGAAATCCGTGTTTCCGGAATCGTGCAGGGCGTCGGATTCCGGCCCTACGTCTATCGCTTGGCCACCGAGCACCAACTGGCCGGCGCCATACGGAATACGTCTGCCGGCGTGACGATCGAGGTCGAGGGCCCGGGGAAAAGTGTTAAACAGTTTCTCGATCGTTTGCCGGCCGAGGTGCCCGCGCTTGCGCGAATCACCGGAATCGACGTCCGCGAGCTGGCCCTAAACGGGGAAAGCGGTTTCCGTATTCTTGCCAGTGCGGCGGGTGAGGCGATCCACACTCTGATTTCGCCCGACGTCGCCTTGTGCGATGACTGCCTCCGCGAACTTTTCGATCCCGCCGACCGCCGCTACCGCTATCCCTTCATCAACTGCACGAACTGCGGACCCCGCTTCACGATCGTTCGCGAGATCCCCTATGACCGTCCGCGCACGTCGATGGCCGTCTTCCCCATGTGCCCGGCTTGCCGCGCGGAATATGAGGATCCGCTCAACCGCCGTTTCCACGCCCAGCCCAACGCCTGCTGGGACTGCGGCCCTCGGCTCGAGTTGTGGGACCGCGCGGGCAACAGGATCGAAACGGAAGATCCGCTCGCAAAAGCCGTGACACAACTCCGGGCCGGGGAGGTCGTTGCCATAAAAGGGTTGGGCGGCTTTCACCTGGCCGCTGACGCCACCAACCCCACGGCGGTGATGCGGCTTCGGGAGCGAAAACACCGCGTCGAAAAACCGTTTGCGGTGATGGTGCCCGACCTCCCGGCAGCCGAGCGCTTCTGCGAACTCGACGCTGCCGCGCGCGCGGTGTTGATAAGCCGCGAGCGGCCGATCGTCCTGCTGCGTGCCCGGCGACCGACCCGAATCGCCGAGGCGGTTGCTCCCTTTAACGCCGATCTCGGAATCTTTCTTCCCTACACACCGCTGCATCATCTCTTGTTCGAAAGCGGCGATTTCTCCGCCCTCGTGATGACTAGCGCGAACATCAGCGAAGAACCCATCGTGATCGACAACCGGGAGGCGATCAGGCGTCTCGGCGACATCGCCGATTACTTCCTGGTGCATAACCGCGATATCTTGCTGCGCTGCGACGATTCGGTCGTTCGTCCCGTCGCGGGGAAGGTTCGGCAACTGCGGCGTTCGCGTGGCTACGTTCCCGTGCCGGTTTTTCTCGACGAGGGACTGCCGCCAGTCCTGGCCACCGGAGGCGAGCTGAAAAATACGATCTGCCTGGCGCGCGGCGACCAGGCCTTTTTGAGCCAGCACGTTGGCGATCTGGAAAATCTCGAGAGCTATGCTTTCTTCCGCGAAGCCGTCTCGCATCTGGAGCGCATCCTCAAAATCACGCCCGAGACCATCGCCTACGACCTGCATCCCGATTACTTCTCGACGAAATGGGCGCTCGGGCAGGCGGGCGTGCGCCTGGTTGGTGTTCAACACCACCACGCCCACATCGCCGCCTGCATGGCTGAAAATCATCTGCATGAAAAAGTGATCGGTTTCGCGCTTGACGGGACCGGTTACGGAACCGACGGGCGCATCTGGGGCGGGGAAGTGTTGCTGGCGGATTTTTCCACCTTTGAGCGTGCGGCCCATCTGGCCTACGTGCCGCTGCCGGGCGGTGAAGCGGCGATACGCGAGCCCTGGCGGATGGCAGTGGCCTATCTCGCGAGCAATTTCGGTCGCGAGTTCCTGGATCGCCGAATTCCGTTCCTCCGCGAGATCGATGCCTGGAGGATCGAACTGGTGCTGCGGATGATGGCGCGGAGACTAAACTCGCCGCTGACCTCGAGCTGTGGCCGCCTCTTCGACGCCGTATCGGCGCTGGTGGGTATTCGGCATGGTGTGAATTACGAGGCGCAGGCCGCAATCGAGCTGGAAATGGCCACGCGGGGTTCAAAAGATGAAGGCGTCTACCCGATGGACCTGGTAGCCGAAGGCGCTTGCTGGATCATCGAGACGCGTCCACTGTTCGAAGCCCTGCTGTGCGATCTCGAGCGCAAGATCCCGAAGGAAACAATCAGCCGGCGCTTCCACAACACTCTGGTCGCTACGTTTTCCCGCGTGGCCCGGCTGCTTCGCGAGCGTAGCGGTATAAGGCAAGTCTGCTTGAGTGGCGGCACCTTCCAGAACGTCTACCTGTTCGAGCGGTTGCGAGCTGCACTTGAGGCCGACGGGTTCGACGTTTTCACCCACGCCCAGGTGCCTGCGGGCGACGGCGGCTTGAGCCTCGGTCAAGCGGTCGTGGCCGCTCATCGCTGCTGACCGAGAAGCAGGCACCAGAATCAAGAAACCGTTTTTCGGCATGCCGCATCTGGGGAGGGCAATGAAGAGGGAAACTTCGTCGCAGCGCCTTCCGCCCGTATGGCTATGAAGTGAGATGACAGAGTGGCAGTCACCCTCGACCCAGCTCAAAGATCCAGGGCACGGAATGCCACATCACCATTCCCGCCCATAACCCACTCCGGGCTGGCATATACAGTGCCAGGCCGGCCGATGTCCCGGCTTACCGGGAGAGCAATCGCGCCACACTTGTCCGACAGGATCCGCTGGCTGAGGCAAGAGGCAACTAGCCGATCAACGCCCGGGTTTTGGCGCGTTCCTCCTCGAATTCGTCAGCCGATATCAGGCCCTTCCGCCTCGCCCGTCTCTTCCTCCAGTCGCGGGTCTTGACTTGGTCAGCCAGAACAGTGCTGGGACGAGGTCCGGCCACCCGCACCTCGAAGGGATATCGCTTTATTTGTTTCGTTATCGGGCAACAGAGCATGAGGCTAGTCTTCGCATTATAGGCTGCTGAACTCAGCACAACGGCAGGCCGATGCCCCGCCCGTTCATGCCCAGTCTGCGGATTGAAATTGACCCACACGATGTCGCCGGCATCCGGCACATAAGCAGGCGGCATTACCAGACCTCTTTACCGACAGGTCCGCCGAATGCGCCTTCCTCATGCAAATTCTTGCGTGTAATCGCTTTCAGAAGATCAGACAGACGATAGTGCTTGCGCCGCACCGGCTCGATGACTATGCGACCCAGCTCCCCGCGTATTTCCACGGCCTCGTCCAGAGACAGGCCGACCGCTTTTAGGACCGGGGCGGGAATTCGCACGGCCGCGCTGTCCCCCCATTTTTTGACGACGGCCCTCATATCAGCCACCTCCTTGTGTATACATCGTGTATACATTTTGACCTGGATCCGACCTTGTGTCTACGACCCGGTGCGGAACTCGCGGAGTGAGCGGTAGTTGCCTCGCCCAAGTCCTCCCGTCGTCAGTCCTGACTTCGCTTCGTTGTTTCCGTGAAGACCTTCTCCGCAGAACGATATGCAATTGCGGTTTCGGATTTCCTGGCAACTGAACACGAACGAGGGTTGCAGCGAATAGATCTGCCCGGGATTTCGAATGACCAGACCAGGGCTGTAAAGGAAGGGATCGAAATACCTTCAGCGTTTGCTCTTTCGAGCATGGACCGACGGCGTCTCCTGAGCGGACAAAGCCGGCAGCCCCGACCTTAGGGGTACGCTCGTGCCATTTTCCAGCGACTAAGACGTAGCTACACAATTCTTCTGCCCGATACTGCGGGCTTTTACTTGCTGAGAGCCACATGGCGCGACGGCTGTTTGGGGCCATGCTGCGGCGAACCGGGTCGGTGCCTTTGTTCACGGGATGACGGGCGGCGTGCGGCGAGAAACCGGGGAACAGACCAGGCAGATGGGGAGGTGTCTGGGAAATCACACGAGGAACGAATCAGGGTGCTGCCCGGCGACTCCGTTTGAGAGGACGCCGCCACCGGCGGAATCGCCCGCTGGCATGCGGACTGCGAAAATGTGGTCGCCAGCGCGCCAGGGAGTCTATATTGTGCTTGCCCAGGATGCCAAAATGGAAGTCCGGGATCACAAATTTGGTCCCTGGCGACTGCGCTGGTGCGTCACAATTCGAGCGGTGCGCGCTTCACCGCTCCGTCTGTAGTTGAGGTTCACTTATGACCGCAATGCTCTCAGCATCAGCCACATCACGCTTCATGAAGATTGGCTGCAGACTCACCCGTCCCCTTCGTTCAGCAAGCGGGAAAAGCTCTTCCCTACGTGCACGAAGCACTATTCTCGTGCCGCTTCTGGCACTGCTTTGTAGTGCGCTGCCGCTGCACGCGGCCCCATCTTCCCGCACCGTCACCGTGGGCGGCGGGCATTTCATCATCAACGGCAAGCCCCTGCAGATTATCTCCGGCTCCTTGCACTACGCCCGCATTCCCCGGCCATATTGGCGGGCCCGTCTGGAAATGGCAAAAGCAATGGGCCTCAATGCCGTCACCACATACGCCTTCTGGAACGTGCACGAACCGCGCCCCGGCCAATGGGATTTCTCCGGGCAGTACGACATCGCGAAGTTCATTCGCATCGCGCAGCAGGTCGGCTTGTACGTCATCCTGCGTCCCGGCCCGTATGCTTGCGCCGAATGGAGCTTCGGCGGATATCCGGCCTGGCTCCTCAAAGATCCTGACATGCACGTCCGTACGCTTGATCCCGCCTACCTACACGCCGCGCAAAGCTATCTGAATCATCTGGGCCAACAACTGAAACCACTGCTCTGGACGCACGGCGGCCCCATCATTGCCGTGCAGGTCGAAAACGAATACGGCTCCTTCGGCAAGAACAAGCAGTACCTTGAAGCAGTCAAGCACATGGTCATCAAGGCCGGCCTTGGCGACGCGGTTCTTTACACCGCCGACGGTCCCGGCCTCTGGGGAGGTGCGCTGCCCGAGCTGCCCGAGGCCATCGACGTCGGTCCCGGCGACGTGCAGAACGGATTCAAGCTATTGCTCAAGTTCCGGCCGCACTCACGCCTCATGTACGTGGCCGAATACTATCCCGGATGGTTTGATTCCTGGGGCCAGCCCCACCACAAGGGCGCGCCCATTGCCGAGCAGCTCAAAGACCTCAGTTGGATCCTCTCGCATGGCTACTCCGTCAGCCTCTACATGTTTCATGGGGGAACCGACTGGGGCTTTCTCAACGGCGCCAATGCTAGCGGCAAAACGTACTTGCCACAAACCACCAGCTATGATTACTCGGCGCCCCTGAACGAAGCCGGCGACCCGACTCGCGCCTACTACGCCCTGCGCACATTGTTCAAGCAGTACGCGCCAAACCATAAGCTGCCGCCCATTCCCTCGCAAGTGCCGCTCATCAAGGTAGCTCCGTTCAGGCTGCCACTGGCCGCCTCGCTCTGGAACAACCTTCCGACTCCGTATCGCAGCAAGTCACCGCTCGACTTCGCGCAATTCGATCTGCAGGCAGGCTACATGCTTTACCGCACGCAGATTCACGGTCCCGTCAAAGGCATCCTCGACATCGGCGGAGCGCGCGATTACGACGTCGTCTATATCAACCGGCACCGGGTGGGAACCCTCGATCGCAGGCTCGATCAGCATGAGCTGAACATCGATGTACCCGGCCCCACGGCACGGCTCGACATCCTCGTCGAAGACACCGGTCGCATCAACTACGGACCGGAGTTCCCCAACGATCGCAAAGGTCTGATCTTTCCTGTCCTGTTGAACGGAAAGCCTCTCTATGGATGGGAAAACTACCCCATGGCGCTGCAACACGTCCCTTCGCTGCGCTGGTCAAAAGCAGACATCTCTGCCCCGGCATTTCATCGCGGCACTTTTACACTCAGCAAAGTCGGCGACACATTCCTCGATGTGAGCCGATTGGGCAAAGGCCTGCTCTGGGTCAATGGACACGCCATTGGCCGGATCTGGCACATCGGCCCGCAGCAGACGGACTACGTACCGGGTTGCTGGCTGCATAAAGGAATGAACACGGTCACAGTTTTTGACCTGGACAAGGAAACCGGTCCTGAAGTCTCAGGCAAAACCCACCACGTCTACGCTCTTCAACCAGCCAGGCATTAGAGCATTTACATAAGTTATGAAGCTGGACAGCTCACGGATGGACCCCGACTCTCTTAAAACTTGAGCGGCGGTTTTCTGATTGTGAGGTAGGAAGCCCAGACCGATTCAAGCGCAAGGTCGATGATCGGAGAGCGGAGAACTGTCCTGCGTACGAGTTTCTGTACCTACAAGGGCCAACCAGAAACGATTCGCGTTAATGAAGACACACCGGCATTTCTTTCTGGAGCTCCGCTGCTGCCAGCGGGGCACTAAACAAGTGCTACTTCGCGGTCAAGATTCGGCTTCTTTTCGGCATGGAGCTTCAAGGCCGCACCGCAGGCCGTGGCGATGCGCTCGATCTTCGAGAGCGAGTGCCACGGTATCCGGCATCCTCAAGACGGGCAACCACGGACTGTGCCGTGCCCGCCTTCTTGGCGAGTTCCACCTTTGTTAGGCTGGCGCCCTCTCGCATCTCGCGGATCAGGAGGGCGAGGCCAATCTGATGCAGCGTGTGCGGGAACGTCCTCCGATAGGTCAGGCTCTTCTTTGCCTGCTGCTCCACGACCTCGCTGTGCCTGTCGTGCTTGGCGATTCTTCTCGTAGGCCCGACTCCTTCAGGATTGCTTTCTTTTTGCGACCCCGTGTAATGGTTCCGGTGGTTCATGCACGGCTTCCTGAGCTGCTCGGCTCCCGTAATCTCAGCTGGTGGCGTCTGCTTCATCCCTTTCTGGAATCCCGAAGTAATCACGATCAGCATTCTTGGCGGATAGACGTCGAATGAGAGATAGGACGCCCTGCGCTTCTGCGTTCTCGGCAGTGGAAAACAGGCCCGTTCTAGCCGCGCTGGAAGCTTCGAGCGGTGAAAATCCGGCTGGCAATTGCCTTCGGGAACGGCCAGGCGTATGTTGTTGGCCGGGCCGGAGTCCATATCGGAAACTCCGGTTTGGAATATTTCGGACGCGCTCGGATACAATGCAGGGTGCGTGCGGCCATTTTGAGAGTACGCGCGTCCATTTTTTCGAACTTTTGGCACCGCGGGATCTGCTGCGCGCGCCCGGTGTGCTGTCTCTTGGATCACCAACGGAGGATTGCTAGATGAGATTCAGGACTTTTACCTGCGCGCTCGGCGCAACACTCTCGTTTCTTCTGTTATCGCACAACGCGCTGGCCCAACGGGCGCCCGATCCGGTGCAGGCGCCGGTGCAGGCGTTGATCCGCTATCCCAGCATCCACGATAACACCGTGGTGTTCGAAGCCGGTGGCGCAGTGTGGAAAATCGGTGTGCGGGGAGGTGAGGCCGTGCGCCTAACCTCGGATTCGGGTCACGACTCGCATCCGTTGGTATCACCGAACGGCAAATGGGTCGCCTTTACCGGCTGGTACCGTGGCAACACGGATGTGTATGTGGTCTCGATTGAGGGCGGCCCGGTCAAGCAGTTGACCTGGCGTTCGATCAACGCGCCATTCAACGGTAAGATCAGAACCGCACCGGACAACGTCGTTATCGGCTGGACCCCTGACAGCCGCGACGTGGTTTTCCTGTCGCGGCGCGACAGCTTCAATCCGCAGATTGAGCACGCTTTCGAAGTGCCGATTACCGGAGGATTGCCCATCGCGTTGCCGATGCCGTGGACTGGACCGCTGTCGTTCAACAGCAATGGCACGGTTGTTGCCTACAACAAACTGTCACGTATCCTGCGCCCATTTCACCGCAAGCACTATTACGGCGGCCAAGCGGACAATGTCTACACCTATGATCTCGCCACCGGCGCGAGCACACAGTTGACCCACTGGAAGGGTGAAGACACCTTCCCGATGTGGGTGGGCCACAAGCTATTCTTTGCATCGGACCGCGGCGCCAACGGCGTACTGAATCTGTGGGAGAAGAACCTGAAGACCGGCTCCACTCGGCAGGTGACGCATTTCCCCATCTACGATATCGACTGGCCGAGCGCGGGCAATACCGGTATCGCGATCTCCGATGGCGGCCAGCTTTACGTGTACTCGTTCAAGACGGGCAAAGTGAGGCAGGTGCCGGTGACGGTGCCGCTGGGTGGCTCGCATACGCTGCCGTATGAGTATGCTGCGGCAAAGATGATCCGCGGCGCCGACGTGGCGCCCGACGGCAAGTTGGCGGTTTTCAGCGCGCGTGGCGCGCTGTTCACCGTGCCGGTCGATTACGGTCACACCACGGATCTGAGCAAGACCGTGGCCAGCAACGACAAAGATCCGGCCTGGTCTCCGAACGGCAAATGGGTCGCTTATATATGCGACAACGGATTGGACAGCCAAGTGATGTTGCGCGCCGCAGACGGCCAAGGCACTCCGCGCGCATTGACGCAGAAAGGCGATCTGACCTATACGGGGCCCTTGGTGTGGAGTCCGAATGGCCGGTGGTTGACCTATACCAACTCGCAGCAGCAGCTGTGGTTGGTGAACATAAAAACGGGTGCGCAAAAAGAAGTGACCTCGGACCCGCAGATGGTCATTGGCGCTTTCCAGGACGTCGCGTTCTCACCAGACAGCCGCTGGCTGGCGTTCTCCAAGCATCTGCCAAACCGTGTGCGCGGACTGTTCATATTCGACGTGGCGAGCGGCGCACTGCACCAAGCGAGTCGCGGCGATTTCAATGACAGCCAGCCGGTCTTTTCACACAACGGCAAGTACCTGTTTTTCGTCTCCGCCCGTCTCGTAAACCCGGTGCTTTCGAGCTACAACTTCGGCGCCTCCGGAGTGGTCCCGGACGGCCTGTACGTGACTACGCTGCAGGCGGACACGCCCTCACCGTTCGCGCCGCGCACGCAGCAGCCCACGGCTGCCTCGCCCAAGCCGAAGAAAGGCAAGAGCCAAACCAAGGGCGGGAACACTGCCAACGGTAAGCCGTCCGTTCCCCCGGTGAATATCGACTTTGCCGGCCTCATCGAGCGCGCAGTTCAGGTGCCCGTGCCGGCCGCGAACATCAGGGAGGTTGCGGAATTCAAAGGCGTCGTGTACTACGCAACCGCGCCGGTGCCCGTGCTGGGCGGGGCGATTCCGGGCCAGGTGCCGCAATTGCGCGCCTACGACTTGACCAAGCGCAAGGGGTTGACGCTGGCCCAAGGCATCGGCAGCGGCTTCGCGCTCTCGGCCGACGGCTCGACGCTGCTCTACGAACTAAAGGGCAAATGGGTGCTGCGCCCGGCCGTGTTCAACAAGTTCGCCAAGGTCAAGACGCTCGACACGGCACACATGCAAATGCGGGTCGATCCAAGCGCGGAATGGAGGGAGATTTTCAACGAAGCGTGGCGCAATGTGCGCGATTACTTCGTAAATCCGGAGCTGGTCCAGAGTAAGTGGGCGGCTATCGGCCAGCATTACCGGGCGCTGCTGCCACTGGTGCAGGATCGGGAAGATCTCAACTACATCATGGCCGATATGATCGGCTCCCTGGGTGAGAGCCATATGTATATCTCTGGTGGCGCCATGGGTTGGAAGACCCCTCCGCAGCCGACCGCCGGCCTGGGTGTTGAATTTGCACTGAATGCCAAAGCGGGGCGCTACTACCTCAAGCGTATCTTCCACGGCGACAATACTGTGCCGGGCTATTACGCGCCGCTGGCACAGCCTGGGCTCAGGGTGAAGCAAGGGGATTACGTGCTGGCGATCAACGGCCAGCCGCTGGCCGCCCCGACCAATCCGTATGAACTTTTGCAGGGCACATTGGGGCAGACCGTATCGCTGAGTGTGGCAGCGACGCCCTCCGGCAAGCCGTGGACCATCCTGGTAAAGCCCATTGTCAACAGCGGCAAGCTGCATCTGCTGCACTGGATCAACAACAATCGGCGCGAGGTTACCAGACTCTCCGGCGGCAAGATCGGTTACGTGTATTTGAACGACATGGAAGCTACCGGTCTGCACGAGTTTGTGCGACAGTACTATGGTCAACTCAACAAGCCCGGTCTTATTATCGACGACCGTTGGAACCTCGGCGGTTTCATCGACACCATCCTCTTCAACCAGCTCACGCAAAAGATGGTGGCGGCCTGGACCAACCGCCATGGCGCGCACAATCAGAGTCCGACAGACGCGTACATCGGCCACATGGCGGCGCTGATCAACGCCGGCTCGGCTTCCGACGGCGACATCTTCGCCTATCGCTTCGAGCAGTACCACCTCGGGCCGACCATCGGTTCGCGCACTTGGGCAGGCGTGCGCGGATATGACAACGAGTTCACCCTCCTTGATGGCGGGCGGCAGGTGGTGTCCGAAGTCGCCATGTACGGAACCAACTCGAAGTGGGTGGTCGAGAATATCGGCGTGGTTCCCTCGATTCCGGTGCATGTCAATCCCGGACTGTTGGCGCAACATGATCTTGACTCCCAGATCGAAACTGCCGTCCGTGTACTGCTCAAGGAGATTGCGCGCCGTCCAGTGGTTGTGCCCCCGCCGCCGCCCTGGATGCCGGCGTTCCCGAAACAGCCGGCATATCCGCCGTGTCCAGTGCGTGCCGGTACCTGCCAGTAAGTGGATGCGGCTGGCTGTTCGGGCCGAAGCGTGCTGTTGAGGCCTGCCTTGCTACGCGACCTGGCGGGCACTTCGATGGGCTGCCGAAGGAAGTAGGAAGGGGAAATCTCCGCTCGGCAGCCGCGGTCGGGTGGCCGGTAAAGTTGTTTCTTACGAACGACGGAGATGCTTGCATGCGCCAGTTGAAGCTTAGTAAGGCCTTCACCCTGCTGGAACCGGGGCCCGTGGTCCTCGTGACGACCTACGACGGAAACAAGAACAACGTCATGACCATCTCGTGGACCATGGTGCTGGACTTTACCCCGATGTTCGCCATCACTACGGGCGAGTGGAACTACTCCTTCGCGGCCTTGCGAAAGACCAGGGAGTGCGTGATCGCCGTTCCCACGGTCGACCTGCTTGACCAGGTGGTCGGGATCGGGACGTGCTCCGGTGCCGATACCGACAAGTTTGCCAAGTTCAAGCTCACGGCTGTACCCGGCAAGGTCGTCAAGGCGCCCTTGATCGACGAGTGCGTGGCCAACATCGAATGCAAGGTCGCCGATATGATCCTCAAGCACAACATCGTCGTACTTGAGGCTGTTGCAGCCCACATCGATTCCGCGCGAAAAGAGAAGCGCATGGTTCACGCGGTCGGCGACGGTACCTTCATCGTCGATGGACGCAGGCTCGACCGCAGGAAGATGATGGCCTCCAAACTTCCGGCAGGCCTCTAGCGGTGCCGACGACGCGCTGACGCCGCGCCCGAAGGGCGCGACCTGGCCCAGATCTGCAAAGCGTTCCTGAAGGGCGGTCCGAGGCGAACAAGCCCAGATTTCCATTTTGAGCTTTCTTGGCAAACCTTCTGACGTTCGCCATCATCAATATTCATGCGGGTTTCAGAGCAATCCAGGCGTTTTGGAGGTCGAGACCCAATGGGTGAGATACAGAACGGCCCATTTCAGCTCTCTTTCAACCCCTCGTTGAAGGTGGATTTCCAGGGCTCGCGCGTCACTTCCGACGGTGGCCTGATTCTGGTCCGTGAGCTCGACGAACACTTGGGCTTCGGTGATTTGATCGCTCAGCACCTGATCGATTCACGCCGCGGGAAGAACACGCAGTTTCCTCTGGCCGACCTGCTGCGCCAATCCGTCTACAGCCGCATCGCGGGCTATGAGGATGTCAACGATGCCGAGCGGCTCTGGCAAGACCCGACGTTCCGGCTGATCGGCTCCGAGAAGATTTGGGAGCGGGGAGCGGCATTGACCTCCCGGCTGCAATCTTTCGAGACCGACCTGCTCACTCGGGACGAGAACCTTACCGGACTAGCAAGGGTCAATCGCGAGTTGGTCGGCAGGGCGGAAGCTATCGACCCCCCACGGCGGGTGGTGCTGGACATGGATTCGACCGAGATTCCGGTCTACGGCCAGCAGGAGCAGAGCGCCTACAACGGCCACTTCGAATCGACCTGCTATCACCCGCTCCTGTTGTTCAATCGGGAGGGCGACTGCTTGGCGGCGAAGCTGCGTCCGGGCAACGTGCACAGCGCGGACGGATGGGAGGAGCTGCTGTTGCCGGAGATTGAGCGGCAGCAAGCGATGGGCAAAGAGGTCACGTTTCGGGCCGACGCTGCCTTTGCCAAGCCGGAGATTTACGAAGCGCTGGAGGCGCGCGGGGTGAAGTATGCGGTTCGCATCCCCGCCAACGACGCCCTGCTGCGGGACATCGAGGAGTTGTTGACGCGGCCCGTAGGCCGACCAAGCGAGAAACCGGTGGTCTGGTACAAGGGGTTTCTCTACCAAGCCGAGAGCTGGAAAACGGCGCGGCACGTGGTGGCGAAGGTCGAGCATCATGCCGGGGAGCTGTTCCCGCGCCTGGGCTTCATCGTGACCAACCTGACGCTGGCGAGCCGGGCGGTGGTCCGGTTCTATAACAAGCGAGGGACGGCGGAGCAGTGGATCAAGGAGGGGAAACAAGCGGTCAAGATGACCCGGCTGAGTTGCCACCGGTTCCGCTCGAACGAGGTCCGGTTGTGGCTGAGCGTGATCGCTTACAACCTCGGGAACCTGTGCCGGCGGCTGGTGCTGCCGCGGCGGGTCGAGAACTGGAGCTTGAGCAGCCTGCAGCAGCGGTTGGTGAAGACGGGCGGGCGGCTCCTGAAGCACGCCCGGTATTACTGGCTGTTGCTAGCGGAGAGTCATCTGACGCGGCGGTTGTTCGGGGCGATGCTGCGACACATCGAATCGCTGCCGTTGCCGGCAAGTTAGAGTCCACAGGCGGCAGGAGAAACTTGGTGGAGCAGGCACGGGCGTGGCGCGGTGTCCAGGAAATCGCGCAGCAAACAGGCCAAGGTGCCGGTTGACCTGGCCGGGAGGGGCGCGGACGACAAGGGAATGGACTGCTGGCCTCTGCGGTGGGAGATTTCCGTTGCAGGCGAGCCAGCGGAGCGTATAACCCAAATCACTGCTGTCCGGTTAAAAGTTGAACAGAATCAACTGGTTCTGGTCAGCGACTAAATCCTCCCGGGAGTCAGAGGCCTCCAAGGCTTGTAAAATGGGCATTTTTTCGAAAAGCGTCAGGCTCAAAA
>JAKBLM010000085.1 GCA_021832085.1 Acidobacteriota bacterium | reverse complement strand
CATCGCGGACTCCTTTTCGTGTGCTTTGGCGGCTCACGTCAAGGAGTCTCCGCGATGGACTGCCGGAATTGTCAAACGCCTACTGCCACCCCGGCCGAGCCGGGGGACCTCCTATGAGGCGGTTAGCATCGAGCCAGTATCGGGGCATTTGAAATTCAGCCTGCCTTCACTCCACGATACCTTTCCAGAGTGCCCAATTTCACTCCTAACAGGTCGGCTGCATCGCGGAAAAGAATACGGCCACGGTCGAGATCGCCAAGCACGGCCGTCGTAAGGTGTGTGCTGTTTCGCGACGGGAAAAGCGTCCAGAAGGCAGGCCCGCCCTCCTTCTCTTTCTGTTTTTCCCTTTCTTCACGAAAGCGCTGGTATTCGGCGTCAATCAACCTGCCGGCCTCCCCGTAGGGCAAGGCTCCGAGCTCGCGAGCGCGAATGATCGTCACCATTTTGCTGACACGGTGAAAGGAGGAGATCTGCGTAATCTTTTCTTGCGGGGTGCCGCGTCCCTCCCATGCACGATGGAAGTTCTCCTCAGGGACAAGCAGTTCGGCCGCGACGGCATTGCAGTAGGGCTCAACCGGATCGATGAAGTCTGTCCATCGCCGTCTTGGGTCAGGACTCGAAATGCCGCTCGCCGCGATCCACACATGCGCTAGCTCATGCGCAAGGGTGAAAATAAGCGCAGCGCGTGCGTCCCGCGAATTAAGAAAAATGAGTGGCGCCAAGCGGTCAGCGGATGTAAAGCCGCGAAACTCGTTCACGCTTAGCGAGCGGCGGGTAGCGTGGCGCACGACACTGCTCACCATTACGAGAATTCCGGCATCCTCCACAGCCTCGATGAGTTGTGTCAGGAAAGACTGCCACGTCTCACAGCTAGACCTTAACTCGTCGTTGATATGGAGCGTCGCAGAGATGTCGTTGGCCACCTCGAAAATGTCGTCTCCAAAACGGAACTTGCCGACCAATGCTAGCCCTGGCCTCTTCTCCCGGATTTGGTAATCGCGATACCACTGCTGGCGAACGAGGCAATCATTAAGAACGTCGAAGAACTCTGGGCTCGGCGGCCTTAACTCTTCGCCCCTCACTCTGCGCAAGTCGGGTAGCGGAAGAGAGACATCCGGGGGCTTCTCCATGAACAAGACAGCGAGCGGAAGGCTGAGTGACTTCGCTAGCTTTTCGGCCTGGGAGAATGTCGGCGCGGACTGCCCAGTTTCCCAAGCGGACACATGGGCAGCAGTGTACCCCTTGCCGAGAATAGCGGCGAGTGCATCAGGCTCTAGGCCCGCCCTCTGACGTCCCCAACGGACCACAGGCCCGCTGATGTACGCAACGTCTCTTCTGGCCATTTCAGCTTCCTACGCCACGGTCCAGTCACCAAAGCCGTCGACCTGCACATTCAGGCGTTCAGCGCCGCTGGCGTGCAAATGCTGCCTGCCACTGCGGCGACGCAAGCAGCTTATACCCCTTTTGGGTGCTCGAAATACATCCTTGGACTGAGTCGGTGCTGATTCGAGTATCGCCATCCTTCCAGGCCCCAGAGCGCCACCCGTTCCCCGCCCGCGATCCTGCTAACGGGGCTCACGCCCACGCCAGCGCCTCCCAACACGCGCAAAGGCAATCTTCTGCTTCGGCCAGGGCCACGGAATCCCCGCCACGCGCCCATCCTCGCCCAAAACGATCCGCGGATCGGGCTCACTCGCAACAGCCTGCGTTCCTTGCGCCTCCGCACCCGCCGGAGCCCCGGCCAAATCAGCGCCCGCCCCGCCGCCGTTCGCAGGTCCCACGCCTCGCCGCTCTGGTGGCATAGGCTTCAGCCTGTGGTCCTCCTCCGTTCGTAGGGGCGATGCATGCGTCGCCGGCATCGCCTCCGACACTCCCAATCCCGAATCTGCCATCCCCGCCGCCGGCCCAGCCTTCACCTCGTGGCCCTCCCCGTCCTCTTGCTCGCCGCTCGCAGGGCCACATTGCAATGTGCCACCATCATCCGGCGCAACCCCCGTCACCGCGTTCGTTCTCGGCAAACCCTCCAGGCTCAGCAAAAATCCCGGCTCCCGCGCCTGCCGCTTCGTTTCTCTCCTTTCCCCTTCGAGTTCCAGGCTCAGCCGGATCGCCGCCACCACCGCGCTGGCCGTCACCGGCACGTCCTGCACTCGTTCGATGATTGCATCGAGCGCCGTCAGCCGATTTTCCCGCCGCCGTTCGAAAAGCCCCACCGCATGCGCGTGCCGATAGATCGCCCGGTAGCTCGGAAGTTTCCAATCTTCCGCGATCTCGCGCGGGCTCACCCAATCGAGAAATTCCCGCTCGATCTCTTTGCGCTCCGGATGCCTGCAAATGCTGCACCGCGCCCGATGCGCCGCCAAACGCGCCCGCTCGTCCTCGCCCGTCGCCCGCTCTTCCTCGTCCCGCCTCACCGTCCGTGCCACACCCGCCTCCGTTTCCCCGTACGCATTCTCGCCCGCCGAACCCGCCGGATGCCACACCACTCTCTACGTAAACAGCCCGTGCCGGCACTCCGAGTCCACATACACGTTCCCCTGGCCAGGCTTTCGCTTTCCCGCTACGCTGACGCGCGGGCAGCATCTGGCAATTTTTCGCAAAATCCCCGCGCCCCGCGTCGCTAGCCTGCCCGCCATAGCCTCGGCGGAGGCGGGCCGCTGCCTCCCAAAATGTGAACTTGCTCGAACGCATCCCTCCGAAAACATGCGACTTGCCCCCTTTTCCGATTGACACCGTGTGACGCTTCGTCCACCGCTCCGCCAATGGCGCGCGGGGCGCAGCGCGGCGAGGCGGCCGGTACTTTTCTCTTGCACGAGTGACATTTTCCCTTGAGTAAATGGCCTGCGACGGAGTATCTGTTTCCGGTGCTCTTCAAGGCGCAAAGCGCGGCGGTCTTTGGCATCGAGGCCTACCTGGTCGAGGTGGAAGTGGATATCGGCTCGGGCCGCATGGGCGATTTCAACGTGGTGGGGCTGCCCGACGCGGCGGTGAAAGAGAGCCGCGAGCGCATCAAGGCGGCGCTGAAAAATTGCGGCTTCGAATTTCCCTCGCCGCAGGGCGTGACGATCAACCTGGCGCCGGCCGACGTGCGCAAGGAGGGTTCCGGGTTCGATCTGCCGATGGCGATGGGGCTGCTCGGGTGCCAGGGCTCGTTTTTCGGCAAGCCGCTCACCGACTACGTGTTTTTGGGCGAGCTTTCGCTCGACGGGAGCGTGCGGCCGATTCGCGGCGCGCTTTCGGCGGCGCTGGAAACGCGCGACCGCGGCGTGAAACACCTGGTGGTGCCCGAAGCGAACGCGCGCGAAGCGGCGGTGGTGGAGGGGATCGACGTTTATGCCGTGCGGACGCTGCCGCAGGCCGCCGACCTGGTGAATTCGCCCGAGACGTTCACGCCCATTCGCGTGGATTCGCGGCAGATGCTCGCCGAAGCGGGCCAGTATCCGGTGGACCTGGGCGACGTGCGCGGGCAGATCGCGGCCAAGCGCGCGCTCGAGGTCGCCTGCGCCGGCGGCCACAACATCCTTTTCCTCGGCCCGCCGGGCGCGGGGAAAACGATGCTCGCGAAGCGTATCCCGACGATTCTGCCGCCGATGTCGCTCGAAGAGGCGCTGGAAACCACACGGATCCACAGCGTGGCCGGGGTGCTGGAGGATTCGCGCGGGCTGGTGGGCGTGCGGCCGTTCCGTTCGCCGCACCACACGATCAGCGACGCCGGGCTGATTGGCGGCGGCACGGTGCCGCATCCGGGCGAGGTGCCGCTGGCGCACTACGGCGTGCTGTTTCTCGACGAGCTGCCGGAATTCCAGCGCAACGTGTTGGAAGTGCTGCGCCAACCGCTCGAAGAGGGAGCCGTAACGATCGCGCGCGCGGCGATCTCGATCACCTTCCCCGCGCGCTTCATGCTGGCCGGCGCGATGAACCCGTGCCCCTGCGGCTTTTTCGGCGACCCCACGCGCGAATGCCGCTGCACGCCGGCGCAGATCCAGCGCTACGTCTCGAAAATCTCCGGGCCGCTGCTCGACCGGATCGACATCCACATCGAGGTGCCGGCGGTGCGCTAGCGCGAGCTGCGCGAGAAGGTGCCGGGGGAAAGCTCGGCCGTGGTGCGCGAACGGGTGATCCGCGCGCGCGAAAAACAGCTCGAGCGCTTCGCCGCCAACAAGCACGTCTATTCCAACGCGCAGATGCCGCCCGGACTGATTCGCAAGCACTGCCAGATTTCCGCCGAGGGCGAGAAGCTGCTTGAAAGCGCGATGGTGAAGCTGGGGCTTTCGGCACGCGCACACGACCGCGTGCTCAAGGTTTCCCGCACGATCGCCGACCTGGACGATTCCCCCTCGGTCGAGCCGAAGCACCTGATGGAGGCCGTGCAATACCGCTCACTCGACCGCAGCTACTGGTCCTGATTCCGAATTCTGAAGTCGAACAGCAGATCCCTCCCGACGGGCTGCGCCGGGACTTCCTTGGGCCGTCCCCGCAGGGTGCGTCGGGACTCCCGTTGGTCGTCGCCAGGCGCGATCCGCGAAAACCGGGAATGGGCCCGGGATGACAGCGAGCCGGGTGGCGGGGTATGGAAAAGCCCAAGCTCGGCGAGGTTGGATTTTCCCAGGTTAATGGCCTCAAGAGGAAACCCGTAGAACTCTCGAGTCCATTCGTTTTTGGGTGCCAAATTCCGGATTCGGGCTTAGTTGATATTCATATCGTGAATGAATATCATTCACGTTGTGAATACATCCCCGATTCCCCGGCATTTGCAGGAGGCGCTCGCGGAGCGGTTGCGCGTAATGCCCGCCGTGGTTGTCATAGGAGCACGGCAGACGGGCAAAAGCACACTGGTCCAAGAA
>JAKBLM010000059.1 GCA_021832085.1 Acidobacteriota bacterium | reverse complement strand
CCGCCTGCAGCCCGGTTCGAAACGCCACCCCCCGGCGTTTCGAACCGGGCTGCAGGCCCTTCGCGAAATCAGCGGCCGACAAAGAAAACGTCAGACCCAATTTGCTGAACTTGACGGACACAACTCGCTTCTGGGAAACCGGCCGCCTTGCCTACAATCTCGTCCTGGCAGCGGTCGTGATCGCTTGGGTTGCGTTTACTTGGCCCCATTTTCGCGTCGCCATCACATTGCCATCGCTGTTCCGGCTTGCGGTTCTGGCATTGTTGGCCAACGTTCTCTACTCCGCCGCGTACCTTGTCGAGATTCCCATGCGGCGCTCGCCTTTGGCCGGCGTCTGGAGACACCGGCGCCGGATCCTCTGGTTTGCGGGAACACTTCTGGCAGTTCTTGTGACGAATTATTGGATTGCCGACGAGATCTACCCGTTCGTGCGCCAGGTGAGGTGAGGCGAAACGGCCGTAACGACGGTCTCCAGCGTAGTTGTCCGTTGCGCCAGGCGGGTTTCCGTAGCGCCGTCCTTACAGGACGGCAGTTTGCCGTTGCGGAAGCGGTGGCACGCCCGATCTGCACTCAGCCAGCGAGGCTGTTGCGTCAGGGAGGTTTGTGTAGCCCCGTCCTTCAGGACGGCACCTTGGCGGGGCGGGGAAGAAAGACGGTTGGCCGAAAGCCGCCCGCTACGCTCAGTTGCGGAACGCCTTCGCGGCCTCGACGCACCGCCGTAGCTTGGCGATCGCTTCCTCCACCGTGCGCGTCTTCAGCCCACAATCGGGGTCAATCCACAGCTGGTCCTTGGGCACCACGGTCAGCGCCTGTTCCACCCGCTGCCGTACCGTCGCCGGTTCTTCGAGCACGTGCGAATGGACGTCGACCACCCCGAAGCTGATGTCCTTGGTGAACCGGTGCCGTCGGAACAGCTCCAGCAGGTCCAGCCCGGAATTCGACATCTCCAGGTCGAAATTGTCCACCGGCAGTTCGAGCATTCCCGGATAGATCAGGTCGAACGCCCCGTAGCACGCGTGGGTGATGAAATAGGCGTTCAGGCCGTCCGTCACTCGGTGCATGGCCTCGATGGCCACCGGCAGTTCTTCCGGCCGCACCGAGAGCGCTGGCTCGTCCACCTGAATGATCTTGCATCCCGTGGCGATCAGCGCTTCCACTTCGCTGCGAATCACCCCCGCCAGCGCCATGCAGGTCGCCTTGCGATCCGGGTAGTGTTCGTTGAAACTCCAATCCATGATCGTGTACGGGCCGGTGAGCATGCCTTTTACCGGTTTTTTCGTCAGTCCCTGCGCGTAGCGCCACCACTCCACCGTCAGCGGCTCGGTCCACTTCACCTCGCCGGTCACGATCGGCTTGTGGTAATACCGGTTGCCGTAGCTGCGCACCAGCCCGCCATTCGTGAAGCCGGGTAGCCGCTCGGCGAAGTAGGCCACCATGTCGCCGCGGTACTGCTCGCCGTCCACCAGCACGTCGATCCCCAACTCTTCCTGCTTCCGGATCCAGAAGGCGGTCGCCTCCCGTTCGATTTCGGTCAGTTGCTCGGCGTTGATCTTCCCGCGGCGGAATTCACCGCGCGCCCGCACCACCGCGTCCGTTTTCGGAAAGCTGCCCACTGACGTCACGGGAAACAGCGGCAACTCCAGCCCCAGTTTTTTGAGTTTTTGGCGGTTCATGGCGGTCAGCCTTTCCGGAAATCTTCAGCGGCCCTCGACCGCCGAGCGAATTTCCCCCAGCAATTGCAGTTTCGCCCGCGCCCGGTCGCGCGGCAAATATTCCAGTCCGCAGGAAGGGCCCAGCCAGGCGCTGTCCCCCGCGATCCGCGGCAGCATGCGGCTGATCTCGCGAGCCACCTCGGCTGGCTGCTCCAGCTTCGTATTCCGCCCGTCCACCAGCCCCAGTGCCAGCGGAATCGGCGACCCGCTTTCGACCACCGCGTCGGCCAGCTTCCGGTTATACGTGAAATCGAGTCCCAGCCCGTCGATCGGCAGCGCGGCCAGTTTCGAGTAGATCGGCGCGCAATCGTGGAAGTAGACGTAGAGCAGCAGCCCAATCTTCCGCCCGCGCTTGCGTGCCTCGTCTCGTGCCGCGCTCAGCCGCCCCACCGCCCGCGCGAAAATCTGCCAATCGCCCGGGTGGAGCAGGATCGAAGGCTCGTCGATCTGCACCGTTTCGGCCCCGGCATCGGCCAGCGCGCCAATTTCTGCTGCCAGCGCCTCGGCGTAGGCCTCGACGCGCGGCTCCAGTGCCTTCAGCTCTTCCGCCTGTGCCAGCGAAAGATGCGCCAGCGTATAGGGCCCGGTGAGCACCGGCTTCACCTGCCGGCTGCCCGGTTTCCCCTTGCAAGCCGCCGCCAGCGCCTCGCGCGCAAACTGCAGGTCGCTGACCGCCAGCTCGCCCTGGCGTTGCAGCCGGCTTTCGATCACCGGCTGCCGGAAATAGAAATTCGTGTCGTAGAGCCTCAGCAGTCCGTTGATCCGCACGCCGGCGAGCTTGCCCGCCAGATACGATACCGGATCGTTCCACCGGATCTGACCGTCGGTCACCACGTCCAGTCCCGCCGCCGCCTGTTCCTCGATCGCGAGCCGGGTCATTTGATTTTCCGCTTCGGCCAGGTCGGCGGCGCTCCGCTCGCCGCGGTCGAAACCGGCGATCGTGCGTCGCAGCAGCTGCAATTCGGCCGAATCGCCGATGCGCGGATAGCTTCCGGAATGTGCCAGGGTCAACGTCATGCTGCCTCTTCCTCGAGCAGGAACTCGGGCTCAACCGGGCCCGGAATCAATCCCGCCGCCGCGCCTCGCGCGAGCAGTTCGCGCACCGCTTGCCGTCCCACTTCGCCGTAGCTCAGCGTCCAGCGGTTCACGTACATGCCGACAAACCGGTCGGCCAGTTCGGGATCCATTTCGCGCGCGAACTGCAGCGCGTAATTGAGCGCCTCCTCGCGGTGTTCCAGCGCGTAGTTGATGCTGCGCCGGATCGCCCGTGTCGCCGCGACGGCCACTTCCCGTGGCAGGCTGCGCCGGATCACGTTGCCGCCCAGCGGCAGCGGCAGCTTGGTCTGCTGTTGCCACCACACACCCAGGTCGATCACCTTGTGCAGCCCCAGTTGCCCGTAGGTCAACTGGCCTTCGTGGATGATCAGGCCCGCGTCGGCCGCGCCCTCCTTCACCGCCGCCAGGATCTTGTCGAAGGGCATCGTAACCGTCTGCACCTCCGGCGCGAAAAGCTTTAATACAAGGTACGAGCTCGTCATCGGCCCCGGCACCGCTACGCGGCAGGCGGCCAGGTCCTTCGCCTGAATCGGCCGGTTGGCGACGACGAGCGGCCCGTAGCCGTCGCCAAAACTGGCGCCGCAATCGGTCAGCACGTACTTGTCCTTCACCAGCGGATAGGCCGAGAGGCTGATCGCGGTGATGTCGTAGGTCTCCTGCTGTGCTTCCCGGTTCAGCGTCTCGATATCGGAAAGGATATGCGTGAATTTCAGCCCCGGCGCCTGCACCTTCCGCGTCGCCAGGGCGTAGAACATGAAGGCGTCGTCCGAATCGGGCGAATGCGCCAGGCGAATGTCCACAGCTTCACTCACTCCTCGTTCGGTAATGATAGTCTCCTCAACGAATCGGCTTTGGATTCCTTCGCGGGGGCTTGCCACACCCGACCCGGCTGAGTGCATGAGCGTAACACAGCTCACCCCGCCGGCAAAGTGTGGTACTGGCAATGGGGAAGGGAACGAGCCGAACGGTACTTTCGCGCCGCTGACCTGCGCCTCGTGCCGCTCAGTGCCTCGCCAGCAGCGACTTGGCGATCACGGTCAGCACCGGGATCAGCAGTATCGCTCCCAGCAGCACCCACGCCAGCCGGTGCCCGAAATTCAGCGTATAGCCGATCCCAAACCGCTTCTCTACCAGCAGCGCCGGATCGTTCGGGTTGAAATAGAGGACCCCGCCTTTCCAGTAGCGGTCTTCCGTGCGGTCTCCCACCGGTGCTGCGCCCCTGGCCGGCGCCGGTTCCACCGGCCGGTGCACCAGGAACACAAGAAGCAGGATCAGCAACAGCACCGCCGTTGCGCCCAGCGGCAGCGCCGGCGAGGGGGAACGCCCGGGCAGCTCACGCAGCGGCAGCAGCGCCGCCCAGGTGATGATGCTGGCGACCAGGTATTCCGAGAAAAGCAGCACCAGCAAAACCCGCCGCTCCCGCGCCAGCTCCACTTCCGCCGCCGAGCCGGTCGCATGCACGTGCCGCGTCCACCGCAGAATGCCCACGCTGAGCAGGAAAAGCAGCCCGACGAAAATCGCTCCCAGCAGCAGCGGCCCGTAAACGCCTGCCGGCGTCCGCGTGCTCCAGCCGTTCGGCCGCCCATCCAGCGCCCAATGCACCGGGAAGCGCGCGGGAATCCGCTTCCACTCCGCGTGCAGGTAAAGCGCTCCGGCTGCCAGAATTGCAAACGGCCCGATCTGAGCCGGCCAGTGGCCCGGCAGGTGAATCTCCCGCGGCTCGAGCCGCGCTTCGCGCACGCCGGTCGGCTCGACGGCGTGCGGCAGCACGCTGGCCCGCGCTCGCAGAAACGCCCAGAAGCAGCCGCCGACCTCCAGGAACGGAGTTGCAAGCAGCAGCGCGAAGTGCGCCGAGCCCGTGCTCCACACCGCCAGCACCGCGCAGACGATCGTTACCAATGCCACGCGCCCGCGGTACCGCCGCAGAATCTCCTGGCCCGGCTCGCTCTCGGCAAAATCGCCCGGCACCGTCACCGCGAAAAACAGCTCCCGATGCGAAAGCCGCGGCAGCCAGAAAAGCAGCCCGCCGATGAATGCCACCAGCACCACGAAGTAGGCGCCGATCATCTCGCCCACGCTCTTTACCTCCCGGCTTCAGCCTTCACCCACGTGGCCACCTCGTCGATCACCTTCACGTCCACGTGGCGCCCCGGCTTCATGTACCCGCTCGGCGTCGAGGGCCCGGTCCCCGCCTCGAACAGGTGGTTCAGCGCGGGATACACTTCGTACGTCGCGTTCTTGTGCCCGGCCAGCGCCTTCTTCCACAGCTCCAGCTGCCTCGGTGGCACCTGGTAATCCCTCCCGCCCTGCAGCAGCAGCATCGGGATATGCAGCCGTGCGGCCACCGGGCCCGGATGATAATCCCGCAGGCTCAGCCAAAAGGATGCCGGCATCGGGCTGCCGAGAAAATCCACCATCATGCCCGGTTTCAGCGAAGGGCTTTCGATCTGTTTCACCGCCGCTTCCACTGCCGCTTCCTGCTTTTCCGCCGTTTTCGCCGGCACATGCTCGCGCGCGTCGATCGTCCGGATCTGCTCGAGCACTAGCCGCTCCATCGGCGTAATCGCTCCGGCCAGCAGGATGATCCCTGCCACATGCGGATCCCCGGTCGCGATCTCCGGCGCCATCGTCGCACCCAGGCTGTGGCCCAGCACGTAAATCCTGTGCGGATCGATTCCCGGTTCCCGCGCCAGCAGCGCCACTGCCGACCGCGCGTCGTTCACGGTCACGTCGTCGATCGTGAGCCGCTCGGGATTCATGCTGCTCTTCGTCCCGTAGACGTAAGTCCGCTTCGCGTATCGCAGCACCGCGATCCCGCGATCCGCCAGCCCCCACGCCAGGTCCTTGAACGGTTTGTTCGGCCCGATCGTTTCGTCCTGGTCTTCCGGTCCCGACCCTGCCACCAGCACCACTCCGGGGAAGGGACCTTTGCCCTTCGGCATCGTCAGCGTCCCCGGCAGCTTCCATTGACCTGTCGTCACCGTCACCGGCCTTTCGGAAAAATTCTCCGGCTGCGCGTACGAGGGAGTTGTCCAGGCGGCTGCCTTCCCGCCGGGCCGGAAAAACATGCCGGCAATCCGCCCGGCGGGGCCGAACATCAGAATCGTATCCAGACGGGCGTGTGCGAATTGGCAAACCAGGATCACCCGGCTTCCGTGGTCGGTAACCACCACGCCGCGAATCCCTTCGAATTTTCCCGCCTGCGCTTCAATTGCGTTCCACACGGCAGCCAGCCGCGCCTCGGGCAGCGCCGCGCGCATGCGGTTGTCGAAACTCGTGGTCACCTTCGCGAACTCGCCGGTGGCGAGTTCCTGCACCACCGCGCGCGCCGCCTTCACCGAGTCCCTGGGAGCCATCTGCCCGGCGGCAGCCGGTGCCGCGAGGGCCAGCAGTCCGAGAATCATCACGATTCCGCTCATCTTTTTTTCCCTTTCCACAGCTTGCGCGCCAGCGCATCGAATTCCTTTGCCACCGCTTCCGGGCTCAGCCCGTCGGCCGCCGCCTTGGCCACCAGCGCCTCGAGCCGTCGCGAAAATTCCGTTCGCGCCTGCGCGTCCGGCCGCCGCTCGCGCCGCTCCACCACTGTTGCGCCGCGTCCTCGCCGCAGTTCCAGCCAACCCTCCTCGGCCAGCTCGCGGTAGGCCAGCGCCACCGTGTTGTGATGCACCCCCAGATCGATCGCCAGTTGCCGCACCGGCGGCAGCCGCTCGCCCGCCGGCAGCTTTCCCGCCACCAGCAGCGCCCGCAGCTGCGCCACGATCTGCTCATACGCCGGCACTCCCGACCCGAGATCGATCCGAAGAATTGGCGCCTCGCCCATCAGTATCCAACAAATGTACAATGTATGTGTACAATAGTCAATCCGTATCCCCCTCCCACCCCGCCTCTCATCCCGAACCCAGCCGCGCCCTTCGTGGAGTGGCCGGCGACGACCAACGGGAGTCCCGGCGCATTCCGTCGGGAGGGATCCGCTTCTCGTCGTTCACGCAACGAAATCCGCCCGCACATCGCCCTCGCCGCAATCTTCAATTTCAAATCGGAGATAGGCCCTCCCGGCTTCGAGTCTGCGCTCACCCAAGTCCACGTAGACCCACCGATTGTCTCTCGCCGAATCACGCTCTAAAATCGCCCCGCGCAGGCCACATCCCGCTTCGTCGCGTGCCCGTTCTTCTCGCTCCTACCTGTCTCTTTGCGTTCTTCCCTCCGCTCCGGAGAAACTGTACCGATTCCCAAAACCAATCCCCCTGAAAACGCGCCACTTCCGCCCCAAAAGAATCGCAGCAGCGTACCGATTTTCCACACGCCCCACGGGCCGCTAGCCACTAACCACTAGCCACCAGCCGCTGGTTTACGTAGACCCTCCTGTGGCGTGCGCGCCTCCATTCCCGCTACAACACTTCGAGGAGGAGCAAATGTCCCGCGCTGCGCAGCAAAAAACCTCGCCTGAACCGCATCCCGTTCCGCTCGGCCCCGATCCGCACCTGCATCGGGGCAAATGCACCATCTGCCGCCATCCCCAGCGTGCCGAGATCGAGCGCGCGTTTGTCGACTGGACCAGCCCGCGCGAGATCGCCCGCACCTTCGGCCTGCGCAGCCACACCACCGTCTACCGTCACGCCCACGCCCGCCATCTCTTCGAGCATCGCCGCCGAAATCTTCACGTGGCGCTCGGCCGCATCGTCGAGCGGGTTGCCGATGTCGAGCCGACGGCCGCGAATGTCCTCGCCGCGATTGCGCTGATGGCGAAAATCAACGCGCGCGGCGAATGGTCTGCCGGCAACTTCAGTCTCCGCCAAGCCCGCGACCGCGCCTACTGGGACGGGGTCTCGACCGAACAATGCGAAAGCGCGCTCTCAGCCGCTCTCGTCGGCGACACCGCCGAGGCGATAGGCGAGCAGGAAGAAGAGCCCGAAGCGGAACCCGAGGCTGAGGTGGAGGAAGAAGCCGAAGACGAATCCGAATCCGAAGAGACCAGCGGTCAGCAGTTGGAGAAGGTTTGTAGGGGCGACCGATCCGGTCCCCCGTCCCCTGATCCCGCGGCAGTTGTTGCTATGAGCGATGTGCAGCCGCCCGTTCTTCCGCCTCCGGAAGTGCAGCACAAGGACCCCGAGCCGCCAACGCAAAACGCGGCCCCGGATCCCGCGATGTCCACGCCGCCACTCGCGCTTTCCGGCCCTCCGCTCGTTGCCGGCATCCCCTGGCCCTGGTCGCCCAAGAACCCACTCACCTTCCACCGTCGCCGCCGTCCCCCGCCGCGCTAACCCTCCGCGGCTTTCAGGGCGCCCGACGCACGTCGGTATCAGGAGATCGTGGAACAATGCGGCTGGCAAGCCCGCTCCCCAATTGCCAGAAGAAAAAATCCGCGATCGGGGTTATGCTCCCTGTGGCGTAAGAGCGTGCCAGGAGGGGATTGACTTGAAAACCAGCATCATCGGCATCGGAGCGTTCATCATGGCTTGCGCGGCGGCCGCGCTTCTATTCGCCGCCGCGCCCAAGCCGCTGCCGTTGCGGACGCTGCGCGACATTCCGCTGCCCGGCCGCACGACGCGCTTCGATTACGAAAGCATCGATCCGAACACCGGCCTGCTCTTCATTTCCCATCTTGGTGATAGCCAGGTGCTCGCGTTCGATACGAAGACGCAGAAACTCGTCGCGGAAATCCCCGGCGTTTCGCGCGTGCATGGCGTGCTCGCGGTGCCGCAGCTCGGCCGCGTCTACGCTTCCGCCACCGGCCGCAACGAAGTTTTCGTAATCGACGAGCACTCCTTCCGCATCATCGCCAGGATTCCCGGCGGCGTTTATCCCGACGGCCTTGCCTACGATCCGCCCGACCGTCTTCTTTTCGTTTCCGACGAAGCCGGCCGCACCGATACGGTGATCGATACGAACACGAATCGCCGCGTTGCCACGATCCGGCTCGGCGGCGAAGCGGGCAACACGCAATACGATCCGGTTTCCGGCCGCATGTACGTGGACGTGCAAACGCTCGATCGCCTGGTCGCCATGAGCCCGAAAACGAAAAAAATCGTCGCCAGCTACCCGCTCCCCGGCTGCGAGCACGACCACGGCCTGTATATCGACGCGCCGCATCGGCTCGCCTTCGTCGCCTGCGACCACAACGCCAAGCTGCTCACCTTCGATTTGCGGCCGATGCGCGTTACGGGCATCCATTCGGTCGGCAAATATCCGGATGTGCTCGCGTTTGATCCCGGGCTCGACCGGCTCTACGTCGCGAGCGAGAGCGGCGTGGTCGCGGCATTCCGGGAGCGCGGCGACGGCGCGGTAAAGCTCGGCGAAAGTTACCTCGCGTTCGAGGCGCATTCGGTTGCCGTCGATCCCGAGCATCGCGTCTACTTCCCGCTCCAGAATCTCCACGGCCATCCTGTGCTGCGCGTGATGGTTCCCGACGCCGATCCAGCCCTCTGATTTTCCGGCCAGAGGCCGCGCAACCTCGTTGCCCACTTTTTTAAGAAAAACGCGGGGCGGCAGAACCGCGGGTCGGCGAGCGCGAGATGGCAGTGAATAATGACCCGCCGGGGTTGCCGCCGCCTCCGGTCGAACGAGGTTCGGCTCTGCTGAGCGTGGTCGCCTGCGCCGGCAAATCCATGCTTGCAGCTGGTGTTGCCGATGAGGATTGATAACTGGTTGTGACAAGCTGGCAGCAACGGCTGGTGAAGACAGGCGGTCGCCTGCTGAGTTGCGCTCGCTGCTGGGCGGATGTATGCTGCGGCGCATCCTCGGAGGCCAAAATGGAATTTTCTGGTAGAAACTTCAAGGGCTTTTGGCAGAAACTGCCAGCCATTCTAGGACCGAAATTTGGATTGCTGCTGTTGTCCATGACGTTTGCGGCCGTTGCTCCGGTGATGGCGCAGACTGCCCTGAAACCCCATCCGATGACACTGAACGATGTGTTTCGCCTGAAGTATGTGGGAAACCCGAAGGTGTCGCCGCACGGAAAGTGGGTACTGTATACCGTCTCGAGAATGGATTTGAAGAAGGACGGCCGGACCACGGACTTGTGGATGGTGAGCTGGGACGGGAAGCAGGATATCCAACTGACGTATGGGTATAACGGGTCGGTGAGTTCGCCCGAATGGAGCCCGGATGGGAAGTACATTTCGTTCTTGTCGGGCCGGAAGGGCAAGGTCAAGGGCACGCAAGTGTGGGTGCTGAGCCGGAGGGGTGGCGAGGCTCGACAGCTCACCGATGTGACGAAGAAGCAGGGCCATATCGCAGCCTATCAGTGGTCTCCGGATGGAAAGCGGCTGCTGCTGACGGTGCACATAGGCGGGACAGTGAGTGCGAACGCGTTCAACAATGCGAAATTGAAGAAATATATTCCGCCGATTGTGATTACTCGCTACCTCTTCAAGCAGGACATTGTTGGGTACATCACGGCGAAGTCGCACACGTTCCTGTATCTCTATGACATTGCGACCGGCAAGATGAAGAAGCTGACGGCCGGCAAAAAGTATGACGAGCTCGACGGCATGTGGTCGCCGGATGGGACAGAGATTGCCTTTATCAGCAATCACACGGCGGCGCCGGAGCGGAACATCAACACGGACCTGTTTGTGGTGGCGGCGAAGGCGGGATCGGTACCGCGGCAACTGACGCACTACACCGGCGCGGACGTGGGACCCCTGGCGTGGAGCCCGAATGGGAAGGAAATCGCGTTTTTGCGCGGCGGGCACACGAAGTATTGGCAGTACCAGGAGGATCGGCTGGCGGTGATTGCGGCTGACGGCAGCGGGCACGCGAAGGTGCTGACCGCGAATTTCGACCGGCCGGTTCATGATCCGCAGTGGACGCCGGGCGGTAAGCACGTCATTGCGCTGGTGACGGATAACCGGAACCGGTATCCGGTGAGCGTTGACGTGGCGACCGATACGGTGACGCGGCTGGTGGGCAGTGAAGGTTCTTCGTGGGCCCACTCCGGAAAAGCGGGACATGAGGCGTTGCTGTGGACCACCGATACGAAGCCGAACGAAGTGTATGCGCTGAGCGGTGGGCAGTTGCGGCAGTTGACCCACCAGAATGCGAAGCTGCTGAGCGAGCTGGTGCTGGCCAAAGCTGAAAATATGCACGCCACGAGCAAGGACGGCACGCGCGTGTATGGGCTGATTACGCTGCCGGTTAAGGCCGGGGCAACGAAGCCGTATCCGATGCTGTTGTGGATTCACGGAGGGCCGCAGGGGCAGAGCGCGCATGGGTTTTCCGCGATGCGGCAGCTGTTTGCGGCGCGCGGCTTCGCGGTGCTGAACGTGAATTATCGCGGCAGCGACGGGCGCGGGATCGCGTATCAGAAAGCGATCTGGGCGAATTGGGGCGTGGATGAAGTGCAGGACGTCGAAGCCTGCGTGAACAAGGTCATTCAGGAAGGCATCGTCGATCCGAAGCGCATGGGCGTGGGTGGTTGGAGCTACGGCGGTATCATGACGGACTTTATGATCGCGAGCACGGACGAGTTCAAGGCGGCAGCCGCGGGCGCAGGCATGGGCAATCCGCTGGGGCTGTATGGCGTGGACGAGTACGTGAACCAGTACAACTTTGAGCTGGGCCCGCCGTGGGAGCATCTCCAGACGTATCTCAAGATCGGGTATCCGTTCCTGCATGCGGATCGGATTCACACGCCGACGCTGTTCATGGGCGGCACGAGCGACTTTAACGTGCCGGTGGTGGGCGGCGAGCAGATGTACGAAGCGTTGCGCACGCTGCATGTGCCCGCCGCGCTGATTGTGTATCCGCAGCAGTTCCACGTATTCACGCGGCCGACCTACATTCGGGACCGCTACCAGTACTGGTTTAACTGGTATGACAAGTGGGTGCTGGGCCAGAAGGTGAAACTAACCTATCTGCCGTGGGCAAAAAAGGAAGCAAAGAAGAAAGCGAAGAAGCAAACGGAGTAATCCTCCGCGTGATGCAAGAGGCCGCCCGAAAAAGGCGGCCTTTTTGCTTTTGCGGAGGGAAACCGCTATAGAGTGATTCTCCGTTGCAGCCGTGGGCCGCGCATGCACCTTATGCAGCCTGGGACGCTTTTAGGTTTTTCCATACGTTTGCCGCATCAATGGGTTCACCGGCCGGGTGAAGGTCCACGACACGAGCCACGGGTCGAACCCTGGCTTCCGGGTGGGCGAGCGGGTCGAGGGTCGGCGGAATCTGTCACGGCGAGCGCGGCGACGGCACGGCCGAAGCGGTGTCCTTACGGATCCCACACCCATTCTTCAGGGTGGCAAATTGGCACGTCAGATTCCTGGCCAAGGGCGGCGCCCCGGCGAATCCGCGCCTACAACGCGTCGACCAGTTGGCTGATGGCCGATTCCATGTCGGTGTGGCCGTCGAGGTAGGGCTGCCAGTAGAGCCGAAGCATCTCGTCGTAGTGCTGCCAGCGGCGCGCGGCCACGTAGCTGCGCTGGCTCTCGGCGAATAGAGCGGGCGCGCCCGCGGCAGCGTGGAACCAGCCGTCGGCGAAGGCGCGCTGGAATATCCGGGCGGTGGTATAGAAAGCCAGCGCGTGCCACAGTTCGCGGGGAATCGCCCGGGTCTGTCTTTGGCATTCTTCGATGATCACCCGCTCCGCAGGCCAAGCAACCGCGTGCGACGATTCCCGGAAAACCACCTCCAGTGCGAGCGGCCCCTGATTGCGCGGGTCAACGCTCGAGATGGTGATGTGGAGCGGATCGATCGTGGTGTAGGCGCCGTAGGGCCCGGCATAGAGCGTCACATCGATGGGAATGGGGCTGCCGGGCCAGCTGCCGTTAAATTCGGTGGCCAGCATCTCGGCCGGCTTGCCGCCGTATTTCTGCACCAGCTTGGTCGCTCGTGCCATCCATTGCTTGTCGGCGCGTCTCTGCTCGGGCCACCAGTGCACCCGGTAAACCGGCGCCGCCTGTTCGAGGATCGAACCCAGCGTGGGATCAATGCCCGCATCGCAGTCTGGATCGGTCTTGCCGGTGAGTTCGGCGCAGCCGTTCATCTGGCTCAGGCGGTCGTCGACGCGCACCAGAAAACTGTCGTAAGGCTGCGCGTAATCGGCAAAATGCCTGCCGAAATAGCCGACGGCGTGTTGCCATGCCTCGCGCTCCGCCGGCGAAAGGCCGGAAAGATCCGCCGCGGCCCACGCCGCCGGCCGCGACTGGCCGGTGGCGACGACCGGCAGCCCGCGTTCGATGCGCGCCTGCAGATAGAGGAATTGCACAAGATTGACCCAGAAGCCGCTGCGAAATTGAAATACCGGCAGCCAGACCCGCGGCGCGGGGGGCGGTTGCGGCAGCGGCTGGATCGACGTCCCCTCCACCGGCGTCGGCGACTGCCCCCATGCCGACCCCGCTCCCGCGATCAGCAACACTGCGGCCACGGCCAAGCGGCTGATTGCGCGGGTGCGTCCGGTCGGCATTCTTCTTCGACGATTTTACTGCGCTTCCGAGGGCGCGCTATTTGCGCAGGAGGAAAAAACTACGCCATTCCGGGGTCTTGCCAAGCACCACATCCACTCGATAGAGACCCGGCGGCAGGGAAGAGATCGGGATCCTCCAGCCCGTGTAAAGTGTCCTGTGTGGCCACAAGCGGATTTTCTTCAGCCTGCTTTCGAGACGGAGGCCATTGTCTCGGTTGCTGTAGATGCGGACCTGGTCCGTGGTTCTGACTTTCCGGTCCGGCGTCCAGACGACAAGAACGGCGATCTTGCGGTCCCGGGGGAAGAACTGGCTGGTGATCCGTGTAGGACTCAGGAACCCTCCGGCCCACTTGAAGTTCCTGCACAGATAACCGTAGGCGACCTGCGAATCCCGGGCGACCGGAGGAATGAACTCGCCCCGAGCAGCCAGCTCGGCCAGCGTTGTCGGCTGGGAGATGAGCGCCGGGTTCTGAACGAGCCCGATTGGAACGACCTGCGGACCGGATGAAGGCGGGGAGCCAAATCGGGTAAAGTCCGAGCCCGTAGGGATCTCATTACGCCCGAAACTCGGGCTCAGCTTCATCATCCCGATTACTCGTCCGGCCGTGTCGAGCACGGGCGACCCCGCGGCTCTCCCCTCACCGGTCCAGGAAACCGTGAAGCGTTGCCCGAAACTTTTCGACCTCGCGATGCCTGTGATCGCTTCCGCGGTAATCGCGCGCGCTCCCGGCGACGGGGAACCGGTCACGTAACAGACGTCGCCTACTTTCCACGAGCCGGGCTGGGCGAGCTTCAGAGGGGGAACCTTCGCTCCGCTCAAGGCCAGTAGCGCCCAATCCTGTTCGCGATTCGAGGCGAGAACCGTTTTGGTATCGAGCGTGGAACCGTTGGGCAATTGGACTTGCAGTGAGGTGCTGCCGTCGATCACCCCGAAGGTGGTGAGAACGACGCCGGGACGGATAAAGAATCCCGAGCCGGTTCGGATGGTTTCCTCCCGCGGGCCCAGTGCGGTGACGAAAACGCTCGATGCCAACACCTGCTGATAAACCTGGGCCGTGGTTGGCAAGGGAGCGGGCGCCTGCACCGATTTCATCCCGGTGATCAGAAAGGTTCGTTCCCCCGCCGGCTTCCCGTCGATTTGCGCCTGGAGTGCCCAGAGCCCGCGCGGCACCGTGTTGTTGAGCCGAAGAACCCAATAGCCCGAAAAATGGGAGATCGGCGTAACGTATTCGAACGTGCTGGTGCCTTCGATTTTCCCCGTCGGCTCGATCCACGTGCCTTGAAAGTGATGCGCGCCCGGTGGACCTTCCCATTCGAAATAGACGACAACCTGTTTGTCCCGAGGCAGGTGAAAAGTTGTGCGCCGATCCTCGACGACGAATTTCATCCCTTCCGCTTTCTCCTTGGCCCCGACGAGCGATTTCACCACATGAAAGGGATCCGAGCCTTTTGGCGGGGTCTGGGTCTGCTGCCTGGCGAGCAGCTTCGGAGTGGGGATTCCGGCAAGAAGAAAAACAAACAGGAAGGCGCCCGGCGCCCTGCGAAGGGTAAAGGTATTCTCCATGGCCCGCTCCCAGGTGACGGGCGGCATTTTAGCGAGCCGGGGGCGGTGGTACAAGGGCCGCGGCCGGTGTTTGTGACTAAGGGGAAGAGGACGATTCGGAGGGTGGGCTGATGACGGGATCGGCAACGGTGGCGGGGGCGCCGTGCTTGTCGGCGGCGTGCAGCTTCCCGTGGATGCCCACGTAGAAGGAGCGGCGGCCGGTCTTGCCGTATTCGACGGGCACCGCGCCAAGTTCGAAGCCCTCGATCACGCCGCCCGTGCCGGTGACGATGTGATAGCGAAAGCGGTAGCCATCGGCCGTGCCGGAAGCCAGGCGCGCCGAGAGGAGCTGTGCATGCTCGGGAGAAACGCCGTTGGCCGGAGCCGGGCCGAGCTGCTGGAGTGTGTCGGGCCATTTCCCGAAGGCGTTGTTATAGTCCTCGATCGCGTGTTGCATCGTGATCAGATCGACCATCGTGGCTTGCTCATTGGCTTGCAGTTCCGCCTCTTGCCATTGCTGGACCAGCGCCGGAACGTTGAAGACGAGCAGGCCCAGCGAGAACAGCCGCCAGCCATCGGGTTGGCGCACCAGCCCGAAATTGGTGTTCTCGCCGCCGCTGACCGTGACGGGAATGAAGGCGACGTTGTGATCGATCTGGGGCTTGCCCAAGTGGAAGATGACCGACTCGGCCGGGGTGTTGCATTGGACCACCATGCGACCCTCACTGCCGATGAGGGCGCGGGCGTGGCCCGCAACCGAGGTGAGCGAGAAGCGCTTCAGCACCACCTTTTGCCTTTCAAGAGGGAGAGCGGCAAACGCGCGACGGCTGTCAGCGAGCAGGTAGCGCGTAAATTCCTGCGTGTTTTGGCTGCAAGCCGCCTTGAGGGCCGAGATGATCACCTGCTGAGGCCCGGGCGGCGGGGCCGGCAATTCCTGCGCCGCGCCAGCGGCGGGCAAAAAGCCCAGTGCCAGCGCTACGATTACCGCACCCAGGCCGAGGTGCAGCGGTCGAATCCGCCCGACCGCCGAGTGCCGGTCCGGGCGCGCCACGGAGCGCCGCTCGCACGACCGGCGAAAATGTCCCTTCATTTCATTGGGCCTTCTGCTCGAGTTTCCCCCGCGCCCGCGCCAGGATCATTGGCAGCTCCTGAGTAAATTTTCCCTGAGGCATCACTTCAGCGCAACCGGCCTGGGTAGCTTGCTCGGCAAGCTCGGTTTGCGTGTGCGCCAGGTAGCCGATGACCCGTGCCGGCGTTTCGGCAGCGCAAAGCCGCCGGACCGTTTCGAGCGCACCGGATTTGGTGTTCAGGTCGATGATCACCAGGGCGGGCGGGTTGGCAACAGCCTCGGACACCAACTGATCCCCGTCGGGGACAACCTTGACCTCGACCCCGATCTGCTTGGCCACGGCCTGAATGCGGGCCTGGAAAAACAGGTTATCGACCAACGCCAGCACGTAACTCATGGTCACCCCCTTTTCCCTAATCTTGTTGGTATCATGGCTGGCACCGGGATACAAGCCCGGCGCCGGCGTCCCTGGCCGGCCAGGAGGGCAATGCCATGATGATTGAAACCACCCTGTCGCCCGCAATCCTCTCGGTGCTGAAGCAGACGCCGGAAATCCTTGGGAAAATGCTGGAAGCGGCCGACGAGGAGCAGATGGCGTGGAAGCCGGGAACAGATCGCTGGTCGATCAGCGAGGTGCTCGGCCATATGAATCACGTCGAGCACGACATGTACCAGAAGCGCGTCCAGCAGTTCCTCGACGAAGAAGACCATCCCCGCTTCGAGCCTTACGACCAGAACGTTTCCTACCAGCAGGGACACTATTCCGGCGAGTCCGGACGCGCGCAGCTGAAGCGATTCGTCGGCGAGCGCTGGCGCTCGCTCGCGCTGCTCTACCAGTTGCCGGCCGGGGCCGAGCGGCTTCCGGCAAGGCACCCGCAGTACGGCCCGTTGACGCTGGAGGCAATGCTGAACGAATGGGCCTATCACGATCTTGGCCACATCCGCCAGATCGCCGAAATTTATCGTGCCTGCGCCTTTTATCCCTCCATGTCCGTCTACCGCGACCATTACAAGCCGCAACCGTAGCGATTGCAGGAAGCCATGGAAGAAGCAGAGCGACAGATCCTCGAGACTTTTGACCGACTGGGCCTCTCGCGGCTCGCTGCTGCCGATTTCGGCTCACCCGACCGGCCGGCGCCTCCCAAGGCCACTCTGGACCAGTTGGTGGAATCGGGGAGCTTGCGCGAAGTGGGTGACCGGTACGAACGAACAGAGTGGGGACGGCTGGAGATCGCCGGGCCGCACGAAGTCACGTTGCTGGGCCGGGTCGGCTGTCACCTTTGCGAGGGGGTTTTGCGCCAGATCGAACCACTGGTGGCCAGGTTCGGGGCAAAACTGCGGACCGTTGACGTCGATACCGATCGCATCCTCCGCGAACGGTACGGCAACGAGATTCCCGTCGTTTTCCTGGGAAACACGGAGTGGGCCCGCCACCGAATCGATCCGGACGGATTTCGCGCCGAGTTGAAACGCCTGCAGGGAAGCCCCTGAAGCCGCAAAAGCCTGCTCCAAGTGGGGTTTTCGAGTAAGCCCTTCTGTAAGAGCGCAGAAATGAAGCTGAAGCTTCGTGCCAGACTTGCGCATCTAGTCTAAACTAGGGAATCGGACCGTTGTGGTCGCACATTACGCTGTAGACGGCCCGGAGCCAAGGGAACTGTGGGCGCAACGCACAGCGAAGCTGCATTGATAACGCGAGGCCGGCCAACCGTGGCTGTGGCCGACCGCGTGCTGGACCGAATCGGATGGACGCCGCTGCTCCGGCTGGAACGGATTGGGCGGGAATGGCCGAACGTGGAATTTCTGGCCAAGGCCGAGTGGTTCAACCCGGGCGGATCGGTGAAGGACCGCGCCGCGCTCTCGATGATCGAGGACGGCGAGCGCAGCGGGCGACTGGCGCCGGGGAAAACGATTCTTGACGCGACCAGCGGCAACACCGGTATCGCCTACGCGATGATCGGAGCAGTGAAGGGATACCCTGTGAAGCTGTGCGTTCCGGCGAGCGCTTCGGAGGAACGCAAGCGGATCCTGGCGGCCTATGGCGCGGAAATCGTCTGGACGCCGGCCGAGGCAGGGTCCGATGGCGCCATCCGGCGGGTACGCGAGATCTACGGGGGCGATCCGGACCGGTATTTCTATGTCGACCAGTACAACAATCCAGCCAATTGGCGCGCACACTATGAAACGACAGGCGCGGAGATCTGGCAGCAGACCGCAGGGCAGGTGACCCATTTCGTGGCCGGACTGGGCACGACGGGAACGTTTGTGGGCACGGCACGGCGGCTGCGGGAATACGACCGGTCGATTCGGCTGATCAGCTTCCAGCCGGATGCGGCTTTCCACGGGCTCGAAGGGCTGAAACACCTGCCGTCGGCGATTGTCCCGGGCATTTACGACCCCGCGCTGGCCGATCAAAACCTGTGGATCGAAACCGAGCAGGCCTATCGGTGCGTGCGCCGGCTGGCGCGGGAAGAAGGGCTGCTGGTGGGATTGAGCGCGGGCGCGGCGCTGGCTGCGTGCCTGGAGATTGCCCGGCAGTTGCCGCGCAGCCAGCAAGCGCGAATCGTGACCGTGTTTCCCGACTCCGGAGACCGATACCTGGGCGATCGCTTCTGGGAAGAGGGAGAAGAATGCTGAAATTGACTGCGGAAGTGGCGGAGCGGATTCGGGCGCACGGGGCGCAGAGCTATCCCTACGAATGCTGCGGCGCGCTGCTCGGCAGCGACGGGCCGGAGGGCCGCGATGCGTGGGACCTGGTGGCGCTGGAAAATTTCCGGCAGGATTCGCCGCGCAACCGGTTTCTGGTGCGGCCGGAAGACGTGCTGCGCGTGGAGAAAGCGGCGCGGGAACGAAGGCTGGATTTGATCGGCTGGTATCACTCGCATCCGGACGCGCCGGCGCGGCCGAGCGAATTCGACCGGGAACACGCCTGGCCGTGGTATAGCTACGTGATTGTGAGCGTGGAAGCGGCGCAGCCGCGGCAGATGTCTTCCTGGCGGCTCACCGACGACCGGCGACGGTTCGAGAGTGAAGAGATCGTGGCGCAGTTGGGCATGCCCGGCTAAGGATGCCACGGGCCGGCCGGCGGCCTGATGGAACACACGCGGTGGACGGCGCGAGCGGTTCCGTGGGGATGCCGAGCTTTGCGCGGCGAAGATCGATTTTCATTTTTCATTCATAACTTTCTGTTGCTCAAGGAGAACGTTTGATGGCAGTCAAAGTCATGATCCCGACGCCGCTCCGGCCCTTTGCGGGCAAGCAGGCGAGCGTCGAAGTCGACGGGCGGACGGTGGGCGAAGCGCTCGACGCTCTGACCGGCCGTTACCAGGAATTGCGGAAACACCTCTATGCGGAGGGTGGGCGGCTGCGCAGCTTCGTCAACGTCTACGTGAACGAGGAAGACATTCGCCACCTGCAGAAAGACGAGACGCCGCTGCGCGAGGGCGATACGATCAGCATCGTGCCTTCGATTGCCGGCGGGCGGCCGCAGCCACAGACGGCGGCGAGCGATCCCGTGCCACCACTCTCGAAAGAGGAAGTTTTGCGTTACAGCCGCCACCTGATCATGCCCGAGGTGGGCATGGAGGGACAGCTGAAGCTGAAGCGGGCAAAGGTGCTGCTGGTTGGCTCGGGCGGGCTGGGTGCTCCGCTGGCACTCTATCTGGCCGCGGCGGGCGTGGGGCGGCTGGGGCTGGTGGATTTCGATCGCGTCGATTTCACGAATTTGCAGCGGCAAGTGCTCTACACCACCGGGGATGTTGGCCGGCCGAAACTCGAAGCGGCCCGCCGCCGGCTGACCGACCTGAACCCCGAAATCCAGATCGACACGTACGAAACGCACCTGACCAGCGAGAACGCGCTCGACATCCTGCGCCCCTACGACATCATCGTCGACGGGACAGACAATTTTCCCACGCGCTATCTGGTGAATGACGCGTCAGTGCTGCTGGGCAAGCCGAACGTGTACGGCTCGATCTTCCGATTCGAGGGTCAGGTGAGTGTTTTTGGCGCGCCCGACGGCCCCTGCTATCGCTGCCTCTATCCCGAGCCGCCACCGCCGGGACTGGTGCCTTCGTGTGCCGAGGGCGGCGTGCTGGGCGTGCTGCCGGGCATTATCGGGTCGCTGCAGGCGATGGAGGTGCTGAAACTGGTCCTGGGCAACGGAAACCCGCTGGCCGGCCGGCTGCTGGTTTTCGACGCGCTCGAGATGAGCTTTCGCGAGCTGAAGCTGCGCAAGAACCCCGAGTGCCCGATCTGCGGCCCGCATCGCACGATTACCGAACTGATCGATTACTACGAGTTCTGCGGCGTGCGTGGCGAGGAAGCACCGCCGCCCTCGGTACAAGTGCCGGAAATGACCGCGCGGGAACTGCGGGAGCGGTTGAGCCGGGGCGAAAACATTTTTCTACTCGACGTACGCGAGCCGCACGAATACCAGATCTGCAATCTCGGGGGATACCTGATTCCGCTTGGTGACCTGCCGAGACGGGTGCAGGAAATCAACGCATCGGGGCCGGTGGTGGTGCACTGCCGGAGCGGCGCACGTTCGGCGGAAGCGGTCGATTTTCTGCGCAAGGCCGGCTTCAGCCGGGTCTGGAACCTGAAGGGTGGTATTCTGGCGTGGTCGGACGAGGTCGATCCGTCCGTGCCGAAATACTGAGCCGCGAGCGAAAATTCCAGGTGGAGGAGGAAGCGATGGCGAATACCCGGATCACGGTTCGGCCGAACGGCCCGTACCGGTTGGAAGGGGAATTCGAGCTGGTTGACGGGCAGGGGAAGGCATTCGGTTTGGGCGGGCGCACGGCAATCTCGCTGTGCCGCTGCGGCCATTCCAACAACAAGCCGTTTTGTGACGGCAGTCACGCGAAGGCGGAGTTCCAGAGCACGGTCGAGGCGCGCGACCTGCCGCCGCAGTCCTAACTCGTTTTTCACTGCGAAATTTTCTGTGCGGGTGATGTGTGCCCTGCCAGGTTTCGGGGGAAAACCCGTCCAGGCGCGAAAGACGAGGGGCTAAAGCCCGCCTCCAGGTCCACGACCCCGATTTTCATTTGGGGCCTCGTGGAAAACGCAGCCCGGGCCTGCGGCTGCGCAATTCCCTACTGCACGAAGCCGACGTTGGGCACCGCGGCCGGGGCCGGGCCCTCGGGGATCGGGCCGAACTGGGCTTCGTAGCGGCTGATGTTTTCCTCGAGCGCGTGCATCAGGCGCTTGGCGTGGCCGGGGCTGACAATGATGCTGCTGACCAGCTTGCCCTGCGGCAGGTTGGGAAAGACGTAGATGAAGTTCAGGGTGAACTCCTCGTTGGTGTGATGGATCATCACGAGATTCGCGTACTGGCCGAGGAGTTCTTTCTCATCCGCCTTGATCTGCAACTGGGGCTGGCCTGCTTGTTCGCTCATCATTCCCTCCGGGCCTCAGGCTAGCACAAAGAGCTGCCGCGGCGGCAAAGGGCACTGGTCTTTGTGGTCACGTGGCCGACGAAGCGTTGACGCGTGAGTGCGTTAAGTGTAGTTTATATTTCTAGTTCAACTACATTAACCCATGAGCAATTCCAGGGAGATCACAGGGCGTTCCGCAGCCGGGCCCGGGAACCCGACGACCGAAAGCTCCGTCGTCCCGGCGTCGACCAGGGAACTCGACGAGCTAGTGACGCACGAGGACGTGGACCGGGCCCGCGACCGATGGAAGGTGACGCAGGGCCGTGCGGCGCTGGCGCGGCGGCGAAGGCTGGGCCGTTTCAGTGGGCTGTGGCTTCTTTGGCTTCTAATCGGGCCTGGGGTTCTCGTGTTCCTCGGCGAGAACGACGCCCCGAGCATGCTTACCTACGCGGCGACAGGAGCGCGGTTCGGCGTCGGCTTCTTTCTCCCATTCACGGTGCTCACGTTCCTGATGGGTTTCGTGGTCCAGGAAATGACGGCGCGGCTGGGCGCGGTCACCCATCGCGGCCATGCGGAATTGATTTTCGACCGCTTTGGAAGCTTCTGGGGCTTCTTTGCCATGGGCGACCTGGTCTTGGGCAACTTCCTCACGTTGGTGACGGAGTTCATCGGCGTGCGGGCGGGTTTGGGCTTCTTCGGGGTCCGGCCGGCGCTGGCGGTGGGCGGCGCGCTGCTCGGGGTGCTGGGAGCGATCATGACGGGAAGATATTGGACCTGGGAGCGGATCACGCTGGCGCTGGCGCTTTTCAACGGCCTCTTCATCCCGGCGGCGCTGCTGGCTCATCCCGCCTGGGGCCAGGTGGGAAACGCCATGCTCACCTGGCAACCGCTGCCGAGAGGTGACGGGAACGAGATCCTCCTGCTGCTTCTGGCGACGATGGGCGCCACCGTGACGCCCTGGATGCTGTTCTTTCAGCAGAGCGCCGTAGTGGATAAGGGCCTGCAGCCCCGCGACATTCCTGCCGCCCGGCTCGATACGCTGCTGGGCACGGTGCTGGCGACAGTCTTTGCCATTGCCGCGATTCTCGCCACGGCTCCGCTCTTCCAACACGGGATCAACGCGGCGGACTTTCAAACCGCGCAATTCGCGCAGGCGCTGGAGCCCTGGATTGGGCGCTTCGGAGCAGCCCTATTTGCCCTGGGCATTTTCGAAGCGGGAATCGTTGCCGCAGTCACCATTTCCACTTCTTCGGCTTACGCGTTCGGCGAGGTGCTGCATAGCGGGCACAGTTTGAATCGTCCTGTGCGCGACGCCTGGCCCTTTTATCTGACCTTGATGGGGTCGGCTTGCCTGGCGGCGGGGTTGGTGCTGATACCCGGCGCGCCTCTGGAATTCATCATTCTGACGGTGAACGTGATCGCGGTTTTGGCGATGCCGCCAGCGCTGGCATTTCTGCTGATATTGGTGAACGACCGGGAACTGATGGGCGAGCATGCGAACGGCTTCTGGGGAAACCTGGGCGGGGTGAGCGTAGGGCTGGTGCTCGTTGCCGCCGGATTGATGTTCAGCCTCGCCACTGTCTTTCCCCGGCTGTTGCGCACGTAGAGCCGCGATCCGGAGGAATGAGGTATGGGAACGGATCTCACAGGACCGGAAACGCCAATGAGCGAGGGAAAAAACACCCTCGGGAAGCAGGGCGAGCCCGATTTTCAGGATCCTCGGGTCGTGCTCTCGGTGCTCGAAGCGGACCAACTTGTGGCGGCCAAGCGACGGACCCATTTCGGCAGGAGAGAACTCTCTCCGGGCATTCGAATCCTCTTCTGGGGCTTGCGAGTCTACGTCATCCTGATGCTCATCATTGTTTTGCTGTCCGTCCTGCGCGCCCTTCATGGCGTGAGCTGAGGCGAGGGCGGCTGGCGAAGCGCTGGCGCTGGGCTGGAGAAAAACCGAGCATGCGGGCGGCGTCGCGACCTGATTGACAGGGGCGGGCGACGGAGCGGCGGAGGTGATATTGCACCTGCCGCCGGCCGTCAGCAAGCCGCGTTCGGTGGCGCGGGATTCAGCCCTTGGGTGACGCGGGAATTCCGTTGGGCGCGGAGCTCGCGAGAGTTGTGGACTCACTGCTGTCCGGTTAAAAGTTGAACAGAATCAACTGGTTCTGGTCAGCGACTAAATCCTCCCGGGAGTCAGAGGCCTCCAAGGCTTGTAAAATGGGCATTTTTTCGAAAAGCGTCAGGCTCAAAA